>JAYWGN010000025.1:0-37123 GCA_043778255.1 Chitinophagaceae bacterium | reverse complement strand
ACACGGAGTTATATTTTTCCCACACTTGTACCGATGCTTCGGTAGAGGCACTAAGTACACGGAGTTATATTTTTCCCACTAAGGCACTAAGTACACGGAGTTATATTTTTCCCACTAAGGCACTAAGTACACGGTGGTATATTTTTCCCACAGAGGCACTAAGTACACAGAGTTATATATTTCCTACACTTGTACCGATGCTTCGGTAGAGGCACTAAGTACACGGAGTTATATATTTCCCACACTTGTACTGATGCTTCGGTAGAGGCACTGAGTACACGGAGAATAAAATTATCATATTACCAAATATCATATTATCATACTACATAGTAACATGATACACCCTAGTGCCATAGGCTACGGCATTTTTACTACAGCAACTTTGCATATAGCCTGTTTTTATGCAGGGCATTGTAGTGTAGCTACTATTTTTTTTGTACTCTTTTGCATTAGTAAATCCTTTGTCAATAAGCTGTACAGTATACAGGCCGTTAAGGGTTTGGGGTTGTATATGTACAAAGTGATACATTGCACTATTAGCAGTTATATGCTCATCGTTTTTAACCGCTATATTAGCAAATTGCATAGTGGCCAATAATTTTGCCACGGTAAACCCCGATTTTTCAATTGCATTTTTTAGTTCATCAATACTAACTATTTGTTGGTTTTTAAATGTTATTGTAAATGTATTGGTGTTTAAATCGGTTGCTACATCTGCCGTATTAGGCAATGCTTTAAGTGCCTTTTGTATACTATTGCTACACATACTGCAGGTAAGTCCACTTGCTTGTATAGCTACTTTTGTTATTTGTGCTTGGGTTGTTATGTGTAAGCCTAATATTATAATTAGGGCTATTATTATATTTTTCATTTTAGTGTTTTTTATTTTTTTTATATAAGTTCAAGTACAACAATAATTTCTATGCCTTAAGGCAATATTATTGCATGACTATTTTACCGCCTTGGCGGAAAAAAAAATAAAAATCAAATTCTAAAATTGGAGAAAAATATACACCTATCCTTAATTAAGTAAGGCGGTGATGTGTTGTTGTAGTAGTTTTTTTTGGTATACTTAGCAATATTAGTAATGCTAATTATATTATATAATTGTGGTATAAATGCTACAAGTGTATTACTATACTCAAAGTTATGCTCGGTTGAGTTATGCTTTTCAGTTAATTTGTACAAGGTAGTTTCATCATTGCAGCAGCCCTTGCTTTTGGTTGTATGCATGCCACACTTGCTACATTTGCTATTAGTGTTAGCCACCAATTGTACTGAGGCTAATTGCCCCATACAGTAATGCTTATTAATAGTAAAGCCACTTGTGGTTACAAGGTAGCATAAGGCTACTATGGCTATTATTATTTTTTTCATTACAATGTAAAGTTATAACTAAAGTACAATTAGTACAAAGAAAAAAGTGTTAATATTTTTTATTATAAACACTGGGTGTTCATATACTTGAGAGTTGCATTATTAAAATCACTATAAAACTGATGATCCGATACTGATAAATCAATTTGCTGTAATACAAATAACTTTTGCAATATAGTAAGTGTATTAAACTCTGGGTAGTTGCCAGGAGCAGTTTGGTAAGCATTTACAAATGCATCACTATAACCTATAAAGTAATTTCGAGTATTTAAAAAACCTTTGGTTTTAAGTTCGTTGAACACAGCTATTGATTTTGCAATTGTAATTGTACCGTTTCGGGCAAATCTTTCGCTGTATAACGGTGCTCTTTCTTTCATTAAATATTTACTACAAATGCCTCTGTTGGTATAAGCTTGTGAGTTATTAAGTGCTTCTATATTACCTGCTTGGCCAACGTTATCGTTATTATCGAACTTGGCCATACAAAATTGTGTAGGTACGTTGCTAATACTAGCCGTTAATGCACCCGATTGGGCACAGTAACTTACGGCAGTTTTAAACTTAAAGTAAGGTGCAATTATTGTGCTGTAATTACCACCATTGCTCATACCTACTGCATACCTTGGCTTTGCTTTAGTACTCCAACCTCTTGCATATATGGTGTCGCTTATTGCTTTAATGTTGGCTAAGTCAATGTTAGCAACACTATCTAATGGGTTCGATAACCAACGTAATTTACCATCGCCATTGGTATCCATACCCAAAGTAGCTTCTTCACATTCGGTTACTACTATGCCATAGCCATCAGTTACCAAAACTTTTATTAGCTGTTGCCACTCATAATCGTTTACAAGGTTTTGGGCAGTACCACCACTACCATGCAATAAGTAGGCTATACCTTTATGTGTACTTGGTAGGTAATAATATACAGGCTTTAGTATTGTTTTACCTTTTATCATTGTATTTATTAGGGTAAATGTAGTTGATGGTTTTACCGTTCCAGTTAAGTTAACATTGCTGCTTGGCATTATAAAGTAAGTGTGCCACTCGTCATTATTTTTAAGTAAAGTGTTGTCGCCATTCCATTTGTCAAACAGTTCGGTGGTAGCTAAAGGATTGTTAAATATATGTACGGTATCGCCAATTTTGTATTTGCCAGAGCCGTAGCCATTGTTAACTAATACGTTGGCACTATCACTAGTTGGGGTTACTGGTATTGGGTCTTTAGGTTTTTTGCAGCTAGTATTGGTAGTTATATAAGCTATAGTACTACATAAGGTAAATATGCATAGTTTATTCATTATCATTTTATTATATTATTTTTTAGTATTAACATCAATTTTTTTATAACATACCATATTCGCGGTACAGGCAATAGCATATTATCGCTTTAGCATACTCCCGTTTTAGCACATTAGCATATTATCGCATTAGCATATTCCCTCTTTAGCACATTAGCAAAATATCTCGTTAACACATTGCCTCTTTAGCACATTAGCATATTATCTCTTTAACACATTCCCTCTTTAGCACATTAGCATATTATCTCATTAGCAAATTCCCTCTTTAGCATATTTCTTCTTATTTCATCAATCCAATACTGCTTCCAGTCCAATCGGGAAATAGTATTTTGTTATTGTTAATACCTAAATGTTTGTTTGCCACTTCGCTAAATACACTTCTAAAGTCGGTGGTTACGGGTAAATCTCTTCCATCTTCAAGGTTTTCTTTATCAAGGCTTTTCATATTGTTATGTACTTTGCCACCTTGTATTTTGTTGCCTATTATAAAGTTACAACTTGCTCTTCCGTGGTCGGTTCCATTAGTTCCGTTTTGTTTTACGGTACGTCCAAACTCAGTCATTGTCATTATTACTACCTCATCTTGTTGTGTAGCCAAATCATTCCATAATGCTGCAATTGAGTTACTTAAATCATTTGCATTTCTTGCAAATATACCCGTTTCGGCACCTTGGTTTAGGTGTGTATCCCATCCACCGTGTTCGGCAAATGCTACTTCAAGGCCTACATTAAGCTTTACTAGCTGTGCTATTTGCTTTAGCGAATTGCCCAATGCACTACTAGGATATGTAACTCCAGCTGTTGGTCTATAATTTTTAGTATCGGATTTTTCTAGTATTTTAATTGCATCAAAACTTTCCTTACCTGTTTCTTTTAGCAAATTATTACTTGCATCATCATACAAATCTTCAAAGCTTTTTGCAGCCATATTGCTACCCATTGTATTACCTTTTATTTTTACATTAAAGTCGGCTATGTTGCTAATAGCCAAAGCACTATTATCGCCATATAGGCTTCGAGGCAAACTATTGGTTATACTTACTGCTTTAAATGGTGAAGTATCATTTTTGGGCGTAAGCCCTACTACCCTATTAAGCCAACCACTTGCCGTGCCTTTGTTATATGGTGTACCGCTTTCCATATAATCTTGTGCATCAAAATGGCTACGGGTGGTATTGGGGCTACCAATGCCGTGTACTATTGCTAATTGTTTGGTTTTGTACAATGTTTCAAATGCTTTAAAGCCTGGGTGTAACCCAAATTTTCCATCTAGGTCAATAAGCGGGTTTCCTGCACCTGCATTTAAAAACAAATTAGGTCGTGCAGCTTTTAAGTAAGCATCGGTAAAGGGTGTAACGGCCATTAAGCCATCCATAGCACCCCGTTGAAATATACAAATGAGTACCTTTTTTTTACCTAAAGTGTTAGTAGCCATTTGGTTACTAGCTGCTGCTTTTACAAAGCTAGGTATGCCTCCTAAGCCAATACCAAAGAGGGCAAGTCCTCCGTTTTTTATAAATGCTTTTCTGGTTGTCATAGTTTTTAATTTATTATAAGTTTATAACTGCAGTTTTTTTCGTTAGCACATTATCAAATTATCCAAGCCCGTAAGGTTCTTGCCCCTCTCCTTGGAAAAGAGAGCCAGTCCCGTTGTAAAAACGGGAGGTTGGGGTGAGGTCGTATCTTTTCTACATTACTTCCTTTGAAACTCTGGCGAACCTATTATTACACCCACTACTTGTGCTAACATAGAGTTATCGCCAAATGTGGTGGTTACAGCTTCGTTACGTTTATTTTTTATTTTTTCTACTACTTTTTCCATTGTTATAGGTTCCATATTATCATCAGTATTGGTCATTTGGGTATTGTTATTAGTTGTAGTGTTTTTTTCAGCTGCTTCATTTATTTTAGTAATTATAGTTGGGTCGTTTACAATTGGTGTAAGCCTTTTGAGGGTGCTTTGTAGGTTACGTTGTGGCAGTAGTATAGTTGCATATTTCTGCAATGCATCTTCTGCACTTTCGGGTTCATGGTTTTGGTTAAGGGCTGCAAGGTCAAAGTCAACACCAGGTATTCTTTTACTTGCTAAGGCTAAGCCAAAGTTCATTCTATTAAGTAGTGAGCCGGTGTTAATCCAATATTGTGCTTTGTCGGGGTAACCTGTTGGTGCTTGGTAGTAGTACATTTTTTGTCCCATTTTGGTAATCCAATTATTAATTTGCATGGGCTGGGTTATATTTGCATTTAAAGCCCTTAGGCTACTAATAGCATATTCAAAAGGCGATTTTGTTTTTTCTCTCAAAGCATCTTTAGTCCAAAATTCGGGTGCCGTTACCATTGTTATAATTACTTGCTTTATATCGCCATTGGTTTTTATAAATGTAGTAGCCATTTTGGTTATTATGCTTTGTGGTGGTACATCACTCACAAACCTTGTGGCTAATTTTTTGCAAATAAAGTTTGCTGTACTTTGGTGATTAGCCAAAGTTTTTAATAAGGTTACACCTTCGTTGTAGCCACCTTCATTATATAGTTTGCCAAGTACTGTTTTGGGTTTATCGTCGTGCCTATTCATTGCAAACAAAAAATCTCCTTCATGTACAAATCCTCGTTTTTCGAGGTTGCTCTCCCCTATTTTTTCAATAGCTTTTTTTATTTGTCCTACACCGCCATAGTCGCTTATAGGGTATATTGTCCAGCCAGTAAGCACTCTAGCTGCTTCGGTTACATCGGTTTGGGTATAGCCACCATCTACACCAAGGGTGTGTAATTCCATTACCTCTCTTGCATAGTTTTCGTTAAGTCCTTTTGCTTTTGGCTTTTTTATTTTGCCATTGGCATTCATACTATTATCCATTTTGGCCAATCGGGCTTCACGTTTGGCTTGTAGTGCATCAATCTCTTCATTGTTGCCAGTACTATTAAAGTTGTCGAGGTAGAGCAACATAGCTGGCGATTTAGCGGTGGCTAATAACAAATTTTCAAACTTGCCTACTACATTTGGCCGTATGGCATCACGTTCATATACGGGTATGTATTGCTCACAATCGTTTTTGGTAAATGATACATTAAAATGGTTAAACCAAAAGTCGGTTAATATTTCTTTCAATTGGTTATTGCTGTAGGTAGCTCTTATTATTTTTTGGTTGGTAAATTGCCTAATTAATTCTATTTCGGGTTTAAATCCTTTTTGTTGCCTATATTGAAAGTACAATTTGGCTAATTCTTTTTTATCAATAGTTTTTAGTTTTTCTTCTGTAACATATCCCTCATCAAGTGCCATTTTTTTTATTTTGGGAACACGTGGAAATTTATCTACAATTTCAGCATTTGATAAGGTTAAAGCATCGTAAGATGCAAGCCTAGTAGCAACTTCATCATCTTTTAGGGTTGTATTTAATTGTAGGTCAAGCCATTTTTCCAAGCCCATATTGGTGGCTTGGTCTATATCGGTTTTACTTACGCCATAAGTAAACCTACTCAACAAATGTTCGGCTGCTTGTTGTTGGCTAAGTCCAGCATTTTTATAAGGAAATGTATAACTAGGTTGCTGAGTAGTTATTGTTTTTGGTAAAAAAGAAAATATTACAACGGCACAAAAACTAAAGCTAATTATTTTGATGGTCTTTTTTATAGTGGGTAAATGCATTGCTTTGTATTTTTTTATAAAAGTATGACTACAAATTAAACTATTAGTTTAATACTACAATCAAATACTATTTCTCAATTGATGTAAAATATTTACTCACAAAAAAATGTTAAAAAATTAATGATTAATAATAGCGGTGGTATGTCATATTTATGTAATTTTATGTTAAACTTAGTTAAAAAAATTATAAATGTTTATGAGAAAAATTAAACGATTGTTGCCTGTAATACTTGTATTACTTTGTGGCAAAGCATTTTCACAAGCTAAAAATGTAAATGGTACAGTGGTGTCCGAGGTTGATAATGACCGATTAGGCAATGTAGCAATACTAAATAAAAGCTTAAAAAAAGAAACCCAAACGGCAGCTAATGGTACTTTTGTATTACTAGCTAATGATGGCGATGTATTAGAAATATCGAGGGTTGGTTACAAAAAAACTACGGTAAAAGTTACTGCCGACCGAGTAATTACTATTAAACTAGCCATTAACAACAGGCAAGAAGGCGAGGTAGTAGTAACTGCTTATGGTATTACAAAAAATAAACAAAGTGTAAGTTCATCGCTACAAACCATATCGGCAGATGATGTACAAGATACAAGAAGGGAAAATATATTGAATAGTTTGGCTGGCCGAGTAGCAGGTGCAACAGTTACTACAACATCGGGTTTGCCGGGTGCAAGTACCTCATTTATATTAAGAGGTGGCAATAGTATGGGCGGTAACAATCAGGCTCTTATAGTAGTTGATGGTGTACCTTACGATAACCAAACACTTAACCAAGAGAACATATTGGCCTTTAGTACCAGTAGCCGTAATGCTGATTATACTAACCGTGCTGCCGATATTAATAGTGAAGATATAGAGTCAATTACAATATTAAAAGGACCAGAAGCCTCTGCACTATATGGTAGCGATGGTAGTAATGGTGTGGTAATGATTACCACAAAAAAGGGAAAGTCAGGCAAAACAAACATTACTTACGACAACTCATTTAGGTACGAAAAGCTATACCGATTTCATACCACACAAAATACTTATGCAAGAGGCAACAATGGTATAAGCGACCCTGTATTTACCGATTTAGGTTTTGGTGAAATTGGAGTAGTTTCTCCATCTTTTTTTGGAGCAAAGTATGCAGCAGGTACACCATTTTTCAATAATTTTCAATCATTTTTTCAAGGTGGGTTTACTAGCCAACACAACCTTTCGGTTGACGGTGGTACTGATGTAAGTACATTTAGATTGAGTGTGAATAAAATATCGAATGAAGGTACAGTACCTAATACAAGCTTGGATAGGTTGGTAGTAAATTTAACTAATACTGCCAAGGTTGCTAAATGGTTGAATGTACAAACTAGAATGACGTATACCAAAACAGAAAACCAAAAAGTTAATAAAGGTATAGGTTCATTTTATTTAACCCTGTTACAATACCCAGTTACTAACGATGTAAGTGATTATAGAAATGCCGATGGTACAAGAAAATTACTATTAGGTAGTGCACCTGCAGGTGAGTATGATAACCCATTGTGGGATGTAAATAAAAACAGATCATTTGATAATACAGACCGTGTAAATAGTAACATTAAATTTAACTTTGAAATAGCCAAAGGTGTAACCTTAACTACTATTGGTGCTATTGATGCTTATACTACAAAAGGTACTCAAAGTTTTCACCCTGGCAGCCGTTATGGTTTTACTAATGGTGGTTATTTAAGTACCTATTTACAACGTACAAAAAATTTGAATAGCAATACCTTTTTGAGTTTACGTAAAAGAACGGGCAAATTTAACAGTAGCTTACTTGTAGGGTTTAATGTGGACGAATCAAATACCGACATTGATAGTTATAAAGGAGAACAATTTATAGAACCTAACTTTATAAGTATTAACAATACTGAACCTCGAAGTAGAGATGGATTAAGTACCATAAGCCAAGTAAGGCGTATTAGATCGTACGGTAATTATGAAATAAATTATAACAACTTACTTAACTTATCAGTGGCTGGTAGTTACGAAGGTAGCTCAACCTTACTTAGCCGTGTGGTAGAAAAAACACCATATTATCAATATGGCTCGGTATCGGGTAGTTTTATTTTTAGCGAAATAAAAGGTATGGCAAATGCTTTACCGTTTTTAAACTTTGGTAAGCTAAGAGCTAGTTATGGTACTACTGGTAAGTCGCCAATATCGCCTTATATAATAGATGACCGCTTTCAAGGACAAACTACCACTGGTGGTGGGTATGCCTACGGAGTTACTGGTAATAACTTTGGACTTGAGCCAGAATTTACAAAAATATTAGATTACGGTTTTGAAACTAAATTTTTTAAAAGTAGAATTGGACTTGACGTTACATTTTACCAACTTAATAGCTTTAAACAAATACTTGCAGCACGTAGTAGTTACTTAACAGGTTTTATATTGAAATACTTTAATGGTGGCGAAGTAGTAAATAAAGGAACAGAAATATTGCTAACTTTAAAACCATTTGTTAGTAAAAAGTTTAACTGGGAAATAAATGCAAACTGGAGTAAAAACAGAAATAGAATAATAAGTATGCCAGCTAACCTACCTATATTTTACGATAGTGACACTTGGGTGTATGGTAACATTAGATCTCAGTTTACTAAAGACCAATCCATATCGAGCCTTTGGGGTTATAAGTACCGCCGTAATGTAAATGGTGATATACTAATAAATGCTACAACAGGATTGCCAATTGTAAACAACACATTTGAATATATAGCCGATAGGCAAAGTGATTGGGTTGGTGGTATTACCAATAAAATAAATTACAAAAATATTGGGTTAAGTTTTACTATGGATATTCGTAAAGGTGGTGCAGTATTTAACGGTACTGAACTAGCATTGTATAGGCTTGGATTAAGCACAAGAACACTCGACCGTGAACAATCGAGGGTAATAAGTGGTGTACTAGCTGATGGACTTGAAAACACTACAACTCCTACAAAAAATAATATAGCAGTTAATCCATTTTATAGAAGTGCATTTTATAGTAGTAGTACCAACTTTGCCGAAGAGAACTTTGTAGAAGATGTAAGTTGGGTTCGTATGAGAGATATTACATTGAGTTACCAATTTTCAAAAACGTTATTGGATAAAATGAAGTTTTTAAAAGATTTTAAATTTTTTGTAACGGTAACAGATCCATTTATTATAACTAACTACAGTGGTGCTGACCCTAGTGTAAGTAGTAATAATGTAAGTACCAAAGGCTTTGGTGGCGGTGGTATTGATTATGGTTCCGTATCGGCACCAAGAGCATTTAATGTAGGGTGTAGAGTAACTTTTTAAGCAACCTTAACTAACCAATTAGTAACAACAAAAAAAAACATTTATATACACTAATATAAAAAATAATGAAGACAAATAAATTAATAATAGCAGCGATACTAATAGTAACAACTTTGGTAACCGCTACATCGTGTAAAAAATACTTGGATGTAAATAGCGACCCCGATACACCACAGAACCCTGACCCATCAAGTTTGATGCCCGCCATGTTAGCTGCAATGCCCCGTGGTGTGCAATTTGATGGTAGGCATATTGGACGTTACACTCAAATGTTTCAAGCCACTACAGCAAACGATACTTACGATGGACAAGGTGGTTTTCAAACAGATGCACCGGGTGAAATATTCCGTCAAACGTATTTTGGCCTTGGCCGTAACCTTGAATATATGGTAACACAAGGAACTTTGCAACGCCAATGGGATTATGTAGGTGCAGCACAGGCAATGAAAGCTTGGACTTTTCAATGCCTTACTTTAGTACAAGGCGAAGCAGGTTGGGATAGCCTATACCAGGATAATAAATATTTTTACGAATTTCAACCACAACAAACTGTATTGGGTGGTGTAGATTCGTTATGTAGAGTAGCCATTGGTAACTTAGCTCGTACGGACTATAACACTGCCTTTCCTCGATTGGCAAAAGGGGATTATGTATATAACGGTAATACTGCTTTGTGGACAAAATTTGTGTATGGCCTTATGGCACGTAATTTTTTATGTGTACTACAAAAAATACCTTCGGCAGCTGATAGTGCTATAAAATACAGCCAATTAGCCATGGCAAGTGGTGCAGAAGATTTTTTAGTACCTTTTGATGGTACTAGAAATGAAGATGCTAACTTTTTGGGAACATTTAGAAATAACTTTACGGCACTTAGGCAAAGTAGAACTATAGTAAACTTATTAGATGGCACTACACTTACCGGTGCAAGTACCATAGCCACCCGTGACCCTCGTATGCAACACTTACTAACAGTAAGCCAAGATACTATAACTGGTACAACTAATGGTGGCTACCGAGGCTTAGTACCTACTGTAGGCGACCCTAATACTGCCACTCTAAATCCACGCCAAAGGGTAACAGTATTGTGGGGCGATAGCTTGTATGTGAACCCAGGCTCTGCAAATTTTGGTTTACCACAGGGTAAATATTTATTTCACAACAAAGCGGTATGCCCTATAATGACCTTTGGTGAAATGCAATTTATACGAGCCGAAGCCGAGTTTGCAAAAGCACCAAACTCAGTACTAGCTTATACTGCCTATAGAAATGGTATTAGTGCACATTTTGACTTTATTAACAGAGGAAGCTACCCAAGAGCTAACGTTGCCTTATTTAAAAATGTACCTATATCGGCTGCTGAAAGAGCATTTTACTTAGCAAGTACCAACGTAAAACAAACACCTGCAGCACTTACAAGAACAGAAATAATGCTACAAAAGTATATAGCTTTGTGGGGTTGGGGATTTGTAGAAACATGGACAGATATACGACGGTACCACTACCTAACCGACCTTGATGCACAAACTGCATTGCCTGTATACAAAGCATTACAACCAATAACTACTTACTACGCCGATAACTTTAACCGACCTGTGTATAGAATTAGACCAAGGTTTAACAGTGAGTACGTATGGAATATTGGAGCTATAAACAATATGATAATTGCGGCTAACACTTACAACACATTTGCTATAGGTGAGCCTAACTTTCATACGGCGGAGTGTTGGTTCAGCCGACCATAATAAACTGATAACAATATAAAGACAAACAAAATAAATACATGAAAAATAAATTAGTACTAGCACTATTGATTAGTATAACAATAGGTGCTTGTAAAAAAAATAAAGTAACGGCTATTGATAATACAATAAGCACTGGAGCACAGGTCAAGTTTGGCTATTTGGTAGCCCGTGCTATAAACCCACCTGTACAAATAAAAGTGGATGGTGAACGAGTAAGTTACAACCTTACATACTCAGTAAGTTATCCTGGTGGAGGAGCCAATATAGGTGGTAGCAATACCAACGATTATTTGGATATACCAGCTGGTGCAAAAAACATAGTAGTATCATTTGTAAAGATTGGTACAAATGTAGACTCATTAGTACTATATAGTGGCACTATAAATTTAGCAGCAGCGCAACGCTACTCTATTATGTTTACTGATAGCAGCAGTGTAAAAGTGGCAACATTATCTGATGCATTTGATGCTAGCATACCACCAAATAATACTACTTCAGTTTGTAGATTTTATAATGGACTTATAGGCGTACCAGCAGTAGATGTATATTTTGGAACATCTACTACACCAGTGTTTACCAATGTAGCTTACAACACTGCAACAAGTATGTATGCACCAATAGCATTAGGTAGTACTACCATTGCCTTACGACCTGCAGGAGCATTACCTACAAGTACTGCAATTATAAGTTATGCTGCTGCCATTACTGGTGGTAGAGTGTTTACAGCAATTGGCCGTGGTATTAATGGCATAGCTGGAGCATCTGATATAAGAAGACCACTAGTATCATTAATTACCAATAGGTAATAATATTGTGTTATAAATATAACGAAAACAACCTCTGTACTGGGGTTGTTTTTTTTTGTTTAGTTATATAATGTATTAAAGGTATAAAGGTATTATAAACATTATAAAACAATTGCTACTTTGCCATATTGTAGTACCTACCTATTGGTAGCTATTAATTAATTACTTTTTGCCTTTCGGCAAAAGGATTTAATACAAGTATAGTCAATTGAACTACTTTTGAACTAAGTATTATTTGCTAAGGTTATGGATATTAAATACATATAGGGCAAAATTAAAATACTATTGAAGTTTAGAAAATGTTGAAAAATGCTAACTGAAAATTTTTTATCAAGTACGTTACATTTAACTTAATCCTCTTACATTTGGCTACATTTTTGTAAATAAGTAAATAAAAAATATGAGAATAGTTGTGTTATTATTTGTAGTGATTTCAATTTTTGCCTGCAAGGCTAGCATATATTATATAGGTAATACATATACGCCTACTTCCAATATTGATATATATATATAAGTGATACACTAATAAAAAAGAAATATACCATAATTGGCAAGGCTGGCGAAGAATACTTTAGAATACAAAAAACAGAAAAAGTGGTGAAACAATATATAGCAAAAGCAAAAAAATGTGGTGCTGATGCCATACTTTTTTTAGATTATAATACCACACAATTAAAAAGATTAAATAATACTAGAATTGATAATGCCTTTGATGAAAACCAAAATAATACAATAAATCACCACAATCCAAAGCAAGAAATTATTTATTTTATTAAATACTTGTAAAATGCCATAATGCATAAATTAAAAATTCATAATTAAAAATAAAAATTTATTTATTTGCTTACTTTTGCAAAAACAAAATTACAATATGTCAGTATTAGTTAATAAAGATAGTAAGGTATTGGTGCAAGGCTTTACAGGTACAGAAGGTACTTTTCATGCTACACAAATGATAGCTTATGGTACTAATGTAGTAGGTGGTGTAACACCTAATAAAGGTGGAACTTTGCATTTGGATAAACCAGTATTTAATACCGTAGCAGAGGCTGTAAGTACTACTGGTGCTAATGTGTCTATAATATTTGTGCCACCTGCATTTGCTGCCGATGCAGTAATGGAAGCTGCTGATGCTGGTATAGCACTTGTAGTTTGTATTACCGAAGGTATACCTACAGCCGATATGATAAAAGTAAAAAATTATTTGCAAGGCAAAAATACCCGACTTATTGGCCCCAATTGCCCAGGTGTAATAACAACCAACGAGGCAAAAGTAGGCATAATGCCAGGCTTTATATTTGTACCGGGCCGTATAGGAATAGTAAGCAAAAGTGGTACACTTACTTATGAGGCAGCCGACCAAGTAGCTAAGGCTGGTTTGGGTGTAAGTACAGCTATAGGCATAGGTGGTGACCCTATAATAGGCACTACTACAAAGCAAGCCGTTGAATTATTTATGAACGATGATGATACCGATGCAATAGTAATGATAGGCGAAATAGGTGGCGGAATGGAAGCCGAAGCTGCCGAATATATTAAAAGTACAGGCAATAAAAAACCTGTGGTAGGCTTTATAGCAGGGCAAACAGCCCCTCCCGGCCGACGTATGGGCCATGCAGGTGCTATAATTGGTGGTGCTGATGATACGGCTGCCGCCAAAATGAAAATAATGGAAGCCTGTGGCATACATGTAGTAGCTAGCCCAGCCGATATTGGGAGTACAATGGCTGCAGTTATGAAAAAATAAACGGTTTCTTTAACTAAACTATATATCCTTTGCAAAAGTTTTTGCAGGGGATTTTTTTTTAAGTACCCAATAATATTTATACAGTATTGTTAACTATTAAATAATATAGAAATTGAATATGAAGCACCGTTAAACCTATCTTTGCACCAACTTAAAATAATAAATTATGAAACGAATTTTTACACTTATTACAGTGCTAGTAATTAGCACATTTGGATTTGGACAAAGTATTTACAGTACAGATTTTGGTACTACAATTTCAGGAGCAGCTCCAAGCCCTTTTAATCCACCTCCAACTGCAATAGACCCTAATATTACTACAACTGGCTGGACTGGTGGAAACATTTTTTTTGGTGGAACAACTGGTGGAGCATACTGTAATAGTGTTTCTAACGGTAATGGTACCTACACCTTAACTCTAAATGTTAATACTGGATACAACATTGATATTTCTTCTATTTCATTTCAAATGAGAAGAACATCTACTGGACCATCTACTGTTAATGTTAGTGTAAATAGTACTCCATATGTTGTAACTGGTGCTCCAGGGAATGGCTCATTTGCTGCAATAAGTGCATCAGGTTCTCTTACTGGATTAACTGGTACAGTAACCATAACAATTGTAACGTCTGGTGGCACTGGTACAGGTCAAAATAACAGATTAGATGATTTTTCAGTAACTGGATTATTACTACTCCCCATTAAACTCACTTCATTTCAAGCTAATACTAATAACAATACCGTTAACCTTAATTGGAAAGTAACACAAGAGGTTGGTATTAAAAATTATGAAGTTGAAAAAAGTAATGATGGCATTACATTTAATAAAGTTGGTACTGTAAATGCTAATGGTAACCCTACTTATAATTATAACGATATTTATAGCAACGGCATTAGTTATTACAAACTTAAAATTAACGAAACTAACGGTGCTACAAGTTACTCAGCCACTTTGAAAATAAAAAATAATGGCAAAGCATTTAACCTTAATAATATATACCCAACCCCCGCTACTAGTACACTTAATGTAAATGTAAGCAGTACAAAAAACGGTACTGTAACTTATACTATTACCGATATAACTGGTAAAATAGTGGCAAATAATAACCTACCCATAGTAACGGGTACTACCGATAATACCATAAATGTAACCAACCTAAAAGCAGGCATGTATTACCTAAAGTTAGTTGCTAATGGTGTTACTATTAATGAAAAATTTGTAAAACAATAAAATTTACTCGGCTGAACTTTTCACAATAAACAACATAAATCCACTACGTAAATTAGTGGCTTTATTTTTAAAAGAAAAAACTATAACCAACTCATCAAAACTATTTGTTATGCTTATAGCACAAAATAAACCTACCAAGCAATTTATACTATTACTATTGGTACTAGCATTTATTATAATTAGCCATGTAACTAAGTAATTTTTTATTTTTTTAGGTAAAATAAAACCGTTTTACAACTACCTATATTTTGCTAATATTGCTTTTTGTTTTTCTATTTCGGTGGTAGCGACAGTATTATAAATACCATCGGTTATTTCAAAATTTTCATTTTTAAATTCCATATTATTTTGCTGTGCAACAGCAGCACTACTATGGTACTCGGTAGCTTTGGTAGCTATTATTAACTGCTCCAAATTAGTACTTCTTACACCACTGCCGGGCATTATAATAATACGGTTACCTGCTTGTAGTACAAGAGCTACAAGTGAGGCTAGGCCAGCATTTACATTGGTGTACAAGCCCGAAGTCAATATTCTAGTACAACCTGTTTCTATTACAGCTTCCAATGCCGTTTGTGAATTATTGGTACGGTCATAAGCTCTATGAAATGTTACTTGCATTGGTGCAGCAGCAGCTACTAATAATTTGGTACGTACTACATCTACATTTCCGTTGGGGAGTAATATACCTGTTACTATACCCTTGTAGCCTAACTGCTTACACACTACAATATCTAACAACATAGTTTCAAACTCGGCAGTAGTATAATTAAAGTTACCTCCACGTGGCCTTATAATAGGAAACACCGGAATTTTAATTGTAGTAATAGCATACTGCAAATAGCCAAAGCTAGGTGTAGTACCGCCTTCGGCTAAATTATCGCAAAGTTCTATTCTATCGGCTCCTGCACTTTCGGCTAGTAAAGCAGCTTCTATATTGGATACAGCAATTTCTAAAAGCATAATTTTATTTTCGGTAAAATTAAAATACATAAACCGTTATTCCGAATTCCTTGTAATTTATTAATTACCTTTACTTATGAAGAATAAAGAAGAAATAGTAGCCAATTGGTTACCACGATATACAGGTTTGCCTTTAGAGCAGTTTGGTAAATATATATTGTTAACCAATTTTAGTAACTACGTTAAAATGTTTGCTGATTGGAATAATGTACCTGTAGTAGGCTTAGATAGACCAATGCAATGTGCTACAGCCGAGGATATTACAATTATTAACTTTGGTATGGGAAGCCCTACAGCAGCCACTATAATGGATTTGCTTACGGCTATTAAGCCTAAAGGTGTTTTGTTTTTGGGTAAATGCGGAGGTTTAAAAAAACGACATTCAATGGGCGACCTTATACTCCCTATTGCAGCAATGCGAGGCGATGGTACTAGTAATGATTACTTTCCGGCAATAGTACCAGCATTGCCCAGTTTTAGTTTACAAAAAGCCATAAGTACTACTATAAGAGATTATGAAGTTGACTATTGGACGGGTACCGTATATACCACCAATCGGCGTGTATGGGAACACGATGAAGTGTTTAAAAAATACCTAGAAGAAGTAAGGGCTTATGCCATTGATATGGAAACTGCTACAATATTTTCGGTAGGGTTTTATAACCGCATACCTACTGGTGCACTGCTTTTGGTAAGCGATCAACCAATGACACCCGAGGGTGTAAAAACCGAAGAAAGCGATAAATCAGTAACGGCAAATTATGTAGATAGGCATTTAAAAATTGGTATAGATAGCCTAAAACAGTTAATTAATAATGGGGCAACGGTAAGGCATTTGAAGTTTTAATAACAAGTAAATAATCATTTTGTCAGTAGTACACATCAATAATTTACAAGTAAATTTTAATACATTAGATGGTGTTGTAAATGCTGTAAATGATGTAAATATTACAGTAAACAAAGGCGAAGTAGTAGCTATAGTTGGCGAAAGTGGTAGCGGCAAATCAGTTACTGCCATGAGCATATTGCAACTGCACCCTACACATTATACCAACTATGCTAAAGGGAGTATTATATATGAAAATATAAATTTGCTGCAAACCACTACCAAGCAAATACAAAAAATAAGAGGTAACGACATAGCCATGGTTTTTCAAGAACCTATGACATCGCTTAACCCTGTAATGCCCTGTGGCAAACAAATAACCGAAGCTATACAAAAGCACCAACTTGTTAATTATACTACAGCTAAAGTAACAGTACTACAACTATTTGAGGCAGTGCAATTGCCCTTACCTACTGAAACATTTAATAAATATCCACACCAATTGAGTGGTGGCCAAAAGCAACGAGTAATGATAGCCATGGCAATGAGTTGCAACCCAAAGTTGCTTATATGCGATGAGCCTACCACCGCTTTAGATGTAACGGTGCAAAAAAATATATTGCAATTACTAAAGCAATTACAAAAACAAAATGACCTGAGTATATTGTTTATAAGCCACGACTTAGGTTTGGTATATGAAATAGCCGATAGTATAGTAGTAATGTACAAAGGCAGCATTGTGGAGCAAGGTACTAAACATCAAATATTTACAGCACCTAACCACCCTTATACAAAAGCACTATTAGCCTGTAGGCCAGCATTGTACCCCAAAGGTGTACGGCTGCCAGTAGTGGCCGATTTTTTGAATACTACAACTAATAATGCAATTGTACAACACAGTACAACAATAACTGCCACTGCACCAAGCACTACTCCACTGTTTGAAATTAATAATGTAACCATACAATACCCTACCAAACACAATATAATAGGTAAAGTAACCGAAAGTTATACAGCCATTAATAATATAAACTTTACAATATACCGCAACGAAATATTAGGACTTGTAGGCGAAAGTGGCTGTGGTAAAACCACTATTGGCAGGGCATTATTGCAATTGCAACCCATTACAAATGGAAAAATATATTACCAAAATAAAAATATAAAAACCTTTACTTTACTGCAAAAAGCAGCCTATACAAAAGCTGTACAAATGGTATTTCAAGACCCTTACTCAAGCCTTAACCCGAGGCTTACTATTGGTAGTGCTATAGCCGAAACCATATTGGTAAATAAAATATGTACTACCAAACTTGCTGCAAAACAATTAGTACTTGACTTACTACAAAAAGTAGAATTAAAACCTGAACATTATAACCGATACCCACATGAATTTAGCGGTGGGCAAAGGCAACGAATTGTTATTGCAAGGGCATTAGCAACCAATCCTCAGTTTATGGTATGCGACGAGAGTGTATCGGCACTTGATGTAAGTGTGCAGGCACAAATACTTAATTTACTCAACGATTTAAAACGAACTATAGGCTTTACCCTATTATTTATAAGCCACGATTTGAGTGTGGTACAATACCTATGTGATAGGATAATAGTAATGCAAAAAGGCGAAATAGTAGAAACAAATACTGCTACAAATATTATACAATTTCCCCAACATGAGTATACAAAAAAGTTGATAGCTGCAATGCCAAGTGTATTGAATAAGTCTTAAATTTCTGAAAAAATTGACAAACCCTGAAAACATATTACAAGTTTTACACTTAATTCGTTCTGGACTTGCTAGTGGAATTCTAAAAAAGGAGGCAATAATTGAATGGGCAGAAAATATTATTACTGTTGATAAGGAACCAGATATTTTTTTTATTGATTTATTTCTTTTAAGTACAAAAAGTAAAAATGATTTAATTCAATTTTTTAGTAAATATTTAAACTATGAAAAACCTTTTGTAAAAGGTCGACAACTTCTTGGTCTTTTATATATACAATATAATAACAACCAAATTAACTTGGATGAAACGTTATCAAAACTTTTACGCTTAAGGTATGAAGCACTATTTACAGATGAAGAAGAAGATTACATTTATACACTAGAAAATAATTATGATGCAGCAATTAATTGTAAACACATTACAATTGAAGAAATAGAAATTGAGTTAATTAATTTTTTGAAAATTTACAAAAGTTATTCATCTGTCAATTTTGAAAATTGGAATGAATATGACTTACTTATTGAAAGTGAAATTGACTTAGCCATAAAAAATCAACAAAACCAAATAGCAATTTATAATGAATATTTTCTTAATAGAAATAAACAATGGTGGAAATTTTGGTAATTATTATATAAAATCCTTCTAAGTATTATGATTAATACATAACCATATAAATCAACTTTCAATAATTCCAATTATAACCTAATAATCTTCATACCTATATTGCTTTCGTTTGGTTTCAAAAAAATCTTTGGAGTTGGGGTTATTATTATATTTTATAACTTTTATTAACTCTTGTAATTGTTCTTCTAATGGTTCCGTATCTTTTAACTTTACATCGGTAAACTCGGTAGCAACATTTGAGTAACTTATATTTTTTTCATTTAATGGTTGCAAACCGCTAAAAGCAAATCGCCATTTATCTTCTTTTTCAGTTCGGTATTTGTAAATGTACAACACTCCCGTTTTGGTATTAATAGTTACTGTTTGCTTTTGCAACAAACAAATACTATCCATTGGTTTATTGTACAACGTTTTTTTGTAATCGTAGCTATTATAGCCTTTATTATAATTGTAATTATAGTTAGTAGTACGGTAATATGTAGCTAATTCGGCAGAGTCTAGTTTATCTTTTTCATTAATAGTAGTATATAAAAAAGCCTTTGCCAGTATGGCTTGTGTAGCATATTGGGTTGGATACATATTGCCCAACTTCAATAGTTGTAGTTGGTAATATAAGTTGCCTCTATAATCCTCCTTATTAGCAAAGTAGGTGAGTAGTGTATCGGGTATTGGTTTTTTAGCTTTCAACATTATAAAGAGTAAATCTTGCTTTACCGCATCATCTTTAAGCTGCCATAGTTTATTTATAAAGTTGGGTATAGCCGTATTAGTAGTATAAAATGGCAACAATAATTTTACATAGTTAGTAAGGCTTTCGCTTCCTTTATCGTTATTGCGATAGGCAGCATAAGTATAATCAACTGCAACATTACCCGTTTCCTTTTCCATATCATTTTTTACTTTATTTTCTATTTCTATTAGTTTTTTCTTCAAGGTTATTTTAGCATCAAACAATAATTTGGTGCTGTATAGTTCATAATTTGCTGGTAGTATCTTATTACTATCTACCAGTGTGAGCAGCATATTTTCTACATCGTTTTTATACTCAGTAATGCTTGTAAGTTGCAGTATATCGGGGTATAGGGTACTTATAAGCTCCAAACTATCCGACTGTCCAAATAGGCTATTAGTGTTGTCATTGCTATACTCATTATCCATCACCGATACTGGTGGATCTTGCAATAAGTATTTTTTAAATAAAGCAAACGATGCTGAGGTATTTAACTTAACTAACATAACTAATATAGCATTTTGAAACAATGCTGTATCCATAGTTTTTTCGTATTCAGTTTTCAAAAAATCCATTTTTTGACTTGCCAGGGTAGTATCTTTTATTTTAGCCACAGCTGCTATCCATTTTATTTTTGTGGTAAAATAATCTTTATCGGCAATGGTTAGTTTACGGTATGCTGCCAACATTAAGGGTAAGTCTTTTTTTATAAACTCAAAATTTAATAAGGCTGATTTAGCTAACTTACGAGTAGTGGAATCTTTACTATAATAATCGTTAAAAAAGGTATCAATTTTTGGTATGTAATATGATGTCCCTTTTTGATTTTCTAACGGTTCAAATGTGTTGAAAAACGTATTGATAAATGTACTGCTATTACTAGTATCGGTGGTGGTGGTTACTACATAATTAAAGTCGTTTTTCCAAATATCGAGTGTTCTGTTAAGCTTGGTTGTACCCTTATTGGTGTAGGCGGTTTGGCGGTATCTTGCACCATTTTTTATTACTATTTCATCTTGCTTTATGGTATACTTTTTATAAAAGTCCGATTCAAAATAGCTTGGTTTTCCTATGGCAGTTAGGCTATCATATATTTTAGCTAGTCGGCTACTATTGTTTACCAGTGGGGCTACTGAGTCGAGGTACAGTACATACTTTTGCAAACTATCTGGTACAGTTTCGTACTTACCGGCTTTGTAATAATTAACGTTAATTACTTCGCCAGTTGTATCATTTTCAAATGCCATTGATGAGTAATTACCCCAGCTTTTGTATGTATCTTTTTCATATTTTGATGCTGTGTTTATTCTATCCAATAATGTTTTTAGGCTATCGTTAAGTATAGGTTTGTAAGGTGTTACTACTCTAAATTTGAGCAAAGTATCTACGTACAATTGTGCCATATACTTTGGGTAAGCCAACACTTTAAAACTAGGCATTACTTTGTTATTAAGCACTAACTTTTCATCTTTACCTTTTGCCGATATTACATAGTGCCTATACCCATTAATTATATACTGTACTTGCATTGTAGTATCCTTAAATGTGTATGCTGCTTTTAATATATTCAGTCCATTTTCGGTTACATATTTTTTATAGTTTGTTTTAAGTTTTTTAATATTGCCCACATAGCTTTCTTCCATAAGCATAAGGTTAAATGTATCGGCTACACTAAAATCGTTGTTAATCAAATTAAAATCTTGTAGGCTATACAGTATCCTTTCGTTGCTATCATAAGCTACTGCAAGGTTAATGCCGTTAAGTGTTTGTTGGTGGGGTTGGTGGGGTAAGTAGCAAGTGTATTGTGCTAATTGGTTGGTGTAGGTATTCCAACTTTGTGGGTATGTTTTTATGGTTATGGAATTAAAAAAATCTTGGGCTTCGTTGCCCAACACATAATTTTCGGTACCACTCATTTTAAATATTAGTATTTCAAATGGTGTAATTATAATATTGTAGCGCTGTATATCGCCACGTCGGGTTTTGTTGGTAATATCAAATCCTTTGTAGCCGTTTTTAACAATGGCAATTTTTTTTATAATTTTTCCTGGTACATTTTCGTATAGCAAACTATCTACTTGTTGGGCTACTTCAGCATCGGGTACATTAAAGTAATTGGTAAATGTAGGCACCCGGGTAACCATGTAATAAGTACCATTGGCCATATCGGCATACTGGGTGGTAGTGCCTGTTGTATTATCGGGTCGGGTGTATAATTTGCCGGGTAGCTTTACCGTAAAAAATTCATCGTTAGCCTTGTTTTCAATAAAGGTAACAGGAACTTTTATTTTGTCAATTGCATCACGTTGGCTGGCATCTCTATCACTCATTTTAATAGGTCGTAGTTTATACCCCATTTTTCGTAAAATCTCTATTACACCTCGTTTGCCTGGCAAATGTGCTGCTCCTACACCTACAAAAAGGCTCTGCCCTTTTTTCATTATTGTATCCATGGAGTAGGCTTGCACATCGTTACGTTGGTACAAAAATTTTTCGGTAAATGCTTTTGAGGTTTCATACAATATGCCTAAAGAATCAAGCATATCCAAATCGCCGTTACGGTAGGCCTCATCTTGGGTCATAGTGGGCATATCATCTTCACTAGTTTTTTTTCGGTCGGTTTCTTTTTCATTTATTCTATCAAGTTCGGCTTCGGTTGTATATTTTTCCATTGTATAAATGGTTTCCATCCCTGCCGATTTTTTTCCTAATTTTTTACCAATTTGGTAAATGTATAAGTCGAGAAAGGTATTTTCTTCAAAGTCTTGCTTATACTCCTTAGTGCGGTACAGCAATGCATTGAGTATAAAGGGTGTTTCGGGTATGGCATACTTTACTACATCTATATAATTATTTTCGGGGCGGCAAGTATATTGATTTATGGTTGCTGTTGTTTTGCCATAGTTATAATTAGAGTAATCGTACTTATTACCATAAAACTTGAAGTAGTTTAACTTTTGTTTTTCAACATCAATCATTTGTTGCTGCCAAGTATCGGAGTTAAGCTCAAGGCCTACTACATCACATTTTTTAATGGCATAAAAAAAAGAATCGCTTAAATGAAACACTAACTTATTGCTAACATGCATGGTGCCAAATAAGTATGATGGTTTGGTGAGTCCGTTGCCTGTAATTTCCCATAGCAAACTGGGGTATTTTTTGGGTGTGGTAAGTTGGGCTGTAAGGTGTAAACTATTTATTAAAAATAAAATGAAAACTAGGGTTTTAGTTTTTGTAAAAATCATAGTGTGGTATTGTATTGTAGCTAGGTATAAAATTATGAAAATAAAAGGTATTTATTTTATTTTTAATTGCTAAACCTGTTGCCTTATTTGCTATGGCAAAAGCATTTCGCCTTGGCGGATAAAAAAAAATAAGATAGCGAAAAAATGGTTACCTTTGCACTCTGAAAAAATAAATGTTACAACACCATTGGTCCCGTAAGCCCAATTGAACGTACACTTCAACTACACTTTATACACCTTTGTAGCTGTAACATATTTATCCATTTATAATACATAAATATAGTACATGAAATTATCACAATTTAGGTTTGACCTTCCGCTTAACTTAATAGCACAACACCCAACCAAACGACGTGAAGATAGCCGAATGATGGTTGTACACAGGCATACAGGCAAAATGGAAAATAAAACTTTTAAGGATATACTTGAATATTTTGATGATAAAGATGTGTTTGTGGTAAATAATACCAAGGTGTTTCCTGCCCGTATGTATGGCCGTAAGGAGAAAACTGGTGCTAAAATTGAGGTGTTTTTATTGCGTGAATTAAATAAGCCCAACCGACTGTGGGATGTAATAGTGGACCCTGCCCGTAAAATAAGGGTGGGCAACAAATTATACTTTGGCGAAAATGAAGAGTTGGTGGCCGAGGTAGTGGACAATACCACAAGCCGTGGTAGAACCATCAAGTTTTTGTGGGAAGATACTGAAGCTAGCTTTAGAGAAATGTTGGAAAAATTGGGCGAAACTCCATTGCCAAAATACATAAAACGTAAACCAGAATTGGAAGATAAGGAACGATACCAAACAGTATATGCAAAGTACGAAGGTGCCGTAGCTGCTCCTACTGCTGGCTTACACTTTAGTAAAGAGTTAATAAAAAGGTGCGAAATACATGGTATAAGATTTAGTGAAATAACGTTGCACACAGGGCTTGGCACATTTAGACCAATAGAAGTGGAAGACCTAAGCAAACATAAAATGGATGCAGAATACTTTAGAATAGATGAGGACTGCTGCACCACCGTAAACACTGCAAGGGCCAGAGACAGCCGTGTATGTGCCATTGGTACTACTACACTACGTGCTACCGAAAGTAGCATTACTGCTGGTAAAGATTTGAAGCCAGCCGAGGGTTGGACTAATAACTTTATACACCCGCCACATAACTTTACTATATGCGACTCGTTGGTTACTAACTTTCACTTACCCAAAACTAGCCTATACATAATGACCTGTGCATTTGCCGGCTACGACTTAACTATAGAGGCTTACAAAAAAGCTATAAAAGATAAATATCGGTTTTTTAGCTATGGCGATGCCTTGTTAATTATATAATTGCTTTTGAAAAAAGTATAAATAAAAACCTATAAAGTATGAGATGCTTTATAGGTTTTTTTTTGTGTGATAAATAATTTTAATCCACCAATACCCTCACCCCTTCGCTATGACTGCTAAACTCTGGTGCATACATACATTGGGCAGTAGTAACGCCATTGCTAAAGTTACCTTTGTGGCTTACAAATACTGTATACTCCAACACATAAGTGCCTTTGGGTAAATAGCCTATAAAAAAGTTGGTACTCAAATCTTTTGTGCTTTGGTAATAGCTTAGGCCATCTTGGTATTTGTATTGGCTTAGTGCATCCAAAGGCTCTGTACCACTGCTTCGCATATCTTTTAGGTGTATGTATTCCATATCTCTATCTACCTTTAAGGTCATTTGTATTACCATTTTGTTGCCTACTTGTAGGGTTTCATTTTCGGTTATGGCAACTAGTTTTTTACCTTTATTGGTGGTTACTTTTTTGTATATTTTTTTATCAATTTTTAAGGCAGTTTTGGCAAAGGTGATTTTATCCAAATCTTCTAAATATTGCCAATACACTGCACCTCTACCACCGAGGTTGGTTGCAGCTTTGGTACTTGCATTTGCAGTAGTTGTAATGGTAATATTGCCCATAGTTGGGCTTACTTTTTCGCCTATTATTTTTTTGGTTATATAGCCAGTTCCTGCCTCTTGTTGTATATCAGCATCGGTTGAATTAATAATGGTATTACCCAATTTTATTTGTACTGTTGGGCTGCTTGTTACATCAAAACTATTGGTAGCATTTGGTGTACATAATAAGGCATAACAGGCTTCGGCAGTGGCTTTGGTGGTTTTCCAATTGTTGGTTTGCTTATTGGTAAGTAGCCATTGTTGTAGGTTGCCTACTGCCTCTGCATCGTTAGTTATTTCGTTAAAGGCTTCGGTAAGCAAACTCATGGTTTCTATAGGTGCTTGGTACCAATAGTAGCCATTGTTAATGGCTTTCCAATACATACCTAATTCATCGGTAATAATAGCATTTTCTTTTAAGGATTGTAATATGGCTTTGGGGGTTTTGGTATTGCCATTGCGGTGTAAGGTAAGGGCTATCATACCTTGCATATATTTACTACTACTAAGCCATATTTTTTCTAATTGGGGCATATAATAATTAATTGCTGTTTGGGTAGCAGTTGGTATGTCGTATTGGGTATAAAACGACCGCATATATAAATACTGTATTTCTATTTCATCAATTGTAATATTGTATTTATCTTTTACATCTTCCTTATATTGCTCTACAATCCTTTTGTCGAGGTAGTTTAAGCCTTTTGTAATAATTTGGTTAAGGTTATCATCAGTACTATTTACAGCTTTTAACTTTGCTAAATGCCCAATACCAGTTAGTATATGTTGGGTTATATACCTATCGTCAGTACCACCCTTAAACCAACTAAAGCCACCATTACTAGTTTGCAAATCCGTTAGTTTAGCTAACGCATTTTGCAGCGAAGCTGCCATAGTAGTAAGGTCAAATAGTAGGGCAATATTTCGTTTTTGTTGTGCTTCATTTTGGGCAGCTACTACCCAAGGTGTTTCTTCTAGCAATGCATTTTTCAAACTAGTATTACCATCGGCTGTGGCTAATAATTTATCGAGTTTTGTTAGGTTAGATGCTAAAGATTTGCCATTGGCTAGCCAACTATCCATTACTTTTTTTATGGTAGGGTTGCTATTGGCTATTTTGCTTGCCAAAGCATTAGCATAATATTTACTAAATGTTTGCTCGGCACAATCATACGGATAATCAACTAAGTAAGGCAAAGCCTGAACGGCTTGCCACACAGGGTTTGTGGTATACTCTACCGTTAAGCTACCTGCACTACCAATGGTAGGAAATGTTGGTTTGTTGGCATTAACTAACTTGCTAAAAGTATAAGCTTTGGTACTGGCTACCTTAGTGTACAAAGGTAAAGTTTCGGTTACTAACATACGGTTGCTCAACACTGGTACTACAGTTTCTTCAGCATCGGATGCTGCTTGAAACTCGTTAGTAGTAGCCGTACTATCTGTACCATTTTTTGGCTTTACGCTAATAGCTGTGGTACGTATAATTAGGGGTTTGTTGTAGCCAAACGGAATTTCAATAGTGTAGGTAACGGCTTGGCTTTGGTTGGCTGCTATGGTAAAGTATTGGTTGGCATATATATTTTTAAACCATCCATCAACAGGTTGGTTAGTTTCGGGGTTTAGCAATTCTAGCTGTGCAGTGCCTGTTATCTCTTTATTAGTAAGGTTTACAACCTTTACGGCTAATTCTATTTTGTCGCCCTCTCTCAAAAACCGTGGTAGGTTAGGCTGCACCATTAGTGGCTTTTGAGTGGTTACAAACTTAGTGGCATAGCCCAAAGCCATTGTTTTGGTATGTGCCATTGTCATTAATTTCCATTGGGTAAGTGCCTCGGGTATGGTGTATTTTATAATTACATTGCCATTAGTATCGGTTAGTAAGTTGGGCAAAAAGAAAGCCGTTTCGTTAAAGTTTTTACGAACTTGTATAGGTGGGCTTTCGGTGTTGTTGTTGGGTGTTTCGTTGTTATTGAGTTTTGATGCTAAACCGCCAACTGCATCGAATTTTTCTGAATCATAAGACCCTAAACCAACAACTGCTATTTCTTCACTCATTATTGCTTGAGGTGCTGCAGATTTAAAGCTACCATCTCTTAGTGCTTTTCCTCTATTAATTGACCCACTTGGTAACTCACCATAAGTATAATCCAACGGGTTTATCCAGTAAAGTGGTGCTGATTTATTTTTATCTTTTATTCCAAAAAAAGGATAGCTTTTGTTATAAATATAATATTTGTAGGGTATAAAACTTCTTGCTTCTGCTACACTGTTTTTAAAATTACCATCCCCAATCCACCCTCTCCAATAACCTAACCTTGGGTTAATATCTAATGGTGGTAATTGGTATGGTGTTATTTGGTCGAGTGAGGCATCGTACATAGTTGCTAGTAACTCGGCTGCTAATTTATCGCCTTTTGCTCCTCTTATTTTTAAGGCATATTCTTCTTTACTACCTGGCAAAGTTTTATCTCTAAATGTGGTAAACTGTATATCCAATTCTTTATTAGTATAAGGCACATCAAAGGTTTGTTGGGTGCTAAATACACGGTTATATTTTACAAAACTTACACTTGCTGCTATACCACCACGGTCGGCTTCGGTTACGGTATATTGTATAGTTTTACTGCCATTACTTAGCTGTTCATAATACCGAGTATTGCCTGTTTCGGTATTTTTATTGTCCATAAATTGCTGTTCGTGTATGGCAAATATATTATTAAATGAGGTTTGTAATGTATAGCTTAAAGTATCGTTAGGTTGGTAGCTATATTTATTAGGGGTTATGGCTATTGATGTTTCAAAGTTGGCATTAAGTGTGGTATTAATAAGTTGTACATATTGTAATGCTTTTACGGAATCGCCACTCTTATCAATTGTTGTTGCCTCTATGTAATACTCACCAGCAGGTAGTTGTAGCTTTTGTTGTTGTATTGGTTTTGCAATGTTATAATTACCAGCTTCGGTGGTAGTAAAGGTATCGGTTAGTAATAATGTTTTTTTCCAAGTTTCTTTTTCATCTTCATTATTATAAATATCTAATGGAAAACTTGCCTTAAATTCTTTTTGGGTGAGTATAAATTGGTCGGGCTTTTGCCAATAACGGTTACGCAAATAAGTAGCAGGTTGTTGCAATTGGTATAGCTTTAGCTTTACTTGGGTAGGTACATAATTACCCATAGTATTGTTGCTAAGTAGGTTAATAACTTTCAAGCTATCCACCGCCATTTTTTCTAATTGTGTCATTACTAATTGTACACTTTGGTAAGCCACAGGTATAGTTATATTACCTATTCTCGTTTCGCCATTTATATCGGTTACATCGGCAGTTATTTCATAATTAAATGTGGGTTGGCTTTTTCTATCCACCGCCTCATCGGGTATTGCTTTAAATGTTAGTGTAAATTCACCTTCGGCATTTGTAAGCAGTTCGCCAGTAGCTATTTGTACGGTTTCCCTATTGCCGTAAGGGTTATACCGTCCACCACTTTTACCATATTGGTTACCCCAACCATACCACCACATTGGGTAATTAGTTTTACGGAGTATAGTATATTTTACCTTAGCACCATCAATATTATTACCACTATAAGCTTTAGCATTTCCAGTTATTTTTATACTATCGTTTATGGCAAAGTTGGTGGTAGGCTTTACCATGGTTACACTAAATTTTGGTCGCTTATACTCCTCCATCATAAAGTAAATGTTGCCATTATTAGCACTATCTCTTATGCTAAACTGCCCATTTAAGCCAGTTGTAGGCAAGGTAAATAAACCATTATAGCTACCAAACTCATTAGTAGTTAATTGGCTAGTTTGTATTACTTGGCTATTAGCATCCAATAATTGTATGGTTACAGGTAGCTTTGGCACTACAGTATTGCTAAATGGTTTACGTTGGCTATGCATTACTATACCTTTATAATATACTATTTGGCCAGGGCGGTATATGCCCCTATCGGTAAATAAGTAAGCAGTGTTTTTAGAACCCTCTTCATTTTCAACATTACCGTAGGTTGTATAAAAACTACTTAAAAGCCTTAGTACATCGCCATTGTAGCTAGTTTCAAATTGTATGTTTCTATTATCATTTTTAGTTGAGGTTACTTTAAAATAGCCATTTTTGTCGGCTATTGTAGTGCCAATATTTTCGTTATTATATTTACGTGTATCGTAATCATATTTATTTTCCCAAATTTTTATTTTGGCGTTAGCCAAAGGCATACCAGTATTGCGGTGCAGTACGTGGTACTCATTATCTTTCCGTAATACACCAATATTAGATACGTGAAATACCTCTTTAGCTAATATACCTGTGTTAGTAGCAAAGTCAGCAGTTGTACTCATTAGCATAACGTAAATGCCCAAGGGCAGGGCTTCTACCTTTGCTTCGGCAGTATGGCTTTGGTAATCGGTTACTTTAGGTGTGTTTATGGTAAATGTAGTTGTTGGTGTAAGGTTTACCAATGCTTTCCATATTTTATCATAATCGGCAGTAGTTATTTTTTCTACCTCGGTGTAGGTAGTTTTTATTACCCTCACATATACGGTGGGTACATTTTTATATTCAAGCAATAGCTTAAATGGTTGGTTAGGTAGGTTTACCAATTCCATTTGAAAGCCTAAGCTTTTGGCACGTATTTCAGTTAATAATTGTGTGCAGTTAATAGCACCTTCACTTGTAGGGTAAGCAGCAATAGCTTTGTTGCAAAGCGTTATAGCAGTTTCGTACTGCTGTGGTGTATTGGTAGTAACGGGTAATTGTATAAGCAATTGTGCATACAAATATGTGGCTTGTGTGGCTATTGGGCTATTGGTATAAGTGTTACTAATTTGCAGTAAAGCCTGTTGGTATAATTCTTTCTTATTGGTTGCGGTACTATTATTATATACAAATTGTAACCTTAATATATCGGCATCCAACAAGGCATCGGTATTGTTGGTAAGTAGTAAATAAGCCAATAACTCTTGGTATAATTGTAAAGCTTGGTAGTAGTAACTTTCCTTATCAGTTGTTGTAAATTTTACTTTTACAAATTTTTCAACTGGTGCAAAAGCTTCTATTTGGTTTATTTTAAAATAATCATTTGGCTTAGTGATGTACTGCTCTTTATAACTAAAATACAATAAGGCTCTATGAGCTAATAATTCATAAATTGTTTTACGAAGTTTTGTGGTATTAATACCCTTAATTATAATAGGGTCAAAAGTGGCTATAGGTAAGCTTTGTAGTAATGTTGGCTCAGCTAAAGACGCCTTATATAAGCTACTCATAGTTTGATCCAACTTATCAAAACTCCAAGTTTGTATATCCTTATTATTTTCTTTAAGTACTTCAGTTCGTTGGTAAAATTTCCATCGGTTTTGGTTAAAATAATTTTGCAGTAATTCGGCTTGAAGGCTCTTTACAATTTGTTTGGCAGGGCTTTTTAAGGCAGTAGATAATGAATCTAAAAAGTAATTATTAGACAGTTCACTTTCTTCAATTAAGGTGGCTCTAAAGCTTACCAAATGTATAGCAGCTTTTATAATTTGGGGTGTATTATTCTGTTTACTAGCAGTTTCAAATATTGTTAGTACCGTTTTATTAGCTGATTGTACCAATCCCTTTTTCAATAATTTATCGGTTTTGTTCCAGTCTTTTGTAAAGTTATCCATTGTTTGTGCTGTTATAGTTAATTGAGCTATAAGTAATAGTATTATGTAAAATGATGTTTGCAATGCTTTCATTTGGTATATTTAGTTAATAAATTTATACTTGTAAAATTAAGTTAATTGTAAGATGCACCATTGCTAAATTATACACAAAAAATGTAGCCAGTTAAAATACAATAGTAATTTTATTAAAAGTATTTTTGCTAAAAAAAATACTATAATTAATTGGATGAAATAATATTAAATATTGAAAAAAACTATACTAAAGAGCCTACAGCTGCTGATTGTATAATATTGGCTATTGAAAGCAGCTGCGATGAAACAGCAGCAGCCGTAAGTGTAAACAAAAAATTGGTAAGCAATATTATAACAACCCAAAGTGTACATGAGCAATATGGCGGTGTAGTACCCGAGTTGGCAAGCAGAGCCCACATGCAAAATATAGTAGTAGTAGTTGACAAAGCCTTACAACAAGCCAATATAAAATTAACCGAAGTAAGTGCTATTGCATACACCCAAAGCCCAGGCTTATTAGGTGCATTGCTGGTAGGTGCTACATATGCCAAATCATTAGCCTTAGCACATAACAAACCCTTAATAGCAGTACACCACATGCAAGCCCATGTATTAGCAAACCTAATAGAAATGGACAATAAAAAAGTGCCCAATTTTCCATTTTTGTGCCTTACAGTTAGTGGTGGGCATACCCAAATTGTACTTTGCCAAAGCCCCTTGCTTATGCAAGTAATTGGCGAAACTATAGACGATGCAGCTGGGGAGGCTTTTGATAAATCGGCAAAAATATTGGGGCTACCCTACCCCGGTGGACCATTGATTGATAAGTATGCACAATTGGGTAACCCCAACACTTACAAATTTACTGAACCAAAAATACCAAATTTAAACTTTAGCTTTAGTGGCTTAAAAACTCAAATTTTGTACTTTGTACAAAATGGAAATGACGAAAATGAAAATTTTATTACTGATAATTTGAATAATATATGTGCAAGTATTCAGTATAGAATAGTTACTATATTGCTTAACAAATTAAAAATAGCCATTGAACAAACCGGTGTAAAAGATATATGCTTGGCAGGTGGCGTAGCAGCTAATAGTGGCTTACGCAAAGCATTTGAGCAGTTAGGCAACCGAATGGAATGTAGTACATTTGTACCCTCATTTGAGTATTGTACTGATAATGCAGCTATGATAGCTATAACGGGTTATTACAAATACAAAGCCCAACAATATAGCAACCTTGCTACTATACCCACTGCAAGAGGAATTTGGTAAATTATAAGTATGGCAAATACCTATTTTCAGTTTAAAAAATTTACAATACATCAAGATAAGTGTGCAATGAAAGTATGCACCGATAGTTGCTTGTTAGGCAGCACACAACCTACTACAACATTGGCTAACCAACCTATACTTACCATACTTGATGTAGGTACAGGTACAGGACTACTTAGCTTAATGGCAGCCCAATTAAATATTAATGCTAAAATTACTGCAATAGAAATAGAACCCAATGCCTTACTACAAGCAAGTTACAATGTTGCAAATAGTATATATAAAAATAGTATTGTAGTAAAAGAATATGACTTTATGGAGTCGAATAGTACAGAAAAATATGACTTAATTATTTGCAATCCACCGTTTTATAATAACCAATTAAAAAGTAATACCGTAGAAAAAAATATGGCTCACCATTCACTACAATTTAGCTTTACACAATTTTTTGAAAATGCCTTTACCCAATTACAAACTAATGGAATATTGACAATATTAATACCCTACAATAGCCTAGTTGGTATTGTAAATATTGCTTTGCAAAAGCAATTGCATTTATACAAAATAATACAAGTACAACAAACACCACAGCACCAATATTTTAGAAGTGTAGTATACTTTTGTATTACAAAAAGTGATACTATAAATTACAGCACTATAAGTATTAAAAACAGTGAAAATGAATACAGCAAAGCATTTGAAGCTTTGTTAAACCCTTTTTATTTGAAGAAGTAACCATTGTATTTATTGCCACACCAAGCTACCATTTACAAAGGTTTTTATTGTTTTGGTAGCTAATATATTTTCTGGTTTACATTCCATTATATCAGTATCTAATATTACAAAGTCGGCAAATTTACCTACTTCCAAACTTCCCTTTTTTGTTTCTTCAAAGTTGCTTTTTGCTGCCCATATTGTAATGCCAAACAAAGCTTCTTTGCGGGTAAGTGCATTCTCCATTTGAAAGCCATTGGCAGGAAAATTATTAGCATCCTTACGAACTGTTGCAGCATAAAAAGTTTTTATAGGCGATATATCCTCCACAGGAAAATCAGTACCTAAAGGCAACCAGTTATTTTGTAGTAATAATTGCTTGTAACTATAAGCAGTTTTTACCCTTTCGGCACCAAGCCTATCAGCAGCCCAATACATATCACTAGTGGCATGTGTAGGCTGCACACTTGGTATTATGTTGTAATCTCCAAAGTATTTTATATCATCATTAGTAACAACTTGTGCATGTTCTATTCGCCATCGTTTATCGTTTTTACCTTTTAAATATTTTGCATATATATTTAGTATTACTCTATTAGCACTATCACCAATGGCATGGGTACACATTTGAAAGTTATGTTGTGTTAGTAGGTTAGCAATTGAATCAAAGTGTGCAGCTGCACTTAACAGAAATCCAGTTTCATTTGGCCTATCAGTATAGTGTTGTAACAAACAAGCACCACGGCTGCCTAAAGCACCATCGCCATATAATTTAAAGCCATTTACGGTAAGGTTGTCCGTACTTATTTTGCCTTTGGCTATTAAGTATTCGTAATTTTTTTTAGCATCGCTAAGCATTACGTATAACTTCATTTTTAATGACTTGTTGTTATGCATTTTTTCAATTATTGCCACATCTTCATAGTCAAGCCCACATTCATCAACGGTGGTTAAGCCTACGGCAAAACAATTTTTTTGAGCGGCCAACAAGGCTATTTCTTTATCAGCTTCGGTTGGTTTGGGCATTATATTTTCTACTAATTGTACTGCATTATCAATAAGTAATCCTGTTAATTTTCCATTTTTAGTTTCTATTACGCCTCCATTTATTTTTTGAAAAGGCTTTATACCAGCTAGTTCCAAAGCTTTCGCATTGGCAATAGCTGCATGCCCATCAATACGAGTTAGTAATATAGGTATATTAATATATATTGTGTTTAATTTTTCATTAGTAGGAAAATTTTTATTAGTCCATTTGTTTTGATCCCAACCTCTTCCTGTTATACATTTAAGGTTTTTTTTATTATTTGCAAATGCATTTACCAAAGTAATAGCCGTGTCCCAATTGGGAATGTTTAGTAAATTAACCGTGTTGAGTTGCAAACCATAATTTAAAAAATGAGTATGTGCATCTATAAACCCAGGGTAAATAAATTTGCCTTCTGCATCTATTTTTGTGTTGCAATTGTACTCTTGTAATAACACTTCTTTTTTGCCAACGGCAATAATTTTTTTGTTAAGTATAACCATTGCCTCTGCTACATTATTATTAGCATCGGCAGTATATATTTTTGCATTATATACTAGTGTATCAGCAATTGGTTTGTTATTGCAACTATAAGCACATATAGCAATTATAATTATGTAACATACATTTTTCAATATCATTCTTCAATGTTTTTTTTTAATAAAAAAAATTAGGTTAACTCTTTGGTATTAGTATCAGTTTTTGTTTTGGTATTGAGTAGTGCTGTTAATGCACCTATACCACATATTTGTAATAGTATTAGTCCAATGCCCACCACATTTAATACTTTATATATACCTAGCAATGTAGTAATAGCAAACAAGCCACCAATTATATATTTATACATACTAGTTAATGGTAATTGTGTACTGCCTTGCAGGCACAATATAATAATAGCTATAAGTGCTGCTATAACTACCCAACATTGGTAGCCACCTGTTTTAATACCTATTACAGAGCCTGCAGCAGTATGTACCCAAGGCAAAAAAACAGTTATAATTCCAACAACTGAAATTGAAAGTAATAGTATTTTTTGTAAATGAATTTTTGGCATAAGCGAATGTAGATATTGCTAGAATAGTTGTTGTTAGATGTTAATAATTGCAATTTACAATAATTGTAACAATAAAAATTATGTTTTTGGTGTAGCCAATTTGGCAATTGAAATGTACTGGCATATAGCTACAATCAAAAAAGGAAGGAGTATACTTTTGTACCTTACTATTGCCCCTGCAATAGGTACAGTATACCCTAAAAATAATAATGTAAACACACTAAATATTATTAATAACATACTTGCAGCTTTGCCTTTAGCATTACTATTATAGTAAAATAAGGTAATTGATAATAATGCCAATAATGCAAAATTTTCAATAATTGACGGTACATAAGTAAGGCTACTATTAGTTAGTGATGGTTGCATAAATGCAATATTTATACTACTTGGCAGTAGGTTTATAAAACTTGCTGGTGAGGGCTGCAAACTGTCTACCTTTAATGCTGTACTAGCCTGTAAAGCTACAAACTCTTGCTGTGCTTTTACTGTTATCATAGGTACATTAAGTTGTGGTATTATTTTACCAACGGTAAAAAAGCCGTACATAAATACTATGATACCTAAACCATAAAAAAGCAAAAAACGCCTTGTGAAAAAATAATGTAAAAAAATAAAAATACTTAAAAATGGTACTAAAAATAATAATAAATAACTTCGCAATATAAGCAATGTAAATACACTTACAACTATAGCAATTACGTACTTATAATGAGCTTTGTACTGTACATATTTACTACAACTATACAGTAATATTGCTATGGCAGTGAACAATAATCCTTCTTTGTGAAAGCCACTACTCCAAAATATAAATGATGGAATACACAATGCAATTACGCTAAAATATTTATTTTGCTTTGCAAAATACAAATTACAAAATTTGTAAAATGCAACCACACCAAACATACCAATAAAATTGTAAAATATAATATTGATATAATAATTACTACCACTAGCTACATTAAATATGCTCATAAGCCCAATCATTACATTGTACTTTAAATCGTTAAAATAATTATTGGTAGTATGCAAAAAATTAGAGTCGACTTTATAATAACCATTACCAAATAAATGTTGTAAAAAAGCAAGTGGATTATTAAGCAATATTTGTGTTTCATTTTTGCTTTCAAAAAAAAACTTCCAAGTATCAATTTTGCTAGGGTAATATATTGATTTGCTGTGTATATAACCATAAAAACAACCTGCTGCTACTTTTACCAAAAAATAAATGACAATTGAATATTTGGGTAAATCGGTTATGGCAAATAATTTTAGCCTTGCTATAACATAACATCCCAAAAAACTGTAAAAGGTAAATAATAAAATTGTTGTCATTATAATGTTATACGAATGTAATTGTTCTACTGCATTATTGTTGTAAAAATTATAAAATAAAATAATTTTATTACAATAAGTCAATCACTACAATCCATCTTTCAAATTAACAACTTGTTCAATTGTAAGGCCTGTGCCTTTTGCAGTATCTTCAATTGAAATTCCTAGGTTTAAAAAATTGACAGCAACTTGATTAAGTTGCTCTTCCTTTGCTGTACGTACTGCATAGGTTACCCTACCTCTTTCATCTTGTTCTTTTATAAATATTTTATTATACTCCTCTAATTCAAGTTTTGTCCAGTTGTGCTTATCAGCTTTTTCATAAGCTATTTTTAAGCCTTGGTCTTTTACATTTTCAGGTATTATTCGTAAATCTTCGGCATTTTTAATAAAATAAACCCATTGGTCTATTATTGTTTCCAATTCATTTTCAGCTTTAGTAAATTTGGGGAGTTCAATAAAGTTGAACTCAATATCGCTTATATAATTTTCATGTGTTGCTACATCTAATATTTTATGCCGGCTAATGTAATGAGGGTTAGTAGTTGCACTAAAATCTAATATGCCAATAAAAAATACAGGACTTAACTTTTCATACAAATCGCCTCTGTCAATTTGCGAAGTATAGCTTTGTGATGCATAGTACAAGACTCTTTTATTTAATTCATCAACTTTTGCCACTTGCATTTCTACTATATAACTACTATTTTTTTGGTCTCTAGCTTTTACATCAATAATGGTAACTTTACCACTTAACAATTCGGGTAGTTGGTAGGTATTCAATATTTCTATTTCCACTATTTTTTTATCATTTGCTA
>JAYWGN010000024.1:0-37282 GCA_043778255.1 Chitinophagaceae bacterium | reverse complement strand
TTTTTTTCTAATTTAGATAATCGGGGTACTAATATTCCCTTTGTCGTACTTTTAATATCAAGTATTGATGATGTATTAGCTGTGCTGCCATCAGTATTAAGCGCAACAGATTGTGCATTTGTGTAATTGGTTACTAATAAAATTAAAAAAGAGATAACAATTATTTTCATTTGTTATAAATGGTTTAATAAAGCAAATATGAATATTTAAAACAGGTAAGTACTACCGTAAAAGGGTGATTTTATGAAAATGATTTTTAATTAACTATTTATTTAAACCTTACAATAAATGCTACTTTTTACATTGAAATTGATCAAGGTCTATTTTAATTTCCTTCATATCATCAAACCAATGCAAAGGAGATAAGTTCCAGATAAATACTTTTACATTTATATAATAAATTTTTAAAAATGATAAACTTTTCTTTTTTACAATTTTTAAAACTTTGTTTTTTGGTATTACTTTTGTAATTTCATTTTTAATGCTGTCAGGCAAATGAGTTTGTAAGTACATAATTTTTGTTTTTGATTAAAAAGCAAATCTTACATTTTTAAGATTAATAGAACTACCTTAAATAGGGGATTTTTAATAAATACCGTAAAGGGGGGATTTTTTAAGAAAGCTACTGCTGTTTCAATTTAAAACGTAATCTTTATATCTCTTTTGGTTTAATGGCTATTGCTTAATAAATTAATTAGAGTGCCCTACACAAAAAAATTATACTATCAAATGAAAAAAATAAATCTAAAAATTTTACACCTAATTATCTATTTTGCATGTAATAGCGTTGCTGCACAAAATTTTAATGCGGCAGAAATTAAATTTGATAGTGTAAGAAATGCAGCTGAGGAGCTTTCAATTTATTTTCCTGATTCTGCAATTGGCAGTGCTTTATTATTAATACAATTAGGTAAAGCTAATAACATACAACAGCAGTATGCAAAAGCACTAAACACAGCGGCTAAAATAAAAGTAAAGGCAGGGTTAATAGACGAAGCCATTATTGACAATAAAAATTCAACTAATATAAATGAGCGGTTGAAAAACCAAATGGAGCTTGCAAAAAATTATTTAGTAGAGGGGCAAATAAACCTGTACAAAGCAAATTATGTTGATGCCACTAAATTTTACTTAAAATCATTATCCTTATGCGAAAAATTAAACCTAAATAATTTATCACAAAAAAATTATTTAGGTTTAGCAAAAGTAGCCATCTCACAAAAAAAATTTACAGAAGTATTAGCATACTTGCAAAAAGCTGAAGCACTAGAAAAATTACAACCAAATGGTTTTAATAAAGCAGAAATTAATATTCAATTCGGATATTGTTATTCTCACATGGAAAACATAACCCTGTCTGAGAAATATTTTGGTGAAGCGTTTAATTTTTTTGAAAACAAAAAGCAAGAGTTTCCAATGGCATTTATAATGACAGAACGTTCTAATTTATATTATAAAACCGACCCCTTAAAAGCTATTGAAATACAACTTAAAGCCCAAAAAATATTCGATAGAATAGCCCCTAATTGCCTAACCTCCGCATTTAATATTGTTTACCTTGGCGAATCGCTTTTTGAATTAGCAAAAGACGACTCCCTTATAAAAGAAATTAAATACCCAGAAATACCAACAACAAAACAAAAGCTAATGCGGGCTGCCGATGAGTTATTAATAAGAGGATTAGCCTTAACAAAAAAATTAAAAAATACGGATGGATATTTATCTACAAATAGCATTTTAGCAGATATGGCCATATATAATGAAGACTATAAAACCGCCATTAAATACTATAGAAGTAAATTTAAATATACCGACTCTCTTTTTTCTCAAAAAAATAAAAATGCAATAGCAAAATTTGAAGCTGAAAAAGATTTAATAAAATTAAGTTTAGAAAACCAAAAAAAAGAAACCTTAAATAAAATTTTAATTGGCACTGCATTAGGCATTACCTTAATTGGTATTTTAGGTTATCGCAATTTTAAAAGCAAACAGAAAATACAACAACAACAAATAACAGAGCTTCAAAAAGAAAAACAATTAGCCGCTATAGATAATTTATTACAAGGGCAAGAAGAAGAACGAAGCCGCTTAGCAAAAGACCTACATGATGGGCTTGGCGGTATGCTTAGCGGTGTAAAATTATCCTTTAATAACATTAAAGAAAATATGATACTAGATACAGAAAATACTTTGCGATTTGAAAAATCGATTAACCAATTGGACAGTACTATTGCTGAACTTCGTAAAGTAGCTCACAACCTTATGCCAGAGGCTTTGGTTAAGTTTGGTTTGCAAAATGCGATTGAAGATTTTTGCTCATCACTCCAACAAAATAATAGTTGTTCTATTAATTTTCAACAATTAGGTATGGAGAGGGATTTAGGAAATGTAGCCAACGTAAATGTGTATAGAATTATACAAGAGTTGGTAAACAATGCAGTAAAGTATGCTAGTGCCCACCAAATAATAGTACAACTAACCAAAACAGAAAATAAGGTATTAATAACTGTGGAAGATGATGGAAAAGGGTTTGATAAAAATATTTTAGCAACAGAAAAGGGAATTGGGTTGAGTAATATAAAACACCGAGTAGATTATTTTAAAGGTATGATGGATATTGATAGTAAACTAGATGAAGGTACATCAGTACATATTGATTTGACTGTATGATAATTTTATAAATTTTTAAAATGATTTTATAGTTTTTGGTTAAATGTAATTGCTCATAATAAATTATTAAAAACATGAACCGATTTATTTTTATTTTTTTACTGCTATGTCCTATTTTCTTAGCAGCACAAATACCAGATAGCCTATACCAATTGCTATCAAAAACTAAAGAGGATACTAATAGGGTTAAACTTTATAATAAAATTGGAAATCGTTATATTTATTCAAAAACAGATTCAGCATTATACTATATTGATATTGCTAAAAAATTATCTCAAAAATTAAATTATTCATTAGGACTTCTTAACTACTCCAGTAACGCCTCGGCTGTTTATATGCAATTAAATAAAATTGATACCGCATTAATAATTTGCAACGAAGGATTAGCATTAGCTGAAAAAATTGGCAATAAAAAACAAGCTGCATTTTGTAATGGCAATATAGCCAATTGTTATAATAGCTTAAACCAATATGACTCTGCAATTATTTATAATTTAAAGGCTTTAGCTAAACTAGAAGAAATTAAAGATAGTGTAAATTTATTGTTTTTATATGGCAATGTAGCGACGATATTTTCTCACATAAATCAATACAAAAATGCCCTTATTTATGCTCAAAAAAGCCTTTTATTATCTAAGCAAGGCATAGGAGATAGGCACTCTTATGTGTTTACGTTAACAAATATTGCAGGTATTTATTTAGATTTAAAAGGGTATGATAGTACAATATTATATGCAAACGAAGCAATAACTATAAGTAAACAAGAAAATGACAACTACCAATCAATGGCAAGTAGTTTACAAAATATAATTTTTGCTAAAATAAGTCAAAAAAAATATGGCGAAATAAATAAGTATATAGTAATGCTGAAGGATATTAAAATGGAAGATGATGATGCATATTATAAAGTTAGGCTTCAATATGATTATGCAATAGAAAAATATTATGAAGGAAAATATAATGAAGCTGAAAAATTTGCATTGAAAGCTTTGAATATTTCCATAACTGACAGCCTTGAAGATTATGCACTTAATAGTTACAACTTGTTATTGAAAATAGAAGCTGCATTACATAATTACGCATTGGCTGATGAATATGAAATGAAAGCTGATTCAATTAACAATAAAAATAAAGATGCCGAAACTGCAAAAAATATACAAGACCTTGAAAAGAAATATGAAACTCAAAAAAAGGAAACTGAAATTTTTAAACTCACCAATGATAACAAGCAAAAATCTACTTTGAACAAAATATATGCTGCCACTGCTATTGCTGTATTTCTAATTAGCTTACTTGGCTATCGTAATTTTAGATCGAAACAAAAAATACATCAACAACAAATAATCCAATTAGAAAAAGAAAAAAAATTACAAGCCGTAGATGCAATGCTTAAAGGGCAAGAAGAGGAACGTACCAGATTAGCAAAAGACCTACATGATGGGTTGGGCGGTATGCTTAGCGGTGTAAAATTTTCATTCAATAATATAAAAGAAAATATGATACTAGATACAGAAAATACTTTGCGATTTGAAAAATCGATTAACCAACTGGACAGTACCATTGCTGAACTTCGTAAAGTAGCTCACAACCTTATGCCAGAGGCTTTGGTTAAGTTTGGTTTGCAAAATGCTATACAAGATTTTTGCCAATCGCTACAACAAACCAATAATTGTGTTATCAACTTTCAACAGCTAGGTATGGAGAGAGATTTAGGAAATGTAACCAACGTAAATGTGTATAGAATTATACAAGAGTTGATAAACAATGCAGTAAAGTATGCTAGTGCCCACCAAATAATAGTACAACTAACCAAAACAGAAAGTAAGGTATTAATAACTGTGGAAGATGATGGAAAAGGGTTTGACATAGCAACCCTCAAACAAGCTACTGGTATAGGTATTACAAACATTACTCACCGTGTAAACTATTTAAACGGTACTATTGATATTAATAGTAAACCCAATAATGGTACATCAATCAATATTGAATTAAACGTATAACTTATGATAACTGTGTATATTGTAGAAGATCATTCAGTAGTTGTAGAGGGCATTATATCACTATTGCACAACGAAACTAATATTAAAGTAGTAGGCCATAGCACTACTAGTGAGGAGTGCCTACAATTTTTTAAAACACACACTTGCAATGTGGTATTGATGGATATAAATTTGCCCGATAGTAGCGGAATAGATTTGTGCAAACAAATAAAAGAACAATATAAAAATGTAATGGTACTGGCATTAAGCACATTTAATCAAGGTAGTTATATGAGCAAAATGATGGAGAGTGGAGCTAGTGGATATTTGCTAAAAAATGTAAATAAAGAAGAGCTTATTGCAGCAATAAATACTGCCAACGAAGGTGGCATTTACTTTAGTTTTGAAACAGGAAAAATATACAAAAGTACCCTACTAAAACAAAGTGAAAAACCAATACTAACCAAAAGAGAAATAGAAGTATTAAAATTAATTGCCGAAGGATTAACCAATAATCAAATAAGCACACAATTATTTATAAGTATTGATACGGTGGACACTCATCGTAAAAATTTATACTTCAAACTCAATGTAAAAAACACTGCACTCCTCATAAGAGCAGGTATTGATAATGAGATTTTATAATAAGTTGAAATGCTACTTTTTATTTATTTATTTCACCCAGCTTTAATTCAATAGCCTTTGCTACTGGGTGTTTGGCTGCAAAGTTAAGTTCTAATAAGTTGGCTATTGTTTGGGCTAATTGTTCTTGTAGGTAGTTATTACTTTTAACTACTCCTGCAGCTTGTACACTTGTACCCAATATTGCAAACCAAGTTTCGTTACTTCGGCTTATTTTGGCATTGTGGCTTGTCCACTCCACACCTATACCACGGCCATGGTCGGTGGTTATAAGTAATACAGTATTGTTATGGTAAAATGCATTTGATTGTACATAGTTCCATATTTCTTTTATATAATCATCTACTTGCCTTGCTGCATTTAAGTAACTTTTATATTTACCTTCATGTGCCCACTCATCGGTTTCGCCATAGCTAATGTATAACACTTTTGGCTGTTGTGTTTTTAAGTAATCTAATGCCATATTATGCGTAAATACATCGAGGCATTCTGCATCGTCAAAGGGTTTGTAAGCTTCCTTATTAAGTTTATTAATGGCCTTTGCCATAGTTGATTTTCCATTTATATATTTATCAAATGCATTGGTAATGGGAAAGCCAGCTCGGGGCTTATTTAATATACGTTCAAAAGCATGCCAAGCTCCAAATGCTGCAATTTTATTGTGATACACTGGTTGCTTTTGCAAGTAATCAAGCAGTGTGGTATTAGGGTTATTTTTATAGTCGTTACTATTAATTTTGTCATCAACATAACCACAAAATAACTCACTATACCCAGGGTAGCTAAACCAATATTTGTTGCTAACACTACCAACACATTCATAATTTCTATTGCCCCAAAGCTGCCCATTACTACCTATATAGTTAGTTACAAATGGCATTATTGGTTGGTTTTTATATTTATTATAAATACCTGCACTATCCTCCTCATTATACTTGGGGTTATTAGCAATTGCGGTATCTATACCTGTATATAACTCCTGCCACCTTAAGCCATCTGTTGTTATTATTATAAGGTTGGGAGCTGCATTTGCATTTACTTTTAATGTACTTTTTTGTGCTATTACTAATACATTTTGCAATAGCATAATAATACTTATTATTATTTTTGTACCGTGTTTCATTACTATATATTTTTATATTAAATGCATTTGCATGTACATGCAGTTACACAAATAATAATAAAATTAAAACTAAAAATTGGTTGAATATAACCTACAATATTATATTATAGTTATTATAATATTACTACACTTTATCTAATTGCCTTAGCTTTATGTACATAGTATGCATTATTTCTAAGTGTGGTGCAGTTAGCAAAGCAAGTGCTACAAAGGTGTAGCTAATAATTGTTTTGGTATTGGTAAACATTACCCCTAAATATCCGATAAGTGCAGTACCAAGTATAGCAATTACACTGTACAGCAGTATTTGTTTTACTATTGTAGTTAGGTTAAACGTTTTGTTATGTTGCAAATAAGCAACTATATTATGTAAGGATAATAAAGAGTGCCATATTATAAAATAAAATGTAAACCCTGCTATTAAAGGCAAGTTATACAGTATAACTATAAGTACCACAAATTGCACAAAAGCATAACCTACAAAGGGATTGGCGCCATGCTTATAAAAATATATAAATGCAATACTAAAAAATAGCACAGATATAATGGACTCTATTTTATAACTATTAAGTTGTACATATTGCAAGTTAGCCATGCTAAAAAACTCAGGTTGAATTAGGTTAACAATATCTACCACTTCACTAAAATGGTGTATTAGCATAGTACTTAATAATACCAACCCATAGCTAGTAACTAATAGCTTACCAATAAAGCTACTGGTGTTAAATTGGTATAGGTCGGACTCACCAAAGTGATAGGCAGCAAATACTATAAATATAGCACCCCCAAACTTTGGTATGTAATATAGCAAAAGCCCAAAAGCAATAAGCCTTGCAAAATATTGTAAAAAAAATAAAAGAACTGAAAATTTTTTATTACCTGTTTCATTTTTAATAGAAACCAATAAATCAGCTGCACCATGTGGTATGCCTACAATTACCATACCTATTACAAACATTACAAATTGGTAATAAGGTGTAAATATATTGGTTGTGTAATATAGTAAAGTACCTATAATGCCAAGTGATAATAGTAAATTGCGAAGCAACATTATTTTAATATAAATATACAAAAAAAATGCAGTACTCAACAATTAGGAGTACTGCATTATAATAAAAAAAGATTGAATTAAACTAAGCGTTAGATGTTGACTTATCGCTTTGTGCTAATGCATATATAACAAGACCAAATCCAATCTTATTAATAGCATCACCAATGTTGTATACAATGTCTAATGATACACCTTGTAATACTTCCATACCAAATAAGCCACCTTTAGTACCTGCTATATAACCAATTGGGTATATTGCCCAGCCTACTAGTACAAACCAGCCTAATGTACGTACAGCTTTTGCAACTGCAGGGCCAGCATTGTTAGCTAATTTGGCAACATCGCCAAACCATACTAGGTACACAATGTAAAAATAAAATAAACCACTTACAAAGCCCCATATCCAGCTTTGAGTTTCGGTTGGGTATATAGCTTCACCTACATAACCAGTTATTAGCATACCCAAAGAGGCAGCAATTAATTTCCAAAGCAAACCCATTTTAGCACCTGCTTTTTTGGTAATTAAATAAAATTCAACACACATTAATGGAACAGTTAAAATCCAGTCAACGTAACGGAAAAATGTTGGAGACTGACCAGTAGCCAAATTGTAATCTCTCATGTAATAATAATGTACAGCAGCAATAAACGTAATTAAGCCCGACACTAAAATGGAAGTTCTCCATTTACGTTCTACATTACTTAGTTCAAAAAAGAAGAAAACTGATGCGGCAAGCATAGCCATACAGCCAATAAAAAAGGTGAATGCAACATAATTGTCTGTTGCAATCGGTTTGATGTCAAGAAAAAATAACATATTTTTTTTGTTTTTAAGGTGATAAATTAAGATTAAAGTTGTGTTAATCTTTATACGGCTAAAATACAACTAAAAAGAACAATCGTTCGATAATGTTTAAGCTATTTTACAAAATACAGTTTGAACTTTTAACAACTTAATAACATTTATTAGTTTGTTGTACCTATTTGCACTCATAATAAGTTATCTATTTATAACTATTGGCAAACTAATATAACTACAATCCAAACCTGAGCCTATTATTTTAATTGTTGCCTTTTTAAAATCTTCATTTTTAGCTTTGTATATATCCATATATTGTTGGGGGTTTCTATCAAATAAAGGGAACCAACTACTTTGTATTTGTACCATTATTTTATGTCCTTTTTTAAATGTGTGAGCCACATCGGGCAACTCAAATTTTACAGTTTCCATTTTATTAGGTACAAATGGTGTAGGTGTTGCAAAGCTATTGCGGTATTTGCCTCTCATTATTTCGCCACGTACCAGCATTTGGTAACCGCCCATTATATAGCTACTTGGCTTATCGCCATTTACATAGTAAGTACTATCGTACTTAAAATCTTCAGGGAATACATCAATTACTTTTACCACAAAGTCGGCATCAGTACTACTTATCATTACTTTTAAATTAGCAGTAATGGCACCAGCTAAAGTTACATCATTATTAAGCGCAGTGGTACTATATACCAATACATCGGGTCGCCTTGCAGCAAAGCGTTGGTCGTCGGTCATGTACTCTCTAGTTCGGGCTGTATGCACATCTTCGGTGTAAGGTACAGGCTTTGCTGGGTCACTTATATACTCCAGTGCTAGTGGTTTTGGTGTTTTTATATCAGTAGCTTGTTTTGATATTTTCTCACTTAGTAAGCCGTTTGTATTCAAATAATAGTTAGTGGCTATTGCATTTTTCAAAGGCCATTCATTGTATGCTTTCCACTCATTACTACCGCTGTAAAATATTTGTACTTTCGGTGGTGCTTTTATATAAGTTAGTCCATTTAAATGCTCCTCAAAAAACGGTATTTCAATATTATTTTGATAGTAAGCACTTGTATTACTCCCAAACCTTACATTGCCTAAGCTGCTACCATCTGTACGGGCCCAACCGCCGTGTACCCAAGGTCCCATTACCAGTCGGGCATTGGTATTAGGGCTTTGCAGCCCAAATGTTTTATACAAGTTCCAAGCACCGTAGCAATCTTCAGCATCGTACAAACCGCCTACTACAAGTACAGCAGGTTGTATATTTTTTATAGCATTACGCACATTACGTTGCTGCCACCAAGCATCGTAATTAGGATGGTTCATTACCTCAGCCCAAAATGCAATACTGTCGCCCATAAGTTTAGTGAAGTTGGGCAATGCACCAGTTTTCAAATAGAAATCGTAATTATCTTTATTAGTTATTTGGTAAGGCTTACCTGTAAAGTCCTTTGTGGGCTTAGGGTGTGGCACACCAAAGCTTTTATAAAAACTAAAAGCATCCATTACTGCAAATGCACCATTATGGTGAAAGTCGTCGCCCATAAACCAATCGGTTACAGGTGCTTGAGGGCTTACAGCTTTAAGTGCAGGGTGATTGCTTAGTGCAGCCATTGTGCTATAAAAGCCTGGATAGCTAATACCAAATACGCCAACATTTCCATTATTATTTTTTGTATTTTTTACTAGCCAATCTATGGTATCATAAGTATCACTAGCTTCATCTATTTCGTTCTTTTTTTTGTTAGGGTTATAGGGTCGCACATCTACAAATTCACCCTCACTCATCCACTTGCCACGTACATCTTGTTGCACTATTATATAGCCCTTTCGCAAATAATTAATCCAATAGCTAGTATATAATCTTGGGTTATATTTTTCGCCGTAAGGCGCTACTGTATAAGGTGTGCGGTTAAGTAGTATAGGGTGTGTTAGGCTATTGCCAAATGTAGTAGTGGGTATATTTTCTTTTGGTGCATATACAGTGGTATACAGCTTTACGCCATCTCTCATAGCTATGCTAACACTGGTTTTAGTATAGTTATCCAATACCCATTTTTCGTCGGTATTGTTAGTTTGGGCATTTATAGTATGGGTAAATGCAATTGCTAATATAAGGGTTATCCATTTCATAGGTTGTATCATTTTTTTCATAATAAGGTATAAATTTAGTGAAACAATTTGGAGTTTATTTTTTTAAATCTCTATTTATTTTTTTTGTTTCGCATACCGAAGTATCGGTACAAGAGGTTTGGTATACTTAAGTATTGGTAAAAATTTTATACTTTACACTTTTAACTTATTATACAACAATACATATTTTACTCATTACATTTACATTTTAAATTCTTCATTCAATATTTTACATTTTAGCATCTAACTTAATAAATTGTTAATATTTACTTCAAAATTTTTATTGCATTATTTTTGATTTAAATACCTTAAATTTGTACTAATAATTTGTGAGTTAGCTATATATAATATTGTTTACACAATAAAATTTATAACATCACGTTATCCTTAAAAATTGGCTACATGCAAAACCTTAAAGTAAAAAACTTGACCTTGTTTTTGGCAGTTGGCGTTGTATTTACATCTTGTAAAAGCGGCGGATTATTTGGCAAAAAACAAGAAAAATCGTCCAACACGGGTTGGAATTACAATGACAAAAAAATGGGTGGATACTCAGTATCCAAAGAAAAAGAGCAAAAAACTGGACCAGGCTTAGTATTTGTTCAGGGTGGTACATTTACAATGGGTAGCACCCAAGAAGATGTAATGGGCGATTGGAACAACGTACCTCGCCGTATGACTGTCCCATCTTTTTATATGGACGAAACTGAAGTAGCTAATATACATTACCGTGAGTATATATATTGGCTTAACCGCACATTTGGCGATGATGAAAAGTTGGTAGAAACCATAATGGAAAAATCATTACCCGATACACTTGTATGGCGTAGTGAGTTAAGCTATAATGAGCCTTATGTGGAGTATTACTTCCGTCATCCATCATTTAACTACTACCCTGTGGTTGGCGTTACTTGGAAACAAGCTAACGATTATTGCAAATGGCGAGGTGATAGAGTTAATGAACTTGCCTTAATTAAAAAAGGTATAGCAAACCCTAAAACTCAGGTTAAAAAAACTGGAGATGAATCATTTGTAACTGAAAGTTACTTATATGGTGCTACTGATATAGCAAAAGGTACTAGCAAAAAATCGGCTCCAAAAGATGTGAATGGCCGACCACGTAATGTAAATATGGAAGATGGAATATTTTTGCCAAGTTACCGCTTACCAACTGAGGCTGAGTGGGAATATGCAGCCTTAGCCTACAAAGCTAATAACCCACAACCTAAACGTAGCCAAAAAAGCAAACCAGGTGAAGAGTTAGTAACTCAAAAACAAACCTATAGCTGGAAAAACAATACAAAGTATGATGCCCTAAGAGAAACACGACGTGGTAGCTGGCAAGGCGAAATGTTAGCCAACTTTAAACGTGGTAATGGCGATTATGGTGGTGTTGCTGGTGGCTTAAATGATAATGCATTTTATACTGCCGATGTTAGAGCATTTTACCCTAATGGGTTTGGCTTATATAATATGAGTGGCAATGTAAATGAGTGGGTACAAGATGTGTACCGCCCTTTAAACCCTTTGTATGTTGATGATATAAGTGGTGTACGTGGTAATGTATTTACTACCATTGACAACCCCGATAAAAGCGACCCTACAAAAGCTAAGGATAGTATGGGTAGGTTAAAAAGAAAAGTAGAGGACGACTCTATATCTAAAAATAGGTTGAATTACCAAAGGGCTTATGCTATTGATTACTTAGATGGTGACTCATTAAGTGGCTCTACATATGGCTATGGCAAAACAACCCTAATTAACGATAAAGCTAGAGTAATAAAAGGTGGAAGTTGGGCAGATATGCCTTATTGGCTAAGCCCTGGTACTCGCCGCTTTATGAACCAAGATCAAACAAGTAGCACCGTTGGTTTTAGATGTGCTATGGATAGAATGGGTAGCCCAGAAGGTAACTCATTTAAAAGTGGTAAATGGTTTAAAGCAAAACGTAAACCAAAAAGATAATTAGTTTAAATAAAAATAAAATTTAAAAAAAGCCAAGCTATTATAGTTTGGCTTTTTTTATGGGTTATAGTTTATCTTAGCGTATTAATAATACGTAACAAAAAGTGATCAACAAATAATATGAAATCCTCAGCTGAATATATACCTTATAGCCAAACTAACAGCTTTAGTACTATTGTAAATGATTATATAAACCAAAGCCCACAACTACTACCCTTTTATACTGCTACACCAACAATTAATAACATAATAAATGCAGTAGCCACAAAAATATTTACCCAAACAAATAGAATAAATTTGGTAAGTGCATTTACCAATGCATACCTTAATGTAACCTTAACAACAGCAGTACAACAAAACATTGAAGCCCTCCTACAACCCAATACTTATACAATATGTACGGCACACCAACCCAATATATTTACTGGGCATTTGTACTTTATATACAAAATAGTGCATGCTATAGCACTTGCCAATGAGTTGAATAATGCTACAAATACATACAAATTTGTACCAGTATATTATATGGGTAATGAGGATGCTGATTTGGAAGAATTAGGCGAACTTAACCTGCCAACCGAAACCCTGCATTGGGCTACCAACCAAACGGGTGCAGTAGGTCGTATGGTTATTGACGATAACTTTTTGCAACTGATAAAACGTATAGAGGGTGAATTTGGCACACTTAATTACTGCAACGAAATAGTAACACTTATAAAAAACTGCTACACCATAAATACTACAATTGAGGCAGCAACATTTGCATTGGTACACCAACTATTTGGTAGTTATGGTTTGCTAATATTAAATGCCGATAATGCTACTTTAAAAGCAACCATGCACACTGTATTTAGCAACGATTTGTTACACAATACTTCGTATAAAATAGTACAAAAAACTAATGAAAAGTTAGCACAATTTTATAAAGTGCAGGCTAGTGGAAGAGAGATAAATTTATTTTACCTAAAAAATAATATACGAGAACGAATAGAAAAAAATGCAAACGGAAATTATATTGTAGTAGGTACTAACCTTACATTTACACAAAGTGAAATGCTTACTGAGTTACAAACTAACCCTCAACACTTTAGCCCCAATGTAATACTAAGAGGCTTATACCAAGAGACCATATTGCCCAATGCTGCATTTATTGGCGGTGGTGGGGAGTTAGCTTATTGGTTGCAATTAAAAGATTTGTTTGTGCAGTACCAAATACAGTTTCCTATATTGGTATTACGTAACTCATTTGTATTATTAACAAGTAAGCAACATAACAGTTGGCACAAATTGGGGTTTAGCACTACTCAACTATTTGAACCTACAATAAATTTGCATAATACATTTACCCAATTACATACCACTAATACACTTACTACTACCACCGAACAGCAAGCTGTAACAGCATTGTACGACCAACTAAGCAACAATGCTGCAACAATAGATGTTACACTTACTAAACATATACAAAGCCTTAAAACCAAGCAACTCAACAAATTAAAGCAGGTAGATAAAAAATTATTAAGAGCCGAAAAACGTAATATGACAGCTGCATTGCATAAAATTAATACGGTAAAAAATAAATTATTCCCTAATAATAATTTGCAAGAAAGGTATGATAATATAATACCCTACTACGCTTTATATGGCAAACAAATAATTGATATTATATACCAACATTCAATAGTTACTGATAGTAAATTTTGTGTACTAACAATTAACGATGATGATAATGAGAAATAAAAAATATGCAAATTAAATTACAAAAAAATAGTGTTACTAAAATTAATACCGAAATGATAAACAATATAGTCCAATTTCGGCTACGCCTTATTGTACTATTTGTTTATTCAATCGGCATTTGATGTTGATTAATTAAAATACTTTTGGACTAAATACCATTTCACAATGTTATAATAACACTATTGATTATAAAAAAAACTTTACCTTATTTATTGGCAATTTATTTTTGTTAAAGTATCAGCGTATATAGCCTTGGCAGCATCTTTCATTACTGAGTTGCCATCATTTTTAGCATCTATAAGTTCACCTTTTTTAATGAGTAGTAACCCATTTTCTATTTTCATTACTTTAGCTTCAGTTTGTTTGTTACCTTCAATTTTATAATTGTAAAGTAATTCCATTTCGTTGTTGGCATTACATTTACCTGTAAGTGTGCCTATTGCACCATCTTTTTGGTAAGGATTCCATATCATTTCACCTCTTATATCATCGGTGCTTAATACTCTTATTTTTACTGTTGTAGAGTCTTTACCATCAGCATTTACAAAGCAATAATCACCTTTTTCGGGTGCTGCTAATGCTCTACTAGTAGGTTCTGTGGTGGTTGGTGTAGTGGTAGGGGTAGCAGTATTAGTTGCCTCTGTTTTGGCTGTATTGTTACAAGCCAGTGTAAGTAGCAAAGTGCTTACTACACACAATTTAATAGTGAATTTTAACATGTGTTATTTGTTTTATTTTTTATTATAATAGAGAAAAAAAAATTGAAAAATTATGGTTTCCATTGGTTGTGTACAATGCCAGCAAGGTAGGTGTTGCCGTTTTCTACTTTATATACTAATACTAAACTGCTCCAATCTTTACCTTGCATATTTGCATCTTTACCAGCTATATAACTTTCGGTGTAACTATTATTTGTGTATATGGTAGCAACATTGCTCGATGTATTACTTGGTGCTACCATTTTGTTATAATTAGTTGAGTCAGCATTTGCATAGTCAGCCGCATAAACGAATTTTGCAAAATAATCATTAGCAGTTAGCTGTATAGGTTCGCCACTACCCTCATATTTACCCCAGAGCATAGTAGCTTTATCGTTCACCATGGTAGCTATTGTAGCTTTTGATAATTTTATATTTTGCACAGTATCAACTATGCCATAAGGGCTTAGTATAAGTCCACTAGTGGGGCTTATGTACTCACTAAGTTTAGCATAATCTTTAGCTTTTAGTACACTTAATATTTGCTTATTCAGGTTAAGTGTAGCGGTATTGTTACTACCACTAACTATTGGCTTAGCGTCAATTGTAGGAACTATTGATGATGGGTCGCCAGTGCCATTTTTCTTTTGGCTACAAGCCAATGTGCTTAATAAAAGAGTAAATAAAATTGTGATTTGAAAAAAAGTCTTCATTTAAGTTATTTTTATTATTAAAATGCGAAAGTAAGAAAATTGATTTATAATATATTCAAATAAAAAATTACTTATTAAAAACCAACTAATTAAATTGTGATTAAATGTGAAACCGACCCCAAGAAAAAGCTACCCTAATAAGATAACTTTTTGGTGTGGGAGTTGATTCCGTACCTACGGAACCGACCCGTAAACCCAATAAAAAAAGTTATCCTTTACAGATAACTTTTTGGTGTGGGAGTTGATTCCGTACCTACGGAACCGACCCTTTAAGCCAATAAAAAAAGTTATCCTTTACAGATAACTTTTTGGTGTGGGAGTTGACGGGTTCGAACCGCCGACCCTCTGCTTGTAAGGCAGATGCTCTGAACCAGCTGAGCTAAACTCCCCTATTTTTTGGACTGCAAAGATAGGCGTAAATTTGGTAAAAACAAATAAAATATTCTAGGCATTTTTTAATGACTCAACCAAAATTATATACTGTTGCTGTGCATCATTATTTGTTGTGCCTTGTAAGCCTTCCCAAGCTGCATATTTTGCTTTAGCAACAAAATCAAATGGGTTACTTGGTGCTTCGCCACTAACATCACCCTCAGTACCTTGCTTATAAAGGCTATATAATTGCAACAATACTTCGTTATTGGGCTTGGTTGCTAAGTTTTTTGAATCGGCTTTAGCTTGTTCAAATTGTTGTTGTAAATCCATAATTTTTTTTACAAAAATATACTAAAAACCAATACTAAATATTATACTTAAATTTGCAAAAATAGCACGATGAAAGTAAGAACTATAAAGCAAGATAAAGTAAATATAATAACCTTAGGTTGTAGTAAAAATATGGTGGATAGCGAAGTATTTAGCGGACAGCTAAAAGCAAATGATATAGCTGTGGTACACGAAAATAAAAAATTTGATCACAACATAGTAGTAGTTAATACCTGTGGCTTTATAGAAAAAGCAAAGGAGGAAAGCATAAATACTATACTTGACCAAGTAGAACTTAAACGAAGAGGAAAACTAGATAAAGTATATGTAACAGGCTGCCTTAGCCAACGTTACCGAGACGACCTAAGCCTTGAAATACCAGAGGTAGATGCTTGGTTTGGCACTTTGGAATTACCTCAAATGCTACAAAAATTTAATGCAAATTATAAAACAGAATTAGTAGGCGAAAGGCTATTAGCTACACCGCAACACTATGCTTACCTGAAAATAAGTGAGGGCTGCAATAGAACTTGCTCATTTTGTGCTATACCACTAATGCGAGGCAAACATATAAGCAAACCAATTGAAAAATTGGTAGCAGAAGCCGAAAACCTAGTTGCTAGAGGCGTAAAAGAAATAATGCTTATAGCACAAGAACTTACATACTATGGTTTGGATATTTATAAAAAAAGAATGCTACCTGAATTGCTACACCAACTAAGCAAAATAAAGGGCTTAGTTTGGATAAGGCTACACTATGCCTACCCTAGCAAATTTCCTTTGGAAATACTTGATGCAATAAATGCTTACGATAATGTATGTAATTACCTAGATATGCCTTTACAACATGCTAGTAACAATATGCTTAAAGCGATGAATAGGCAAATAACCCGTAAGGAAATGGAAAAATTATTAGCTACTATAAGACAAACCGTACCCAATATTTGTATAAGAACTACACTTATTGCTGGGTTTCCTGGCGAAACAAAAGAAGACTTGGAGGAGGTAAAACAATTTTTGAAAGAGCAACGATTTGACCGTGTTGGTACGTTCACTTACAGCCATGAGGAGGACACTTCGGCATTTGGACTAACCGATAATATACCACAGGAATTAAAAGAAGAAAGAGCATTAGAAATAATGGCGGTACAACAAGATATAAGCCTCGAAAAAAACTTAGAAAAAATTGGTACCACCTACAAGGTTATAATAGATAAAAAGGAGAGTGGCAGGTACATTGGCCGTACGGAGTTTGATAGTGTAGAGGTAGATAATGAAGTAATTATAAACACTACAAAAAGGCTACAACCTGGCGATTTTGTACAAGTAAAAATTACCAAAGCTTATGACTTTGATTTGGAAGGTGAATTGGTACTATAACTACTCTTTATTAATTAAAAATTTGTGCCGTTCTATTAACGTAGTACCTTCATACAGTTCAAAATAATACCAACCACTTTGGCCAAAGTTATACTTTTCCATTATTAAATTACTTTCTTTTACTTTAGGTATAGTGAGTATTGGCTCATTATTTTCATTATAAAAAATTACTTTATAGTTTTTTGTTTCGGCATTGGGTAATGCTAATAATAAGTTATTTTTTTTATCGGTAAATATATATTCCGATGGTATAAAAGTTTTTATTTTAGCAATAGCCATAGTATCATTTGGGGTATTTGTTGAGCTACTTTCAAAGGGTTTTGGCATTATAACTGTAACACCTGTATTAGCATGGTAAGATGGGGTGTAAAAATATTGCCCTTCGGGTAATTGTATAAATATTTTGTAATAAAAATTAGTGCCTTTAGATTTTTTATCGATGTACTCATTTCGTTTACTCATAGCATTTGGCATTGTAACAATAGAGGCAAACCGTTGTAGGCTATCAGTACTTCGTTGTATAGTTATTTGCTTTACTATGCCATAATCATTTACCCATTTTATTAGGGATAAGCCATCCTTTTGTTTAAGTACCACAAACTTAGGCAAAGTATCTTGTGCGGTAAGATGGCTACAAAAAAAGAAAATTAATATATAAAAAAATATGGTATTTTTCATTGGGTATTGATAATCAAAAATAAAACTATTTTACCAAAAAAATAGTTAATACTTAACCACAATTATTTTTTACGAAGTAAAAAAATAATTAAAAATGTAAAACACCTAAAGGCAAAGATTGGTTGCCTTGCAAACCACCACTATGTACTATTAATATGTTACTATTAGTACCAAAATAATCCTGTTCCAATAACTTGGTATAAGCATAAAAAAGCTTTGCTGTATACACTATATCGGTAGGTATGTTGGTGAGTGCATACCAACTATTCATAAATTGTAATAGCTCGGTATTGTATTTGGCAAAGCCACCAAAACTATACCCATTAAGCAATTCATAATTGTGTTGTGTACCATATTGCAGTAAGGCTTGGTTGGTTGTAAGGCTAGTTTTTATAGCATTAATACCAACAACAGTTTGGTGTATAGTACTCCCATTAACTAAGCCAACCATAGTAGTACCTGTACCTACACAGCATAGTATATGAGTATATTTATGGGGAGTAATTGTGCTAAGTATTTCTGTTGTACCCTGTATGCCTAGGGCATTACTACCACCTTCGGGTATATAGTACTCATTGGCATTTAAGGGGTTTATGCCATTTATGTGCTTTACTAATTTGTACTGGCTACGGGTTACATATTGTAGGTGCATACCATAAGCTTTGGCTTGTAGCAATGTAGCAGTTGTAAGCTCCTCATCGCTACGTACCATAGCTATACTTTGTAAGTTGTAATACTTACAAGCAGCTGCAGTAGCTATTATATGGTTGCTCCATACACCACCAAACGTAATAATGGTAGTACATTTATTGTTAATGGCATCGGCTAATATATATTTAAGTTTGTACCACTTATTGCCACTTATAATTGGGTGTAGCTTATCGAGCCTTAGTACATGAGTAGTAGTACCATTATTGGTAGCTTTAGTGTTAAGTAAAGGAAATATTAAATTGCTAACAGGTTGTAATTGCATAAGGTTGTAAATAATGAAAGGTATAAAGTATTACCCTTAAATTTGCATTAAATTACAATAATAATGACAAAACCAACTTTGGTAATATTAGCAGCAGGTATGGCAAGCCGCTATGGTAGTATGAAACAAACAGAGGGCTTTGGGCCTAACGGCGAAACAATAATGGACTACAGTATATACGATGCTATAGCAGCAGGATTTGGAAAAATAATATTTATAATACGACAAGATTTTGCCACAACATTTGAAGCTATATTTAATAAAAAATTACATACTAAAGTTGCCGTTACTTACGTGTATCAGCAGTTAAATGCCTATACCCAAAGCATTACAGTACCTGCTGACCGTACCAAACCTTGGGGTACAGGCCATGCAATGCTTTGTGCATTAAATGCCATACAAGAGCCATTTGCAGTAATTAATGCCGATGATTTTTATGGTAAAAATGCCTTTGAAATGGCCAGTGATTTTTTACAGCATAGCTGTACACCAAATACGTATGCCATAGTGGGGTACGAACTTAAAAAAACCCTAAGCCTTAATGGTACAGTAAGCCGTGGTGTATGCACAGTAGCAGCTAACGGCAACCTAACAGCTGTAACCGAACGTACCAAAGTATTGTTACAAAACGGTACTATAATGTATGACGATAATGGCAGTATGCATACCATCGAAAACGATGCAAGAGCATCAATGAACTTTTGGTTATTTCACCCAACGGTAATGCCTATTGCAAAAATGTTGTTTGAAGCATTTTTGCAAACACCTGACTTAAATTTGAAAGCAGAATTTTACCTAACCAATATTGGCGATTATGTAATTAAAAACAATATAGCCACCATACAAGTAATACCTACCAATGCACAATGGTTTGGCGTAACTTACAAAGAAGATGCAAGTATAGTAGCAGCCGAAGTGGAGGCATTAATTGCTACTAATGTATATCCTAATAATTTATGGAATGTGTAGCCAAATACTATAAAAGTGAAACATTAGTAAAGCCTTAACAAAACTAAAAGCAGCCGTACAGTCGTATATACATGTATAACAAAAAAAACCTAAAAGAAAATTATGAAAAAAATTACAACACTTACGGCAATGGCTGTAATACTTATTAGTAGTGCATTAGCACAAATAAAAACACAAGCCGACTACACCACTAAAGTTGAAAGCTTTATGGTAGCTAATGTAAAAAATGGTAAAGTAAATTATAAAGCTATTGCAGCTAACAAAACAAACTTAGATGAATTAGTAACCTTTGCAGCTACCAAACAAAGCTTTGCAAATGCTTCCGAAAAAAAAGCCTTTTACATAAATACTTATAACATTACTGTAATAAAAGCTATAATTAATAATTACCCAACCAAAGGACCAATGGAAATTAAGGGTTTTTTTGATGCAAAAAAATATACTGTAAATGCAGCATCGGTAACCCTTAATGAAATAGAAAATGATATAATAAGAAAAACTTATAACGATGCAAGAATACACTTTGCATTAGTATGTGGTGCCAAAAGTTGTCCGCCTATACCAGCTTATGCATTTAAAGCTGCAAAGCTTGATAGCCAATTAGAGCAGCTTACTAAGCAAAGCATACAAAATACTAGCTTTACTAAAGTAGATACTAAGGCAAATAAAGCATCGGTTTCAATGTTATTTAATTGGTACAAAGATGATTTTATAAAATCAAAAGGTAGTGTAGTTGCATTTTTAAATGCATACCTCGCAAAGCCTTTGCCAACAACAGCTACAGTTGAAAACTATACTTACGATTGGGCATTAAATGGTCAATAAATAATAAGGCTATACTTACTTAAATTAATAAAGCGGATAATTACAATCCGCTTTATTTATGCCTATTATTATTTAAAATAATTCCTTTTGCTCAGCAGCATTTGCAGTAGTATCTTCCCAAGCCATTTCTATTGCTTTGTTATAATCGAGCAGCTTGGCACCTACAGCTTTCCAACCCATTACATCTACCATTTTTTCAATTTTAAACTTGGCCTTACGTACCTGTTGCCCTTTGCCAGTAGTAACACAAAGTATGGGTGTTTCGTTGCTAGTAATGGCAGCCAAATAATTATTTTTACCTTCTTTAATACACATAAATTTTGTAGCCATTGTAGAGGTTTCTACTTTAAATCGCTTTACGTTATATTGCTGCTTATCACTATCCAAATATACTGCTGTAAACACTTTAGCAATATCGTAACGTTCTATTAGCAATATATTTTCCACATCAAACCGTTGGGTAAGTTCTTGGTTTACTAGTTCATAATTACCCTCTTTAGTTATTACTATTATTTTATCATCAGCTTCAAATTTGCCAAGGTAAGTCCCTTTTTCATCCAAGGTTAATCGTCCAAATACGGTATCGAACCATAGTTCTCTACCACTCAAAGTACTACGCCCTTTTTCTTTCATTTTAACAAACCTTATTGGGTATTTACTTACTTGGTTGCCAAGGCTAGTTCGGCTTTTTATACCTATTTCTTCAAAGTAGTAATCAAACTCTTTAATACGAGCTGTACAGCCTGTACTAAGGTTTACTTTCACCGTTTCAGCTTCGCCATTAGGATTAATGCTTAGGTAGTTTATTTTACTTTTATCGGTGCCTTTAGTGAGGTCGTAAGGCTTATCTCGGGTAATACCGGTTACATTAAATCGTTTGGCGTAAGCAATCCCCGATTTGCCGTCGGTATATATTACGTTGTAAGTAGTACGGTCATCATTTTTATTAAACACAGCAGCATACATAATATCTTTACCAATATATACTTTTTCGGCTACTCGTACTATTTTCATAATACCCGTTTTGGTTATTATAATTACATCATCAAGGTCGCTACAATCAGCAATAAATTCATCTTTTTTAAGTGCTGTACCCACAAACCCATCTTCTCTATTCATATATATTTTGGTGTTGGCTATAGCTACATGTTTGGCTTGTATGGTGTCAAATAATTTTATTTCAGTTTTTCTTTCCTTACCTTTTCCATATTTTTTTAATAAGTTATTGTAGTACTCAATTGCAAAATCAACTAGGTTAGCCAAGTTATGTTGTACTTGTAGCATATCACTCTCCAACCCTTTTATTTGTTGGTTTAGTTCATCTATATCTAATTTATAAATACGCCTTACTGGCTTTTCGGTAAGTTTAATTATATCGTCACGGGTTATAGCACGGCGCAGCAATTTTTTAAAAGGGTCAAATGCTTTGTGTATGCCATCTAACACCAACTCCCAAGTATCATATTTTTTTTCTAATTCTTTGTATATTTTTTCTTCAAAAAATATCTTTTCCAAACTTGTAAAGTGCCATTTTTCTTGCAGTTCGGCTAGTTTTATTTCAAGTTCACGTTGCAACAAATCTTTAGTATCATCAACCGAAAGTTTGAGCAAATGAGTAGCGTTAGTAAATATGGGTTTGTTATCCACAATAACACAAGTATTGGGCGATACACTAATTTCACAATTCGTAAAAGCATATAAAGCATCAATAGTAATATCGGGGCTAATGCCCACAGCTAGCTCCACAGCCACTTCTACTAGTTGTGCTGTATTATCTGTAACTTTTTTTATTTTTATTTTACCATCATCATTGGCCTTTACTATACTATCCATTAGTTGTGTAGTGGTTACACCAAACGGCACATCTTTTATAAGCAATGTTTTTTTATCAAATTCCTCAATAGTGGCTCTCACCCTTACTTTTCCTCCTCTAGCACCATCGTTATAATTGGTTACATCTACACTTGCACCAGTTAAAAAATCGGGGAATAATTCAAATTTTTTACCCTTCAAATACTTAATAGAAGCATCTATAACTTCACAAAAGTTGTGAGGCAGTACCTTAGTAGCCAACCCCACCGCTATACCCTCGGCACCTTGTGTAAGCAATAATGGAAATTTCATGGGCAAGGTAATAGGCTCATTTTTACGACCATCGTAACTCAACTGCCAATTGGTAGTTTTGGCATTAAAAGCCACTTCCAAAGCAAATTTACTCAACCTAGCTTCTATATACCGAGGTGCAGCAGCATCATCACCGGTACGTACATCGCCCCAATTTCCTTGAGTATCTATAAGCAAATCTTTTTGACCTAAGTGCACCAATGCATCGCCAATACTAGCATCGCCATGAGGGTGGTATTGCATACTTTGCCCAATTATATTAGCCACTTTATTAAATCGTCCATCATCCATTTCTTTCATGCTATGCAGTATTCTACGTTGTACAGGTTTTAGTCCATCTTCTAATTGTGGCACTGCCCTTTCCAGTATTACATAGCTTGCATAATCCAAAAACCAGTGCTTATATTGCCCTTGTATGCCCGTTTCATTATCGGTAAGTTCCTTATTATTCCTTACTATTTTTGCCATAAGGCAAATATAATTGACAATTAATAATTAACCCCAATAATATTTTTTTAATAATAATTAGGGGCTGTGAGCAGCATAACCATTTGCAACTACAGTTCACCGCCCGGCTCCCACTTACCGCCTACGGCGGTAGAGTTCCGCCTAAGCGGTGCAGCCATTAAGCTATATAACATTAATCAACTACCCTTGGGCAGGTACAACTACTCCCATTCATACTGCAATATAGTATAGCTAATTAGTATAAATTAATAGTAACTTACAGTAGATATCTTTGGTGCAATAAAAATTAAAACTATTTTTAAAAAAGTGTAAAACTAAAAATGTAAGATAGTAGAAAATATGGCTCAAATGCATACTACAACAACGATGTATAAAATAATTGCAAAAAAATAAAAAACCAATACTTGGAGAAATGTGGTATATTTAACCACATTTCTCCAAGTATATAAAAAATTATGCAAACAAAAATTACCTTAATAGGGCGAGAAGAAGAAACAAAAAAGCTAGATAATTTACTAGCATCGCCACAAGCCGAATTGGTAACTATATATGGCCGACGCCGAGTAGGCAAAACATTTTTAGTAAAGCAGTATTTAAAAAAACATATTGTGTTTCATATTACAGGAACTCAAAATGGAGCAAAGCACCAGCAATTAAAAAATTTTTTTGATGAGTACATAACCCGAAGCAAAATAAAAAAAGAATTACCCTACCCTACCAATTGGTATGATGCTTTTAATAACTTAGCCAACTACCTTGCTACCCTACAACACTTAAAAACAAAGCAAGTAGTATTTATTGACGAAATACCTTGGCTCGATACTCAAAAGTCGGGCTTTATAGGTGCTTTAGAATTTTTTTGGAATCAACATGGCGCTAACTTTAATAATGTACTACTAGTAGCCTGTGGCTCTGCCTCATCGTGGATAAAAAAGAAACTCATAAATGCAAGAGGTGGCTTACATAACCGTGTAACCCAACGTATTAAATTAGAACCTTTTAATTTGTACGAAACCACACAGTTTTTAAAAGCAAAAGGCGTAAAACTAACCCAATACCAAATAGTAGAAGTATATATGGCAATGGGTGGCATCCCATTTTACCTTAACCAAATAGAACCCGGCAAAAGTTCAGCAGCAATAATTGACGACTGTTGCTTTTCCAAAAAAGGTTTGTTGTACAATGAGTACGAACAGTTATACCATGCCATATTTAAAAATGCCGAACAACACGTAGCCATTATAACAGCATTAGCCAACCAACCTCATGGCATTACAAGAAAAACCATTGCTCTAAAAACAAAGCTAAGCGAAGGCACTCTATCACGTACTTTAGATGAATTGTTAGACTGTGATTTTATAGCCATACAAACACCTTACATTAATAAAAAAAAGGAAGCTATTTATAAACTAACCGACCTATACACATTGTTTTATCTCAAATTTATAAAACCCAATAAGCAAATGGGCAAAGGCACATGGAAACTACTATCTCAAACCAATAGCTATACAGCATGGAGTGGCTATGCTTTTGAAAATATATGTATGCTACACACCCCCCAAATAAGAGTAGCACTAGGCATACAAAGTGTGTATGCTAATATATACTCATGGACCTATAGTGGCACACCCGAAATAGCAGGTGTACAAATAGATATATTATTGGATAGAGCAGACAATACCATAAACCTTTGCGAAGTAAAATTTACAAAAGATAACTTTATAATATCAAAAAGTTATGCCGAAAAACTAAAGCTAAAAAAATCAGTATTTAGGCAAATAAGCGAAACTAAAAAAAATTTATTTACTACATTAATTTGTGTGTATCCTATACTAAAAAATAAATATTATAATGATGAAGTAGAGAATGAAATAACCATTGACAGGCTATTTGAGCAAAATATAATGTAATTATTTAAAAAAATAAAAAATCAATACTTGGAGAAATGTGGTAAAAAAAGGCACATTTCTCCAAGTATTATAAAAATTATTAACATTAATAATAGCTTTAAATTGAGCCTTTTAAGGGTACACATACTGCCTAATACAACCTACACAAATGACCAAAAAACTAGATAGCATAATACAACTATTGAATATACAATAAATTAGAAATGAAGTATAAAACTATATAGTTAGTAAGCTACACAATAAACTTATGAAGCTGTAAAAAATACTGTAATAGAAAATTAATGTTGTAAACTGTTTTTGATATAATAATAATTAAAATAAATACCAATTAGCCAACCAACCTAAAAGTTAAAATTGTACATTTACAATATGTTAGATGTAAGTATAGTAATACCCTTAAAAAATGAAGCAGAATCGTTGCCAGAATTAATGGCGTGGATTAAAAAAGTTGTAACCGCTAACAACTACAGCTACGAGGTACTATTTATTGACGATGGCAGCACCGATAATAGTTGGGATATAATAACCCAACTACAACAAGAAAATAAAGCGGTAAAAGGCATAAAATTTCAACGTAACTATGGCAAATCACCAGCACTTAACGAAGGCTTTAAAGCTGCACAAGGCAACGTAGTAATAACTATGGATGCGGACTTACAGGACAGCCCCGACGAAATACCAGCCTTATATAATATGATAATGGTGGACAATTACGACCTAGTAAGTGGCTGGAAAAAGAAAAGATACGATAATACATTTACCAAAAATATACCCTCCAAACTATTTAATGCTGCTACCCGTAGTATGGCCAAAATAAAATTACATGATTTTAATTGTGGCCTAAAGGCCTACAAAAATAAAGTAGTAAAAAGTGTTGAAATATATGGCGAAATGCACCGTTACATACCTGTATTAGCTAAGTGGGCAGGGTTTGGCAACATTGGCGAAAAGGTAGTAGAACACCGAGCCCGTAAGTATGGTGTTACCAAATTTGGTTGGGAACGGTTTATTAATGGCTTTTTAGACCTTACTACACTCAAATTTGTTGGTAGGTTTGGTAAGCGGCCAATGCATTTTTTTGGGCTTTGGGGTACAGTAGCATTTATGATTGGCTTAGGCATATTTACCTACCTTACTATTGTTAAGTTCTTTTTTGGTGGTGTAGGTATGACGCAACGACCCGTGTTTTATTTTGCTATATTAGCTATGATAATTGGTTCACAACTGTTTCTGGCAGGGTTTATTGGCGAACTTATAACACGTAATGCACCTGACCGTAACCACTACCTTATAGAAACCAAATTAGGCATTGTGGAATAATATATTATAAAAAGTGTACTAAGGATATTTTATACTAGCCACTAATGCATCGGCTACTTTAAGCATTGCTGCCTCTTGTACTTGACCATAAGTAATTACTACTTCTACACGGGCTAAGGCTATTTTGTTGTAAGGGTATTTTAGCTTATACAGCAGCACATACTCCATATCAGTATCTACCTTTAATACGGCCGATTTGGTTACGTATTTTACTTTTTTGTATAGTCGCCCACCGAGGTTAGCATCGGGTAATACAGTACGTACATGTGGGTCGGGTATAAACTTTTTTTTGTCGAGTGTACTGTACTTTACCAAATCTTTTTCTTTATGCTCATATATTTTTATTTCTATTTTACTATATTCATCATCCGTTTTGCGGAGCATAATTTTTTTATCGCTGCTATCTTTTATGTACCAATTTGCAGGTACTGCAAAAGTAAGGTTGTTGTTAAATACTGTTTTGCTTTGTGCTAATGCAAAGCTTACTATTAATACACTACAAAGGGAACATACTATTGATTTCATTTGCTGCAAGTTTAAATTATTGATGTTTCATTTTACAAAAAAAATAAAAAAAGATTAGATATAAAAGCAAGTTACTATTATTACCTAATAATAACGGCTACAAAAAAAATAAAAATAATTAAGTAGTATATTTGTACAAATATAAAAACTAAGGAAAGTGAAAATTGTAATAACCTGTGTAACCCTACTTGTAATGGCTAGTTGCAAAAAAATAAATGTGTTTGAAAAACAAATAACTATTCCTAATTATAAATGGAGCAACAAGTTTGTACCCACTTTTGAATTTAAAAATAATACTGATAGTAACTTTAACCTTGTAACTATAGTAGTAAGGCATACTAACAATTACCCTTATAGCAACTTATGGGTAAAGCTAACTACCATACATAAGCAAGATACTACCACAAAGGATTGTAACATACTACTTACTAAAAATAATGCAAATAAAGAATGGGCAAATGAAGGTATGGACGATATACACGAAATTAGATACCCTGTAAAAACAGTAGGAAATAATAGTAATGACTACACATTTATGATAAGTAATATAATGACCGATACTATACTACCCGAAATAATGAATATAGGCTTACGGGTAGAAAAGATAGGTTACTAATCTACAATTTTTTTTTACAAAAATAATGAAAAAAAATAAATCGATAAAGCAAGCTACTTGGATATATTGGTTGCTACTTAGCTATGTAGTAGCCGCACTTATATGGTGGTATATAAGTTTGGAAATTCAGAATAAAGAACGATCAGCATTTGAAATACAAGCCCTACAAATAACTACACAACCACAAACCCAACCACTACTGTACCAACAAAGTGTGCAAACCATACTGGGCAACCAACACCGCCGTACAGCTAAGCACATTAGTGAAGGACTTACGTTTTTGATAGTAATTACTGTAGGTGCAATATTTGTGTATAGGCTTGTACGTAAGCAACTGCAGCTTAATAAGCAACAACAAAACTTTATAATGGCAGTAACCCATGAGTTAAAAACACCTATTGCCATAAGTAAATTAAATATAGAAACACTACAAAAAAGAACACTTGAACAAGCACAACAACAAAAGCTATTGCAAAGTACCCTTACCGAAATGCACCGCCTTAACGACTTAGCTACAAATATATTGGTAGTGTCGCAAATAGAAACAAGAGACTATAAAATGACCGATGAAACCATAGATATGCAACAGCTATTGCAAGCCTTAGTACAAGTTATAAAAACACAATACAACCACCGCATTATAAACACTACTATAGATACAGATATTACTATAAATGGCGATCCACTTATGATAAAACTTGCCCTCACCAACTTTATAGATAATGCCCTTAAATACTCCGACAAAGCAAGTGAAGTAACCATACTTGCACATACTAATAAAATAATAATAAAAGATAATGGTATTGGCATTGCCGATGAAGATAAAAAAAAGATATTTGAAAAATTTTATAGAGTGGGTAACGAATATACTAGAACTACCAAGGGCACAGGGCTTGGGCTTTACTTGTGCAAAAAAATATTAAATGACCATAATGCGACAATTGAAATAACCAATAATACACCAAACGGAACTAATTTTGCTATTAGCTTTAATAATTACCAATGACAAGTACAAAAAAATTATCGATATTATTAGTAGAGGATGAAGAGAACCTACACGATGCCTTAAAGTTAAATTTGGAAATGGAGGAGTATGAAGTAACCTCGGCTTTTGATGGTAACAAGGCACTGGCACTTATAAAACAAGAATATTTTGACCTCGTAATATTAGATGTAATGCTACCACATATTGATGGCTTTACAGTATGCGAAACTATAAGAGTGCAGCAAAACAATGTGCCTATACTTATGCTAAGTGCTAAGGATACTAGTGCCGACAGGGTAATGGGACTCAAAAAAGGTGCTGACGATTACTTAGTAAAACCATTTAACCTTGAAGAATTACTACTACGTGTAAAAAAATTAATTGAAAAAAATATAAAAATTACTGATAAAAATTTAGATATTGAAGTATATCAATTTGGTGAAAATAAAATAAATTTTAAAACCTTATTGGCAATTGGTGTTGATAAAACAGCATTTCAATTGAGTAAAAAAGAAATACAATTGCTAAAATTGATGATTGAAAATGTAAACGATGTAGTACCACGTGAAAAAATATTGCAAAGTGTATGGGGTTACAATGTGTACCCAACTACACGTACTATCGATAATTTTATATTAAGCTTTCGCAAATACTTTGAGGTGGATAGTAAGAACCCCATTCACTTTCATAGCATTAGAGGTATTGGCTACAAGTTTACTACGGTATAATAATTAGGGCTTTTTGTTACGTCGCTTTGCAATGGTTTCCATTAGCTGTGCCACATCTGGCGTTATGTTGCCTAGCCATACTGTGGCTACAAATAAGCTTACAAATATACCCGACCTTACTACTATACCTACTATACCTTGCAAATGCAAACCGCTGTAATAAGCCACCACAGCATATATAATGGATAGTACAGTTATAATATAAGTATTTGCTGTAAAGGGCCACATGCCAAATTTAACTTTTATAAACCATAACCTTATAATATTGTAACTACTAAATAATATACAATTGGCATAAGCTGCACCCTCCTTACCATACCACTTAATGGCAATTATATTAAACGGTATGGCTATTACGAGTATTATAATATTGACCCAAAAATCGAACCGCCAATTAGGCGATGTACCTATAATGGCATAATTAACACCGGTACTTAACTCTACTATACTACTTATGCCTAACCAAAAAAATATGGTAAACCCCGTAGCATAAGCCACATTGAGGTGGAGTAGCTTTTGCAAATCGTAATAGTTGAGTAGTATGTTGAAAAACACAAATAAGGCTACTAGCAATAAATTAATACTGGATCGTTTGTATATTCTATTTATTTCAGCATAGTTTTTATTGCGCCAACACTCACTTATAATAGGTAAACTTATGGATTGCAACATCCTAAACGGTACTTGTATTATGCTACTTAAGTATTGGTTAAATTGAAATATACCTGCATCAGCAGTACCTCTTACACTTGCTAATGCTAATGTATCTATATTTTTGGCAAATGCATTTACCAATATACCACTGTAGTGAAAAGCTACAAAGTAACGGGCTGGCTTTTTTATTTTGTGGGTTACATTACTTAGTTTGCTAGTTAGTATTAATTGCTTATGTACATACAATTGTACTAATAGTATGGCTACTATAATGGCATATATAAGGCAAAAACTTATAATAAATAGTTTGAAACTTATAACCTTTGTAATAACTAATATACCAAGTACTAAGGTTACAAAACGCCAAAAAGTTTCTTTTAAAAAGTTGGGTAATATTGTTTTTTTTAAGGCACCATAATAACTTTCGATTACTAAAAAATAGGTGAAAAAAAATGCATATACAATAACCCAATAATAGTAATGAACTAACTCAGGAGCATTGGTACCAAATTTTTTTATCACCACATCTTCGGCTAGGTAGCTGGCAGGTAGTAGCAATAAAGCACCAATGCTTGTAACAAAAAGTACAACACTCAACAAATCATTTTTAGCACTTGTGCTATACTTAAAGTAAACAGGAAAAAACTTGTACATAAACAAACCCATACCCATAGTAGCCAACGGCGATAGTAACTGCACTATACTAATTATAACTTGGTATAGCCCGTATTGCTCACTGGTAAAGCCATTGCTTTTGGTAAATAAATAGGTATTAATAGCACCAAACACAAAACCACCATACACAAGTACCGAAGATTGCAAAGTTTGTTTACGAATGTCGCCCATAATGTACTTATTTAATCTTTGCTATTTTTTATATTACAAAAATAAGCTAGACAAAGGTATAGTTGCAAAATATAATTTTGATGGTATTTATATGTTGCATTGGCAAAAAAAACGTATTACCTTTACAATATGAAGTTTGTTGATATAAAAAATGATGTTGCATTTCGAAAAATTTTTGGAAATGAAAGCAGAAAAGAGGCACTAATTTCTTTTTTGAATGCGATATTATTATTACAAAATGATAAAAAAATAGTTTCAGTAGATATATTAACACCATACCAATTACCCGAAATAAAAGGCGGTAAAGTAACTATTGTAGATGTAAAAGCTTTAGACCAAACTGGCAAAAATTATATTGTTGAAATGCAAGTGGCAGATTATGATAATTTTGACAAAAGAGTTTTATACTATGCTAGTAAAAGTTATTCATCACAAATTGAAAGAGGTGATTTATTTGAAAAATTAAACCCCACATTTTTTATTGGTATTTTAGATTTTGTAGTTACAAAAAACACCGATTATATAAGCCGTCACAAAATAATTGATATTGTAACTGGAGAGAATTTTATAAAAGATATTGAATTTCATTTTATAGAATTACCAAAATTTAAAAAAACTGAAAACCAATTAACATCAATAATTGAACAATGGGTTTATTTTATTAAAAATGCAGAAGATTTAGTACTCATTCCTGAAAGTGTAAAAGACATAGGCTTAAAATTTGCATATGAAAATGCAGATAAACACAATTGGACAAAAGAAGAATTGGCAGCTTATGACTATGTATTTATGAGAGAACAAGAAGAAAGAAGTAAGTTTAAATTTGCCCTTAGAAATGCTGTGAAAAGTGAAGTGAAAAAAGCACTTAAAAGTGGCATTGAAACAGGTATTTCAAAATATCAAAAAAAAGTAGCCAATAATTTATTACAAATGGGAATTTCAATTAAAGATACTGCAAAAGGGACTGGTTTAAGTATAGAACAAGTAACAAAACTAAAAACTTGGAAATAAAATTGAAGTCGAAAATAGGAAATATATTCAGGTACAATTGCAAACATTATACAAAATAAGGATTTAGTTCACATTTGAATCTAAATAATTCATACAGAAAACCCATCCCAAAATTTATATTAATTGCCAGGTAACGGGTATTAAATCATCTACATCGGTTGGGCCTTTGGCAAACCATTGTTTGGGTGCTATTACCTGCTTATTGGGGTTAGTAGTACTTAACCATGCTGCCCACCAACTTAGTGTACTGTTGGCTATTATAAAGTGTTGGCATTGTTGCATCAAATAAAAATCGTGTAGAACCGATGTGGTTTGTAACGAGGCATATTGTACTGGTGTAGTACCAAAGTTCCAGTTATCTTTTACCCATTGTATAGCATCGCTAAATATGTAAAAGGTAAGATTACTATGTGTAGCTTTTAATTGCTCTATAGCTGCTGTGTAATAGCTTAGTGGCAGTACACCATGTACGGCTAATAGCTTACGGTTGGTATAGTCGCCACGGCGTATATGTATGGCTACGGCTTGGCTATTGTGTATAGTATTAGTTAAGGGTTGTAGGTTGCTTATATATGCTTCTTTTACTGTAAACTCTCTTTGTAGTATAGGTTTTATGGCCTCAAAATATTTTTCCGATTGCCAATAGCCATCTAAAAAAACGGGTGGTTTTTGATACTCTATTTCGGGGTTGTAGCTAAATTTATTTTCAATATAAGTATGGTTGGTAAATGATGTAAGCCAATTGGGCTTACGATTGTATAGCCAATTAAAGGTTACAAACATTTCTATATCGGCTTTGGTGGCTGCAGTGGCTCGTATGTTGAGTGCCATTATATCGGGGCTACGGTAGTTTTTTTGTTTGGCATAGGCCGTACAATCTATTAGTACAGGCTCTATAAACTCCTCACCTATTGCCCTTGCTACAGCATACTGAAACAGTTGGTTGCCCAAGCCTCCTTTTAGTTTTGTTATTAGCATAATTAGTTAATTAGTTTTTTTAAATAATACTTTACCTTAGTTTTTACAATATCCCATGTATTTATTTTCTCTTGTTGATTTCGCAAATATGCATGACCTCCATATTTATTTTTATCTCTTATTAGTATTATTTTTTCCAACGGTAATTTGGCACCTTCGGGGTAACCGTAGGCTGCTGTTACTATTTTAGGATTTTTGTTGAGCAAATATTTATTCAAATGCGACTCATCGTGCCATAAGGCAATTATATTATTATTTATATCAGTAGTTACATTAGCCTTAAGTGAGGCAATAAGTGAGGTGTAGGCTTGTAGTGTACCCCCATTTAACCCACCCATAAAGTAGTACAGCCCTTGGTTACTAGGTATGTATGCGGTACTATTAGTTTGTAATTGCTCATAAGTATATGTTGCCCTTGGGCTGTTATAAAAACCGGGATGCAATGTAGCCAAAAGCCCATCATCAGTATTGCCATTAGGCAAAAACTCAACATCGGTTATAGTTTGCATTACTAACATATTGGCATTAAAAAAAAATAAAAACTCACAATTACTCCAGTATGGTTTTGCTTTTTCAAATGTATGAAATCGCATTAAGGTATCGTAAGGCCAACCTTTTGCATGGTCATTTATTAGTATAATATTAGTATTGTTATTACTATCGTAAATAGTTGGTGCATCGGTAAATACGTAATATTGTTTGGTATAATTGGGTATAAAATATTGTTGCATACTTTTATAAAATGCCTCCCAAAAAATGGTATAACGCCCAGTTGCAATGTATAAAATTCCTATATTTTTTTTCAACTATTATATTTTATTAGTTAAAATTTGCTTCGGCTAATAAGGTGTGTGACAGCCCTTGAGGCTTAGAAAAAGATAATTTACCCAATACTTTATTTATTACTTTTTGCGGAAAACTTACAACAGGATCTACAAAATTAATTTCTATATTTTTGAACCCAGCTATGTACAAAATTTTGTGTAACGTATAAGGGGTAAAGGTACTTCGATGATCGCTATTTATAATTTCTTTGCCTAACTTGGCATTTTTAATATTATAATAACAAGTTGCATTGGGTACACTAATTACAATTTTTTTTACGTTATTACAATACAAATTATTTATTTGTTTTAAAAATGATAATGGATTATCTACATGTTCTAATATTTCTCCCAATACCATAACGTCCCAATTACTAGTAATTAATTCACTCGATTTTGGTTGCAATAAGTCATCAAAAACTACATTAGTGTACCCTAGTTTTTTAATGAAATTAATACCCGCTTCATTATTATCAATGCCCATATTATTGGGTGTAACCGAATTTATTAATGCATGTAACCAAGTTTTATTGGCAATTTTTTCTTCAATTATAGGTATGTGATCAACACAACCTACATGTATTACTTTTTGGTTAATACAAAGCTCCACTATACGTTGTATTCTTTTTTGTTTTACATTATTTTTATTAAAATCGTAGCTATAACCATCATTAAATTTAGCATCGCTTAAATACTCAGTTAACTCATTTTTATCCATATCAAATTTTTTAATATCAGTTAATACTATATATTATTAAAAAAAAACTATACCTACAAATGTACTTTAATTATTTAAAAACATTATAAAAAAAACCGCTTCAAATATTATTTTAAAACGGTTTAATCTGTTTAGTTAAGTAGGGAAATATTATTATTTTTGAGCAGCTTTTAATTCTAATATCATTTGTTTTAGTACTTCAACTTCTTTTTTTAATTCACTTATTTCAACATCGGTTGTGCGACCAGAAAAGGTAGAACTTTTAAATACATTACCATTAGCATCTACTACTAAATTAATACCAGTACCAATAGGCAAGCTCTCTAGCCTTACAGTACCTATATTATGAAATGCAGCAGTTGGTGAACCTTGAGCAGTCATATTTAATCCAACACCGTTACTACCTAATACTAGCATTTTGTTAGGGTCAATACTTGAACCACCAGTTTGCTTAGTAGTAAAATATAAATTACCAGTGTTAGGGCTAATACCAATATCATAAAAACTATTACCAGAGTTAGCTATTGAAAATAAACGTGTTAACCTACCTAAGGTCTGACCAGTTGAAGCACCATAACTTTGCCCTGTAATATCGTTTGTAATTTGTGATGGTAATGATGAGCCTACAATATCTTTACCATATACATATAATGAGGTATTAGGGTTAGCAGCACTACCAACAAATAATGCACTTGTAGTAACTGCTCCACTTGGTGGCTCAAGCCTTAACCGCTCTACACTATTTACCCTAACTGAAAGTGATTGGGCATCAGTAGTACCTATAAAATTATTAGTAGGATTAGTACCACCATTACCTAACAATTGCCAACCATTTGATGTTAATGTATTACTTATAACACCCCCACTAATACCAATACCAGTACCAGCTGTGTAAGCACCAGTTATACTATTGCCTGTAACTGCTACACCATTGCTACCCACATAGTTAGCAGCTATAGTACTGCCAGTAATATTTATAGCATTACCTGCTGTGTAAGCACCAGTTATACTATTGCCAGTAACCGCTACACCATTGCTACCTACATAGTTAGCGGCTATGGTACTGCCAGTAATATTTATAGCATTACCTGCTGTGTAAGCACCCGATATTACTGTACCTGTAACCTGTACACCATTGGTACCTGTATATACAAGCCCGGCACTTGTAGCAGTTATAATGTTGCCATTAGTTATAGTAATACCAGCACCTGCTATTAATTTCGTTTTTTCGGAGTATAATGCATAAGGTACACTTAGTAGCTGTGTAGTACCCATTATGGTATAGTTAGTAGTGCTGTTACTTGCAAACTCTACGGTTAAGTACTTAAAGCCAGTACCCCAATCAATAGTACTAAAGTTGCCTGTAGTGTTAGTACCAGTGCCTATTGCCAATGTAAATAAACCATAGCTATTAGTGGTAGTTAAGTGATTTTCTTGGTATAGTATGGTGCCTGTAGTAGTGGTATTACGTATAGTGAACCTTACATTTACAGGTTGCACAGGTATTATTTTACCATCTACTGTACGGGCTACGGCTTGGTAATTAATTGCTTGTGGCGTTTGTGCAGTTACTATAATGCTACATAAGGTAAATACTGCTAGTAGTAATTGTTTTATCATGGTTTACTTTTTTATAATTTTTAATATTCGGTACTTATTATCGCAACCAGGCAATAGCTTTATAAAGTAGGCTGCTGCAGCTAGTTTGCTTACATTAATGGTATTATTGGTAAATGTTCCACTAGCTACTAATTCCCCTTTTTCGCTAAATATGCTGTACCCAGTTATCCAATCTTTGCTAGGTACTATAGCTACTATACTTTCAACAGGGTTAGGAAAATACCTAATGGTATCGTTAATAATAGCACAATCGGGGCTGTTTGTTTTAAATATTGGTTGTAACAAACCTTGTGTTAGTGCTTTAATAGGTGTTGTAAAGTTATCGTAAACGGTGGCTATACTTATTTCGCCAATGGCATACTCCAAACTACCAGTGGTAGTGGTTATAAAGCCACCAGTTGTATTTATTACTTTTTGGGCTTTGCCCGAAATAAGAAATGCAGCTGTAAATAAAATGGTGGTTAATATTTGTTTCAAATTAGTTCATTTAAAGTGTTTGCTTATAGTAAGATGCAAAACTATGAATGATTACATAAATTGCAATGCTTTGTAAAAAATGCATAACTTTTTGAGTATAAGTGGTAGCTTTTGGCTGATATCTGGTATTTTATAAGCTTTTTTATTGGGTGGTCTGATTTATTTTGTGCAGTTTTAGTACTGCTCACTACATAATGCAATACGGTTATTAATTTGAGGTATATAAATGGTAAGGTTATAATTTTAGATTTTATTCAATTTTTATTCATTGTATAGTTAAACGAAAATTGATAAATGGGTAACCCATAATCTATTTCGGGTGCTTTGTTATACTTGTAATATATTGCCTTTATGTTTACTAAATTATTTATCTCTATGCCAAACCCTACGGAATAGCCGTAGTATATGCCATTGGTTTGTATATCGGGCAAA
>JAYWGN010000023.1:0-8069 GCA_043778255.1 Chitinophagaceae bacterium | reverse complement strand
CCGGCAGGCAGGTTGAATAAACAAACTTGCCTACCGGCAGGCAGGTAGTACAATAAGGCGAAGCCGCAATTGGACTATATTGTTTATCATTTCGGTATAATTTTTTAAATCTTATTTGTAGTAGCTAAAGTGTATATTAATTTTGTTGTTAGCTAATCAAGCACCGCTTCACATATAAATTACCAAGCTATAAATTGGTACAGTTTAATACCTATATTATTGTAATGTTGTTATAGTGCTGTAGTAAGGTTGTTAATTACAAAATTTTGCTAAGCTACTTTTTCCAATGCTATAAAGTTCACCAATTTGCCTTCGGTATTAAATATAGGGAAACCTTCAATGTGGCAATGGTAAATATGTCCATTTTTTTTATAATTCAATATCACCGTCTCAAATGGTTGTTCATTGTCCACCGCTTTTTTTATTACAGCCCTTGCCGCTAATGTAGTGTCCTTACCTTGAAACATTTTTGGGTGTTTACCTACTACTTCGTGTGGTTGGTAGCCATTCATAGCTGCCATATTTTCGGTGGCATGTACTATATTCAAGTGTTCGTCGGTTAGTACAATAGTTTTATTTTGCCATAGCAAGGCATTATGTATAGGCGGTAATGTATCGCACCAATTATTTTGTGTAGTATAATTTTCAAATACTTTTATATCGTCTTTAAATTCCGCCTTTCGATACATACCTTCCAACACTATATCCCAACAAAGCAAAGGATGATTTTTACTTTGTACATTATTTAATTTCATGTGTTGCACTAGTTTTTAGATTTTTTTAAGTAAATTATTGGTAAAAAATAATAATTTTTACTTTTTGTTTGCTTATTTTAACCAATAACACTAATTACCCCATATTGTTTATTACAGTTATAAATATATTTAGTTTGCAAATTCCCAAATAGTTCGGTACTGCCCATATTGCTCAATGTAAGTAATTAGTTGATGGTAAAAGTTATCGGCTGCTATGGTAGCACTATCGCCAATTATATAAAGTTTTTGCTTTGCCCTAGTTATAGCTACATTCATACGCCTATAATCTTTCAAAAAACCTATATCATTATCATCATTACTACGTACAAGGCTTATTATAATGGTATCCATTTCTTGCCCCTGAAAACTGTCAATTGTACTACACCTCAATGGCTTGGGCAATATTTCGTTAGCAGCAATTATTTGTCCGCTATAAGGTGTTATAAATGCTGTGGTAGTAACATCCAAATTTTCTGCTTCAAGTAATTGTAATACCAATTGCAATTCGCCTACATTTTGCAAACTGGTGCCGCTATTACCCACAGTTTCGTTGTTGCCGCTGCCGGCAGTATCTACAAATATTATATGGTTATCGGTATTGCTGAGGTGTGGTGCAGTAAGCAACAAGCCATTGTAAAAGTAACTGCTCGAAAAGCCAGCAATGGCAGCCCTCATTCTATACTGTATATTAAGTAAGTGTGTATTTGCTATATTTTTTATAGCAACTTCAAGTATTGATTGGTTAAAACCCAGTCGGGCAGCTTCGTTGCTAAGTACAGTAGGTGGTAGTTGCAAATGGTCACCAGCCAATACTAATGTAGCAGCCAATGGTATAATGCACCAAGCTAATGGCTCAATGCACTGGCCAGCTTCATCTATTACTAATGTACTAAATTGTTGTTTGCCTACATGTGCATCTAGCAACCCTATGGGTGTACCTAATATTACAGTGGCTTCGGAGTACAATTTTTCTTCATTGTAAGCTTGTATTTTTTTTATTTCGGTACGTATATTTTTTACTTCTTTAAATAATAAATTTCGTTGTTCCCGTTCTGCTTTACCAAAGCTTCTTTTGTACTTTAAGGCCATTTTTCTAAACTGTTCTGCCCTTTTTTTAAGTTCTCTAATATCTTTTTGTTGTTTAGCATTTTGCAATTTACCTTCGGGTGTATGGGGCATTAGGGCATCATCTATTTTGGTAGTATTACCTACCCTAAGTATATTTAATTGCTGTGCTAGTAAGCCTTTGGCTATATGGTCAACCGCTGTATTGCTAGGTGCAGCTACTACTACTTTTTGTTGGTTATGTACTAATTGTTGTATGGCTTCTATAAGTGTGGTGGTTTTGCCCGTACCAGGTGGGCCGTGTATTATTACAATATTTGTATTATTTACAATGGCGGCTACGGCTTGCAATTGGCTAGGGTTAAGGTTTTTATTTTTTTGTCCGCCAAGGCGGATGCTTAAGTTGGTATTAAGTTCAGTAGGGTTATCCATATTTTTTTCGCCATGTATACACCTAAATGTTTGGTACAATTCCTTATGTTGTTCCAAATTATTTAAAGCTGTTTTCATTAGGTTAGTAGTACGTTGGTCGGGTGCTAACTTTATACCTACTCCGTGGTCTTCTATCCAATCGGGGAAGTCGGGGGCAAATAACCGAAATTCCCCCATTTTACCATTTATGGTAATTACTACACCTTTTATAGGTTCCTCGCCTTGCAAAAAACATTCAATTGCAGCACCATCTTTAAATAAATTTATTTCGGCTCCAAAGTTAAGCCTAAAGCTTATTTCGGGGTAATCGGCATAGCCAAAATTTTTGCGGGTAACTATAATTGGATGTAATGCTAAGCCCTCGGCTTTTAACTGTTTAAGAGTTTGGGTTTTATCGAGGCTATATCGGTTTATTTGTTCTTTTTCTTCTAATTGTACACATTGCAACAGTTTAATAATATGTGGGTGTGTGCTTGGCATTAGGCAAAGGTAATACATTGCCATAGTTAGTAGGTAATGGTTATTGTACTCAGTTATTAATAATGTACTTTTTCACTTTTGTCAATATTAAATTTTTAATAAAATGTACTTTTTCACTTTTATAAATAGTAAATTTTTAATAACTGGTAGGTTATGTTACTATTATTTACATAACCATTTTGCCTTTGCAAATTGTTAATTAAAGATGTATAAAAACATACAATATTATACCAAAAAACGACTTAAATTTTGTACTTTTACCCATAATAAAATATTCAACTGCACAACCTAATTACAAAGCTTATGAACCCCGAAGAAACACATACAATTACACTTGAAAATACGGTGGAAAATGCTGCTAATAATGGCAATTATGGTGCTGATAGCATACAAGTACTCGAAGGCCTAGAAGCCGTACGTAAACGACCCGCAATGTACATTGGCGATATTGGCGTAAAGGGTTTGCACCACTTAGTGTATGAGGTGGTGGACAATAGTATAGATGAAGCCCTAGCTGGCTATTGCAAAAATATTAGTGTAACTATAAATGAAGATAATAGCATAACCGTACAGGACGATGGCCGAGGCATACCCGTAGCCATGCATACCAAGGAAAAACGTAGTGCTTTGGAAGTAGTAATGACGGTACTACATGCCGGCGGCAAGTTTGATAAAGGCAGCTACAAAGTAAGTGGTGGTTTGCACGGTGTGGGTGTAAGTTGTGTTAATGCACTAAGCAGCAAACTTGTGGTAACGGTAGAGCGTGAAGGCAAAAAATATGAACAAGAATATGCCATAGGTGTACCCCAATATGCTGTAAGAGAAATTGGTACATCGGCCAACCAAGGTACAAGGGTACAGTTTTGGCCCGACTATACCATATTTACCGAAAAAATATACAAACGTGAAATATTAGAAGGCCGATTAAGAGAGCTCAGCTACCTTAACAAAGGCATAAAAATAGACCTCACCGACTTACGAGAATTGGACGATGATGGTAAGGTATATAAAAAAGATTTTTACTCCGAAGGTGGTATTGCTGAGTTTGTACAAATGCTGGATAGTACAGCCGGCCGCCCATCGCTACTGCCCAATGTAATAGCCGTAGAAGGGCACGACCAAGTAAGCAATGTGGTGGTAGATGTTGCCCTTACCTACAATAATAGCTACAGCGAAAACATTTACAGTTATGTAAATAATATTAATACCATTGAAGGTGGAACCCACGTAACAGGCTTCCGTAGGGCAATTACAAGAGTATTTAAAAGCTATGGCGATAAAAATGGGTTGTTTGAAAAAGCAAAAGTAGAAATAGAAGGCGATGACTTTAGAGAAGGCTTAAGTGCCATAATATCGGTAAAAGTACCCGAACCACAATTTGAAGGACAAACAAAAACAAAACTAGGCAACAGCGATGTAAGTGGTGTAGTAGAAACAACCTTGGGCAGAGCCTTAGAGTCGTTTTTGGAAGAAAACCCCAAAGAAGCCCGAAGTATAATAAGCAAAGTAATACTTGCAGCACAAGCCAGAGCAGCAGCTCGTAAAGCAAGAGATTTGGTACAACGAAAAAGTGGCCTAACTGGCGGTGGCTTACCAGGCAAACTAGCCGATTGTAGCGAAAAAGACCCCGAAAAATGCGAATTATATTTGGTAGAAGGAGATAGTGCCGGTGGCACAGCCAAGCAAGGCCGAGACCGAAGCTACCAAGCTATACTACCACTACGTGGTAAAATACTGAACGTAGAAAAAGCGATGGAGCACCGCATATACGAAAACCAAGAAATAAAAAATATGTACACCGCCTTAGGTGTAACCGTAGGCACACCCGACGACCCAAGGGCACTCAACATAACCAAACTCCGCTACCACAAGCTAATAATAATGACCGATGCCGATGTAGATGGCAGCCACATAAGCACACTAATACTCACCTTTATATACCGTTATATGAAGGAGCTAGTACAGCAAGGCTATGTATATATAGCCCAACCACCACTATACTTAGTAAAAAAAGGAAAAGATAGCCAATACTGCTGGGACGAAGATGACCGTAAAAAAGCCGTAGAAAGAATGGCCAGTGGTAAAGAAGATAGTGTGAACATACAACGCTACAAAGGCCTTGGTGAAATGAATGCCGAGCAACTATGGGAAACCACCATGAACCCTGCACACCGTAGTTTGAAGCAAGTAACTATTGAAAGTGCAGCAATAGCCGACAGTGTATTTAGCATGCTAATGGGCGACGAAGTACCACCCCGCCGAGAGTTTATAGAAACCCATGCCAAATATGCAAAAATAGATGTATAAGCAACTTATGCACAAATGTTATTAATTAATGGTACACAATACAGCATTAATACTTAATTTTAAACAAACAAACTAACCCCAAAAAACATACAATTATGGCAACACCAATTACGGCTTATAACGTAAAAACAAAAGAGAAGAATGTAGTAATGCTTGATGCAGTAATATCTAAAACGGCAAGAGGCGGCTATATGGCACAAGGCAACGATGGTAAAGGCAGCAAATTAACATGCCTAATGGGAGCCGAAAAAGCTTTATTAGCCATAAAAGAAGGCGTAGCAAAGCAAAATTTTTAATATACGTTTTGTACTAATACACTCAACTAATTTACAGTATTAAGCCAGCATTACACAATGTTGGCTTTTTTTTGTGGGTAGTACATACAGTTGCTGTGTTAGTGTATAGCGCTTCGTTACAATGTACAATAGGTACAAATATTATGTTTTTGTATCCCCAAGTTAAGTAAGGGTTATTATAAGTAGTAACGATACAAAAAAATTTCACTTAGTATTGAGTACTTTTTAATTAATAATTATTAATTATTAATTGTTAATTAATTTTTGGGGCTATCACCAGCATATCATTGTGCAACTTTTGTACACTGCCCGGCTCCCACTACCGCCTACGGCGGTGAGTTCCGCCTAAGCAGTGCAGCCCTTGGCCATTTGAAGCAATGTGGAACTTTATGAAAGTACAGCTGCTCATTTTACCTAATGGCTAACCCTTAAATTATATCACAACGTGATATAGTATTGTGGTTGGTGGAGGCACGTACCATGGTTAAAGGTTATTTACCAAATAAACCAGAAGCTACTATTACTAAAAATAAAATTGCATTAACGATAATATCAAATACTTTAATATTACGATTTGCTGTATCGTGGTACCAGTTATATTGATTAAATGTATTTATGACATACAACCCTCTCTTGTTAAACAACATATTAACCAACCAATAGACTAGGAGAAATAAAAATAAAGATCTTAAAGCAGAAGTTGAGTAGTTACTAAGCCAACTATTTAATAATGAATGCTTATTAAAAGTACTTTTTCGTTGTATAAGAAAAATGTCAGTATTGTATGTAAGTAAACTAATTACATAAATTGTTATGGCAAGTACTAACCAAATACTGAAAACATTACTACTATTTAAGTCAATAATTAAGTTGGAGTATAACATTACAATAGGAATTCCGATGCTATAAATAAATATAAGCGTATTTATAGTTTCTTGCTTTACTAATGTATAATGGATACACAAATACAACAACAACCCTATTACAGTTGAAAGCCCAACAAATATTTTTTGTCGTTTCGGAAGTTTTGATATGTTTAACATTGTTACATAAATATACTAACTACTATTAATAATTCATAGCTTATTGTATATAATTAATTTAATGGCAATACTGGAGGATGTTAGCCATTTAAAAACCCTCAAAGCTTTTATAATCACAATTTTTTTAATAAAAATACAGTCTAAATTATTCCGCTTTTATAATCAATCGGTAACTTTAATTAATATATTAATTTACTTAATTACAAACAACAATTTGCTGCTGCCTTATTACCAAAAAAAATTACTTGAAGCAGGTACCGATGAGGCTGGTAGAGGGTGCTATGCCGGGGCTGTATTTGCTGCTGCAGTTATACTGCCTCGTACTTACAACAACAAATGGATTAACGACAGCAAAAAACTAACTGCTACACAACGTAATGAGTTAAGAGTAGAAATAGAAAAACATGCCATAGCCTTTGCAATAGCTAGTAGTAGCGTTGCCGAAATAGATAGTACCAATATACTAGCTGCAAGTATAATGGCTATGCACAGGGCTATACTAGCACTTGCAACACAACCACAATATATAATTGTAGATGGTAACCGATTTACTAATTACCCCAATATACCACACCAAACTATTATAAAAGGCGATGGATTATATGCAAGTATTGCTGCAGCAAGTATACTAGCTAAAACTGAACGTGATGCTTACATGCTGCACCTACACCACCAATACCCATTATACAACTGGGCTAGTAACAAAGGCTATGGAACACTTGAACACAGAAAAGCAATTGCAGCAAATGGCTTATGTATGCACCACCGCAAAAGTTTTAATATATAAACTTAAAAATTTCTTTAAGGTTTAATTTTTGTTAGGGGCTTTATTATACTGTATTACTTCCTCGTCTATTATGTTTTTTAATTTACTAAATTTATTGACTAACAAATTTTTTGCATTATCGAACTTACCACGTGATTGAAATTCGTCATACAAAAGAAAATAATATCGTATAGATAGAATCTGCCTTTCATAATACGTAGAATTATCAGAGAGTATATTTATTATTTTTTCAATATAATTTGAAAATATTATTTCAAACCTTACTTTATCCTTATTTACTTTGTATTTCTTTAAACTAAAATAACATTCCATAAATTCAAATTCGTCTACTTCATAAACATTTCTGCTACGAAGTGAATCAAGTAGTAACAAACTATCATCATATTTATTTAAAATAAAATTAACTTGTAATTTAAAATTAGTAATTAAAGTTTTATAACGAGATTTATTTGTTACATCCAAATTTTTAATTAAATCATTAGCTTTAATAATATACGAAGTATCATTATTCAAACTAAACTGATAAAAATAAATTTTTAGCGAATCAATTGCTTGTTTATGAGTAATCGTATTATTAACAACTTGGGCACTACAAGAAAAATTGATTGAGAGAATAATACAATATGAAAATTTTATAAATTTCATTTTATTTATGTTAATCAAAAATTTAAATACTTTACCAAGTTATCACTTGTGTATGAAAAAAAAGTAACACTAGAGCTGGGCTCTGCCCAGTTCTTAAAAATTACACTTGCTTGTACCGTTATTACGGTATTTGAAATTAAGCAATATAAAATAAACAAGTTGGTTTAATATATCAAATTAATTATTTCATTTCTTAATTCCTTAATTTCCCTCACCACCCAAATAACCGCTAAAAAAATAACCCTAAAGCACTGGGCAG
>JAYWGN010000022.1:0-118439 GCA_043778255.1 Chitinophagaceae bacterium | reverse complement strand
AGCAAATGATAAAAAAATAGTGGAAATAGAAATATTGAATACCTACCAACTACCCGAATTGTTAAGTGGTAAAGTTACCATTATTGATGTAAAAGCTATAGACCAAAACAATAGTAGTTATATAGTAGAAATGCAAGTGGCAAAAGTTGATGAATTAAATAAAAGAGTTTTGTACTATGCATCTCAAAGCTATACTTCGCAAATTGACAGAGGCGATTTGTATGAAAAGTTAAGTCCTGTATTTTTTATTGGTATATTAGATTTTAGTGCAACTAATAACCCTCATTACATTAGCCGACACAAAATATTAGATGTAGCAACACATGAAAATTATATAAGCGATATTGAGTTCAACTTTATTGAACTCCCCAAATTTACAAAGGCAGAAAATGAATTAGAAACTATAATAGACCAATGGGTTTATTTTATTAAAAATGCCGAAGATTTACGAATAATACCTGAAAATGTAAAAGACCAAGGCTTAAAAATAGCTTATGAAAAGGCAGATAAACACAACTGGACAAAACTTGAATTAGAGGAGTACAATAAAATATTTATAAAAGAACAAGACGAAAGAGGAAGAGTAACTTATGCAGTACGTACTGCAACTCAAGATTTAAGTAATCAATTTGCACTAAAGCTTATTAAAAGAGGTGATTCAAATGAAACCATAATGGAACTTACCAGTATTACTAATGAACAGATTAATAAATTAAGGCAACTTTAAATTGGTTATTTATTCCGCTACACCCCACTGCTCCATAAGTCCAAGTTGGCTTATATTCATTTCGTTAGTTGTATAATGGTTGGCCAAGTTTTTTTGCCTTTGGGCTTCGTATAATGTTACGGCACAGGCTACCGATATGTTTAATGATTGTATGATGCCGTGTTGCGGTATTATAAAATTTCCATCGGCCAATGCCCTTATTTCTTCACTTACACCACTATGCTCATTGCCAAATACTAGGGCAATTTTTTTGGTCAAATCCATTTTATATAAATCAATACTTTGCTCACTTAAGTGGGTTGTGTATATGCTAAATCCATTTTTTTTAAGTTCGCCAAAGCAGGTACTAGCATTAGTATATTGGGTGGTAGTGAGCCATTTGGTAGCACTGCTACTACTTTTGGTACTCCACTTTTCGTGGGCTCCAATTTTAGTATTTAATATATGCAAATGCTGTACACCAACGGCATCACATGTTCGCATTACTGCACTTATATTGTGTGGGTCTTCCACATTTTCAAGTACTATAGTTATATCAAATTGCCTTTTGGTAATTACATCGGTCAATTTTTTTATACGTTCAGGTGTCATTTTCTATTTTTATTTGCAAAATAACAATTTAATATTTTAAGTAATTATTTTACTTAAATTTGCACAATCATTACTAATGAAAATTTTATTTAAACAAGTTACCATTTTAGATATTGCTTCAAGCTATCATTTACAAACGGTTGATGTATTGGTGGAAAATGGCGTAATTGCTAATATAGAAAATACCTTAAACGAACTTGCCGACACTACAATTATTGAAAATGGCTTATATTTATCTACTGGTTTTTTAGATGTATTTGCACACTTTAACGACCCCGGCTACGAACAAAAAGAAACCCTAATAACTGGGGCAAAAGCTGCTCAAAAAGGGGGTTACACAAGTGTAATGATAGTGCCTAATACTAACCCAGTAATTGATAGTAAAACAAGTATAGAGTATGTATTGCAACAAAGCAAAAACTTGCCCATAAACATTTTGCCGATAGGCAGCATAACAACTAATAATGATGGTGCTACACTAGCCCAAATGATAGAAATGAACACTGCAGGTGCAGTAGCATACAGTGACGGCTTACAACCAATTAAAGAAAATAGTTTGTTGCTTAAAGCATTACAATACGTAAAAATATTTGATGGTACATTAATACAAATGCCTACCGATGCTACCACACCATACCAAGCTCAAGTTAATGAAAGTATTACTGCCACACAGTTAGGGCTGCAAGGTATGCCAAGTGTACTAGAGCATATAATGGTAGCAACTAATGTGGAGCTTTGTGCATATACCAATAGTAAACTACATATAACAGGTGTAAGTACTGCCAAAAGTATGGCTATAATTACTGCTGCTAAGCAGCAAAATGTTGGAGTAACTTGTAGTGTATCGCCGTATCATTTGTTACTACACGATGCTGAAATAAATACTTACAATACTAATGCAAAAGTAAACCCACCACTAAGAAGTAAAGCAGATGTAATGGCTCTGCAAAATGCTTTGCTACAAGGTGATATTGATTGTATAGCATCGCATCATATTCCTCAGGAGCAGGATGCCAAACAATGCGAATTTGCTGCTGCACAATTTGGCATGAGTACTATTGAACATACTTTTAATGCTATTGCAACTGTGCCTAACATAAGCCCAGTAAGGGTTTATGAGGTATTAAGTTATATGCCACACTTATTATTTAACCAACCTACTACAACTATAGCTGTGGGTAATGCATGTGTAGTTACAGCATTTACACTTAATAATAGTACAGCAATAAAAGCCCATGAGTTTGTAAGTAAAAGTAACAATAGTGCTTTTGTTGGAAAAGTATTGAAGGGTAAAATTGTGGCTACAATTAATGGAAATCATAACTATATAAACAAATGAAAAAATTAGCTAATCATATATATTGGGGCTTAGTGACTAGTGCATTAATTATAATTGCAATGGTTGTATTATTTAGTACCAATTTTGATTTGGACGGCAACATAAGGCTTGGCTTAATAGTGGGACTTATAATAAGCGGGGTATATAAAAGCTGTAAAGTATTTGTACAAAAAACTGGTAATACACAACGCAATGAAATATTTTTTAATGGCTTTAGAACCACTGCTATAGTGGCTTTGGTGTTACTTGCTTTCTTGGCTTTATCCATTATAATAATACCGAGTATAAAAGCTAATATGGTAGCCAACTATAGCCAAATAGAATTGCAACAAGCAGCAAATGATGCCACACTAATAAAAACTGCTAACCAAAATATTGCTACTTATGCTAACCGATTTATGACCTATGCCATAGGGTTTAACCTAATGATTATTGTAATAAGTGGCTTAATAGGCTCAGTTATTGGTGCTATATTTGGAGTGAAAAAATAATAACATTAAAGTTACTTTTTTTGCTCAATTCTTATTTCTTGTAGTGTTACTAAAGAGCCTCTTTGTTTTAAATATACAGTAAGTCTATAATTATTTTTTTGAGTTTGTAAGGTTCCAATGCAAAACTCCGAACCTCCATTATTGCCTTTGTGTTCTATCACAAAATTTTTAACAGGGTTGTTCGTAAAAAAATCTTTTAATACTACGGTAGCTTGTGATTTGTTGTAGCTATCACTTTTATCGGGCAGGGCAATTTCTACCATATCGTCAAAGTATGTAGCAATAGCGGTTACATTTCCTTTTTTAAGGGCATCTACTACATCGTCCATTGGGTTTATATTGGGGGTAAATGCTGTTGTTAGTGCTAATACGAGTGTAATTAGTGGAGTAATAAATATTTTCATTTTATTTAATAGTTTGTAGTAATTAATATACTAAAAATGTGCCAATATATGTTGGGCTACTTATAAACTTTATAATATCCTTTTTATTGTGTTGTATTTGATACTTTACAGCTTTTACACATATTTTTTTATTTTCCTAAATTGCATTACGCATTTTTAGCTCCAAATAACGGTTTACAGCATTAACGGTAAGGTCTTTTGGGGCTGTAAGTAGGGTGAGTATGCCATTATTATTAAGTTCTTTTACAATTTTCTTTTTTTCAAAAGTAAATTTTTCGGCTATTGTTTTTGCATACACTTCAGCAACATTTTTAGTGTTAGTTTGTACCATTTTTTTAATTTCTGTATTTTCAAAAAACACTACGAGCAGCAAGTGGTGAGCAGCCATTTTACGTAAGTAGGGTAGTTCCCTTTCCATTGCCGAAAAAGTTTCAAAATTGGTGTATAATACTAACAAACTGCGGTGGTTAATTCGCTGCCTAATTAAAGCATATAATTTTTCAAAATCACTTTCTAAAAAAGTATTGTCTTGTTTGTATAACGTTTCTAGTACATAGTTTAGCTGAATTGGTTTACTGTCGGCAGGTAAAAAATTATTTGTTTTGTTACTAAATGTAATAAGCCCTGCCTTATCTTTTTTGCCAATGGCAACGTTAGTTAATATGAGTGAAGCATTAATGGCATGGTCGAGTAGCGAAAGGTTATCGAAAGGCATTTTCATTACTCTACCAACATTTATAATGGAGTAAATTTGTTGGCTTTTTTCGTCGGTGTAGTGGTTCACCATTAATTGGTTTTTTCGTGCCGATGCTTTCCAGTTTAGGCTACGTATATCATCACCTTTTACATACTCTTTTACTTGTTCAAATTCGCTACTGTTGCCCATTTTACGTATTTGCTTTACACCAACCTCGGTTAGTTTATTACTAATAGCATTTATGGAATATCTATTAAGTTTTTTAAACGATGGATAACACGGTACATCTATATTGTTAAGTAGGGCTACACGCCGTTGTATTAATCCTAAGCTAGTAGTTACAAATAATAAAGTACTACCAAAGTCGTATACACCTCTTTCAACAGGTACTAATTCGTATTTTATTTCTTTGTATTGTTTGGGTTTTAAAGTTGTACTTATATTAAAATCTCTTTTTTGAAACTGATAAGGTAACTCTTCTATAATATTTAGAAATACTTGAATAGCATATTTATTTTGTAGTTGCAGGGTTATACTATTTGCATCGCCGTTGCTCAATTTATCTGGTACTAATCTGGTAGTGGCTATGGGGTTTTTAAGCCCGTACAACAGCACAGTATCAAGCACTATTATAAATACTATAACGAGTAGCCCAACCCTTGGCAACCAATTAATAACAGGTACAAAAAAAGCCATTGTGTAAAGTGCAATTACTACACCTATGCTTATGTAAAGCCTGATAGTTACAAAGTAGGAAAGTATAAATTTTTTCAATTTTTTTTATAATATATTATTAACGAGGCACTTCTATATCTTTTATAATTTGTTGTACTACTTCATCTACTTGTACACCTTCCATTTCTTTATCGGGTGTAAGTATAAGCCTATGGCGGAGTACGGGTAAGGCTACAAACTTAATATCATCGGGTGTTATAAAATCTCTGCCACTCATTGCTGCTATGGCTTTTGCGGCATTTAATATACCAATACTTGCCCTTGGTGATGCTCCCAAATATATAGCAGCATGGTTACGGGTTTCCACTACTATTTTTGCTATGTATGCTAATAAGTTAGCTTCGGCAAATATGTTTTTTACTTGTAGTTGTAGTGCTACTATATCGGTAGCATTCATTATTTTATTAATAGCTAACAATGGCGATTTTTCTTTTAGTGCATGTGCACCTTCTAATATTTTCTGTTCCTCTAATACAGTAGGGTAAGGTATGTTTATTTTAAATAAAAATCTGTCTAGTTGAGCTTCGGGCAGCCTGTAGGTACCTTCATGTTCTATAGGGTTTTGGGTGGCTATTATCATAAATGGAGCTTGCATCGTATGTGTAGTGCCATCTACGGTTACTTGTTTTTCTTCCATTACTTCAAACAGTGCCGATTGTGTTTTGGCAGGGCTTCTATTTATTTCATCTATAAGTACAATATTGCTAAATACTGGACCTTGCTTAAATTCAAAATTAGTAGTACGAGGGTTAAATACACTAGTACCTACAACATCACTCGGCATAAGGTCGGGTGTAAATTGTATGCGGCTAAATGGTATGCTCAAGGTTTGTGCTAGTAGCTTTGCAGTAAGCGTTTTGGCTACGCCAGGTACACCCTCTAGTAGTACATGGCCACCGCTTATAAGCCCTGCTATAAGTAGTTGTAGCATTTCTCGTTGGCCTATTATTACTTTACCTATTTCACTTTCTATAGCCGCTACCGATTGGGCAAATATTTCTAAGTCAGTTCGCTGTGCAAATACATTTGTATCGTTTGTTGTGATTATAGTTTCTTCATTTTGGGTTACCGCTTCGTTATTTACTTGTGGTGTTTCATACATGGGATTGTCGTTATTTTCCATTATTATTTTTTATTAAAGTTGTCAATATTGTTGGTGAATTCTACTAGGTGTCTGTCGTTAAATTCTTGCCCATTATACAAGGCAGTTATACTTTGTTTTATATTAGTAATGCTTGTTTCACTAGCCCCCGATTTTTTTTGTACCCTTTCCCAAAATTCCAAGTTCATAGTAGTAGTGGGTATTTGGTATTTTGTTCTTATTAATTCCTGCCAATATTTTACTTTTTTCAAAGCTATATCATTATTGTCTTTTTGGTTAAAGTAGAGGTCGCCAATTGTTTGTGCAAACTCCATTGTTGTATTGGTTATAGGTTGTTTTATAGGTATTATTCGTTGTCTTCTTTTTAACCCAAATAATATAAGTAACCCAAGCAATAATAATAGTAATAATAAAGCTGCCCAAAGGTTTGGATTGTTTTTTATAAAGTCTAATATATCTGAATTATCTTCTCCACTACTGCTATCATAATTGTTACTTTTATTTTTGGCAGTAGTAATAAATATTTTATTTAAGTTACGTGGTAAGTACGACAATAATGTTTCGGTGTAAGCATAATTTGATTGGTTAACCAAAAAATAATTGAGTAAAACTGTAGGGTACAAATGTATAAATACTGCACCCTTACCATAGCTATATTTTATAAAATTTGGAGTGCCATCATTATTGTAACCTAATACCGTAATTAAGGCTTTTGATTCCAATTCAAATTTATTGTTAAAGTCACTTAATGGTTTAAATTTGTACCTTTTAATTTCATTGTTGGGTATTTCTTTAATTAACAATTCATTTTGCATAGCAGTAGTACTACTTGTAGTTAAGTGAAAGGCAAGCTGAAACGTATCATTAAAATCACTAGCAAATATAAAAGCATAGTTACCATCTTGCACAAAGCTTTTGAGGCTTGTAATATCTTTACTATTAGGATAAAAATTGTTAACTATTACAATACAAGCCGAATTGTACAAATAAGGCTGGTCCACAGTTGTAGCTATTCTACTATTATTATATTCAACATTTGCAACCGGAAATATTTCGCTTATTTGGTCATTAAAAATATACAAGCCATTAAACTTTTTACTGCTTTTATTAAGCGATGGTTTGCTTTGTGCAGTACAGTTTAAAGTTATTGCAGTTATAAGTATAGTGAGTAGTAATTTCAATTATTGTTAGTTATATTTTTTGTTGAAAAGTTCTTATTTTTTGTTGCATTAGGTTGTATGTAGGTTCGTCTATTTTAAAGTTACCGTACCATACATAATCAAACGAGTTGGTTATAAATGTAAAATCTTTTCTTAAATTTTGGCTTTCAATTTCTCTTACATATTCCCAATTTGTTTTGTTCAGTTGCCATTTTATCCAATTTCCATCGTTTAACTTTTTTAAGGTTTCTAAGTACAATATTCTTACAGCAATATTGTATTTTTTTTCTCTTATGGCCTTCTCTAATTCAGTTTCAAAAGCTATTTTATGTATATCTTTTTCATCGGTTATATTACCCTCTAAGACATTTATATTCTTAATTTTTTTTCTAAAAAATGTGGTAGGGTTCAATCCACTTAATGCCAATATTCCTATTATTACAACGCCAAATAGTATCAATATTAAAGTCCAATTAATGCCATCGTTTATGGGTGCTTCGTATTCTTTTCTAGTAACTGTTCTAGTTGTTTTTTGTTTGTTGCTAGGTTGTGTTTGTTCAGTGTTGTAGGTACTTTCGTTTTTACTTTCTCTTTCATATTTCTTTATAGCTTCCTCATCATATTTAAAATCTTTATCTTTTTGAAAGGCCTCCATTTTACTTTTTACATAATACCTTTTCTCAGTTGCTTTTACATAAGGTTCTTCTTCATCATAGTCAGTTTGTTCCTGTACTGCTGTGTTAGGGCTTTCCCTTTCTATTTCACTTTGGGCTTGCAAAGTATTACTACAAAGTACATACAGCAATATGGTGTATATTGTTCTAAGCATTTTTATAATTTACTGTTCCTAATTTTTTATTGGGTAAGTTACTTACAACTGTGTTGTTATAATACTTTGCCACTTTAATAGGGTAAGTACCAAAGTACCAAATAAGTAAAGTAAAAAAACTTATAAGCAGTATAATACTCAACCAAATTGGTATATAAGTATCTATCGATTTTTCTCCTACCGATGCAGCTGCCATACGAGTAATATAGCCTTCTAAAAATGCTGCAAAAAATAACAAAATAAATACCAATATCATTAACTTAATACCATCTTGTGCTCCTTTTTTTATACTTTCCCACCGAGTGTATGTACCTGTATATATAACACTGTTGAATAGCCTGAAACCTGCTGCTGCCCCAAGTATAATGGCAAAAAGTTCGAATGTACCATGTATAAATACTACTAACAAAAACTCCCAACCCAATCCTGCTTCGTAAAACATGTAATGAAATCCGCCCACCATCATACCATTAAACATTAGTGAGTATAATGTAGATATGGCAAAGAAAATACCACCAATAAAATCGTAAATTATAGTGATAGATATATTATGTAAGCCTATTTGCAAAAATGATTTAGCACTACCATCGCCACCATATATACCAAATGGATCACCTTTAGCAATATTATCTCTTGTATGTTCCAAGTAGCCTGGCGATATAGCATCAAAAAAATCGTTATCGTATATTGCCGATAAACTACCCATTAATATAGCTACTATAAACAAACATAAAGAAAGGAGAATGAATTTATGATTTCGCCTAATTGTAAGTGGCATCTCTACTCTCCAAAAATCGAAAAGTTTTTTTATGGGTTCTTTCTTCTTTTTATATATTTCATTGTAAAATGTTACTGCCCTTTCATTTAAGTATTTTACCGTTTTTCCCTTTGGGTAAAATGTTTGAGCATAAGCCAAATCATCTAATACATGTACAAACCTTTCGCTTAGTACATCGGGGTCGGTGGTGGGGTTATCATCATAACTTTCCCATTTTTCAATATTTTTTTTAATAAACAGCGGTTCTCTCATGCTTTAGTCATCTTTGTAATATAAAATTAAAGATAAATTAAATTTACCAAAAATTTGTAACTCATATTTAGTACAATTTTACTTTTTAATTTGTGTAATTATATAGCACTATATTTGTTAATAACATTAACAAAATACGTTGCAACTATACCCGCCGTTATATAGACTTATTGTAAAACAATTTATAAAATGAAATCAAAATTACTTGTACTTGTTATTAGCACATTTGCATTAGCTAATTGGCAATGTGGCGGCTTAAGCAAATTAGGCTTAATACCTAACGAATTTGAAATGGCTGGAGGACTCAAAGGTGCTTTAGAGCAAGGTTTGTTCAAAAGTTTTGATGCATTTGCCAATCCAAAATCCAATGCTTCAATACTACTAAAGTTGCCAGCCGAAATGGATAAAGTACAAACAGTACTCAATAGCTTAGGAGTAAAAACCTCAATACCACAAATAACCGATAAGTTAACAGCAGCAATGGGAGCAGCTATGACAACTGCTAAGCCAATATTTATACAATCTCTCCGCAATATGAGTATTAAAGATGCAGCCCGTATATTGGTAACTAATAATCCACATGCTGCCACCGATTATTTTAAAGCCTCAGCCACTGATAGCCTCACCAAAGCATTATTGCCTATAGTGGACAGTACAGTTAAGCTTAACGGTGCCGATACCGAGTATAGGCAAATTGCCAATATTTATAACAATATCCCTTTTTTAAATAAAAAAATAGAAACAAATTTGAGTGGATTTATTGCTGGCAGGGCAATTGATGCAATGTTTTTAATTATTGCAAAAGAGGAACAAGACATAAGAAGCAAATATAACTTTAGAAAAACAGATATGATTCGTAAAGCATTTAACTATGCCGAGCAGGAAGTAAAACGTAAATTTGGCACACAAACGTTGCCCAACTAACTATAAGGTTTATATTTGCCAAAACTATAAACATTATGAAAAACGTAGGATTATTTTTTATGGCATTAGTATGCACTAGTATGGCTTTCAGCCAAAATAAAACTGATAACAGTTTAACTTACAAAACCGGAGTAGGCGTCAAAATTTTTAATGGTGTTGGTGCTAATGTAAAAACATTTATTTCAGAAAAAGCAGCAATTGATATTGTGGCATTTTTTTCGGGTGAAGGCACAAGGTTTACAGCACATTACGAGTTTCATGGCGACCTTAGTACCGAAGGTAACTTAAAGTGGTACCTAGGGCCAGGTGTAAACTTACGTTTGCAGGATAAAAATACTATTATTGGCCCAGGCTTTATAATTGGTGCTGATTATAAGTTTAAAGAGTTACCTTTTAATATTGCTATTGATTGGCAACCTGCAATTGAAATAGGTGGAGGCTACGGCACAAGGTTTAGGAGTAGTTGGGCAGGTGTAGCACTACGTTATACTTTGTAGTAAGTATGCGGTCTTTTTGTTGCATATCTTTTATAATTGTAGTGCTGGTAAATGCATCGGTTTCGTATATCTTTTTTGTGGCTTCGCCAAAATGTTCATTTATTTCGCAAAGTAGGGTACAATCAACTTTATTTAATAATACGAATGCTTTAATTTTTTCATAAAAAATTAAAGCATTTTTTGTTGGCGGAAACAATGCAAGTATTGGTTCATAGTCTAGCACATTTTTATCCATATTGCTTTTTTCAGCTTCGCTTATATAAGGTGGGTTGCTTACAATTATATCCCAATTATGGTCTAACAAATGCCACATATTTTCATTTAAAAAGTCGAGGGTTACAAATGTAATTGCTGTGCCAATAGTTGTGGCATTTTTTGTAGCTACTTCAATTGCAGCAGTACTAATATCAATTGCAGTTATAGTACATTGTGGCAAAGCAGCTTTTACACTTATGCTTATACATCCGCTGCCAGTGCCTATTTCAAGTACTTTGGGGTTGGTTATATTTAGTTGCTTTATAGTGGCTATGGTTAGGTGTACCAACTCTTCAGTTTCTGGCCTTGGTATAAGTACAGCATTATTTATATAAAATATGTGTTTGTAAAATGCAGCTTCGGCCAATACATATTGTATAGGTTGGTGTTGTAGCAAGGCAAGTAATTTTGTATTTATATCGTCAATTAAAGCAGGTGATATTATAACTTCTTGGTTCATTATATTGTATGTAAATCCAGTACCTTTTTCTATTAATAGCTGAGTAATATTTGCAGCCTCATTATTATTATAAATTGATAGTAATTGAGCTAAGGTAGCATTGTATAAATGTTTGTATTGCATTATGCAAATTTATTGCAAGTTGGGTTATACATTTGTAAATATACTTACAACTTAAATACATTGTACACACACCAACATTATATGCAACGTTGCTTACAACTAGCACTCATAGGGCAAAGTAGAGTAGCGCCCAACCCTACAGTAGGTGCAGTGTTGGTACATAACCATACTATTATAGGCGAGGGCTTTACCCAACCTTATGGCCAAGCCCATGCCGAAGTATATTGTATTAACAGTGTACCTCAACATTGGCAGCACTTAATAGAGCATGCTACACTATATGTAAGTTTAGAGCCTTGCAACCACCAAGGCAATACACCACCTTGTACACATTTAATTATACATAATAAAATTAAAACAGTAGTAATTGGCTGTACTGATACGCATACTTTGGTTAATGGTAAAGGGATTGCTTATTTGCAGCAACATGGTGTAACCGTTATACAGGCTGTGTTAGAGGCAGAGTGTAGGCTAATAAACGAACCATTTTTTTACCAAAAAAAAACAAACCTACCTTACATTACACTAAAGTGGGCAATGAGTGCTAATGGTTATATAAGTGCAGCAAACAAAGCTCCAATAGCCATAAGTAACCCTTATACGCAACGTTATGTACACCAATTACGTAGTAAAAATGAGGTAATATTAGTAGGTAGTAATACAGTAATAACCGATAACCCAATGCTTACTAACCGTTACTTTGGCAATAAGCAACCCACAGTAATGGTAATTGATAGGCAACTTAAAGTGCCCATAACTTCAACGCTATTTCTCCATAAACTTATAATTTTTAATTGTATTAAAAATGAAATAATTGGTACTGTGCAATATATAAAAGTAAATGATGATGACAGTTTTTTGCAAAATATTTGTTACCAAATAACTCAATTAGGCTATACCAATATACTAGTAGAAGGTGGTACTATATTGCTACAACTGTTTATTAGTAAGGACTTGTATAATAAGTGTATTACCATTACTAACGATACACTATATTTGAACAGTGGCTATGCTGCACCAATAACTAACTTTGCTCAACCCCAAAATGTGTTTACTATTGGTACAGATGTGGTAAAAATATTTTTGAAAAAACCAAAAAATTGACCTTTCAAACATTTGACACTTATTGGCATTTGCTGTACTTTGTTTGTTTTTAAATATTGCTTAAACCAACCTAATCAAAATAGTACTTTGTAATTACGAAAATAAAAATTTATGATATATTTAATAGGCAGTGTATTACTTTCGGCATACTTAACCCTTTCATTTAAGGTATTGCAAAGGGTTCATATTGCAGTACTGCCTGCCATTGTATTTAACTATATTACTTGTGTTATTACTGGCTTAATTATTAATAAAAGTTGGCCTATTAATAGTGGTACAGTATTGCTACACGGTTGGTTTATGTGGGCAATGGTGTTGGGTTGTTTGTTTATAGTGTTATTTAATATTATTGCTATTACTACCCAAAAAATTGGGGTTGCCGTTGCATCTGTTGCCAATAAAATATCAATGATTATTCCTATTTTGTTTTTTATAATAGTACATAACGAACCCTTAAATACTCTTAAAATTATAGGCTTTATATTGGCACTAATTGCAGTAGTATTAACTTGCTACACCAAAGCTACCAACAAGGCTACACCTCTAAAGAGTACAACTTTACTACTGCCAATTATACTATTTGTTGGTAGTGGTATGCTCGATACGTTGTATAAGTATGTGTACGATTTGTATTTGGCAAATGATGATGTAACCTTAAATCATTTTTTAGTAATAAGCTTTGGTACAGCAGGTTTTATAGGATTTTTGTATTTAATGTACTTATATATTTCGGGTCAGTTAAAGTTTGATTATAGGGCAGTATTGGCTGGTATTATTATTGGGTTACCCAATTATTTTTCTATTTGGTGTTTGGGCAAATTATACAAAGCCAACCTAATGGAAAGTAGCGAAATAATATCACTTAATAATATGGCCATTGTGTTAGTAAGTACAGTAGCAGCACTTTTTTTATTTAAAGAAAAATTAAGTAAAATAAATTGGCTTGGTATTACATTTGCCATATTGGCAATAGTTTTAATTAGTTTTAATAAATATTTATAAATAGTGACGCCCAACTTTTACAAAACCATTACCGAAACAGCCATTGCAGAATATAAAGATAGAGGTAGCAAATTTATTGGTTACGCTATACCCTTACAAACTGTTGCTGATTTTAAAATAAAAATGCAGTGGCTAAAAAAAGAACATCCCAAAGCTGATCATTTTTGCTTTGCTTACCGTATTGGGGTCGATAAATTAACCTACAGAGTTTCCGATGCTGGCGAACCTTCCGGTACAGCAGGCAAGCCCATACTAGGGCAAATAGACAGTAAAGGTGTAACCAATATATTAGTAGTAGTAGTACGGTACTTTGGCGGTACATTGTTAGGTGTACCAGGCTTAATAAATGCTTACAAAACTACGGCTAGCTTTGCCATACAAACAGTACCCCTAGTGCAAAAAGAGCTTGTACAAACCTACCAATTACAGTTTGACTACACCTTAATGAATGAGGTACAAAAAATTATAAAACAAAATAGAGGCACAATTACACATACCGAATCAATGTTATTTAACTTACTTACTACCGAAGTTCCATTTGCTGAGGTTGCTACATTTGAATTACAAATAAATAGGATTAGTGTAATAGAAATGTTAAAAAAATAAAGTATATTTATTTTAAAATTGATTTAAAAAAAGCAAAATATACCAATATGAAATATATTTTTTTAGTTTTAAGCTTAAATGCATTTGTACTACAAGCACAACAATTGCAAATAGTATCACAGTATGATCAACATCGATTTTTGCATAACCCAGCAGGTGCAGGTATTAATGGCGCTACCAATGTAGGGGTAACATACCGTAGCCAATGGAGTGGTATTAGTGGTGCACCAGTAACCCAAATGGTGTATGGCGAAAAATATTTTACAAAGTCAAGGTTAGGTATGGGCGGTTATTTGTATAACGATGTAACTGGCCCTACCAAACGAACGGGTTTGCAATATGCCATTAATTATAAACTACCGTTAAATGAAGATGAAAGCAAAAAAATTGCTTTTGGTATGGAAGTTAGAGGGTTGCAATATAGTATAGATAAAGCAAAGCTTAGCCAATCACTAGCTGGTGATCCAGTGTTAAGTGGTGGTAGTAACCTAACCCGTGGCGATGCAGGTATGGGTATATACTACAGCAGCAATACATTAAACGTTGGTGTATCGGCTGTTCAACTTATACAAAGCGATTTGCAGTTTGCCAGTAATATTAGTAATGCAAAAGAAAGGGCACATTTGTACCGCCACTACTATGCCAATGCCGATTATACTTACAACGATGGCAATACCAAAGTAATACCAAGCCTACAAATGGTGTACTTACCCTCATCGCCAACTGAGGTTACAGCAGGTGTAAGGTTGGTACATAACGAGGTGTTTTGGTGGGGTTTTCATGGTCGTATAAAGCAGGGTTGGATGTTTAATGCTGGCTACATATACAAAAAGAAATTTAGCATTGGTTACGCTTTAGATATATACCGTACACCACTGAGTGTATTCAGCCCAGGCTCTACAGCACACGAAGTTATGTTGAAATATAGCTTTGTAAAATAAGTATTAGTTATAACCCTAACACATCTTTCATTGTAAATATTCCTTTTTTATTGTGTACATATTCAGCAGCTAATACAGCCCCCAAGGCAAACCCAGTACGGTTATGGGCTGTGTGGGTAATGCTTATAGTATCTGTTGTACTCTGGTAATTTATAGTATGTGTACCTGGTGCAGGGTCTTGCCTTATACTTGTAATGCCTATTTCGTTTGCATTAGGTTCAGCATTTATTGTCCAATTTGTTTTTAGGTTATTTTCTTGTATTATCTGTTCGGCTAATGTAATTGCAGTGCCACTTGGAGCATCTTTTTTTTGGGTATGGTGTATTTCTTCAATGGCTATTTGGTATTCATTTTTATGATTCATTAATTGGGCTAATTTTTTATTTAACTCAAAAAAAACATTAACCCCAATACTAAAATTACTGGCTACTAATAATGCCGTATTGTTTGCTAAGCAAATAGTATTTGCAGCTGCTATTTGGTTAGCCCAACCTGTGCTACCACATACTGTAGGTAGGTTTGCCTCTAAGCATTTGGTTACATTGGTATAAGCATTATGTGGGTTGGTAAATTCTACAGCTACATCGCAATTGGTGAGGTTTGCTGTATTAAACTCATGTAAGTTTGTACTACTTATTTTTAAGGTAATTATGTGTCCTCTTTGCAAAGCTATGGTTTCAATTGCCTTACCCATTTTACCATATCCTATTAAGGCTATTTTCATTTAATTATTTTTTTAAAAGCAAATTTTTTATCCGCTGTGGCTTATAGAAATGCTGGCCATAAGTGGTTGTAGTATAATTTTTTGTATACAAATAATTATTTGACCACAACTAATTTTTGAGGTCTTTTTTTATGAATATCTAATTGCAAATTTAAGCCAGTAGTATTAGCTATGCTGCTTTTGCCTAGCTTTATATTACCAGATATTTTGTCGCTAACATCAAAGTTTTTTAAGTGAGCAAACACAGTAGCATCCGCACAATTAAGCCCCCAAAATACAATAAAAAACAATGCCGAATAATCAATTTGTTGTCTAAATTTTCGACGATATACTTGTAAGCCGCTTACATCAATTTGTTTTATATAATCTTTAATTTGTAGTATAGCAGGTGTATCCTTACTTATACGGGCATTGTAAGCAAACCGCACATCGTTATATGTTTGTAAGTTATATACAAACACACCAGCTGTAATGCCCAACCCTGCATATATTATGGGCACTTTCCAAGTTTGTTTATTATATACTTGCCCCCAACCGGGTAGTACAGCGGATCGTAGCACTGCCTTTTGTGGACTATGCGTACTTTTGTCGCCAGTATCTTTTTTAAATATGGTGAGTATTGCGGGTTTCTTTTTTATTTTTTTTGGTAGTATAGGCTTCGCCAAAATGGTAGAGTCCCTCACTCGTTTTTGTGCAGTACAATACTGCAAACTATTTGCTAATAAGCAACACAGTACCATTACAATATATTTACCACCTTGCATAACTAACTAATATTTACTTGCATTAATTCTAGTATTTTATTAAATTCCTCTAACGAATAATAATCAATAGCAATACTACCACTACCTTTGGTACTGTGTTTTAAAGTTACCTTAGTACCAAAGTGTGATGCTAAGTTATCTTCAATTTTTTTATAACTAGCCGACAAGCCCGATTTTGTGTTGTTTTTAACAGATTTGTGGTTGCTATACAAGTTTCTAACTAACTCCTCAGTTTGCCTTACCGATAGTTGTTTGGTTTTAATATCTTTATATACCAATAGTTGCCTGTCTATAGTATCAATATTAATTAAGCAACGGGCATGTGCCATACTTATTTCATTTTTACGTACGGCTATTTGAATATCAGGAGGCAGTTTAAGCAACCTCATATAATTACTAATAGTAGTACGTTCCTTTCCCATTCGTTCTGCCAATTGCTCCTGTGTATAATCAAGTTCATCAATTATACGTTTGTAACTGAGGCCTATTTCAATGGCATTAAGGTCTTCACGTTGTAAGTTTTCAAGTACGGCAAGTTCAAGTAATTCGGCATCATTAGCTTGGCGTATATAAGCTGGTATATCTTTGAGGCCGGCAAGTTTTGCTGCCCTGTATCGCCTTTCGCCACTTATAAGTTGGTAGGTAGTACCCACTTTGGTAACGGTAATTGGTTGTATTATATCGTGTAGTTTTATACTACTTGCTAGCTCACTTAGGGCTTGGTCGTCAAAGTCCTTACGGGGTTGCTTAGGGTTAGGTACTATTAGTTGTAAGGCAATACGGTTAGTACTAGTAACAGCTTCTACTACACTCGACTTCAGGTTGCCAGTAGTGGTTTTCATATCGTTATCAATATTTTGCAATAAGGAACGTATGCCTTTACCTAATAATTCGTTGTTTTTTTTTGGACTAGCCATATATTTTTTTGCTATTTTTTATTGTTTTTTTTTGGTAAAAATAAAACCGTTTCTGCCACCACATTTTTACATAACATAACCCTATTTCTTATGTATGCTAATGAAATACTATAATTACAAAAATACACGAAAAATGATAAGTTTACAGTAATACTGCTGTACAAAGTATGCAGTATATTTTTACAGTAGTTGTAGTGCAAGTAAAAAGCAAGTAGTAGTTATACAAAATCTTTTTTTAAGTGCTATGGGTAAATAACAATAATTATGCAACGGTTTATAAAATATTTGCATAAAATATTGCCATAGTAATTGTGTTAAAAAAAGCAAATTCTACTGTAGTTAACCCTAACCATAAAAAAAGCGGTAATACAAACCTCCGTTGCATTTACCGCTTATAAGTGGAGCTGAGGGGAGTCGAACCCCTGTCCAAACATACTCATTGGTAGCTTTCTACATGCTTATTGTGGCATTAGTTTTTGTAAAATAACCGGAGCCACACTCACCAATTATTTTCTTAGCTGAATAGTCTTAAATTACCTGCACAGCCTACGGCAATAGCAACCTGTATTTTTTTTAATGTCGGCGGCGGCACTCGGCTACAAGTAAGCCTGTACGGCGGCCCTAATGGTTACATAATCACTGATTACGCAGCCATGGCATACTGAGTATTGCCATTTGAGGTTTGAATGTAAATGATTAAAGTGCTTACCACTCATTGCACTGCATGCTTACACTATCAAAGATCTATGCTGTCAAATCCATGCAGCCCCAGTTTATTAATTAATAATTGACAATTGATAATTGACAATTACCTTTAAACCTCTTAGTTAAACTATAAAAAAATTATGTTATAGCTACAAAATACTTAAAACCCATTGATCCTATTATGGATTACATAAAATTTTTTTCAAAAATCACCAATTACCAATTATCAATTGTCAATTGTCAATTGTCAATTGTCAATTATGAATTAAGGATTATAACTCAAATGACATTCCTGATCTTGTGGTTTGGCATCGGGTTTGCTTTTGCCCCAACCCAACCAATCATTACCATTTGCATATATCATTAATCCAAACAATATTACCATTCCAAATATCTGTGCTTTTTCTAAAAACTTTTCACCTGGTTTTTTACCAGTAATCATTTCAAATAATGTAAATACCACATGGCCGCCATCGAGCCCTGGTATAGGTAGCAAATTCATAAAGGCAAGTATTACTGATAGTAGGGCAGTAATGTTCCAAAAATAATACCAATCCCACTCTGCAGTAAACAACCGACCCATATTTCTAAAGCCACCTACGCCTTTGTATGCACCAGTTTCGGGACTTAATATTTTTTTAAATTGCCTTACGTAAAATACTAATTGCTCACCTGTACGTTGTACACCAGCCGGAAAGGCACTGAAAAAACCATACTCTTTTTTTACAATATTTAAGTAATGCAAACTATCCATTTCGTTACCACTTAATGGTGGCAAACCTAACCTCCAATCTTCGCTTAACTTTACTGCAACAGCCAAGGTATCGGCACCTCTCACTACTTTTACAAAAGCAGTATCTTTTCTTTTTACTTTTAGTATGGCTATTTTTATTTGATCTTGGTATTGTACAGGGTAGTTGTTAACACTTACTATTTTATCAAACTTTTTTATACCTGCTACCATAGCACCACTTGTGGTATCCTTAGTATTAAATTCTCCAGCAATTGCAGGTCGCCTTACATCAATCAATGTAGCACCCATTTTGCTACCTTTCTTTTTTTCTATAAGTTTACCTAATAATGCTACTGGGAAGTTGAGTGTTACTACTTTGCCATCACGTTCTACATTGGCAGTTTTGCCTAATAATATTTCACGGTTTAGTTCATTTTCGTAATGTATACTATCGCCATTAACGGTGAGTACTTTGTCGCCATTACGAAAACCAATTTCGTACATTAAGCAATCATTTATGGCAATAGTATCTTTGGTAGCATCGTATTTTACCTTGCTATCGCCCCAAGTGTATAGCACCATTGCATATATTACAAATGCTACTAGCACATTCATAATAACCCCACCAAGCATTATTATTAGCCTTTGCCAAGCTGGTTTGCTTCTAAATTCGTAAGGTTTTGGCGGTAGCTTCATAGCTTCTTTGTCCATACTTTCGTCTATCATGCCACTTATTTTTACATATCCACCAAGTGGTAACCAACCTATGCCATATTCTGTTTCGCCTACCTTTTTTTTAACAACCGAAAACCAAGGATCAAAAAACAAATAAAATTTTTCGACCCTACAGCCGAACCATTTTGCTGTAATATAATGCCCAAATTCGTGTAATACTACCAATATGCTTAATGCTAATAATAACTGAGCAACTTGTATGCCAACCGTTGCCCACTTAATGGCTAATAATGTTATCATTTATAATTATTATAATTTATTTTTTTTTGCAAAAATACTTTTTCTCTACCTAATAATAGGTTAATTTTTATAAAGCCTTTTTTTGATGTTATAAATTAATTAATGATGCTGCAAAACTTCTTGCCTCGGCATCGGTTTCATAATATTGTATGAGGCTTGGTTTTTCAATGTAGGCAACGGTTGCCATGGTACGTTCTACAACTTCTGTCATATCCAAAAATCCAATTCTGTTTTTCAAAAATGCATATACGGCTATTTCATTTGCAGCATTTAATATGCAAGGCATGTTACCCATTTTTTTAAGTGCTTCTATGGCTAGTGCAAGGTTTCTAAATGTTTTAAAATCGGGTTCTTCAAACGTTAGTTGGTTCATTTTTTTAAAATCAAACCTTGGCAATTCATTTTTAATTCGTTTAGGAAATGCCATAGCATATTGTATAGGTAGCTTCATATCGGGCAGTCCTAGTTGGGCTTTCATGCTGCCATCTTCAAACTGTACCAAACTATGTACAATACTTTGTGGGTGTACCACTACCTGTATTTGCTCGGGTTGCAAATTAAATAACCATTTTGCCTCTATCATCTCTAACCCTTTGTTCATAAGGGTTGCCGAGTCTATACTTATTTTAGCACCCATTGTCCAGTTGGGGTGTTTTAAGGCATGTTCACGTTTTACATTTACCAAAAAGTTTGGTTTTTTGCCTATAAAAGGTCCACCACTTGCTGTTAATATTATTTTCTCAATTTTATTTTGGCTTTCGCCTACAAGGCATTGAAATATAGCACTATGTTCACTATCTACAGGTATTATAATGGATTTATGTTCTATTGCTTTTTGTATTACAATATCACCTGCTACTACCAAAGTTTCTTTATTAGCAAGGCCTATTATTTTACCTTTTTCAATTGCCTTTAGGGTTGGCTTAAGCCCTGCAAAGCCTACAATAGCAGCTAACATAAAGTCGTAAGTATCAAAATCGGCAGCTTCTTCCAAAGCTTTTTCGCCAGCAAATACTTTAATATCGGTATTGCTTAATGCATCATTTACTTTTTTATATTGCTCCTCATTTACTATTACCACAGCATTAGGTTGGTATGTAAGGGCTTGTTGTATTAGCAAATCGGCATTGGTGTGTGCAGTTAATATATCTACTTTAAATAGGGTAGGGTTAGCAGCTATAACCTCCAATGCCTGTGTACCTATAGAGCCTGTGGAGCCAAATATGGCAATATTTTTCATGTATAGTTTTTGCGGTTGTATTATTTAATAAAGGGAGGTGCAATTTACAGTATTTTTCATTGTTTTTGGTGTTAAATGTTTACGTCAACTATACATTGATTTATAAAATAAAATATAAGTAGAAAAATAAAATATAATTGTTAATGTATTAAAAAGTATTTGATAAGCGAATTGAAATTAGAAAGGAATATAACGTTATTGCTAGAGATTGGCTATGACAAATGTACCATTGTTGCTAAGCGCTGCCCAATGCTATCCAAAGTTCTTAAACCTTGCATACCATACTTTGATGTCAAAAGTCTAGCTTGTTCAATTATTATGCTGTCAGTTGTTACAAAATGATATTTCCCAAAGTCCGACTCAAATAAGTCCAAAGTTGTTTGGGCTTCTAATTCTGTGATTTCTTTTGTTCTCACTTTTTTCCAAACTATTGAAGTGAACTCTACTTTTGCTATCTCAGAAAGAAAAATATTTGTAATCGTAATGGCTGATAAATTTTGTTCAAGTTCCGCCGTATCTGCTTCTCGGTGGTAAAGTTTGAATAAAGAAGAGGTGTCTAAAAATATTTTCATAGTTCAAGTCTTCTTTCTTCAATAACTGCGTCACTAAATGAACCTTTGAAATTCTCCAAATTTTTTTGGCTTTTAGCAAAAGAAAAGTCAGACAACAAAAGTCCTTTTTCAGAGGGTGTTTGTATGTCTTCCAAAAATGTAACAATAACTTTTACAGGATTATTAGACGGATAATCTTTATCAAGTTTTACATAACCATTTTGGTAAGTCCCAACTACTGCAACCATTGTATTTAGTTTTATTTAAGAGTTCAAAGTTACTTTAAATCGTTCACCTTTGCAATAAATAGTTTGTCAAACTTAATGTTCGTTGAATTTTAGCAAGTCGTTCAATGCCTTGCTACTAATATTTGAATAGTAGCTACTCCATGTCACTTTTTACGTATAAGTGGTCGGTTTTGGGCTATATGTGGTATATGGCTGGTATAAAAATGTATATTTTTCCTACATTTTTGCTACCAAAAAATACTTTAGTTTTACACAAATAACAAATAATATAAAATGCATACTAGGCTACTTACAGTCATATTAATTATAATTACTATTACTCCAACTATACAAGCACAATCAATTATAAGTGTAGCTAATGGCATTAACCCTTATAACTATGCATCGCAAAAAAATAAATTTGTAACTAAACTTGCTGTAGTAGCAGCACACCCATTGGCCAGCAAAGTTGGGGTAGCTATAATGAACCGAGGTGGCAATGCTTATGATGCTGCAATAGCTACACAGTTTGCCTTAGCAGTGGTATATCCCGGGGCAGGCAATATAGGTGGCGGTGGGTTTATGGTAGGGTATAGTGCTTCGCAAAATAAAGCCATTACCATTGATTATAGAGAACAAGCACCAAGCAAAGCAAGTAGAGATATGTACCTCGATAAGGCAGGTAATGCCCAAACAGAACTTAGCCAAAATGGACACTTAGCTGCTGGTGTACCAGGCACTGTAGCAGGGTTAGTAGCTACATACAAATATGCAAAATTGCCTTGGGCTACCTTGGTGCAACCAGCCATTGATTTGGCTATGTTTGGCTATTGCATTACTGAGGCCGAAGCGGCTAATTTGAACTATAATAAAAAACAATTTATACTATACAATACCAAAGCAACAGCATTTACCAAAAATACAGATTGGAAACTTGGCGATACACTGCTACAACCCGAGTTAGCAGCTACTTTAGAACGTATAAAACTGCAACAAGCCAAAGGCTTTTATGAAGGAGAAACTGCAGCATTAATAGTAGCCGAAATGCAAAGAGCCAATGGCATTATAAGCCTCAATGATTTAAAAAATTACACTGCAAAAGAGCGGACGCCACTTCAATTTACTTACAAAAAAAATTATACTATTATAACCATGCCACCACCCAGTAGTGGCGGTATATTGCTTAACCAAATGCTCAATATGCTTGATACTAGAGAGGTGAAAAAATTACAATTTTTAAGCCCAAGTTATATACAATTAATAACCGAAGTAGAACGTAGAGCTTATGCTGACCGTGCTCAACACTTGGGCGATATGGACTACTACCCTGTACCGCTTAAAACCCTAACTAGCAAAGCTTATGCTGCCAAACGTATGGCTAATTATTTGCCCCATAGGGCACAAAAAAGTACCGATATACTAGCAGGTGTACTACCCAAAGAAAGTGAACAAACAACACATATAAGTATAATAGATGCCCAAGGAAATATGGTAAGCGTAACTACTACACTTAATGGTGGCTATGGTAGCAAAACTGTGGTGGGCGGTGCTGGCTTTTTACTTAATAATGAAATGGATGACTTTAGCATAAAACCAGGTGTACCCAATATGTACGGGGCAGTAGGTGGCGAGGCTAATAGCATACAACCTGGCAAACGAATGCTGAGTAGCATGACCCCAACTATTGTATTGAAAAACGGTAAACCATTTATAGTATGTGGTACACCAGGTGGTACTACCATTATTACATCGGTATTGCAAACTATACTCAACATTACTGCCTTTGACCAATCGGCAGCAGCAGCGGTTAATAATCCAAAGTTTCACCACCAATGGCTGCCCGATGAAGTATTTGTAGAAAAAGAAATACCACAAACAACCCTAACTGCATTAGTAAAAATGGGTTATAAAATAACGCCACGTGGCCCAATAGGCCGTACAGAAGTAATTAAAATAGTAGGCAAAAATAAAATTGAAATTGCGGCCGATAAAAGAGGTGATGATGCTGCGGAGGGAAATTAGGAGAGCCTCTATTGCCCAAAAGGAGGCATTAAGGAAATGTAAAATGTAAAATTTTGAATGTAAAACTTAAAATGTAAAATGTAAAATGTAAAATGTAAAATTTTGAATGTAAAACTTAAAATGTAAAATGTAAAACTTTGCGAACCTTTGCGTAATACTTTGCGAACCTTTGCGATACATAAATAAACAGATGCTTTGAATGTAAAACTTAAAATGTAAAATGTAAAACTTAAAATGTAAAATGTAAAAATTAAAATGTAAAATGTAAAACTTAAAATGTAAAACTTTGAATGTAAAAATTTGCTAACAATAACTTTTTGAGAGAAGCGATAAAATATATATTAATTTTTAATTATTCATTATTAATTAAAATAACATGAACTTAGAACACAACAAAAACGAAGATGTACTACTGCTGCAAGTAGCAGCCACTAACAAATTAATTGAAAAAATAAAAGAAGGTGGTGGCAAAAAAGCCATAGAAAAACAACACCAAAAAAATAAACTTACACCCCGAGAGAGGATAGATTATTTGATTGATAAAGGAAGTAACTTTATGGAAATTGGCTCCTTTGTAGGCTTTGGCATGTATGCTGAGTATGGTGGATGCCCTGCAGGTGGCACTGTTAGCGGTATTGGTACAGTTAGTGGCCACACTTGTGTTATAGTGGCTAACGACCAAACGGTAAAGGCTGGTGCTTGGTTTCCTATAACGGCAAAAAAGAATTTGCGAATGCAAGAAATAGCAATGGAGAACAATTTGCCCGTAATATATTTGGTAGATAGTGCTGGTGTTTTTTTACCTATGCAAGATGAAATTTTTCCTGATAAGGAACACTTTGGTCGTATGTTTAGAAACAATGCTAAAATGAGTGCAGCTGGCATTACACAAATAGCAGCTGTAATGGGAGCATGTGTAGCCGGTGGTGCTTATCTACCTATTATGAGCGACGAAACATTGATGGTTACTGGTAGTGGCTCCATTTTTTTGGCTGGGCCATACCTTGTAAAAGCCGCAGTAGGCGAAGATGCGGATGCCGAAACCCTTGGTGGTGCAGCCACACACACCGAAATAAGTGGTATTGCCGATTATAAATTTGATACCGAACAGGCATGTTTGGATCAAGTAAAAAGATTGGTAGCAAAAATAGCTCAGCCCCATTTGGCTGGCTTTGCAAAAGGTACATTTAGCTATACCAAAAACGAAAATGATATTGTAAAATACTTTCCTGCTAACAATGCAAAGCCTTACAATGTAGTAGATATTATAAACCAAATAGTGGATGATAATAGCCTCGATGAATTTAAAAAAGACTACGGCAAAACAATTGTATGTGGCACTGCAACCCTCAATGGGTGGGCAATTGGTATAGTAGCTAACCAACGTATAATAGTAAAAAACGCCAAAGGCGAAATGCAAATTGGTGGCGTAATATATGGTGATAGTGCCGATAAAGCCGCAAGGTTTATTATGAACTGTAACCAAAAAAAAATTCCCCTATTATTTTTGCAAGATGTTACAGGCTTTATGGTAGGTACCAAAAGTGAACATAGCGGCATTACTAAAGATGGGGCTAAATTAGTAAATGCTGTAGCCAATAGTATAGTGCCAAAGTTTACCATAATTATTGGTAACTCCTACGGTGCAGGCAACTATGCCATGTGTGGCAAGGCATACGACCCAAGGTTTATATTTGCCTGGCCTACGGCCAAAATAGCAGTAATGGGTGGCGACCAAGCCGCCAAAACATTGTTGCAAATACAAGTAGCTTCGCTACAAAATAAGGGCGAAACTATAACGACCGAAAAAGAGCAAGAATTATTGAGTACTATAAAGCAGCGTTATGAAGAGCAAACTACTCCTTACTATGCAGCAGCAAGGCTGTGGGTTGATGAAATAATAGACCCTCGCCATACACGAAAAATTATAACCCAATGTTTGCATTGTGCCAACCATAGCCCTATTACCGAAAGTTTTAAAACAGGAGTTATGCAGGTGTAATTAACAAATATTTATAATTTTTTTTACTGTTTTAATAAAAATATGTACTTTCGTAACAAATAGTTAATTAACCAAGCAAATAATTATGAGAATTTTAAATCTACCTAAACTTTTAATGGCTTTCTTAGTAGTAACTACACTACTTCAATCATGTAAAGACGACTCGTTTTTGCGCAACACACCGCCTAGTCCTAACCAATCATTTAGCGAAGAGTTTGACTCATCTTCTGCTGCATTTGCAAGAGGTTGGAAAATTATAAATAATAGTGTACCACAAGGTGGTGGAATATGGCAAAATGGTGGCGATGCATTAGCTCCTTTATTTAACGCCTTTTCTCAGCAAGGTTCGTATGTAGGGTTTATTGGTGCATCTTACCTAGGCACTACAGCTGCCAAAGGTGTAATTAGTAATTGGCTAATATCGCCAAGTAGACTAATTAAAAATGGTGATAAAATAATTTTCTTTACCCGTTCACAAAAAGTATTTGGTGGTGGTACCGATACTACTGACTTTGGCAATAGGTTACAAGTACGTATTAATAGCTACGGCGACGATTTACTTGTAGGTTCGGTACAAGCTACTTTCGATAATATAGCTAGCCCATCGGCTGCTTATGATAATCCTGGTAATTTCAATAACACCATATTAGACATTAACCCATTTTTGTACGAGTGGCACAAAAATCCAACGGGTAATAGCTTAATTGATATGCGACCTTTTACACCTGCTACTACATTGCAAGCTTATCCTGTATCGTGGACAAGGTTTGAGGCAACCGTTAGTGGTTTAAATGCACCAATTGTATCACGTTTTGCATTTAGGTATTATGTATACAAGGGTGGTAACGATGGATTTGGTACTGGTGTAGGTATTGATAAAGTAGAATTTAAAAGTGCTGGATATTAATATAAAAAAAAATTAAAAAAATAATTATGAAAAAAAATATATTTGCATTAAGTGTAACAGCATTATTGTTTACAAGTATAGCCATTGTAAGCTGTAAAAAAGATGTAGCACCTGACCCAACTCCAAAAGCTGCTGTAGTTGCTACCAACTCATTTAGCGAAGAGTTTGATAATGTAGGCGACATTGCCGCAAAAGGTTGGTTAATAAAAAACAATAGCGACCCTGCTGGAGCATCTGCTTGGAGGCAAGGACGATATGAAAATAACTTAGGTGGTAACAAAGCTGGAAAAGTAATAGGTATGCCAGCTTACTCAGCTTCTCAAACTCCTTATGACTTTATATCGGCGGATGCTACAAGTGTTAATGATAGAGGTAATATTAACTGCTGGTTAATAAGCCCACAAACAACCGTTAAAAATGGTGACGTACTTTCATTTTATACAAGAGCAATGGATGATTCGGATTGGAACAACTTTGCAAAAGATAACATGCAAGTAAGAGCTAACTTTGTAGATGGCAGTAGTGATTGTGGCGTTAATGCTACTGATTTTGGTAAGTTTACAAGATTGTTATTAGAAATGAACCCAACTTATGCTAATAATGCAGCTACTGCTGCTCCTTTAGGTTACCCACAAGTATGGACGTTGAAAACAATTGTAATTGCTGGTTTAGCTGCACCTACCAAAGCACGATTTGCATTTAGATTTTTGGCAACCGATGGTGGATTGAGTGGTACAGTTGGTACTTCATTAATAGGTATTGATAAGCTAGAGTTTAAATCAAACTAATATAATTGAACATTATAATTTTTATTTTCAATATTAATAACGCCTCATTTAAAGTGAGGCGTTTTTAATGATGTACATTTGTACACTATAATTATACCCATAAAATCTCCAAATGAAGCCCACATTAATATTACTACTACTTACCATTACCACTATTATAAGCTGTACCAATAAGCCTTTGAGTAAGCAAGAAACTATAGTAATTAACAATAATACTATAATTGCCGACGTAAAGAAAAATGTAGAAAATGGTGACTTAATACTACGAATGGGTAACGATATAATGAGTGAAATATTGAGAGATATATCGCCAAAGGAAAGAAAGTACAGCCATGTAGGATTAATAAAAATAGTAGATGGCGTACCTATGGTATATAATATAAACCCCGAAAGTAAAAAGCTGTTAAGAGACGATACAATAAGGCTCGAAAACTTAGATAGCTTTATAACACCTACCAAAAATATGGCCGTAGCAGTGTATAGATTTTCATTTGATAATACTTTAAAAAATGCTATACTCGATACCGTACTTAACTACCAGCACAACAAAACTAGGTTTGATATGCAATTTAACTTTGCCGATGATAGTGCCCAATACTGTTCGGAGTTAATTACAAAATCGTTGGAGAAAGCAACTGCAAATAAGTATACCATAGCAAGGTATATAATAGATAGTACAAAAGTAATAGGGGTAAAAAAATACTTGAGTAGCAACAATATTGATTTTAAAAAATACCCTGTAATTACCTTGGATAATATGTACTTAAATGCATTTACCAAAAAAATAATGGAGGGTACTTATAAAACAGGGCGAGAATATTAATACTACAATTATGGTAACAATATATACCGATGGAGCATGTATTGGCAACCCTGGTGCAGGTGGCTATGGAGCAATACTATTTTACAAAAACCATAAAAAAAGTATAGCACAAGGCTACCTACATACAACTAATAACCGTATGGAATTAATGGCAGTAATAGCTGCATTGCAACTGCTTACCAAGCCTAATTTGGATATTACAATATATAGTGATAGCCAATATATTGTAAACAGTGTAAGCAAAGGTTGGTTAGCAACTTGGCTTAAAACAAACTTTAAAGGCGATAAAAAAAACCCTGACCTCTGGCTTACTTATCACTTACTTGCTAAGCAACATAATATAGCATTTGTATGGGTAAAAGGCCATGCTGATAATGAATATAATAACCAATGTGATGAGTTGGCTACTACAGCAGCTGCCAATAAAGCAAACTTGATACCCGATGAAGGCTATGGAAATGAAAAAGCACAATATGCAAAAATATTAGGTGGTGGTGTATTAAGCACTGGGTTATTGTAACTGTAGGGTTTAACAAATAATTATAAATAAAATGTTAAACAAATTACGATAGTTTCGTAATAATGTATTACTTTCATACTATAATATAACTAAATAAAGCTTTATGCTAAAAACTATTGGTACCTTAATTTGCCTATTGTTACTACAAACCGTAACAGCCCAAACCCTTACTGGCAAAGTAACTGATACTACTAACACTCACACACTAACAAATGCTACTGTAACATTAATAGCCGTAAAGGACTCCGTATTAACTGCCTACACCCGTATTAAAAGCGATGGTACATATACCATTACTAAACCAGTAAAGGGTAATTATACCTTGCTTATAACACACCCCAAATTTGCCGATTATATAGATACTATAGAAATTACAGATGCTACTAACGAATTAAAAACTGCTTACCTACTCACCAAAAAAAGAGTACTAGAGCAAATAATTGTAATGGCAATACAAAGCCCTATAAAAATAAAAGGCGATACTACGATATATACTGCCGATAGCTTTAAAGTACGAGATGGTGCTAATGTGGAGGAATTATTAAAAAAACTGCCTGGCATACAAGTAGGTCGAAATGGCGAAATAAAAGCAATGGGTGAAACGGTAAAAAAAGTATTGGTTGATGGTGAGGAGTTTTTTGGAAACGACCCTGGCGTTGCCTTAAAAAACTTGCAAGCAAACATTGTAGATAAAGTAGAAGTATTTGACAAAAAAAGTGACCAAGCCACATTTACTGGTATTGATGATGGTGTAAAAGATAAAACCATAAACCTTAAACTAAAAGATAATAAAAAAAATGGCTACTTTGGCAAAATAGAGGGCAGTGGTGGTTTGCCCGATAATTATAGCAACCAAGCTATGATAAATGCATTTAAAGGTAAACGAAAGTTGGCAGCATTTGGTATAATGAGTAATGCTGGCCGCACTGGCCTTGGCTGGGACGAAAGCAAAACCTACGGTGGCGATGGTAACAGTAATATGAGTATGAGCGAAGATGGTGGTATGATGTGGAGTAATAATAACAATGATGAATTTGAAGATACTTATGCTGGTAACGGCGATGGTATACCTACTAACTGGAATGGCGGTTTGCATTATAGCAACAAAATGAATAACGATAAACAGTCGGTTAACTTTGGCTATAGGTATAATAAATTAAATACTAATGCAGAGAGTAACACGTTTAGTAAAACATTTTTGCCCGATAGTACTTGGAGTGACCGCAATAATGGTAGTAGCTTTACAAGCAAATATAGAAATAGTGTTAACGGCCTATTTGAAACAAAAATAGACTCTTTAAACACCATAAAAGTAACATTAAAAACCAACGAAACAAAAAGTAGTATTAATAGTAGAAGCAATAGTGAAACCTTTACCACAGTAAATCCTATAAATAATAGTACACGAACTAACATTACCAATAGTACCAATGCAACTACAGTAGGTACATTGCTATGGTTGCATAAATTTGCAAAAAAACGGAGAACACTATCAGTAAATTTATCAAAATCATTTTCGCAAAGAAACAGTGATGGATTTTTGTACTCCTTAAATAAATTTTATAGAAATGGAAATTTATTTAGTAATGATACAATTGACCAGGCAAAAATAAAAGAAATTGCTAACAATGTATTTAGTACCAAACTAAGCTACACCGAGCCACTTAGTAAAAAATGGACTGCAGAGCTTAGTTATGCTTATGGTTATAATTATAACGATAATAATAGTAGAAGCCTCAATAAAGATGCTAGTGGCAAATACAACACAATAGCTGCTGAATTTAGCAATTACTTTACCTTAAAAAATAACTTGCATACACCAGGTGTAAATTTGACTTATAGTTATAAAAAAATTGGGGTAAACTTTGGCGCTAAAGCTGGTGTAAATGCATTTACACAATTAAATAATACTACCAACTTTACTAGAAGTTATACTTTTACTAATTTATTTCCGAGTGCATCATTAAGTATAAAAATGAAAAAAAATGCAAACTTCCGATTTAATTATAATGGTAATACAGCAGCACCTTCACTTAACGATTTGCAGCCTATACAGGACAACACTAACCCCTTTTATATAGTTACAGGCAATCCTTTATTAAGGCAATCTTTTGCTAATAGTTTTAATGTAAATTTTAATAAATACAATGTATTAAAAAATTCGGGGATGTACCTATTTGCAGGTATTAATACACATAAAAATGACTTTACAAATTTTTCAAATATTGATAGCTTTGGTAGAACCATAAGTAAAACTATAAATGTAAATGGCAATTACGATGCTGAGCTTTACAGCAATTTTAATTTCAAATTAAAAAAAATTGGGTTAAATGTAGGGCTTGGACCACAATTGAACTATATAAAAAATAATAATTTTATAAATGGGTTTGCCAACACTAATACCACTGTTATATATGGGTTAAGCTTACAAATAAATAAGTGGAAGGAAAATAAAAGTGGTGAAAATTTGTACAGTATTTGGGGCTATGCTAACTTTAATAATAATGAAAACAAGGCAACTATTAATACTAACTCAACAGCAAAATTTAGGTCCATAACTGGTAATGCTAACTTTAGTTGTTTGTTATTTAAAAAAACACATTTGAACAATGATTGGAATTATGAAGTGAGGCAAAAAGATCCTCGTTTTCCACAGAACAATAACTTTATGTTGTGGAATATTGGGTTGGATAGAGAAATAATTAAAAATACATTTACCATAGCTGCAAGTTTGAACGATGTACTTAACCAAAACAGAGGTTTTAGACGAAGCTTTACTAGCTACACCTTTACCGAAAACTACTACAACACCTTACGACGCTATTGGATGCTTACGCTAACCTACAAATTTAACAGCCAAAAAACCAAAGCCAAAAAAGATGAAACTATTAATGTTAAAAAGTAACTTGTTATTAGTACTAGCCATTATACTGTTTGCTACAAACGGTATAGCTCAGTCTGACTTTCAAAGTAAGGGTACTATTGAGTATGAGTATAAAGTAAATAACCACAAAAACTTTTGGTGGAGTGAGGATGATGAAAACGATGATGAGAATGCTTGGCGTAAAACTATGGTTGAAAATACCCCTAAGTTTAGCACCTACTTTTATACACTCAAATTTGCCGATAACAAAAGCATTTTTGCCTATAAAGGCAAACCTGAAACCGACAAAAAAATGTGGGGCGACGACCAAAAGGAGGAAGACATGTGGTACATTAATTATACTACCAATAAGTATACTAACCAACGCAACATATTTGGCGAAGTAATGAAAATTGAAGACTCCATACAAAGCATAAAATGGAAATTAGTACCTAACGATGTTAGAGAATTTGCTGGCTTTACCTGTAAAAAAGCCATAGGTAAAATATTTGACAGTGTTTATGTGTTTGCCTACTATACCGATGCTATAACCCTTAGTGGTGGCCCTATGAATATAAATGGCTTACCTGGCACTATAATGGCTATTACCGTACCTCGGCTTGCAATAAGCTGTGTAGCTACTAGCTTTACACCGTTGGTAAATGAAGAAGCTATACAGCCACCAAAAAAAGGTAAGGCCAAACCAAGTAACGATATACTCAAAAAAATTAAAGAAGCTACTAAAGATTGGGGTAGCTATGCCGAAAAAGGTATATGGCAATGCTTTATGTAATACGTTAACCAATATTACAATTTGCTATTAATATTTACAAAAAAAATATAAAATGACACTAGTAATTGCTTTAGTATTAACTGTACAAACCTTATGCATAGTGTTGGGCGAAAATTTTGAGCGACCCACCTAAATCAACAATTACTTTCAATTTGAGGAGAAAAATCGTAAATTTGCATTGACAATTTTAAAAACAAAATGACCAAGAAATTAATACGATTTGATTGGGCTATAAAACGTCTTTTGAGAAATAAAGCCAACTTTGTTGTTTTAGAAGGTTTTTTAAGTGAAGTTCTGTTTGACGATATTCGTATCAAAAACATTATTGAAAGCGAAAGCAACCAAGAAGACGAGGAAGATAAATATAACCGAGTTGATATTTTGACTGAGAATTCAAAAAATGAATTAATCATTGTTGAAATTCAAAACTCTTATGAAATTGATTTTTTTCACCGAATGAACTTTGGAGCTTCAAAAAGTATTTCTGAAAACCTACAACTTGGACAAAAATATTCCGAAATCAAAAAAGTAATTTCTATAAACATTGTTTATTTTGACCTTGGGCAAGGACAAGACTACATCTACAAAGGAAAAACAGATTTTAGAGGACTTCACCAAAATGACTTATTAGGACTTTCCTACAAACAAAAAATAACTTTTCAAAAGGATAATGTTTCAGATATTTTTCCAGAATATTATTTACTGAAAGTTAATCAGTTTAACGACAATGCGAAAGATACATTGGATGAATGGATTTATTTTTTAAAGAATAGTGAAGTTAAAGACACATTTAAAGCCAAGGGATTAAAAGAAGCAGGCGAAGTTTTAGATATTATGAGACTTGACAAAGAGGATAAATATGGCTACAACCGTTATTTAGACAGTTTATCAGTAAAAGCTAGTGAAATGTTTTCTTTACAAACTGAAGCTGAATTTAAAGTTAGAGAAGAGGAAAAAATTGAAATAGCAAAGAATGGAATAATTGAAGGATTTGACAACTCAACAATATCTAAAATGACAAAATTGTCAATTGAATTTATTGGAGAATTGAGAGCAGAAATGACAAAATAAATCTTCGCCCAACATTGGGTTTTGTGCAAGTGGGGCAGACGGAAGTACAATCGGCTTTTTGTACTTTATTGTACTTCAGTTCGGGCTTTATCCAGTAGCTACGGTACTGAACATCTGTAATAAACTTGTACACCTGCCTCCCGGCAGGCAGGTCAGCAGCAGTTCGGGCTAACGTTTTTCAAATACCACCACTAAACCCAAGCCCAATACATTAGTTGACATTGGCAACAATAAAATAAAGTATTGAAAGTACACTTACAAAATTAGTAGATTGAAACGGCTTAAAATGCTAGTATATAAAGCCACATCCCCACAATAAAAATGCCCAACCTTTCAGTTGAGCATTTCAAGTATTTGTAATTATAGTATCAATAATTATTTAACCGAAGCTATAAGGCTTTTAAAGCTCTCAGGGTTATTCATAGCCATATCGGCTAATATTTTACGGTCTATAGTAATACCTTTTTTTATAAGTGCACTCATAAATACACTGTACGTCATTCCCTCTTCACGTACTGCTGCATTTATACGTACTATCCAAAGGGCACGGTATTCTCTTTTCTTCAATTTACGGCCTACATAGCGGTAGGTTAAGCCTTTTTCTAATACGTTTTTGGCAACGGTATATACGTTTTTACGTTTGCCATAAAATCCTTTGGCTTGCTTTAATATTCTTTTGCGCCTTGCTCTACTAGCTACGGCATTTACTGAACGTGGCATATTATAATGTTTTTATTTTTTTTTGTAATTGTAAAATGTGTTAGTGTTGCTAACATTGTTAAAGAGTTAACTAAGCTTAAAAAAAAAGTTAATAGGCTATTTAAGTCTCAATAATCTTTGTACAAAATCCATATTTGATTTATGTACTGTACCATCTACACGTAAGCCACGTTTTCTTTTTGTCGATTTTTTTGTAAGTATGTGGCGTTTGTAACTTTTTTGGTGGGTAATTTTACCTGTACCAGTTACTTTAAAGCGCTTTTTAGCACTTGAATTTGTTTTTACTTTTGGCATTGTATGCTATATTTAAAAAGTATTACACCCCGTGTGGCGGACTTGCTAGTGCAGTCACTTATTGAGCCAGTTTGGGCAATTTTTGGATTGCAAAAGTACACTTTTATTGCCATTACACCAATAATTAATTAGCAAAGTGCTTTTCCGTATTCTTTTTATCAATATATAGTTGGTTCTTTAGGGCTTGTAAGTCATCAAATTTTTGTTCATTTCGTAACCGTTTTACTAATGTTATAGTAAGTTGTTCGCCATATATTTCCGCATCAAAGTGGAGTATATGCACTTCTATAGTACGGTTAGTACCATCTACAGTTGGCCTTGTTCCAATATTCATCATACCCTGTAATGTACTATTAGCATAGGTTACAAGCACTACATACACACCATTACCAGGTATCAATTTCATAGTATTAGCTATTTGTATATTAGCAGTTTTGTAGCCTATGGTACGGCCTAATTGTTTGCCTTGCACCACTATACCCGTAAAAAAATAAGGATAGCCAAGCAAAGTATTTGCCTTTTCAATGTCGCCGTGTAGTAAGGCATTTCTAATTTTGGTGCTACTTATAGCATTGTTATCAATTGTATGTGCAGCTATTTCTACTAGTGTAAATGCCCCTTTATTGGCATATTGCTGTAGCATATTTATATTGCCTGTACGGTTGGCACCAAAGTGATGGTCGTACCCAATAACTATACCTATTGGGTTAAATGTGCCAATTATAAATTGCTCAATATAATTGGTAGCACTAAGGCTAGCAAAGGCTTTGGTAAAAGGATAAATAACTAGGTGGTCAATACCTAACGATGCAAATAGGGCCTCCTTTTCGGTAGCCGTTGTTATTATTTGGAGCAGTGCATTGGGCTGTACTATGGTACGAGGGTGAGGTTCAAATGTAACTACAACCGTACTGCCATTATACTGAGTTGCTAACGCTTTTAATCGGTTTATTATGGTTATATGCCCACTATGCAACCCATCAAATGTACCAATAGTAAGTATGGCATTTTTAATTATAGGAAGTTCAGTTGTGTAATGTATTTGCATATTTAAAGAACTGCAAAATTAATAACTATTTAAAAACTGAAACACATTTTTTTTTACAAAAAAAATAAAACAGCTACTAACACTAATTACAACTGCTTTGTACTAGTTAAGTTGCCTACATTACATTATTTGCTACTCCTATTTTTTTTATGGCTTACGCCATTAAAATACATAAAAAAAGCCCTGCTAATCAACTATACAGGGCTTTGTAAATAAGTAAATAGTATTGTAATATTATTTTATAGCTTTTTCAGCTTCGGCTGTTGTTTCGTTAGTATGGTCTACAAAGTCAGCTTTACCTAGGGGTGTATTTTTTGCAAAATCAACCAATACTGGAGCAGCTACAAATATTGAAGAATATGTACCTACAATAACACCCACTAACATAGCAAATGCAAAACCTCTGGTAACCTCACCACCAAATATAAACAATATAAGTATGGTTAAAAACACGGTTAACGAAGTCATAATAGTACGGCTTAGTGTATCGTTAATTGATTTATTAATTATAAAAGTTTTGCTTTCGCCACGGTGTAATTTTGCATTTTCTCTTACACGGTCAAATACTATAATAGTATCATTCATACTAAAACCAATAACGGTAAGTATAGCTGCTATAAAGTGCTGATCAAGCTCTAACGGGAATGGTACTATGCCTTTGGCAAATGAAAACACAGCTAACGTTACCAATACATCATGTAATAATGAAATGATAGTACCTAGCGAATAACGCCAATCTCTAAACCTTATAAATATGTATAGGGCTATAATAAGTATGGAATAGATACCTGCTTTTTTTGCACCTGATTTTAATGCTTCCGATATTGAGGGTTCTACCTTTTTACTCGATATTATACCTTGCTTATTATTGCCTTTGGCAAATGCAGCCTCTGTGGTATTAGGGTCAATTAAGGTTTTAACGCCATTGTATAATGCATAACGTACAGTACTATCTAATACCGTTTTTTCACCTACATCGTTTATTTTGTAACTAGTAGTAATGTCATACATACTTTCGCTACCATTTACCGTTTTTATAACGGGTTGTTTGCCACCAAATACTGGCGTTAGCATTTTATTTAAGTCCTCTTGCTTTACTTCTTTATTAAATTGTACAGTGTAACTACGGCCACCTGCATACTCTACACCACTATCGAACCCATTAACAATAGCACCAATACCTAATAGTAATACAACACCACTTATAATATAAGTTACTTTGCGGTATTCAATAAATTTGAAATTGGCATGCTTAAATATTTTACGGCTCAATGGTGTAAAATATTCTAAATGCTTGTTTTTATTAGTAAAGAAATCGGTGATTAAACGAGATATTAAAATACCACAAAACAATGATAAAAATATACCTAACATTTGTGTAGTGGCAAAGCCTTTTATTGGTCCCAAACCAAAGTAGAACAATATGGCAGCCGTTAGGAATGTAGTAAAGTGAGCATCTAATACCGGCGATAAGGAACGGCGGTAACCCTCAGCCACAGCAGCTAAGTAAGTTTTACCTTTTTCTAATTCCTCTTTTATACGTTCAAATATAATTACGTTAGTATCCACAGCCATACCAATGGTAAGTACCAAACCTGCTATACCCGGTGCAGTAAGTGTAGCACCTAAGGCACTTAGTACACCTACGGTAAATAGTAAGTTAAGTATTAAGGCTGTATTAGCTACCCAACCTGCACTATTGTAATATACTAACATTAGTATAAATATAATGAGGAACGATATTCCAAATGCCATTAGACCACCTTCTATAGCTTTTTTACCCAAGGTTGGGCCTACTATATTATCTTGTACTATTCTTGCTTTTACATCTAACCTACCACAGTTTAATATATCGCTAAGGTCTTTTGCTTCGGTTAAGTCGGCAAAGCCGCCACTAATAACTGGGCTACCGTCAATACGTTGCTTTACACTTGGTGCGGAGTACACAAACTCGTCAAGTACAATGGCTAAAAAGCCAGTACGAGTACCATTGCCACTCATTTGCCCTGTAATTTCGCTAAACTGACGTTCCCCATCGCTAGATAGGTTAATACGTACTTCGGGCTTACCATCAAGTGGGCTACCGTTGTAGGTTGCATCGGTTAATTTGTTACCTTCTATCAATGGTTTTTCGCCACCGTTTGTTTTTATAACATATACATTTAGGTTTTCAATGTCGCTGCCCTCATTAGGCTTGCCGTATAGTATTTTGTACTCATCGCCCAATGCATTGGTGTATTCGCTGCTTTCTTTTATTACGTTAAAGTAAACGGTATCTACTATTTTAATAGTACCTATTATGTGTCCACCTGCTCCCAAATTTTTGAGTAATGTTCTTAACGTTTTATTTTTGGTAGCTGTATTGTTACTGTCGGCTAATGCTGTGTAGGCTTTATCTGCATTATCGAGTGCTGCTCCTACTTCGTTAATAGTGGCACACTCCCAAAATTGTAGGTTGGCACTTGTTTGTAAATCTTTTCTAATTTTTTCGGGGTTTTTAGCACCTGCTAATTCTACTGATATGGTGTTTGTTTCCTTATCAGGAAAAATGCCAGGATTGGCCAAACCAAACTTATCAATACGTTGCTCTATTACTTTTTTTGTATTGTCAAATGCAAGGCTTGCATTATCGTTCAAGTAAGTTTTTAAAGCAGCTTCGCTGCTAGCAAAGTCAATTTTTTTATTGCTTTTATTGGTAAATAACGTAGCAGGGTTGAGTCCCGGATTTTTTTCTTTAAACGCTGTAAGAAAAGAGTTGATGTAATTGGTATTATCTACCACTTTACGTTCGTTGGCTAATTGTATGGCAGCTAATAAGCTAGCATCTTTGGGGCTATTGGCCAATGACTTTAGCATATCGTCAATAGCTATTTCCATGGTTACACTCATACCGCCTTGTAGGTCGAGGCCTAGTTGCAACTCTCTAGTTTTGGCTTCTTTGTAGTTTACCTTTCCGCTAAAGGGATCCCAACTTACGTTTTCGGTGCCGGCTAGTCTTTCTTCACGGGCTTGGGCATTGTCCCTTATTTCGGCCAATGTATCGGCATATAATGCTTGTAATAATTTGTCGTTAGGATATTTTGTTTCGGGTTTAGGCAGCTTTGCCATTTCTTTTTGCACCCTTGTGGCTATGGCTGCATCTTTTTTGTTAACAAAAAAAGTAAACGATAATTGAAATAACGATAAAATAATCAATGCAATTGCAAAAAATTTTACCAAACCTTTTAACGGCATAAATTTGAGTTTTGAGTCTATTTAAAAATGTGTGCAAAGATAAGGGATTACGCCCATATTAAAATGCCTGAAAAAAGTACTGTATTTTGTACTCAAAAAATGTAATTTTGAAGCTATGATTTTTTTACAAAAAATAAAATTGGCTACTGCATTTTGCCTTATAGGCAGCACTTACTACCAATGTGGCAATAGCCGAAAACTTGCTAGTACAGCTATAACCAACAGTACCGCAACTACCACTACTACTACTACTATTATGCCTACACTTATTGCAAAGCCTGAGCCTAATGGCTTAACTGATGCTTGGCTTTATAACTTATTGCAAAATGATAATACCCTCAAAAACATTTTACCTAATAAAAAAGAGTACCAAACACAAATAATATATACCCAAATAGACCGTGACGAAAATAATGTACCTAAGTTTACCCCACATTATGTAAACAATGACCCCAACTTTTATTACTACCCAGCAAGTATGGTTAAAATGCCCATAGCTGTGCTGGCCTTGCAAAAAATAAAAGAGTTGAATGCAAAGGGGATTGCCATAACTAAAGAAACTACTATGGTAACCGAAACAGCTACTGCTCTACAAACGGCTGTGTACAACGACCCTAACTCGGCCGATGGTAAACCAACTATTGCTAATTATATTAAAAAAATATTTTTGGTAAGCGATAACGATGCTTATAATAGACTGTACGAATTTTTGGGACAGGAGTATATTAATAGCAATTTGCAAAGGTTGGGATTTAAAAACACTGAGATATTGCATAGGCTTTCTGTTAGCCTTACGGCAGATGAAAATAGGCAAACTAACCCCATAAAATTTATGGATACCAATGGTAAATTAGTGTATGAACAACCTGCCCAATACAATAAAAGAAAGTATAGCAAACGTAACGATAAAAGAGGTATTGGCTATATGCAAAGCGGAAAATTGGTGAAGGAGCAATTTGACTTTAGTGGAAAAAATAGGATGAATTTGCAGGACTTAAACGATGTAGTGAGCCATATAATATTTGGTAATGTAGCCCATAAAACCACCTTTGATATAACGGAAACTGACCGTAACTTTATACAGCAATATATGAGCCAGCTGCCCCGTGAAACTACTTACCCGAGTTACTTAGCACCTGAATATTATGATACGTACTGCAAATTTTTGTTGTATGGTAGTAACCCCAAAACCACTATACCAAACAATATTAGGATATTTAATAAAGTAGGCGATGCCTATGGCTACTTTACCGATGCAGCTTATATAATAGATACCGATGCAAATATTGAGTACTTGATAAGTGCTACAATATATGCTAACAAGGATGGCATATTTAACGACGATGTGTATGAAATGGAGTCGGTGGCCTTACCGTTTTTTAAAAGTGTGGGGGAGGTATTGTACAACTATGAAAAAACTAGGGTACGAAAAAATAAACCCAACTTAGATGGGTATAAATTGGTGTATGGTGGGGAGTAATTATTTTTGTGTAAAACAACACACCCAATTACACAGCCTGTATAATAGCAAAATATAAAGGCATACCTACCGTAATATTAAATGGAAATGTAACCCCCAATGCCATTGGTATAAACAAGCCAGGGTCGGCTTTGGGTGCAGCCAATTTCATAGCTGCTGGTACAGCAATATACGATGCACTTGCAGCTAGTATAGCAAATATAAACCTGTTACCTACATCATGTGTAACCAATGTACTGAGTACTGCTACTATGCAGCCATTAATAATAGGTACTATAATTGCAAACAAACTTAGGAATAAACCATACTGCCTAAATGCTGCAAACCGTTTGCTAGTAACCATTCCCATCTCTAACAAAAACAAAGCAAGGAAGCCCTTAAATATATCGGTTGTAAAGGGTTTGATGCCCTCTGCTTGCTTGGTATCGGCAAATATGCCAATTACTAAACTGCCCAATATAAGCAGTACACTACCGTTGGTAAAGGAATGTTTAATTATTGATTGCATACTTTCTTTACTTGCCATTTCCTTATCATACTGTTTCATTAGTATAACGCCAACTATAATAGCTGGTGATTCCATAAATGCCATAACGGCTACCATGTGTCCACCAAAGTTAATATGCTGAATTTCTAAAAATGATACTGCCGATACAAATGTAACTGCACTTACCGAACCGTAAGTAGCTGCTATAGCACCCGCATTACTAATACTAACTTTTTGCTTTAGTATAAAAAAAGTGTAGAGCGGAATAACAGCGGCAACTACCAATCCAAATAAAATTGATACGGCAATTTCGGTAGTAAAGGCACTGTGAGCCAGCTCCTGCCCACCTTTAAAGCCAATGGCAAACAATAAATACAGCGATATAAATTTGCTAGATGAGCTAGGTATTTCCAAATCGCTTTTTACTACTGTGGCTACTATGCCTAATACAAAAAATAATAAAGTAGGGTTAGTAAGGTTGGACAGTAAGATTTGAAAATTCATCAGTTGTTTTTGTTCTTTTTTTTTGTGTGTATAAAAAAAATTAATTGCCCAACAAACCTGCACTCCATTGCAAAGTATAAATTGATTTGTAATACTTTACTTTAAGTTCAATTAATTTTTGTTGCGATTCTAAGGCTTTGTTCTCTCTACTATTAATTAAAAATAGGGAACTTTCGCCATTTAAAAATCTTGTTTCTTCTGCCTTTACTAAACGTAAGTAGTTATTGTAAGTATTGGTTTGCAACGCTATTTGGTTAGTAGTGGTAATATACTCATTGTAATAGCTTTTTACTTTAAGCTGAATGGCTAATTTTTTTTCAACTTGTTGCAATTGTGTTGCTGCTATTTTTAGTTTTGCATTTTGGTATTCTCCTGTTCCTCTACGTAGTAGCAAGGGTATTTCAAACTTAATACCATACTTATAATTATTGGCAAGTAGTGGGGTAGTGGTGGTTTTTACTAGGTTGTAGCCCTTTCCTAATTGGTTGTAGGTAACGTCAAGCTTGGGCAATATATCTTGGTATTTAATTCTTTTATCAATGGTGAGTGCATCTAATTTATAATTATATATGGCTAATTCGGGGTGGTTTTTTTCGGCTTGTTGTAACAAATCGTCAAGTACTATATTAAGTAAGTTTGGGGCAGTTTGTTTTTCCCAATTGGGTTGTGGTATTACATTATTAGGTAGGGTATAGGGTTGGTTATTTGCCGTCCACATATAGGCACTTAATTGTAAGCCTGCATTTTGGTAAGCTAACCAATATTCGTTTTGTAAGTATTGGTAACTTTGTAATTGAGTTATAGCCTCTACGGTATCTATTGCTGGTCTTTCGCCAAAGTTATATGCTTTGGTAACTAACGCTACACGTTGTTGGTTAATAGCTACGGTATTTTTTATAATTAAATAGGTTTGGTATGCCTGTACCCATTGCAGGTATGCAGTAATAGCATCAATTGTAAGGTCGTTAAGTACAGCACGTTGTTCGGCTCTAGCCATAGTATTATATATTTTGGCTTGTTGTATGTAGGCTCTTCGTTTGTCAATTACCCAAGTTTTAAGTAGTGGTACAGTTACGCCTACAAAGCTAGTATTGCCTTTGGTATCTATTGGGTCTAATCTACTGCCAGCAAGGCTTTCAATACCAGCTTGTACATCTATACCATACCAAGTAGGTATTTGTATTTGTGCTGTAGCAGTGTTATAGTAATTGGTACCATCAAATGTTTTGTTGGCTATATTACTTTGCAACACAGGGTCAAATGCACCCTTGGCAATGGTAATATTATTTATTGTTTGGTTTACATTTATAGTGGCTTGACTTGCTACAGGATGGTATTTTTTTACAATTTGCAATAGTTGTTCAAGTTGCAAAGTGTTAGTAGTATCCTGTGCTAATATTGCAATATGGCAACTTAATATAAATAATAGTAATACATTTTTTTTTGTAAAAAAATAATGTCTATAAGGGAATAGCTTCATTTTTATTCGTTATTTTTTTTCAGGTGTAGTTTTTTTTGTGTCATAAAAGTCTGGTGGAAATCCATTTATATTTCGCCACATTTCGTACCATATTGGCACATCTTTAAGCAATGCAATACCTTGTGCACCACTACCTATTTTTAATTGTTTTGGCCAAGCTCTTGTTCCTGTATCTTCTGCTACTAATACTCTAAATAAGCCGTTGGTGTTAATTACATTTTCAACAGCCACTATGCTACCACCAAATGTGCCATAGCTACTAGTAGGCCAACCGCTAAATACAATTGCAGGAAACCCATCAAATGTAAATCTAACTTTTTGTCCAATAGCTACTAGTGGCAAATCAATAGGGCGTACAAACATTTCAACGGCATAGTCCACATGGTCGGGTACTATTACAGTTATACGTTCACCATCCTTCAGTATTTCGCCAATACCTGCTTTTTTGGCTTGTACTATTTGCCCATTTTGTGGGGCTAGTATATAGTACATTCCATTACGTATAGTATAGTTCGTTACTTGGTTTTGTAGCTTTGCTATATCACCTTGGCCAGCTGCTACTTGGCTCATACTTTGAAACTGTTCGCCTTGTGCCTTAGCTATTTTTTCGGTATATTCCTGCTCCACACTATTTTGCTCAATACCTGTTATGGTAAGCTCTTGCAGTGTTTGTGCTACATCGTTTTCGGCTTTTGTTTTTTTGGCTAATGCATTTTGAAAACTAACATTACGTTGCTGCAATACCGTTAGTGATATAAGCCCTTCGTTGAACATTTTTTGGTTACGTTCAAATTGATCTTTAGCATTAGTATAATCATTGGTAAATGCCGTTAACTCGGCTCTATTACCGTTTAGTTTATTTTGTAATTGCGACAATTTATTTTGCAGCTGTTGCTGCTTTAATTGCTTAGCACTATTAAGTGCAGTTATTTGGTTGTCGGCAGTACTTATCTTGCTTTCATAGTTTTGTAGGGTACTTTGTTTGGCTTGTACTTGCTGTTGTGTACGGCTTATTAGGTTAGGGTCAAGGTACTCTTCTTTTATTTCGGTTAGCTGCATTATGGTATCACCTTTTTTTACATAATCACCTTCTTTTACCCACCATTTCAATATTTTGCCTGGTATAGGTGAGTTTATATCCTGTGGTCGTTGTTCTTGCTTTAGGGTGGTTATAATGCCTTTTGATTTTATGTTTTGTGTCCATGGTAGCAGCATAAATAGCACTAGCATTATCATAATACCACAAAACCAATACTTAACTTTACTAGTTAGGTTGTAGCGGTATATTTTGCTGAAAGCAGTAAACTCTAATTTATTATTTGTGAGGTTCATTTTTTTATTTTTTTAATACTTCAAAATGCAAGTTCTACACTTTTATTTTTCCATTTTCCATTTCAATAATGCTATCACATCTCTGTTGAAAGGTAACATCGTTACTAACAACAATTACTGTTGTATGGGTAAGTGTTAATAAATAATTTTGTATGCTAAGTTGTAAGTTTTTTTGCAAACCCGACCATGGCTCCTTAAGTATGAGTAAACTTGGTTTATGTATTAAGGCTCTTAACAATATAATTTTTTTAATTAAAGTACTTGAAAGTTGCTCACCATTAGGCTTAAGTTCGGTTACGTACCCATTGGGTAAGTCCGATATAAAATCTTCCATACCTAGTGATACAGCAAGCTCCGTAATTGTGTCGTAAGTTATACTTGATTTACCCATACTTATATTTTCCCATACTGTACCACCAAATACGTTATGACGGTTGAGTAAAATGCCAGTATTGTTTCTAACACTTGTTAAGGTGTAATTGCCCAATGGTATATTATTAATTAGTATATTACCTGTATAACCACTGTATATGCCTGTAAGTATACGAAGCAAGGTTGTTTTACCACTATTTTCTGAACCTACAATACACACTTTGCTTTTTGCCGCAATACTTAAATTTATATTATGTAACACAGTAGTAGTATCATCATAACTAAAACTACAATCTATTACATGTAAAGCAATGCCAGTATTACTTGGTTGTAATATTAAATTACCCTCTTTTTCAATTGCTTTTTCCGTAACCGATTCTATTTTTTCTAAGCCTGTAATTACATCATACACACTATCTAAGCTGCCTATTAATTTTTCAATGGCATTTATTACAGTTAATATTACAATTTCGGCTGCTATAAATTCGCCAATATTAAGTTGTTGGTTAAGTAACAAAAAAGTACCAACCACTAACATTGCGGTAGTTATAGTTACTTTAAATACTACCAAGGTTTTGTATTGAAACAGTAATACTTTAAAATGTGCCGTACGTGATGCTACATAACCAATTGCATATTTATCAGTTTTATGTAAATTTAAGTTTGTGCCTTGGCTGTATTTGAATGTTTTTACAACCTTTGCCATATCCTCTAACCAAGCTACTAATTGGTATTTATAACTACTTTCTTTGAGGCTAGTTAACAAACCGTTTTTACTAGTAAGCTTTAGTATAAGCCATAGTATTACAATTAACAATGCACCAAATGCAATAAATATAGGGTGGTAAAATGCTAATAATAGTAATCCAAATATAATTTGAATACTTGCAGTTGGTATATCTAACAATAATTTGGATAAGCCTTTTTGAACATTTGAAGTGTCAAAAAAACGATTGATTACATCGGGTAAATAATTATTATCGGCTTGTTTTAAATCTAACCTTGGTATAACCTCGGCAAATAAAAATGCATAATGTACAAATATAGATTGCTGTATTTTTTCAATAATTTTCATTTGGTTTATTTGAAATATACCAACCAACAATACACCAATAACTACTAATATTATAAGGACATATATTGATGTAACCATGGCTGCACCAAGCACAAAACCAATAATAGCTTGTACACCAATAGGTACGGTTAGCTGCACCAAACCACTTAGTATTGCATAAAAATAAATGGAAGTTATATCAGTTTTTTGCGATTTTAATAATGCCCATAACCTTGCAAACGGTTGCTTTGGAATGTTATCCATAATAAGTTAGTTAAAAAAATAAAAAGTTTGAAAAAGAATGTAAACCCAGTAAACAAAGTTACTTAATAGTATAGCTTTAAATGCTAATAATTGCATTAGCAATTGGGTGGGGGAGCTTCTATTGTATAAGTTGGTATAGGTAAGGAGTGCAAATGCAGTATTACAAAATTAAGCGTATTGGCCACTACCAATTTATTAGTATTGGTGGTACTAAAATCTACGTCAAATTTATTAAGTTCTTTTTCTGCCTTTTTACAATCTCCTGATTCGTCGTTAGTTTCGGTAATACAATAATCAATTGTTGCTTTACTTACGTAAAATGCCTTTGACACTATTTGTGCCATTAGTATAATTAGGGTAAATAATAGTATTACTTTTTTCATTATGAAATGCAAAAGTAAAAAATAATTTGATGCAAAGCATAAAAATTATTAAATTGACATAGCGTTAATGTTTACTCCTTTATTGAAATAAGATGTACAAAATTCTTACAATCTAGTCCATACTTCGGTTCGGCCAAATATTGATATGCCTACATAACCTCTTATTTCTAAGGTGTTTTTATTTTTCAAATATAAGTTGCAGGAGTATGTTTTGCCGTTATTAGGGTCATATATTGTACCATCTTGCCATTTGTTAGTGCCGTTATATACAAAGTTTTTGAGCAGTATAGTGCCCAATACATTTTGTGTTCGTAATGTAGGGTTAGGGTTATTAGCGTCTTTATAGTTAGTAGTTGTCCAGCTTAGTTTGCCATAGTATTTGTTGCCTAGTTTGTATATATTAACTTTTCCATTGTTGCCAGCCGTTACCCATTCACCCAATATTGCTTCGGGTATTGGCTGAGCCTTAGTGCTACAAGCTGTTACACTTATTATTAATAGTAGTATAATGGATTTCATAAAAGGTTTAATTATTTAAAAACATTAAACCTTATAAACGTATACTCAATGTAGTTTAGTTTTGTACTTAGTAGTGCCATATTACAAAAGCCACTATTACAGTGGCTTTTGGTGTTTTTTTTAGTATAAAAAAAATTTATATTAACGTTGTTTCATTTTTGCTTCAATACTTAGTGTGGCATGTGGTACAGCTTTAAGCCTTGCTTTGTCTATTAATTTGCCTGTAACACGGCATATACCATAAGTTTTATTTTCTATTCGCATTACTGCTTTTTCGAGGTGGTCAATGTAGGTAATTTGCCTACTAGCCATTTGGCTAAGTTGTTCTCTTTCCATACTCATACTACCATCTTCCATTGTCATGTAGTGGTTGTCGTCGTTGGTGCCGCCTAATTCATCTTTACGTGTTATTAAGCCCTGTAAGTACGATAATTCACGTTTTGCTGAGTCTAATTTTCTACTAATTATTTCTCTAAATTCATTTAGGTCATTATCGCTATATCTTATTAATGGGCCAGTTTCTTTATGCATTGGGGTATCCAATATGGACCTTGTAAATTCGGGCTGAAACGGCTTCGATGTTTTTGCAGCTACTTTTGGTATTACAATTGGCTTTTTATTTTTATCTTCTACTTTTCGTTTGTGTATTGGTGGCGGTGGTGGTTCGGGCATTTTTTTACTTAATTCTTTTTCTAGGGCTTCTCTAGCTATGGCTTTTTGCTTTGCTATTTCTTTAGCACTTAATACTGGCGGGGCTGGCTTTACTGGCTTTTTTACCTTTTCTTTTTTAGGAGGTTTGGGTGGCTTTACTGCTTTGGGAGGCTTTGCAGCTTTGGCTGGTTTTGCAGTTTTGGCTTGTATTACAGCCTTGGCTGGCATTACAGCATTCTTAGTAGGTGCTGCTTTTTTAGCAGGTACTGCTTTTTTTATAGCTTCTACTATTTTTTTGGTTGGTGTGGGTACACTTTTTGCAATAGGGGCAGCTTTTTTTGCTACTACTACAACTTTTTTGGGTTGTGGCTTTGCTATTGGTTTTGCAGCTTTTGCTGGTGCTTTAGGTGTAGGCTTAGCTACTACTTTTGCAATTACTTTTTTAATTGGCGCTTTGGCTACCACTTTAGCAACTGGTTTTTTGGCAACTGGTGTTGGTTTTGTTGGTTGTTTTGCAGCAGGCTTTGGTGCAGGTTTAGTTGCTGCTTTTTTGGCCACTACTGGTTTAGCTGCTGCTTTTTGTATTACTTTCACTGGTGCTTTCGCCACTGGTTTTGCAACTTTTTTTATCGGTTTTTTTGCTGCCATATTAGTTATCGTTTACTTTTACGTTCACAAATAGTTGGTTTTCATTAATTTCTACAGTAGTACCAACATTATAATCTTTTGTTATTTGTAGCCTATCGGCTAAAATTTCGCCGCAAATATAGTCATTATATTGTATGAACGATGCAGTAAGCATTGGAATGTCAGTAATTTCTACAATTATACGGTCCGTAAGGTTCAAATTGGTATCTTTTCTTATCTTTTGTATTCTATTTATTAGCTCTCTTGCATTGCCTTCGTGCTGCAATTCGGATGTTATTGTAATATCTAATGCTGTGGTTAGTAAGCCTTTAGATGCTACAGCCCAACCTGTTACATCATCTGTACTTATTTCAACATCGGTTAATGCTAATTCAATAGGTTGGTTATCCACATTTATAATAAATTTACCTTCATTTTCGAGGGTAGTTATATCATTTTGACTAAACTTATTCAATATTTCTGGTACTAACTTCATTTTTTGTCCTAATTTTTTGCCAAGGGCAGCAAAATTTGGTTTAATTTTTTTGTTAATATAACTATTATTGGGGTCTAAATATTCAATTTCTTTAATGTTTGTTTCTGCTTTTATTAGGTCTTCAACTTTTTGCAGTTGGGTTTGCATAGTTGGGTTAAATACTGGTATCATTACCTTTTGTAGCGGTTGCCTAACTTTTATACCTACTTCTCCATTAATGGTTATTACTTTTTTGCGAAGCGATAATATTAACGAACAGGCATCTTGTGCCAAAGCCATTCTTTGCTCTAAGTCAGTATCAATTAAAGTAGGGTCAGCCTTTGGGTATTCAGTTAAGTGGATGCTTTCAACATCATTTTTATTGGTTACTGCATTAAGGTTTGTAAATATAGTGTCGGCAAAAAACGGCGCTATTGGTGCTATTAATTTAGCAACAGTTTCAACACAAATATAAAGTGTTTGGTAGGCACTCAATTTGTCGGTTGCCATAGTGGTAGTACCATCTTCATTAACTGAGGGTTTCCAAAATCGACGTCGGCTAAGGCGAACATGCCAATTGCTTAAATGGCTATCCACAAACTCCTCAATAGCCCTACCAGCAAGGGTTGGCTCATAATCATTTAAAGCATTGGTTACTGTATTAATTAGTGTATTTAAGGTACTCAATATCCATCGGTCTATTTCGGGTCGTTGTTGGTTAGGTACATCTACTTGGTTGTAAGTAAAGCCATCAACATTTGCATATAATGCAAAAAATTGGTAGGTATTGTATAGCGTACCAAAAAACTTTCGTTGCACTTCTTTTATACCATCGCTATCAAACTTTAGGTTGTCCCATGGGCTAGCATTAGTTACCAAATACCACCTTGTAGCATCGGCACCGTAGGTTTCAATAGTGGCAAATGGGTCAACAATATTACCTAATCGTTTACTCATTTTAACCCCATTTTTATCGAGTACTAAGCCATTAGATACAACGGTTTTGTAGGCTAAGCCTGTAGCCCCCTCACCCGCCTTAGGCGGGGGATTTGGGTGAGAGGCTTTGTTAACTTCTATATTTCTATTATGTTCATCGTTTTGGTTATGTAATGCTGCAATTGAATGTAAACTCAAAGGCTCTAAACTCCCCCCTTGGGGGGTGGGGGGGCGTAATTCCTCCTCAATATCTTCTTTTACCAAAGCCGCTATGGCATGTAAAGTATAAAACCAACCACGGGTTTGATCTACACCTTCGGCTATAAAATCGGCCGGGTAACTTTGGGCAAATAGTTCCTTATTTTCAAACGGAAAATGGTGCTGGGCATAAGGCATGGCTCCACTATCAAACCAAACATCTATAAGGTCGGGTACACGAAACATTGGTTTGCCAGTTGGCGATACTAATACAATTGCATCAATAAACGGTTTGTGCAAATCCACTTGTATTTTTGAATTTAGAATTTCGATTTTAGATTCTTTGTTCAATCCAACATTTACGGCTTCTACATATTTATTGGTGAGTTCGTCTATGGAACCAATGCAAATTTCTTCCAAACCATCTTCAGTTTTCCATATTGGCAATGGTGTACCCCAAAATCGGCTACGGCTTAGGTTCCAATCCTGTATGTTTTCTAACCAATTACCAAACCTACCTGTACCTGTGTTGGCTGGTTTCCAATTAATGAGTTTATTATTTTCTACCATCCTATCTTTAAGTGCAGTGGTTTTTATAAACCATGCATCTAACGGGTAGTACAATATTGGCTTGTCAGTACGCCAACAATGCGGGTAATTATGTTCATATTTTTCTACCTTAAATGCTTTGCCCTCTAGCTTTAGCTTTACAGCAATATCTACATTTACATCTACATAATTTGGTTCGTTTTTATAATCTTTCACATAGCGGTTGCTATATTCGCCTACACCACTTACAAACTTTCCCTGCCTATCCACCAAGGTTAATATACCAAGGTTATTTTTTTTACCAATTTTGTAATCATCGGCACCAAATGCAGGTGATGTATGCACTATACCTGTACCATCATCGGTAGTTACAAAGTCGCCAAGTACTACTTTAAAGGGTTGGGCTTTTGGTGTTATTTCGTTTATAGCATTAGGTGTATTAGCTTGGCATGGTAACAATTGTTGGTAATTAATATTACTCAATTCGTTGCCCTTTATTACCATAATATATTGATAAGGAATATTTTTTCCATCATTTTTATAAGTAGTAAATTCTTTATTTTCATTTTCCTTTTTAAAATATTTTGCTACTAACTTATCGGCAATAATTACATAAATGTATTGGTGTGTGTATGGATTTATAGTGTACAATACTGCATAATCAATGTTAGGCCCTACTGTTAAACCAAGGTTAGAGGGTAAGGTCCATGGAGTAGTTGTCCATGCCATAAAATGTAATTTTGAATAATCGACATTACTTGCTAATATTTGAAAAATTGCTTTTGGAAAGGTAAATATTTCAAAAAGTTTGTTATCTTTGCTACTTCCTAGTTGGAATATGTCATCAGGTTCTGATTGCTGAGTAACGTATTCTAATTGGGTTTTTTTATGTTCTTTTTTTAATTCTGTTAAGGAAAGGTCGTAAAATTCAAATTGATTTTTTGCTTGTCTAATTACAGTTTTTGCAATAAAATATTTGTTACCAATTTGTACATAGCATAGTAAATAATTAAAAATACTTCCATCATCTCTTTTAATATTTTGTTGGCTTATTACAAAAGTACTTTTTTCAATTATAGTTACAAGGTGTTCAACAGCTATAACGTCATATCCTGTTTTTATAAAATGACTAACTTCTGATATTCCTTTACGTGTAATAATTATTGTAGCATTTATTGATTTGTTTTCTATTACTTCTTTTCGAACTGTATTTAGTAATTTATTTTTTAATTCTTTTGGCGAAATGTTTTTTTGTGAATAGTCATATTCATTTTCGTTATTTGTATTTAATACAATCAAATTTTTGAAAGTCGTTTCAATGCTTTGCCATATTTGCTTATAATCTCTCACTTTAAATAATACGGTTGCACTTGTATCTTTCACATCTTTGTAAGCACCAGGCATATTTAGCTCGTGGCTACTAAGGCCAGTACCTGCAGCAGGTGAGTAGGGTTGTATGCTTACACTTTCATATAATAACCCACGGTTGTACATTTTGCTCAATAGCCACCATACACTTTCTATATAATTATTTTCGTAGGTAATATAAGGGTTTTTCAAATCAACCCAATAGCCCATTTTTAGCGTTATTTCGTCCCATTTATCTTTAAACCTTAGTACGGCTTCTCTACATTTTTTATTATAATCCTCCACCGATATTGATTTGCCAATATCCTCTTTTGTAATACCTAATTCTTTTTCCACGCCAAGTTCTATTGGTAAGCCATGGGTATCCCAACCACCTTTACGCTTTACCTGAAAGCCCTGCATTGTTTTGTACCTACACACCAAATCTTTTAAAGTTCGGCTTATAACGTGGTGTATGCCGGGCATACCGTTGGCACTTGGTGGCCCTTCGTAAAATACAAATGGAGTAGCACCCTCTCTATTGGTTACACTTTTTTCAAATGTTTGTTCTTGTTGCCATTTTTCCAATATTTCTTTTTCAAATGCTGGTAAGTTAAGCTGCGAAAATTCTTTATATTTCATAGTAAGTAAAAGTAATTATAGGTAGGTTGTACCGTATTATATAACTGTATTATTTCAATGTAAAATGTGTGCAAAGTTACAAACCTTTAATTGGTTTACAAATTAGTAAAAATGTAAAAAAAATACCCCAATTTCTTGGAGCATTTGTGTTATAAATTTTTGCTTATAACCGTATTATTTATTCATCTTTCTTTTCTTTCTTTTTCACCTTTGGTGCAAATATGGCTATCATACGTTTACCATCCATTTTGGGTAAGCCTTCTAATCCGCCAACATCGCCTAACCTTTCTGCAAATTTTAATAGTAATAATTCACCTCGTTCTTTAAACTGTATGGCTCTACCTTTAAATTGTACATAAGCTTTTACTTTATTGCCTTCGGCCAAAAATTTTTCGGCATGTTTACTCTTAAAGTCAAAGTCATGGTCATCAGTACCTGGTGTAAACCGTATTTCTTTAAGCTCACTAGTTTTTTGCTTTGCTTTTTGTTCTTTTTCTTTTTTCTTTTTATCGTACAAAAACTTACTATATACTATTATTTTACATACAGGTGGTACAGCATTTGGCGATATTTCTACCAAATCCATCTCTTGATCCTGTGCCATTTTAATAGCAACTGCTGTAGGGTACACCCCTATTTCTACGTTGTCGCCAACTAGCCGTACTTCTTGTACTCGTATGTAGTTATTAATTCGGTGTTCCGCTTCTTTTTTTGGTAGAAATCTACCTCTTGGTGGTCTTGGTGTAAATGCCATTAATGTTTAAATGTTTGGTTTTATTTTTTTATTTGTTAGTTGTAATTTTTTATTTTTCTATCAATACTTAAAAATTATTAAGTAATTACTCATTGTAGAATTCATCTTTTTTTAACACAAAAGTTGTTTCCACAATGTTACTTTTTTAACGCCTTTCACTAATCTCTTGCTGTAAACTTACAACAAATTCATCAATTTGTTGCACTCCCACATCGCCAATACCTTGTTTACGTACTGCAACGGCATTATCATTCATTTCTTTTTCGCCAATTACAAGCATGTAAGGCACTTTTAATAGTTCTGTATCACGTATTTTTTTACCTACTTTTTCGTTTCTATCATCTATTTCGGCTCGTACTCCTACGGCTAATAACTTTTGTAGCACTAGCTTACAATACGGTAAAAACTTGTCGCTAATCGGTAATACTTTTACCTGTATAGGTGCTAACCAAGCAGGAAATTTACCTGCATAATGCTCTAACAAAAAGCCAATAAACCTTTCATGTGTTCCTAACGGTGCACGGTGTATAATTAGGGGTATTTCGGGTTCATTATTTTGGTTGGTAAAGCTAAGGTTAAAGCTACGGGGCTGTGCAAAGTCCACCTGATTGGTAGCTAAAGTAAACTCCCTACCAATAGCACTCCATATTTGCACATCTATTTTAGGGCCGTAAAATGCTGCTTCGTCCTGCACCTCTACAAATGGTGTATTTGTTTCTATTAATATTGCCCTTACCATTTCTTCGGTTTCTTGCCAAAGTGCAGGTTCGTTTACATATTTTTTACCTAATTTTTCGGGGTTATGTAAGCTTAGTCGCATTACATATTTATCTACACCAAATAGTTTAAAATATTTAATGTACATTTCATTTACTGCCTTAAACTCTTCGGCAAATTGTGCTTTGGTACAGTAAATGTGTGCATCGTTCATGTGTAGGCATCGTACCCTCATAAGTCCAAATAGTTCGCCACTTTGTTCGTAACGGTAGCAGGTGCCATACTCTGCTATACGGTAGGGCATATCTCTATAACTTTTGGGCTCAGCATCAAATATTTTGTGGTGGTGTGGGCAGTTCATTGCCTTTAGGTAATACTTTTCGCCATCCATTTCCATTGGTGGGTACATACTATCCGCATAGTAGGGCAAATGCCCACTTGTAATATACAAATTCTCCTTAGCTATATGTGGTGTTACTACACGTTTGTAACCTGCTGCATTTTCAGTTTCTTTAGCTAATTTTTCAAGTTCCTCTATTATTACGGTACCGTTAGGCATCCAAAGTATTAGGCCACCGCCTACATCATCGTTAGTGGTATATATGCTTAACTCTTTACCCAATTTTCGGTGGTCTCTTTTTTTAGCTTCTTCAAGCATAAGTAAGTAGGCATCTAATTCTTTTTGGCTAGGGTAGGTAATGCCATATATACGGGTAAGTTGTTTATTTTTTTCGTCGCCTTTCCAATAAGCACCAGCTATACTCATAAGCTTAATAGCCTTTATAGGTGCAGTGTTGGGTATATGTGGTCCACGGCATAAGTCGGTAAAGTTGCCTTGGGTGTATAGGGTTATATTACCATCTTCAAGGTTTTGCAATAAGTCTAATTTGTACTTATCATTTTTATCGGTAAAGTATTGTACAGCATCGGTTTTAGTAATTGGTTTTCGTACAAATTCACTATTTTTTTTTGCCAACTCTTGCATTGTTTTTTCAATTTTTGCAAGGTCATCTTCTGTTATTTTTTTATCGCCAAAGTCCACATCGTAATAAAAGCCATTGTCCACCGCCGGACCAACCCAAAATTGAACACCTTCATAATTAGCCTCAATAGCCTCAGCCATTAAGTGAGCCGATGAGTGCCAAAATGTTTGTTTGCCTTCCTTATCGTCCCAAGTGTATAATTTAAAATTGGCATCTTCTGTAATTACCGTATTCATATCAACCACTGCACCATTAACGTTTGCCACTAAGGTTTTACGAGCCAAGCCTTCGCTTATACTTTTTGCCACATCAAGTGCAGTTACACCGGCATCGTACTGCTTTATAGCTCCATCGGGTAAGGTAATATTTATCATATTTTCAATTAATATAGGCTGCAAAATTAACAAAGTTTTGTGAGAGCATAAGTCATTATTTTTTCGCAATTTTGTACTCATATTTTAATAACAATTATGGGCGGTCTTCTAATTAAATATATTCAGCTTCAGTTCGGGCTATTCGCTATAACCGTTTCACGGTATTTGCTGCTCTTGTTCCGACAAATTCGGAAATCCCGCAACCCATGGGCTTTTGTAACATTGTGCAGCTACTCAGTAGCCAATAGCTACAGCATAAGCATCCGCCGTGGCGGTAAAAAATATAATTACGTAATTGGCATTTTATTACTTTGCTTTATCAACACTATAGCCTTTTCACAAGCTAATAACTTTATGGGTAAGTGGCAAGGCACATTTAGCAACGATGATAATAAACGAGAAATATATAAAATTGAATGCACTATATTTCTACGAAACGATAGTTTGGTTGGTTATACTAATACTATACTGCCCAACCAAGAATTTGCTGGCACAGCTACACTAACAACTGTAGCAGTAAACGAACATACAATAATACTAAAAGAGGACAAATTATTAGCAGTAAGAAATGGCTACAATAACGATAATGCATGCTTAATGACCTGTACCTTAATACTTACAAACAAACATAAAAATGTATATTTAAAAGGTGCCTATACTGCAAAAGATAATAGTAGTAATTTTGCTTGTAGCAATGGAACTATAACACTTAAAAAAATGAAAGAATAAATATAATTATGTATAAAATATTTATAACATTAATAATAGCCATTAGTAGCATTAATGCTAATGCCCAGCAAATAGACTATACAGGTGTATGGAATGGAAAATTTTACGACAACTCCAGCTTTAGCCTAGGAGCAGACCAATACAAATTTGAAGTGCAAATAGCCCAAACTAATAAAGGGTTAGATGGTGTAACTTATTCCTACCTCAACACTTCTTTTTATGGTAAAGCTTCGTTAGGAGGCTTTGTAAAAACCGAGGGTAAAAAAATAGTAATTAACGAAATAGCCTTACTCGAATTAAAGAGTATGGGTGGTGGTGCCTGCCTTATGCTTTGTACCATGAAGTATAGCAAAGTAGGAGAGGACGAATACTTAGAAGGTACTTATACAGCCCGTGATGATAAAAATGGATCGCCCTGCGAAGGAGGTTATGTAAAGCTTAAAAAAATAAAAAAATCAATATTTGGTATTGAAAAAAATGTACAAGCTAAGCTAAATGCAATTGCTAAAAAGAAGGTGGCAACTAACCCCAAACCATTGGTAAAACCAATACCCAAACCAATAGTAAAAGTAATACCAAAACCTGTGGTGAAACCTAAGCCTATAGTAAAAGAAACGCCAAAACCATTGCCAAAACCTATAGTTAAGGCAACACCAAAACCCTTGCCAACAACTATAACACCAAAACCTAAACCGGTAGTAAAAGATACTGCTATAGTGGCTCTGCCACCAAAAATAAATACACCAGTAGTAGTTATAAAACCTATACCACCAGCACCTTTGGCATTAGAATTACGGAGTACAAATGTAGTACAAACTATAAACGTACCTGATACAGGTTTTCTTAATATTGACTTTTATGATTATGGTTCGGTTGATGGTGATATAGTAACCATTTATGTAAATAATATAAAAGTAGTAGATAAAAAAATGCTTGATGTAAGGCCAATTACCATACCTATAAAACTTGACCCCACTACCCCCGAAGTAACTGTAACCATGTATGCCGATAACTTAGGTAGCATACCACCCAATACTGCCTATATGGTAGTACGTGTAGCTGGCGAAAAATATGATGCAGTAATAGAAAGTACGGAACAAAAAAATGCATCGGTAAAGTTTGTGTATAAACCGAAAAGTAATTGATACTTGACATTTGAAAAACAATAAACCTTTACTACAATTACATATCGCTATTTTTTTGTGGGGATTTACTGGTGTATTGGGTAACCTTATTAACCTCAACGAAATATGGATTGTGTGGTACAGGCTACTAATAACTGCAGTTACACTTATTATTATCAACATTTGTACTCATAAAGTGCTAATAATAACTCACTCTCAAAAGCTACAAATAGCTATGGCAGGGTGTTTACAAGCTTTACATTGGGTTTGTTTTTTTGCATCTGTTAAGTATGCCAATGTAGCTGTGGCATTAATTTGCCTATCAAGCACTAGTTTTTTTACCGCAATGTTGGAGGCTATATTGTACCAACGAAAAGTTAATGTAATTGAATTATCATTAAGTGCAGTTGCAATAGTAGGTATTATTTTTATTTTTTACGCCGATTTTAGTTTTTCCAAAGGTATATATTTTGGTATTGCATCTGCTTTGTTAATAGCAGTAGTGCCTATATTAAATAAACAACAACTTAAGGTTACTAATGCACAAACGGTTACTATGTGGAGTATATTAGGAGGTTTGGTAATTGTAAGTATTTTATTGCCAATATATACCTCATTTATACATCCTTATACAGCTGTACCATCCCTGCCTGACTGGCTTTGGCTGCTTGTACTTAGTTGGTTATGTACTATTGTTACTTGGCGATTATCGTTTGCTGCTTTGCAAAAAATTAGTGCTTTTACACAAAATTTATTACTGAATTTGGAACCCGTATATGGAATATTGTTTGCAGTAATTATACTTAAAGAATATAAACAGTATAATACCTACTTTTACATAGGTATAAGTTGTATAATACTTACTGTAGTATTACAAACTATGCTCATTAAAGCTAATAAAAATGGAAACTAACTACGAGGATAACATTATAAAATATTACGAAACTAACGAGGCAAGTTATGTAGATGGTTGGGATTTGAATAATAGTAATGCTATGCATTATGGTTACAAAGATGCTACTACAAAAACATTTGGGGACACCCTAAAAAGAATGAATAGCATATTAGCAACAATGGCTACTATACAAAAAACTGATACTGTATTAGATGCTGGGTGTGGTGTAGGTGGTAGCAGTGTATATATGGCAAAAAAAATTGGGTGTACCTGTGTTGGCATTACCCTAAGTGCCTTACAAGCTGCTAAGGCAAACGATTTGGCTATTAATAAGAATGTTCACCAATTGGTAAGCTTTAAAGTAATGAGTTACATGAATACTACATTTGCTGCCGAAACTTTTGATGTAGTATGGGGTTTGGAAAGTATATGTTATGCACCTGATAAAGAAAAATTTGTACAAGAAGCCTACCGATTATTAAAGCCTGGTGGCCGCTTAATTATAGCCGATGGTATGGTTACTAAATTTGAAAATAACGAAAACATTATAATTAAAAAATGGCTGCAAGGTTGGCAAGTTAATTATTTAGAAAGCCCAACAAGGTTGCAACAATTTTATAAAAATACGGGCTTTACTAACGTTACTTATACCGATATAACTAAACCAACTAAGGCAAGTAGCAAACGGTTGTTGTGGATATATTATGGCAGTACACTTTGGGGATTTTGGAAAAAAATTACCCTTCGTTACAAGTGGACGAAAGAACAAGAACAGAATATAGCAGCTTGCAAATATCAGTACAAGGGTATGCAGCAGGGGCTTTGGGGCTATGGAGTAGTAGTAGGTACCAAGTAACTTGTTACATTACACAATTTTCCAATCTACTATTTGGTTAACCAAATTAGCGTTATAGGTAGTTTGTATTTTAATATAATTATCTGTATAGCCTTCCATTATATTATTAGTTTGGTGTTTTTCAAACAATACTTTACGTGTTGTATTATGGTGTTGTTCTGTAAAATATTGCATTTTTTTGTACGATAAATTTCGCAATATTTTGTTCCGTTCATTTCTAATAGCAATGGGTACTACAGGTTTTATTGCTAAGGCTTTTGTATTATCCCTTTCACTATAAGTAAATACGTGTAGGTAACTAATAGGTAAGCTGTGCAAAAATTGTAAGGTTTCCTCAAACTCTTTGTCAGTTTCACCCGGATGCCCAACTATAACATCAACACCAATACAACAATGTGGCATTAGTGCTTTTATTGTAGCTACTTTTTCGGCATATAATTCACGTTTGTACCGCCGCCTCATAAGCCCTAATATTTCATTACTTCCACTTTGTAGTGGTATATGAAAGTGTGGCATTAATTTATTACTTTGGCTTACAATACTAATAATATCCTTAGTAAGTAAGTTAGGTTCTATACTACTTATTCGGTATCGTTCTATGCCATTTACGTTTTCTAATTGTTGTAGTACATGGTATAAGCTATGCTCACCATTTTTATAATCGCCAAGGTTTACACCTGTCAATACTATTTCTTTTGCACCACTGTTAGCTATTTCTTTGGCATTAGCAATTACATTATGTAGAGTATCACTACGGCTTTTACCTCTTGCCATTGGTATAGTGCAAAATGCACAGGTATAATCACAACCGTCCTGTAATTTAAGAAAAGTTCTAGTTCTGTCCTGTATGCTGTAACTAGCTTTAAATTCAGTAATATCAGCTACATCGCAACTGCAAATTTTTGCGGTATTTGTTTTTGTTAGTTCTTTTAAGTGTTGTACTATGTTAAATTTTTCGGCGGCTCCTAATACCAAATCAACACCAGGTATTGCAGCTATTTGTTGGGGTTTTAGTTGTGCATAACAACCTGTAATAACCACCATGCTTTCTGGTGCTTTACGTTGTATTCGCCTTACTAGTTGGCGGCATTCTTTATCGGCATTATCGGTTACGGAGCAAGTATTTATTACATACACATCTGCAGTATCTGTAAAATCTTTTTTTACCATGCCTTCATTTTCCAAAAGCCTACTTATAGTGGAGGTTTCGGAGAAATTAAGTTTACAACCCAATGTGTGAAATGCTACCGATGTTGCCATTTGGCAAAGTTAAATAGTAATTAATAATTAATAATTAATAATTAACGCTAACTGTTTTCTTATAGTTTTTAAACCAGCTTTTGTATTGTATTTGCAGTACACCAAATATCCCCTCTTTTACTATGCTTTTATTCATTTTGGATGCTCCAAACTGCCTATCAATAAAGGTTATAGGTATTTCTTTTATTTTAAATCCTAATTTGTAAGCAGCAAATTTCATTTCTATTTGAAAGGCATAACCCGAAAATTTGATCGCATCAAAATTAATGGCACTCAACAGTTTATTGGTATAGCATACAAAGCCAGCCGTTGGGTCGTTTACTGGCATCCACGTTATTAACCTAGTATATATTGATGCTCCTTTGGATATTAATTTTCTGCTAGTTGGCCAGTTTTGTAACTTGCCGCCTTTTACATAACGGCTACCAATTACCAAATCGTTACCAGCTTTTGCTGCATCGTATAATCTATTAAGGTCAGTTGGGTTGTGGCTAAAGTCGGCATCCATTTCAAATATGTATTGGTAACCACGGCTTAATGCCCATTTAAAGCCATGTATGTAAGCTGTGCCTAGTCCAAGTTTGCCTGTACGTTCCTCTATGTGTAGTAACCCATTATATTGTTGTTGCAATTCTTTAACTTTATTGGCAGTACCGTCGGGTGAATTGTCGTCAATTATTAATACATGAAATTCTTTATGTTGTGTAAATATAGCAGCTAATATAAGCTCTATATTTTCAATTTCATTGTATGTTGGTATAATAACTAATTTTTCCAAATGTGTAATAACGGTTTGCTGTAAAAGTAAGGTTTTGTTTTATTTTTTCAACTTCATATTGTTATATATTTCCGAAAGTTTTTTCTTGGTGTGCATTTCAAAATCGCTACGTTGCATCCAATCATAATAATTGGGCTCTTGTTGCAATACGGTGGTTACTGGTTTGCCTTTATGTTTGCCAAAGTTAAAAACTATAACATCGTTTTCTTTTATAAATCTTCGGGCAAAGTCCACCAAGTTTTCCTCCCCAGTTATTTTTTGTATAGCTTCTACTGTATTGCCAAGTTGGGGATATTTTACTATTTGGGCTTGTAGTATTTCCCAAGTGGCCGTTACATCAACCTCGGCACTATGAGCACCATCTAACTCTTTGTTACAATAAAAACGGTAGGCTGCACTTAGGTTACGTGGCTCAAGTGCATGAAATATTTTTTGCACATCAACCATGGCAATGCTATCAGTATCAAAGTCAACACCTGCCCTCAAAAACTCCTCAACTAGCAACGGAATATCAAATCGGGTACTATTATAGCCACCCAAATCGGCACCTTTTAAAAACTCTTTTATTTCGCCAGCTACTTGCTTAAAAGTAGGTTGATCTTTTACCATTTCGTTAGTAATGCCGTGTATTGCGGTTACATTGTCGGGTATTGCAATGGTAGGATTTATAAATTTTCGAAGCTTTTTTGTTTCGCCATTAGGCATTACTTTTACAATGGCTAGTTCTACTATTCTATCGTTTGTAAGGCTTAACCCTGTAGTTTCGAGGTCAATAAAAGCTAAAGGTTTACTTAGCGTTAAATGCATTTTGTTAAAATTATTACAACTTAGTTGTGGTTAAAAAATATTTTTTGTAACTTTACGTTATATAATCGGCAAGTTAATTTTATATTATCAATAAAAATTGAAAAAAATGAAAAAGTTATTAGTTGTTTTTGTAGCATTTGTTGCTATTGCTATATCATCTTGTGGTACGCAACGTAGTGGTGCAGGTTGTCCTACTGCATCAAAGTCAAAACCATTTAGAGCCTAGTACCATAATATGAATTGGATTAATTTAACCGATGCTCAACAGCTATTAGCTATTGCTGAAAAATCGTACGTAACACCACAACTTTTATTTAAGCACAGTACTCGCTGCTCCATAAGTAGCGTGGTAAAAAGCAGGTTAGATGCTGCTGACAATACAACTATTGATTGTTATTACTTGGACTTGTTGCAACACCGAAATATAAGTAACCAAATAGCTACCGATTATAAAGTGGAGCATGAAAGTCCACAAATAATTGTAATTAAAAACGGCGATTGTATATACGACGAAAGCCAGTCAGCTATTCGTTGGAACGATGTGCTAGAGGCACTTAACTAGCCACCAACTTTACAAATAATAATAGTGCAATTAGTATTAGTATAATTGCAATCCATTTGTACTTTTCAATTATTAAGTACTTTTTTTTTGCTTTAATAATTGTGTTCCATTCCTCATTTATAGTTGGTTTACTTACAATTAAGGTCATTAACTGGTAGTGTAAGTTAGTGCAATATTGTAAAGTTGTGTAAGGCAATATTTTAAGCAATAGTTGCAATACTGAGGTTTTTATAGTTTCATCATTTTCTTGTAGTAATATTTCAATATGTATTGGAGTAAATATTTTGGCTAGTGTAGCATCAATCATTTCGGGTTGGCTTTGTAGCTTATTTATATTTTTTTCTACTATAATGCTTTGCAGCAAAATGCTTTCGGCAGTTATAACAGTAGGCGTTGTAGCCATTTGTTTACCTTGGCTTTTGTACAGCCATAGTTGTTGATAATAATCATTTTTCAAATCTATATTGGTAAGGGTATCGTAGGCATTTTTAATGTTAGTATAATGTTGCAACATAGCAATATTAGTACCTACTATATCGGGGTGGTACTGCTTAGCAAGTTGCCTGTAAGCAACTTTTATTTGTTGCAAAGTAGCATAAGGTGGTAAGCCTAGTATGGCGTAGTGGTCAACCAAATTTATAGTTATATTTATTTTTTATACAAAAGTAAAATAATTATTGTCAATCAATTTAATGACTGGTATACCGAGAATATATTTTTTTCTTTTTTGCTACTAATTGTTTGGTAATAGTTATGTGATTTTGTTCTCGCCAATGTGAGCCAGTAAGGTTTACACTAATTATAAAGTCGCAATAGGCAACAGAATCTTTTACTAACGGTACTTCTACCGTTTGGCTAGCATTGGGTAATACTATACGAGTAAAAAATACGGAGTTATCGGCAATTACTTGATCAAACCATAAGCTTTTAATTAATACAGTATCATTGGTAGATACTATTTCATTTTTTGCTACATCGTAATATACAGATTTATCTACTGTGCCCTTACCAGCAATATCTAACAACCCACCACAGCCATAACATAAGCATACTGCAATACAGCCAATTATTAATTTGTACATACACTTCTGTTATAATTTACAATACAAATATAACTATCTTTATACCATGGTTTTAAGCATAGTTATTGTATTTATAATTGGATATATCTTTATAGCATTTGAACATTTTGTAAAAGTTGATAAGGCAGCCTCAGCACTTATAATGGGTGTAGTATGCTGGGCTTTATTTGCTATACTTACACCTACAACAAATAGCGAAGTGGAAGGTAAATTATTGCATAGTATGAGTGAAATAGCAGGCATTTTATTTTTTTTACTAGGTGCCATGACAATAGTAGAACTTATTGATAGCCACGAAGGGTTTGATATTATTACCAATAGCATTACCACCACAAGTAAGCAAAAACTATTGTGGATTATTGGTGGCATTACCTTTTTTTTATCGGCAATATTAGATAATTTAACTACTGCAATAGTAATGATGAGTATGTGTAGCAAGCTTTTGCAAAGCCAAAAAGATAGGTGGCGGTTTGGTGGCTTAATTATAATTAATGCTAATGCTGGCGGGGCTTTTAGCCCTTTGGGCGATGTAACTACAACTATGCTTTGGGTAGGCAAACAAATAACAGCAAGTAATATAATAGTAAAATTATTGGTACCCTCACTTGTATGTGCATTGGTGCCAATGCTTATATTTCATTTTTTGTACAAAAACCAAAAGCTAATACCTAAGCAAAAAACGAGTAAAAGTATAACCACTTTACCAGACAGGAAATTAATATTTTATAGCGGTGTGGTGTTATTATTGTTAGTACCAGTATTTAAAATGGTTACTCATTTACCTCCATTTATGGGCATACTATTGGCATTAGGTATTATGTGGGTTATTACTACATTTGTACACCATCATAAACAAATTGAATTGCAAAAAAAACTATCGGTAGTTAGTGCTTTACAACGAATTGATGCTCCAAGTATTTTGTTTTTTTTAGGAATATTATTAGCTGTAAGTGCCTTACAAGCTACAGGTGTATTACAGCAAACTGCTACTTACCTAACTACACATTTGCATAGTACTACTAATATTGCTACTGCATTAGGTGCATTAAGTGCTGTAATTGATAATGTACCTTTGGTAGCAGCTACACAAGGTATGTATAGCTTACAGGAGTACCCAACCAATCACCAATTTTGGGAACTTATAGCCCTCACTACTGGTACAGGTGGCAGTATGATTATAATTGGGTCTGCTGCTGGTGTGGCAGTAATGGGTATTCAAAATATTCCGTTTGGGTGGTACATTAAAAACATAAGTTGGATTGCCGCAATTGGCTTTATATTAGGTATTGCTACTTTTTTATGCTTACAGTGATTTGATATGATAAATAATGTACATAAAAAAAGTTAGCAACCTTGCAGCTACTAACTTCCTTACTTCTAAACAAAACAAAAAGCGTTATTAATTAGGCATTAACACTGTATCAATTACATGTATTACACCATTACTTTGGTTTACATCGGCAATAGTTACAGTTGATTTTCCACCTTTTTCGTCGGTTAATATTAATTTTTTCCCTTTCATTGTACCTTTTAATTTACCACCAGCTACAGTTGTAAATTCGGCAGTACCGCCACCTGCTTTTATAGCAGCTTTAATGTCTTTAGCATTAAACTTACCAGCTACCACATGGTATGTTAATATTTTAGTTAACAAACCTTTGTTTTCAGCCTTCAATAAAGTTTCTACTGTACCTTTTGGCAACTTATCAAATGCAGCATTAACTGGTGCAAATACTGTAAATGGTCCAGCACTTTGTAAAGTTTCTACAAGGCCTGCCGCTTTTACTGCTGCTACTAATGTAGTATGGTCTTTACTGTTTACTGCATTTTCAACAATGTTTTTGCTTGGGTACATTGCTGCTCCACCTACCATTACAGTTTTTTCTTGTGCAGTAGCAAATGTTGCAAATACTGTAGCAATGGCTACAAATACGATTGATTTAATTTTTTTCATGTTTTTTTATAATTAATTTTTATACATACAGATACGAAATACGCTTACAATTTGGTTTTATTTTTTTGTAAAAAATATTGTTATTGAAATGTTAATTATCCTTGCTATATTTATGCTACCAAACTAATGTTAATTAATCATTATTATCCTATGCATAATTATAAGTTAATGCTATTTTTTGTATTGTTATATACCAATTATACATTTAGCCAAACAAACCTCAACAACACTGCTGCTTTCGCTTTATTACAACAGCATAAAGAAAAATTGCATTTTTCAAATGAAGTTTTGAATAGCATAAATATATCGGCTAGTTACACCAATGCACAAAGCAATGCTACTTATATATATGCACAACAAACTATTAACACTATACCCGTACTTAACCAAGTACAATCAATATGTATTAAAAATAATGAGGTAATTAGCCAAAAGGGTAACTTTTATAATAATGAAAATGCAATAAAAAATTGTGCAAATGGTGTACCCTTACTTACTGCTAGTATAGCTGTAAATAAGGCATTAGTGTATAATAATTTGCCTGTTGTGTTGGGCTTAACGCCTCAAGTAATTGAAAGTAACAAAACTGAAATATTTAACCCATCGGGGGTATCAAAAGAAAATATAGAGGCAGCACTTATATGGCTACCTTATGACGGTAAGCAAGTAAACCTTTGTTGGCAAATAAAACTACTACCTATAGGTACAAGTGATTATTGGTTGGTGTATGTAAATGCATTTACCGGAACGGTGGAACAGAAAATAAACTTAACTGTATATTGCAATTGGCACAAAAGTGAAAATTGTACTCACCTAACAGGGACTGAGCCAACTCAAAAGGTGCTTGAAAATGGGTCAGTATTATTTACCCAAAATAATAAAAATAACCTTGCCACTTACCAACAGCCTATTACTATAAACGATGCAACTTACCGTGTAATACCGTACCCTTACGAAAGTCCGCAACACATGCCTGGGCCACTACTATACCAAGACAGAGTGAACCCTTGGTTACTGGCACCAACTACTAACAATGCCACTACACTAAGGTGGCATAGTACCGATGTAAGTACAAATTATAATTATACAAGAGGCAATAATGTATGGGCACAAGAGGATAGAGATAACAATAATATAATTGGCAATGCCGATACAAGTACTACAGCAGAGCCTTACACATTTACCCGTACACCCAACTATACCTTAGAGCCTACAACTACGGTTAATCAAAAATTTAATATTACTAACCTTTTTTATTGGAACAATATAATACATGATATTAGCTATCAGTACGGGTTTGATGAAGTGTCGGGTAACTTTCAAGAGAATAATTTAGGCCGTGGGGGCCAAGGTACCGATTATGTAATAGCCGATGCTCAAGATGGAAGTGGAGTAGACAATGCAAACTTTAGCACACCTAATGATGGTGGCAAACCTCGTATGCAAATGTACTTATGGACCACACCAACACCCGACTTAGATGGCGATGTGGACAATGGCATAATAGTACATGAATATGGGCATGGTATTAGCAACCGATTTACTGGCGGGCCTAATATTAGTACCTGCCTTGCTAATACCGAACAAATGGGCGAAGGTTGGAGTGATTATGTAGCCTTAATGTACACTACTAATTGGGCTACAGCTACTGTAAGTGATGGTACATTATCGCGAAGTATTGGCACTTATGCATTAGCTCAACCCATTACTGGTAATGGCATACGCCAATACCCGTATAGTACCAATATGGCCGTTAACCCACACACTTACACTAACATTACTACAGCAGCTGTACCACACGGTATTGGGAGTATATGGTGTGCTATGCTATGGGATATGACTTGGAATATGATAGCCATTGACGGCATTAATACCAACTTGTACAATGCAACTGCAACTGGAGGCAATTCGGCTGCCCTCAAATTAGTATTTGAAGGTATGCGGCTACAGCCTTGTAGCCCTGGCTTTGTAGATGGGAGAGATGCTATATTAAAAGCTGATACTTTATTGTACAATGGTAAGTACAGTTGTGCTATATGGAATGCCTTTGCCCGACGTGGTGTAGGTGTAGCGGCCAGCCAAGGATTAAGCTCAAGTAGAACTGACCAAATAGTGGACTTTACACCCAAAACTAGCAATTACAACTTTGTACCTAGCGTAACTCAGCAAAATGAAAATGGTAATATAACTTATACTGCAACCGTAGCGGCTATATGTGCTAATGTAACTAATTACACTATTACCGATACCTTGCCCACTACAGTAACCTACATTAGTGGTGGTATTTATGAACCTGCTAATAGGGTAGTAAAGTATAGTAATATAAATATCACTAGTGGCAATAGCCAACAATTTTTGTTTACTGCTAAAGTAAATGGTGGGGTGTATTACCCAACCCTAAATTCATTAGTAGATAGTGTAAACTCTGCTACTATTGCTACCTTGTGGACAGCTAATGCAGTTAGTGGCACTAATAATTTTACTACAAGTACAACACAACTTAATACAGGTAGTAATGCGTTATTTGTAAGTAATCCAAGCTCTACAAGTCAGCAAACATTAACTACTACCAATGCAATTGTAATACCCAATGGCCTAACTACATTAAGCTTTTACCATAGGTATAATACTGAGTTAAATTGGGATGGAGCAGTAGTAGAAATAACAACCGATAATGGAACAAACTGGATTGACCTTGGTGATAATATGGAGCTGGGTGCCTACAATAGTGTATTGGGGGTTGGCTCTGCATTAGCCTCCCGCAAAGCATTTACAGGCAATAGTGGTAGTTATGTATTTACAAAAATTAATTTATCGAGCTATGTAGGGCAAACTATAAAGTTACGATTTAGGTTTGCAAGTGATGCATCGGTTGGTGGTGTAGGCTGGTATATTGATGATATAGTAGTAACCTCAGTACCAACAATAATACAACAAAGTAACTTATATAATAGTACCAATATACTGCAAAGTAAAGTAGTAAAAAATGTAGCGGTGTCACCATCGGCACTGCCTGTAAATTTGCTTAGCTTTAATGGCTTACTTGTACAGAACGATGTACAATTGCAGTGGGTAACCACCAACGAATTGTATAACAAAATGTTTGATATAGAACGAAGTAACGATGGAATAAACTTTGTAAAAATTGGTACAATACCAGCTAGTACTGCAATAGGTAACATTAAAAACTATGCATTTACTGATGTAAACGCCATTAATATAGGTAAAAAATATTTGTACTATAGGCTTAAGCAAATAGATATTGCAGGGCAATATTTATACACCAAAATTATAAAAGTAAACATAAGCAAACAACTACAAATAGCCATAGCACCTAACCCTGCTACAAATTATATAACCATTAACGGGTTAATAAATAATAACAATTTGCAAGTAACAATTATAGATGTATTGGGCAAAATAGTAAAGCAACAACAAGTAAATGGATTTAACAACACCATTGATATTGAAAACCTACAAGCCAATGTTTACTTTGTAAAAATAAATGATAATAGCACTATACAAACTTTAAAATTTGTAAAATACTAGCATGGGTACTGTAGAAATAAATGAAGCAAATAGTACAATAGTAATTAGCTCTAATATATTGCTCTATGGCAATGCTGCCAATGAAGCCTTACGGCAAAATATAGAAGCAGAAATAAGCACCCTTTGGAACGAAGCTAAAGGTGTAGTGCAATACAATAACCAAAACTATACATTACAGTTTGTAATAAATTGTTGGCTATACCCTAACCTAACCCCACAGGATATAGCAGCAAACCGCAACCCTAAAAATAATTATATAAGAGTGGAAGATACTAGCAATATTAATATATCATTTGTAGATGGGTTGGGGAGTAATACTGGCTACTTTTATACTGAAAATTTGTACATTGGCAGCACCACAGCAGCACATGAGTATGGGCATACACTAGGGCTTGACCACCCCAATGAGTTGGATATACGAGGGCAAGGTGTGCCGGGCATTATGTACCCACGGGGTACATTGGTAGATGCTGCTTACCAATACAATGCCGATGTACAGGCAGGTGCAAGTGGTGGTACACTGTTTCCAAAATATAGAAAAATACTGCAAACCGATATAGATAACCTTAACATACCAAGCCTCAACTTTGTAAATGGTACAGCAGTAATTGGTAAGTATAGTAATGTATGGCATGAGGCACATTAGGGTTTGTTATACTATACTTCCTACATATTCCTCTATCATTTTTTTATACTTTTCTAACTCAAGTTTTTGGGTATTTATAAATGTATTATCGGCTAGTTTACCTATTACCCTATCCATTTCTTTGGTGTTTTGGTAAGTCATTTTTCTAAATTCATTATCATAATCCTTAGCTCGGCTTTGGTATATATTATGCTGTATAAGGGCTTTAGTAGCTAGTACCTCAGTTGCCATTAGTACAACATCTGCCTTGTTAAGTGTAGCTATGTTAATACTGCTTACCAAAGGCATACAAGCTATGGCATGTTCCAATTTGTGGGTTGTATAGTACTCACCCATTAGTTTATAATAATCTCTCACACCAAACCAACTGGTTATAGTATTATTTTTTATTTGTTTTTTTAAAGTATTTACTCTTTCGGTTGGTATTAGTTGTCCACCTACATTTTCCCATTTGGTTATTATATTGTTTGGGGTAAATGCATTTTTGAGTTCGCTTTTTTTAACCAAATTATTTGCAATACAATGTTGTAGCATAGTTTCAAATACATAATATTTGAGCATAAGCTTATAGCTATTGTAGGCCTGTTGTACTTTCAATAGTTTTACATTTCTATGGCTATTTTCAAATTCATTGGCCACCACTTCTAACGTTTCAATTACTACATTTTGTTCAGCTAGTAAGGTAGCACCTATTTTTTGCGAAGCAGCATCAGTTGTTTTTTTCTTTTGTTGGTGTAGTATGTATGCCTTTCCTACAAGGGTTTCTAATAGTATTATAGCATCTATTATTTCATTAGCAGTATCGGGTGCTAGGTAGTTAAACTCTAGCAATTGTATTTTATTGGTACGCCTATCTCTTTCGGCATATTTGGTTGCATTACGTTGTAATGCATACATATTGTACATAAACCAATAAGCTGGCATTACGGTTAAGCAGTTATTATGTTCCTCTATACTTACCAACGAAAACGGTAAGGGAATGTTTAATTCGTAACTATAATCGCCTTTGGCTACTATGGTAAATGAGGCAAATTTTGCATTGTGTTTTAGGCTTACACATAAGCCAGGCCAAAAGCCTCGGTTAGCTATAATTTCGCCATCGGCGGCACGGCTATTATGATTACTACCAATGGTAGCACCAGCCGCTAAGTTACTTTGCCCCATTATAAGTGCTGCACACAAAAACGAATTGTTGTGGTGCTGCTCATGGCTAGGGAATATGAGTGAGTTCAATACCTCGCAGCAACTAATAGTAGCATTATCGCCAAGGTAGCTGTTAATTAGCCTAGCACCATACTTTAATTGGGAGTGGCTAGCCATTACAAATCTTACAGCTTTTACGCCATAAAATATTCGGCAGCCATAGCCAACAATACCATTTACTATTTCGCATCCTTCACCAATTTGGCTCTTCCTTTCGGCATCACTATTTACGGTTACATTTTTTATTTTGTTGGCACCTTTTAAGTAAGCATCGCTACCAATCCACACATCCTTTAGCATTTTGCAATTTTTTATTACGGTTCGGTCGCCTATTTTACCATAATAACCACGTTTGGTTTCCAGCTGATTTTCTGTAAATATTTTAAATTTTTCCAACAACTTGGTATCGTCTCTATTACGTGTCCATAAGTAAGCATCGCCAGGCAGCATACCGCTAAATGGTATTACACTTCGGCCACCGTTTTCGTTACAGAGTTCCATCCATATACGAGTAGTTTCGGTTTCACCATCTTTTACTATACCATTACCAAATTTGCTATAGTTGGTATTAACCAGTTCATTTACGTTTACAATTATTACATCATTACCTATAATATAATGGCTTAGGTAGTTAACATTATCTATTACTACATTGTGTCCAAGGTCGGTGCTTATAATGGTGCTGTTGTATATACCTACAGGGAAACGTACACTATGAAACTCCAAGTATAATGGCTCTAAATTACCAATACGAACCAACCCAAAAAACTTATTATTTTTTACCAACTCGGGGTTAAATTTTTCGCTAACCAATACATTATTCCAGTTATCACTAGTATTTCGGTTACGTACTAGCACTTCAAGTTCGTAAGCACTTAGGCTTTTATAAGTAATGCCACTACGGTTTTGGTGGTAGCGTAAGTGGTATTCATCCTCACCCTTTGGTATATATTGGTTGGGTATATAATTGTACCCTAGCTCACTTACTGGTATTTTTTTTATTTCGTTCATTCTTTTAATATCAAATTATCCCATTATCAAATTATCAAATTAGCTCTATTCCACCGTTACACTCTTGGCCAAATTACGAGGCATATCTACATTAATGCCTTTACCTGTACCAATATAATAACTTAACAATTGCATAGGTATTACACTAAGCATTGGGGCCAATATTTCGTGGGTTTCGGGTATGGCATAGCTGTCGTTGCTTAGTTCGGGTGTTATAGTATCACCTTCGGTGTAAATGCTTATGACCTTGCCTTTACGGGCTTTTATCTCTTGCATATTGCTCACCACTTTTTCGTGGTAAGTATCTTTAGTAGCTACAAATACAACGGGCAAATTTTCATCTACTAGTGCAATTGGTCCATGTTTCATTTCGGCAGCAGGGTAGCCCTCGGCATGTATATAACTTATTTCTTTAAGCTTTAATGCGCCTTCTAATGCTATGGGAAAGTTGTAACCTCTACCCAAATATAAAAAGTCTGTGGCATTCATATACTTAGTGGCAATAGCTTTTAAAGGTTCTATGTTATTAAGTATGGTCGTTACTTTTTCGGGTATGGCATGTAGCTCTTTTAGTAAGTGTTTGTACAGTTCTTCGTCTATTGTTTTTTTGGCGAAGCCTATTTTAAGTGCCATCATGGTAAGTACAGCAAGCTGTCCTGTAAATGCTTTGGTACTAGCCACACCAATTTCGGGGCCGCTATGGGTATATGCACCAGCATGGCTGTTACGAGCTATGCTACTACCCACGGCATTTACCACGCCAAATATTATAGCACCATTTTCTTTAGCTTTTTCTATGGCTACAAGTGTATCGGCAGTTTCGCCACTTTGGCTTATGGCTATTATTACATCGCCTTTATTTACAACTGGGTTACGGTACCTAAATTCACTAGCATACTCTACCTCTACGGGTATTCGGGTTAGCTCTTCAAATATATATTCGGCTACCAAACCTGCATGCCAACTAGTACCACAGGCTATCATAATTATACGATGTGCATTTATAATTTGTTCCATATAAGTATCTACACCACTCATAGTTATAGTGCCTTCTACGGCGTCTAACCTACCACGCAAACAATCTTGTATAGTAGCTGGTTGTTCAAATATTTCTTTAAGCATAAAGTGGTCGTAACCGCCCTTTTCAATGGCAGCTAGTTCCATATCAAGTTGTTGTATGTAAGGAGTTATTTTTTCGTTGCCTAAGTTTTTAAGCACCAATTCATCCGCCTTTACTATAGCTAGTTCAAAGTCATTTACATACACTACATCTTTAGTATATTCTATTATTGGCGATGCATCACTAGCTATAAAATGTTCGCCTTTGCCAATGCCAATTACCATTGGGCTACCTTTACGAGCAGCTATTATGGTGGTAGGGTCGTTATTATCTATTACCAATATACAGTAAGCGCCTACCACTCTTTTGAGGGCTACTCTTACGGCTTCTTCTAATTCGCAATTATTATTTTTTTGAATTTCCTCTATAAAGTTAAGTAGTACCTCAGTATCTGTATCACTTGTAAATGTGTAATTTTTACTTATGAGTTCACTTTTTATAGCAGCATAATTTTCTATAATGCCGTTATGTATCATTGCCAATCGTCCACTTTGGCTTTGGTGTGGGTGGGCATTACGGTCGCTAGGTTCGCCATGTGTAGCCCAACGAGTATGGCCTATTGCTATATGGCTTTGTACATTTTTGCCAATAGTATATTCCTCCAATTCGGCTACTTTTCCTTTCTTTTTATATACTTTTAATCCATCATTAATAAGTGCAATACCACTACTATCATAACCTCGGTATTCCAATCGTTTAAGTCCCTTAATTACTACGGGATAAGCCTCCCTAAAGCCAATGTAACCAACTATTCCACACATATTATTTTGTTTAAAGTATTTACAAAAATAACTGTATTAGTTGAAATGGTAAAATTGGAAAATGAAATGCTTACAATGTTATGGTAAGTATAACTTAGGTTAAATGCATTTGCCAATAAATAAAAAATATAAAAAAAAGGCTTTGTAAAAAGCCTTTGCGGAGAGAGAGGGATTCGAACCCCCGGAAACTTTCGCTTCAACGGTTTTCAAGACCGCCGCATTCGACCGCTCTGCCATCTCTCCGATGCAAATGTAAGGCAAAATATTTTTTTGATAAAATCTATTTTGCAATACATTGTAACTGTTAGTATAGTTATGGTTTTATTTGCTATCGCAAAAAATTTAACTATTTTGTTTAACTTGCACCGTTTATGAATACATCAATACAATTGGCTCGGTTTTTTAAAAAAGTTTTTATTTTTTCAAAACTTCATGTACTGTTTTCACCGTTTGAAAATATATTTCGTAACGCTGCTTATTTGAGTAGATTATCAAAATTTGCAAATGCACATAAGGGAAAAATACCGTTTAACGATTTTCCTCTCCGCAAATTTGATTATAACAAACGTGAAAAATTATACCAATACTTACTAGATACTCAAATACTTACTGCCGATATACAATACCTCGAATTTGGTGTATGTGGTGGTAGTAGTTTTAAGTGGTGGGTTGATCAACATAAAAATGCAAATAGTACTTTTCATGGGTTCGATACGTTTGAAGGGTTACCTGAGGATTGGGGGCCATTTAAAAAAGGTGCAATGGGCACAAACTCATTGCCACCCAATATTACAGATAGTAGGGTGCAGTTTCATAAAGGGTTGTTTCAACAAACATTTCCTCAGTTTACCGAACAAATAAGTACTACTACAAAAAAAATTATTCACCTCGATGCTGATTTGTACTCAAGTACACTATATATATTAACTTCAATAGCACCTTACTTAAAGCAGGGCGATATTATATTGTTTGATGAGTTTTTGGTACCCACACATGAATTTTTGGCATACGATAATTTTGTAAAATCGTACTATATTAATATGGAATTAATAGCAGCAGCCAACAATTATTATTTTACAGCATTTAAAATACAATAATACTATGCAACAAAAAATAACGGATATAATACAAGCATCAATAGCTACCAAACAACAAATACTTACCAACCCAACCTTAATGGGTACAATTGAGCAATGTGTACTTGCTGTAACTGCGGCATTTAAAAATGGAAATAAAGTTTTGTTTTGTGGTAATGGTGGTAGTGCTGCCGATGCACAACATTTGGCTGCAGAATTTAGTGGACGTTTTTATAAAGATAGGGAAGCCTTACCAGCAGAGGCTTTGCATTGTAATACAAGCTACTTAACGGCAGTGGCCAACGATTATAGTTACGATGTAATATACAGCCGATTAGTAAAAGGCATAGGTGTAAAAGGTGATGTGCTTATTGGGCTTAGTACAAGTGGCAATAGTAAAAATATTGTAAATGCATTTAGCGAAGCTATACTAAAAGGCATGATTACTATTGGCTTTACAGGCAGTACAGGTGGAGCTATGGCTGCTATAAGTGATTATTTGGTAAATGTGCCAAGTAACGATACACCCCGCATACAAGAAAGCCATATTACTATTGGGCATATAATATGTGAGTTGGTAGAGGCGGCAATATTTTAGATTTTAAATTTAAGATTTATTTAAAAAGTACTAAGAGAATTTGAGTTGCAAATATTTTGATTTGGAAAATAAAAAAGAAATAAATTATAATATAAATTGTAAAGACTTAGAAACACAACAAATCAAAAACCTAAAATCATAAATTAAAATAATGGATGCAATTATACTTGCAGGTGGCTTGGGTACACGGTTACAGAGTGTAGTGAGTGATGTGCCTAAGTGTATGGCCATAGTGAATGGTGTGCCATTTTTAGAATATGTATTGCATTACGGGTACCAACAAGGCATCACAAAATTTATACTTTCGGTTGGTTATAAAAGTGAAATAATAGAAGAGTACATAAGCAAACAACACTACCCATTTACAATAGTATGTAGTAAAGAAATTGAACCACTTGGTACGGGTGGTGCTATACTTAACAGTTTGGTACATACTACCCAAACCAATGTGCTAGTACTTAATGGCGATACTTACTTTGCCTATACATTAAATGAAACAGCTTTGTTACAATTCAAAAACAATGTGAGCTGTACCCTTTTTTTGAAAGAAATGGAACAGATAGACCGATACGGAATTGTTACTACTGATGGTAAAAAAATAACTGCATTTTACGAAAAACAATTTGTAGCAAAAGGACTAATAAATACTGGTGTGTATATATTAAATACACAACATTTTGCAACGTTGAAATTGAACAATAAATTTTCGTTTGAAAAAGATTATTTAGAAAAATATGTACAACAATTGCACTTTGAAGCTATACCACAGAACGGATATTTTATTGATATAGGTATACCAACCGATTATGCAAAAGCTCAAATAGATTTAAAAAACAAATTATGATTATTACCGAAAACTCAGCACTTTTTTTAGATAGAGATGGAGTATTAAATGAGGAATTGCCTAGTGATTATGTAAAGCATATAAGCGAATTAAAAATATATAACTACATATATGAAGCTTTGCCAATACTCAAAAACATTTTTAACAAAATATTTATTGTAACCAATCAAAAAGGAATTGGCAAAAAATTAATGACCGATGACGACCTTACTAACATACATAACCACTTAGTAAACAATATTAAATTCCACGGTGGTACAATTGATAAAATATATTACTGTAGTGCATTAAATGATAATGACACACACCGCAAACCTAATGCAGGTATGGCTTTTGATGCCTTAGCCGACTACCCAACTATTAACTTAAAGCAAAGTATAATGGTAGGTAATAATATGAGTGATATGCTATTTGGACGTAATGCCGGTATGCAAACTGTATTGGTAACTACTACTAATAAGCCTTACACAATGCCACATAATAGTATAGATTATCAATTTGAAAACCTACTTGCCGCTACTCATTATATGCAACAACTAAAGTAAATACATACCTTTATATTAACTATAAATGCTACTACTATGTTACGAATTATAATCGCCTTTTTATTTGTAGGTATGTTTGCACAGGCACAAACATTTAGCAAAGCTGAATTAAAAATACTGAACAAAAAGCAGGACAGTTTGAGTATATTAGCTTGGCGAATAAGCAACGAAATATCAGCTACTAATCGGCTACTGAGCGACAGTGTATTTACCAAAGTATTGGTAAGGTCGTTGGCTATAAAAAACAGTTTTAAATTTGCATTTGATAGTGTGCAAATTGCAAAAGTGGTAGCACCCGATAGTAGCTTTCGCCTATTTACATGGGAGGTAGAAAGGAGCAAAGATAAAATACGGCAACGTGGCGTAGTACAATATAAAACACCAGATGGTAAACTTAAAATAGTGCCACTTATTGACAACTCCGAGTTTATGGAGGAACTAACCGCTGTAAATGATAACCGTAATTGGATTGGTGCTTTGTACTACAAAATATTACTTAATGAGTGGCAAGGTAAAAAATATTATACCCTTATTGGCTTTGATGAAAATAACAGCACTAGCAATAAAAAATGGATAGAAGTACTCACCTTTAACGATGCCCAACAGCCAATATTTGGTGGGCCATATATACAACATACAACCCGTGGCATAATTAACCGTATAGGATTGGAGTATAAAAAAGATAGCAAAATAAAAGTAAGTTATGATGAGGAGCAAAACATGATAATATACGACCACCTAAGCAGCGAAACTGGCTTTGTAAACCAACGAGATACTTATGTAGCCGATGGCGACTACGAGGGCTTAAAATGGGAAAATGGAGTATGGAAACATACTGAAAAAGTGATGTGTAATTGCCCCTTAAGTACTAAGGAAAATAAAGAAAAAGTAAACGATATATTGATAGATAAAGATGGTAATAAATTAGAACAAAAACTACTTGATAAAAGTAAAAAAAATACTGGTGGTGGTAACTAATTGCCATAAAAAAACTCCAAGTGTTGGCTTGAAGTTTTTATGGGAATAAAATATAGTGCCCCAGATCGGAATCGAACCGATACACCTCTCGGTGGCAGATTTTGAATCTGCTGCGTCTACCAATTTCGCCACCAGGGCAGTTACAAATAATGAGTGCAAATATAGGGAATAATTGCCACTGGTTCAAATAATTAATTGTGTTAATGGTACGTTTAATACACCTGAACTTCATCAATAAACAGCCAGGCTTTGTTGCCAGCACCTGCACTGCCAGTAGGTATGGTACCGTAGTTAAATACTTTTAGTTTTATATATTTAGCAGCTACCGCTGCAAAATTGGAATTGATAAAATACATATTATTAGCATCGGCAATACTATTAGTATTAGTAGGAATGGTTGTATAAGTTATGCCGTCATTACTAGTTTGTAGGGTTATGTTGTTGGGTAAATATATCCAACTGCCATTGAGGTTGAGTGTATGTACAGCCACTTTAGTAAGCTGTTGTACCTTACCCAAATCAATTACAATATCAGCATCAGTACCATTAAAGCCGAGCCACTCGCTACTCTGTATGCCTTTGCTGCTAAGTACTCCATTAACTAAACCAAAAGCACCGCCATTGCCAGGGTAACTTTTGGAGGGTTCGTTAACTAAGGTTATTTTTTGTGCTGTTGCTTTGTTGAATTGGATGCATAAGTCTTGCAATTTATAACCTGTGCAACCACCATGAAATTGGGTAATTTCTAACCTTGAATTTAAATTTATGTAAATATTTTTTTCATCTTTAATTTCATGTATACTTAATAGTTTTGAAGTATCAGTAATATTAGAAATTGTGTCTTTAAACAAACATTTTGTCCAGTTTGGGTCATTTTTGTAATTTGGAATTCTAGCTTCATTTTTAAAAGTTATAATTGTATCTTTTTCAATGTATTGTTTAACATTTATTAGCGACCCAATATTTATTTTTGACTCATTGTTTTTAAATGTAAGTTTTATTTCACCTTTTTTAATTGAAGGCAAAATTTTAACTGAATATTTAAACAATGCATCACTCACATTTACTCCTTCATACTTTAACTTATTAATTTCGTTAAGTAATCGTGGTTCAAATTCGTTCCAATCTTTTGTTATTACACTACTCCACAGTACTTCGCTTAATGCTACCATACGAGGGTATAACATATACTCCAATTTGCTTTGGGTGGGTATATACTCCGTCCATAAGTTGCCTTGTGCTCCCAATATATATTTGCCTTGTGCAGCTGTAAGCTCTTTGGGTACTGGGTTGTAGGCATATACTTTTTCTATAGGTAAGTATCCTCCTATGGTTATACTATCTTCATTATTAGTTTGGCTATGGTCGAGGTAGCAATGGCTGCCTGGTGTCATTATTACATTATGTTGTTGCTTGGCGGCTTCTATGCCACCTTTTTCGCCCCGCCAACTCATAACTGTAGCATTGGGTGCTAAACCACCTTCTAATATTTCGTCCCAACCAATTATTTGTTTGCCTTTGCTGTTTATATATTTTTCTATACGTTGTATAAAATAGCTTTGCAATCCGTGCTCATCTTTTAAGTTATTTTCTTTTATTAGTTGTTGGCAATACGTACTACGTTTCCAGTTTTCTTTTGGGCATTCATCGCCACCAATATGTATATAGTTACTAGGGAATAAGGGCAGTACTTCGTCAATCACATTTTGCAAAAAATTAAAGGTATACTCCGTGGGTGCAAACACATCTTCAAATACACCCCAAGTTTCTTGTACTAATTTACCACCTACTTTTTTGCTTACTTCACTTATATATTTACTTGGTATTATAGTTGGTTCGGTAGGGTAGCAGCTTAGCTCGGGGTAGGCGGCTATAGCAGCACTTGCATGGCCGGGCATTTCTATTTCGGGTATTACGGTTATATATCTTTCGGCTGCATATTGTACTATTTCTTTTATTTCGGCTTGGGTATAGTAGCCACCATATTGCTTACTAGTATTGCCAGTACCGGGGTAACGCCCTATTAGTGTACCATTACGGTAACCGCCTATGGTAGTAAGTTTGGGGTATTTTTTAATTTCAATACGCCAACCTTGGTCATCGGTTAAGTGCCAGTGAAACGTATTGTATTTGTACCGAGCCATATTGTCCAAATATTGTTTTATGTAACTTATTGGCTGAAAATGCCTTGCAACATCTAAGTGCAAACCACGGTAGGCAAACCTTGGAGCATCAGTAATAGTACCACATTTTAATTTATTATTTGTAGTGTTTGTAATAAGTTGTACTAAGGTTTGGTAGGCATAATACAAGCCTTTGTTACCACCTGTAAGGTATATGGTTTTTGGGGTTATTTTTAGAGAGTAATTTTCGGTAATGCTATCGTTTTCTAACAGTTCTATTTGTATTGTTTTTTTGCCTTCGTCGTATTTGTGTATATCACAAATGGTAATATCAGTATTAAATTTTTTGTTATAGAGTTCTTGTATAAGTACAGGTATATATACCCCAAACTCATACTGAGTAAGTATTTCAGTGCTTTCGTCAATGGCAAAATACCCCTTGGTATAACTAATGCTACTCGGTTGAGGTATTATTGGGTAAGTATTTTGGGTAAATGCATTTACCCCAAAAAATACAAAAATAAAAATTACAAGTATTTTTTTCATACCCGAAATTAATTAATAATTAACAATTGATAATGGAGAATTGATAATTGATAATGGATAATTGATAATGGATAATGGATAATTGATAATGGATAATTGATAATTGATAATGGATAATTGACAATGGATAATGGATAATTGACAATGGATAATGGAGAATTGATAATTGACAATTGATAATGGATAATTGACAATTGATAAATGATAATGGATAATTGACAATTGATAAATGATAATGGATAATTGACAATTGATAATGGATAATTAACAATTGATAATGGATAATTAACAATTGATAATTAGGTTCATTTATTATGACCAATTTGACTCATTTGACTCATTTGACTCATTTGACTCATTTGACTCATTTGACTCATTTGACTCATTTGACTCATTTGACTCATTTGACTAATTTGACCCATTTGACTCATTTGACCCATTTGACTCTTTTGACTCATTTGACTCATTTGACCCATTTGACTCCTTTGACTCATTTGACTCATTTGACCCATTTGACTCATTATGACTCCTTTGACCCATTTGACTCCTTTGACCCATTTGACTCATTTGACTCCTTTGACTCCTTTGACTCATTTGACCAATTTTAGCACATTAGCACATCATCTCACTATCACATTAATTTACAGCCCTTCCATCCCACCGCCCATACCTGAGTTATCGGCTTTGGTGCTTTTACGTTTAAACAAGTTGGCATCAAACTTACCAAATTTGTAGCTAAAGTTGAGGCGAAATACTTGAGGGTCTCTTAGCCTGTAAGTGTCTTGCACAAATAGGTCTGTTTCAGTATGTATACTATTTATTTTGGTTCTAAATATATCATTTACGTTAAGTGAAATACTTGCTTTCTTATCTTTTAAAAAATCTTTTTTAAATGCCAAATCAATACCATAATTGCTACGGATATACCCCTGTGTACTAGTACTAGGTGTACCACCAAAGCCACCACCACCCATACCACGGCCACCACCCATACCGCCACCGCCACCACCACCACTACTACCACCAGGTGGCAATACCGATTTGCTTTGGTACTCCGCACTTAGCTGTACTGTTAGGTTTTTGGGTAGTTTAAAATTACTGTTAAATTTTGCAAATGCACTTAAGTTATTTTTTATAACAGGTAAGCCTGGTATGTCTAATGTACTGCTATAAAAGTTAAGGTTTGTACTAATATCTAACCATGTTGCCAAGTTATTTTTATTAGTCAGTTCCAACCCATATACAGTACTGGCATTTGCATTTATGTAACTATTTATAATTACATCTTTACCACCAAGGTTTTCTTTTATTTGAAACCTTGCTATTAAGTTGTCCGTTTTTTTGTAGTAGGTACTTATAAGCAACTGATCATTTTTGCCGTAAGGCAATTGGTAACTTAGCTCAAGGCTATTAGTAAATTCAGGTACCAAAGCAGGGTTGCCTCTTGTAATGTTAAGGCTATCGGCATAGTCAACAAATGGGAGTAATTGAAAAAAGTTGGGTCTGTTAATTTTACGTGTATAATTCAATTGAATATCTTGCCCTTTGCCCACTGTTTGTGTTATAAATATGCTCGGAAAAAAGCTATTAGGAAAGCTATTGCTAAATTTTTGATTTCTGCTTATAAGGTTACCATCGTAATTGCTACTTTCCCACCTTAAGCCTAATTGAATGTTGGTTTTATTAATTTTTTGCCCATAAGTGCTATAGGCAGCAGCTACTTTTTCTACCGTTTCAAAGTTGTAACCCACTGTTGGTGCATATATGTATTCGTTACTGTTAGGGGCTTTCACAAAGTTATCGTTTATACTTTGTACATTACCTTGGTTATACCTTGCTCCTAATTCTAGCTTGGCATTTTTGCTCACTGTTTGTGTATAGTCAGTTTGTATGGTTATATTTTGGCGGCCACCTTTAGCTCTTATTTGTTGGCCTGTTTGGTCGTCTACATTGTTAGTATAAGGTGAATTTATAAAGTCACTCTCATTTATATTTTTGCTTTTGTTATAAGTAATATCTGCCGTTATTTCTTGTGCAGGTTTGGTAAATAAATGTTTGAAACTTAACGTACCACCAGTATTTCTAAAGTTGTTATAACCTTTGGTATCTCTGTATGTTTTTGAGGCACTGTTAAATGCACCAATGGTACTTTGATATATATCTATTATTTCGGTAGGTCTAAATGTACCACCCATGGCATTAGCTGCTACACTTATAGTGTTTCTATTATCCAAAAAATAGTCGAAACCAGTACGGGCAAATTTGAAAGCACCTTTTGAGTTGTTTCTGTTGTTTTGCAAAATGCTAGTATTAGGGTTTTCATAAAAATTTAATCGGTTACTATTAGCTACACTTATGCTCCTACGTTGGTTGTAGTTAATGCTACCAAATACATTTATTTTATTTTGGCGTACATTCAAATCGGCACCTGCACCTACTCTAGCACGGCTATCAATATTGGTACGTACACTACCGTTATAACCAACCTTTTTATTTTTTTTCAATACTATATTTATAATGCCAGCTGTACCACCACTAGCATCAAATTTGGCACTAGGGTTAGTTATTAGTTCTACACTAGCTATGGCATCACTTGGTATTTGATCGAGGGTAAGTGGTGTAGGTCGCCCATCTACAAACAGTTGTGGAGTGCTGTTACGTAATGTTAAGTTGCCATCAATATCAACCAATACACTCGGTACATTACGCATTATATCAATACCAGTACCACCTGCCGATACTATATTTTTATCTACATTAAATACCTTTCTATCAATACCCATTTGCAAAGTGTTACGTTCTGCTACTACGGTTACTTGCTCTTCTTGTTTTATATTTAAGGTAAGTTTTACATTACCTAAGTCCTTATCAAAGCTATTGAGCATTGCAGTTATATCCCCACTTTTCATAGTGGTAGGGTCTATACTAAATTGTAATTTTTTTGTAATAGTTGCATAACCAATTGCCGATATTTTTACGGTAAGCGGTGGCCCTATGGGCAAATTTTCAATGGCAAAGTCGCCATTGCCTTGTGTTAACTGGCCAGCAATTACAGTTTCTTTTTTTGCTTTGGTAGCACTATCCATTTTGGTTTGTAGTATTTGAATAGACACTGCCTCCAACGATTTATTTGTTTTGCTATCTAATATTTTCCCGTATATTCTACCATTGTTCATAGCTTGTGCTCGGTTGCCACCACCAAATTGGGCTGTAGCAAGGCTTGAAACGGTACAAGCAATTAATGTTAAAAAAATTGACTTCATAGTATTTATTTTTTTTGGTTTTTGCAATGTAAAGGTTCTATATAATAAGTACATTGTAACATTAATTTATACAAGTGGTAACAATTAGTGGTGTAACATCAATATTAAGGGATGAGTAATTAATGAAACCAACATATAAGCCAGTTTTACTTACCCCAAAACGAAATAAGTACCTGCACCACACCAATTAATAAGCCTAACACACCACCAATAATTTCAACAAATCTAAACTCTTTGTTCATTATTTTCTGTAGTATCTCCTCCAATTTATCGGTACTAAATCCGTTCACTTTATCAACTACTATTTTTTCGAGGTCGAGGTCAGTTTTTAGTTTGTTCATATAGGTTTGCATCATTTCAGGGAATAGGTCTTCAATCTCCTGCATAAATATAACCTTAATGCTTTGAATAGTTTTATCGCCAATAAACATAGATAACATGGGCATAGCATCACTCAATTTGTTTCGTAAAAAGTATTCAATTTTACTATCCACAATGGGCAGTACAGCTTTTATATTTTCGGGGTTAGTTACCTTGCCTGCAATATCTTCAAACGACAAAAGTTCTTTACTAACCAACTCGCCAAGGCTTTGGGCAAATTGTTTTTGCCGCTTAGGAAACACACCCTGCAACTTGTACCCTAATACATTAACAGGCTGCTTAGGATGAAACAATAATTTAAGTGCCAACTTAATAGTAAGCCAATGAAAAAGACCAGAAAAAACAGGAATGCCCAACCAAATGTACCAACTCATGTTTATAATTATTTAGTTGCAAAAATAGAAAGTAATTAATAACCAATTAACATTAATTAATAAGTATTTGGGGCTGTCAGCATTTGTACATCTATTTAGCTTAAGTTCCACGCCCACCTACAATACCTGCCTACGGCAGGTGATTTTCGGTTAAGCGTGGCAGCCCGTCAACTTTTAGTTCATTTTTCATCTATTTACAAGCAGTGTTGCTTTTGTATTATTAAAGTAATAATAGTGTAGTAGTTAGTATAAAAAGTTTCACTTTTTTAGTGTAAGTAGCACAAAAAAACTTAACGAATATTGAAATATTAGTAAGTAATAATTTCTTAACTTTGCATTTTTGAAAGAAACAGGTATTTTAAAAATCCAAATTCACAAAATAAAAATTACAATATGGCAGATATATTTGAAAAATTAGTACGAAACCAAGGGCCACTAGGGCAACACAGAGAAAGAGCACATGGTTATTTTGCTTTCCCCAGGTTAGAGGGACCAATAGGTAGCCGAATGGTATTTAACGGTAAAGAAAAAATAGTGTGGAGCCTCAATAACTACTTAGGCTTAGCCAACCACCCCGAAGTAAGGGCAACCGATACCGAAGCTAGTGCCGAGTATGGTTTGGCTTACCCAATGGGTGCCCGTATGATGAGTGGCAATAGCATACACCACGAAAAGTTAGAAAAAGACCTTGCAGCATTTGTAGGAAAAGAAGATGCAACATTATTTAACTTTGGCTACCAAGGTATAATGAGTGCAATAGATGCCGTATGTGGCCGACACGATATAGTAGTGTACGACGCCGAAAGCCATGCTTGTATTATTGATGGGTTAAGGTTACACCCTGGGCATAGGTACGTATTCAAACATAACGATTTGGCCGATTGTGAAAAACAATTAGAAAGAGCAAAAGCATTAATAACTAAGCAACAAACTGGTGGTATATTAGTAATAACCGAAGGGGTATTTGGTATGGCTGGCGACCAAGGAAAATTAAAAGAAATAGCTGCCTTAAAGGCTAAATTTGACTTTAGGTTATTAGTGGACGATGCCCATGGCTTTGGTACATTAGGTGCTACTGGTGCCGGTGCTGGCGAAGCCCAAGGTTGTATGGATGCTATTGATATGTACTTTAGCACATTTGCTAAAAGTATGGCAAGTATTGGTGCATTTATGGCCGGCGATAAAGTTATAATGGATTACTTACGTTACAATAGCCGTAGCCAAATATTTGCAAAGAGCCTACCAATGCCTATTACAATTGGTAACCAAAAGCGGTTAGATTTGCTAAAAAGCAAACCAGAACTTAAAGATAAATTGTGGGATAATGTAGCCAAGCTACAAAGTGGATTAAAAGAAAGAGGATTTAATATTGGCAAAACGGATAGCCCTGTAACCCCAATATACCTCAGTGGCGATGTGCCAGAGGCTACAGCAATGGCATACGACCTACGTGAAAACTATGCAATATTTTGCTCCATAGTGGTGTACCCTGTAATACCAAAGGGGCAAATAATATTTAGAATGATACCCACGGCTGCCCATACCGATGAGGATATTAGTATAACCTTAGAAGCTTTTAGTGCCTGCAAACTAAAACTTGACGACGGTGTATACAAAGTAGCCGAAATACCAAATGCAAAAATAGAAGCAGCATAATTAATGGCATTTTACCAAGCAATAAAAAAAGGCTAAACTTAAAATGAAGTTTAGCCTTTTTTATAAATTAACCTTTAACTAACACAACGCTATATTAATTATTTAATACTAATAGTTGTTGGTTGTAGTACAGTTTCTTCTTTTTTGGGTAGTACTATTTCCAATATACCATTGGTGTAGGTAGCGTCAATTTTGGTAGCATCTACCGTATCGCTTACCGTAAATGTTCGTTTAAAGTTAGCTATGCTAAATTCTTTACGTACATACTTTACGGCATTAGTAGTAGCAGCTTCGGGTGTGTGGTAACTAATGGTGAGTAAGTTTTTCTCCATACTTAAGCCAAAGTTTTCCTTTACTTTACCAGGTGCTAACACTTGCAGTGTAAATGCCTCAGGTGTTTCTACAATGTTTACTGGCGGTTGTTGTAGTAAGTTTTTAGTACCAAAATCATCGGTAAATACTTTTTCAAAACCGAGGTTAAATAAATCGTTTAATACGGTTGGAAAGTGATTGTTTTTAATTGTTGTTGTCATAATATTTAATTTTTATAAATACCATAAATCAAATTATTTACCAATCCATTATTTACCAACAAAATGTGCTAAATTTGCATAATTAGCAAAAATATTTTGCCAGAATGGCTTAAAAATATACAATTAATTGCCATAATGGCAGTAAATAAAATAGCACCATTTTTGTGCATACAATAAAAATAAATATAAATTATGTATCCTGAAGAAATTGTAGTTCCAATGAAAGAAGAGCTAACTAGTAACGGATTTAGCGAATTATTAACCCCACAAGATGTGGATAGCCAATTAGGCAAAGAAGGTACAACCCTTGTAGTGCTTAACTCGGTGTGTGGTTGCAGTGCTGGTACAGCTAGGCCAGGTGTGCTTATGAGTGTAGCCGAGGGCAACAAAAAGCCCGATTACCTAACTACAACCTTTGCAGGGTTTGATGTGGATGCTGTAAAGCAAGTACGCCAACACTTAATGCCTTATACGCCAAGCAGCCCAGCTATTGCACTATTTAAGAATGGCAAATTGGTACATTATATAGAGCGGCACAATATTGAAGGCCGTTCGGCCGGTATGATAGCCAATAACTTAATAGGGGCTTATGCCGAGCATTGTTAATTGTATGTGCATACCATTTAACATTATATACTTGCAAAAGTGGTAACAATACGTTAATTTTGCCATCCAATTTGTAAGTAATTACAACTGTTTGCGTCTATTTGGTGTAGATAGTTGTTCATATTTACTAACATTATAAATAAATACCTACATGAGGCAACTTAAAATAGCCACCCAAATAACTAACAGAGACTCACAGGCTGTAGAGAAGTATTTGCAAGAAATTAGCAAAATACCGATGATAACACCTGAGGAGGAAACTGTGCTTGCCCAAAAAATAAAAATGGGTAACCAACGGGCATTAGATAAGTTGGTACAGGCCAACTTAAGGTTTGTGGTATCGGTAGCTAAGCAGTACCAACACCAAGGGTTGAGTTTGAGCGATTTAATAAACGAAGGTAACTTAGGCTTAATAAAAGCAGCACAAAGATTTGATGAAACAAAGGGTTTCAAATTTATTAGTTATGCCGTATGGTGGATAAGGCAGAGCATATTGCAAGCCTTAGCCGAGCAGGGAAGGTTGGTAAGGTTGCCACAAAATAAAATAGGCACTTACAATAAAGCTAATAAAGCCTATATGGCATTTGAGCAAGAGCATGAAAGAGAGCCGAGTACTGAAGAATTAGCAGAAATGTTGGAAATGAGCGAAACGGAGATTAACAATATATTCCAGAGCAATACAAGGCATAGCAGCTTAGATGCACCAGTACATGAGGCTGAAGATGTGGCTATGGGGGATTTGCTACAAGGTGGCGATAGTACCGATGATGATGTAATGAAAGATAGCTTACGGGTAGAGATTAAAAGAGTTTTAAAATCATTAAGTCCACGTGAAGCTGAAATTGTAAATGCTTACTTTGGGTTAGATGGTGAAAATGGTACTACAATAGAGCAAATAGGTCAAAAATATGACCTTACCAAAGAGCGAATACGACAAATAAAAGAAAGAGCTATTAAACGATTACAAAAAGCTAGGTACAGCGGTGCCTTAAAGGCTTATTTGGGTTAAATGATTTTGTTATACATATTATACAAACCTCACATCTTTTTTTGGAAAATGTGAGGTTTTTTTTGTGGGGTGTCTATTTTTATGTTTTAATTTAGTATCTTTCAGTTATGTTGTATTGGTTTTTTGTATAAAGAGACTTTTAACAGGTGAATTAAAGAAGTAGTGGTAAGAATGTTGGTGAGTTATTTGCTGATATAATTAGGTTAAAAAATTATTTATTTCGTTTGATACATTTTAATTCAATTTCGTTAATTTTTATGTTTGTGCCTTTAATTAGCTTGTCAGAAACCATGGTTTTAAATTTTTCGATATACTTGTTAATTTCATTTAAAATCTGCCTTTCATCAAATGAAAAATCATCGCTATTGGAAAAGTAATATTCAAATGCTGTAATAAATTTAAGACGATAACCCCTTCTTTTTGTTTTTTTATAATCGCTTAAAATACTTTCATTAAAAATTGATCCAATTTTAGCAAATTGTTTAAATAAAATACAATTTACTTTTGTTAAGTCATTATAATTAATTGAATAAAGAATCTTTGATAATTTATTTTGATTATATTCTTTAAGGCATAAACTATTTATATAACTCGGAGAGAATAAATATGTAACATCATGATCACCGGAACTTTTATTACTATAAAAATCACAAAATTCTAAATTTGATATTTTAATATTGATGTACTTACCGAAATTATTTTGATATTGGATATTGTCTTTATTTATTATTAATGATTCACACAAATAGAAATTATAAACTAAAGAATACTTAAAAACTTTGAAGAAATTTAAGATTAGAAAATATGCAATCATCAAACTCATCGTTCCAATAAATATTGTAAGTAAACCAAAAAATAATCCCAGATTACTATGCTGTGGTGAAAAAAAGTAAAATATATCTCTAAAATTAAAAATAAATATTAATGCACCAATAAGCATTACTAAGTAAACTAGAAATTTTGAGATATATTTAGTTGATTTTAAAGGAATGCAATCAAAAACTAAATTTCCATTTTCTTCATAAATTTGTACATTATTGGTTTCAAAAATTTTATTTTTCAGATTTTTTTTATTCATTTTGAATTTTTTATATACTTACTTGAAAGTTTTTTACTCGGCAGAGTCTTTTATTTATTACTAAAGACACTGACGTTATTTATTAAAATATACCCTTGCAGTATTGGAATGAAAAAAATTTGTTATTTGGTTATTGGATTTATTTTAATTTGTCCTCCTACTGCACGAAGTACATTTACAATAGTTGCAAATTGAGGTTTTGATCCTTTTGATAATGCTTTGTACAAACTTGGTCTACTTAGGCCGGTTTCTTCGGCAATTTTGGTCATGCCAATAGCTTTAGCAATATACCCAATAGCAGTAATAATTTCATCATTATTACCATCCTCTAATACTGTATTCAAATAAGCAGTAATCATTTTTTTATTATCTAAATAATCTGCAATATCAAAATTTGTTGTTTCCATTTATATAGTTTTTAGGTTATTCCAAATTTCGTTTGCTTTCTGTAAATCTTTTTGTTGGGTTGATTTTTCGCCACCAATTAATAATATAATAATTTTACCATTTTTCTCTTTAAAATATACTCTGTATCCTTTAGCATAGTTAATTTTCAATTTTTAAATGCCGTTTCCAACTGGTTTACAGTCCCCAAAATGTTCATCATGTAATAATTTTTGAATACGAAATAAAATTTTTGCTTTTGCTGTTAAGTCATTTAGTTTTCGAAGCCATTTATCGAACTCAAAAGTTTTTTCAATTTGAAACATTTTTTATTGTATTCATTTGGATACAAAATTAACCAAATTATTTCAAAATATTTGAATAATTTTTTTCACTCCCTCTCTGCCGGTTCTCTCACCTCTTACCTAAAGCACAGCCGTTAATTGTTTTGAAATATTTGTGATAAAATTTATGGTATAAAAAAGCAATTACAACGTATTTAATAAAATGAAAATAGAAATGCAATAAAACATTTTAGCGAAGCGAAAACATTTTAGCGAAGCGGAAACATTTAAGCGAAGCGAAAAAAAATATAACACCAAAAATAAGTAGGTAATTGCCATAAAAAAACCCTCAAAATATATGAAGGTTAAATAATATAAATAAGTCCATTTTTTTTTATAATTACATTATCCGCATTGCCTTTACAAACGATGTGGTAACAAAAGGAATAATCATAGTTAAATACTCCCATTTTAAAAATATAGCTGCCAATAAAGCAAAGGTTGATACAAAGAAAATTATCCAAGCTATAGGTGAACCTTTTGTTTTTGTCATATACTTTTTATTTGTGTGCAAAACTAACATTTATTTTAATTAGTAAAAAATATATTGAATAACAATTTTTTTTATTTTACTAATAGTTTAAGTTTGCAACTAATCAACTTTTTTTAATAACTGCTATACTTTATACTATGACTGTACGTTTTATATTAAATTACCAATCTACTTGGGGGCAAAAGGTATATATATGTGGCAACACCACTGCCTTAGGTAACGATGTGGAAGCCAATGCCTTGCCTTTGCAGTATGTAGATGCCCAATGTTGGCAATTAGAAATTGATGAGTTAGCTGCGGAAATTGCCTATTATTATTATGTATTAAATGCCGATGGTACTAAACATTATACCGCTACTATTAACACTATAACCTTACCCACACATAAACCAATTGTAAACTTATACGATACTTGGTGTGCTGCTTCGTTACCATTTACCACATTTTTTACTAAGCCTTTTAAAGCAATTTTTTACAAAACAAAAATAAAGCAAACTGCCAAGCAAAGCCAAAGTGCCAATTATATATTTAATGTAAATGCACCAATATTGCAACCTAACGAAACCGTTTGTATAATAGGTAATACTGCTAAGTTAGGTGATTGGACCACCAATAAACCATTGCTGCTTAAAGCACAAACTAATGGCTATACAGTACAAGTACAATTGCCAGTTGGCACCACTAATGTGGTGTATAAATATGGCATTTATAATACCCTTACCAAATTATTTGTTACCTACGAAAGTGGTGAGGATAGGAGCATACAAACCAATGGACAAGGCAACGAAATAAATATTATAAATGATACGGTAGTAGGTATAAACTACCCAGGTTGGAAAGGTGCTGGTGTAGCTATTCCTGTATTTAGTTTACGTACTAAAAATGGCTTTGGTGTAGGCGAATTTTTAGACATAAAACTACTAGCTGATTGGTGCAAAAGTACAGGGCTTAAGTTAATACAACTGTTACCTATAAACGATACTATTGCTAACAAAACCAATAGCGACTCGTACCCTTATGCCGCCAATTCATCATTTGCATTGCACCCTTTATATATTAATATTGATGCCGTAGGCAAGTTAGATAAAACACATAAATTACAAAAACAATACACCGCCAAAAAAAATAAACTAAATAAAGAAACTGCTTTAAATTTTGAAGCTGTTATTGAGTTTAAATTAAGTTATTTGAAAGAGTTGTATTTGCAGGATAGCACAGTATTAGAAACTGAGGCATACCTCCAATTTTACACACAAAATAAATATTGGCTACAGCCTTATGCTGCTTATTGTTACCTGAGAGATAAGCATAAAACGGCTGATTTTGAACAATGGGGAACTAATGCAACCGTTACTGCAACAAGCTTACAGAAGTTAATTAATCCTAAATTAAAACAATATACCGAGGTAAGTTTTTGGTACTTTGTACAATACCATTTGCATATACAATTAAAAAATGCAGTAAATTATACTAACCAATTAGGCATAGCCATGAAGGGCGATATACCTATTGGCATTGGCCGTACTAGCTGCGATGCTTGGCAGTTTCCTAATTTATTTAACACTAACAAACAAGCTGGAGCACCACCCGATGACTTTGCCGTGAAAGGACAAAATTGGGGCTTCCCAACCTATAATTGGGATGCAATGCAGCAGGATGGTTTTGGTTGGTGGAAAAATAGGTTTGCAAAAATGAGCGACTACTTTGATGCCTTTAGAATTGACCATATACTTGGCTTTTTCCGTATTTGGAGTATTCCTTTGCATGCTGTAGAGGGTATAATGGGGCATTTTGTACCAGCCATTCCAGTATATAAAAATGAATTGACTGTTGTAGGCTTATACCTAAGCTCACAAAGGCTTTGCCAACCTTATTGTACATTTAATTATTTGCAACAAACTTTTGGCGAAGCCGTAGAAAATGTAATTAATCATTTTTTTACCATAAATGAAAATAACTTATATGACCTAAAACCCGACTTTGATACACAACAAAAAGTACTTGCTTATTTTGCTTCGCAAAATGAATTTGACCAAGTAGTACAGTATAAATTATATGATTGTATTGCCAATATTATATGCTTTGAAGAGGAGACGAACCAAGGGCAATTTCACTTTAATATAGCTATGGAAAAAACCTATAGTTATAACCAATTAAATGGGCATGAAAAAGAACAATTAAGGCGGTTATACATTAATTATTTTTACGAAAGGCAAAATGAATTTTGGAAAATAGAAGCTAATAAAAAACTACCAAGCATACAGCATAGTACCAATATGTTAGTATGTGGCGAGGATTTGGGTATGGTACCTAACTGTGTACCTGGTGTAATGGAAAGCCTTAGTATGCTTAGTTTGGAGGTACAACGTATGCCTAAAGCTACCCAACAACAATATGTAAATTTGGATACAATACCTTACCTAAGTGTGGCTACACCTAGTACACATGATATGAGTACCCTAAGGGCATGGTGGGAAGAGGATTATGGTAATACCCAATATTATTACAACAATATATTGCACCAATATGGCGAAGCACCAAGGTATGCCGAACCGTGGATAGTGCAACAAATAATACAGCAACACCTACAATCAAATGCAATGCTTAGTGTATTTCAATTGCAAGATATAATGGGTATTGATGGCACTTTGAGGTTGCAAAACCCAACTGACGAAAGAATAAATGAACCATCTAACCCCAACCATTATTGGTGTTATAGAATGCACTTAACATTGGAGGAATTAATAAAGCAAACTGACTTTAATACTACATTAAATAATATGATTGTATATAGTGGACGGTAATATTTTTTGTACAAAAAAAAATAAAAATGAAGCTTACCTACAAGGCCTTTAACTTACCATTTAAGTACCCGTTTACCACAGCAAGAGGTACTAAAACACACCAACCTACACTAATAGTAACGTTGGAACACATGGGGCTAATTGGCTATGGCGAAGCTCCAGCAATTGCTTACTACAATGTTACAATTGAAAGTATGATTGCTGAGTTAGAAAGTAAACGACCTGTAATTGAGAAATATGCAATGCAGGATACCGATAGGTTTTGGCACTTTTTGCATCACTTATTTCCCACTAATAACTTTTTGGTATGTGCATTAGATATGGCTAGTTGGGATTTGTATGGCAAAATGCGTAACAAACCATTGTATAAACTATGGAACTTAACACCCAACACAACCATACAAACTGACTATACAATAGGTATTGATACTGTTGATAAAATGGTAGCAAAAATGCAAGAAAACCCTTGGCCAATATATAAAGTAAAAATGGGTTGGGCAGATGATATAGCTATGATAACAGCCTTACGACAGCAAACCAATAACCCTATAAGAGTTGATGTAAATAGCGGTTGGACAGTAGCTGAGGCACTACAAAAATTACCCCTATTAAAAGACCTAAATATAGAGTTTGTAGAAGAGCCAATTGAAAGATTTAACTACACAGGCATGGCTACTATATACAATAATTCGCCATTGCCCTTAATGGCCGATGAAAGTTGTGTAACCGAAGCCGATGTAGAAAAATGTGCAACTTGTTACAATGGTATTAATATAAAACTTACCAAATGTGGGGGCATTACACCGGCATTGCGAATGATACAAAATGCGAAAAGTAAAGGGCTTAAAGTAATGTTAGGTTGTATGAATGAGAGTACCATTGGCAGTGCAGCTATGGCACAAATGCTACCCTTATTAGATTATGTAGATATGGATGGCCCACTATTATTAACTAACGATGTTGCAGTAGGCTTAACCTACAACAATGGCTACGTAACGGTTACAGAGGCAGCAGGGTTGGGTATAGCTTATACTGGGATGTAGTTAATTGTACTACACCGCATCATTCCAAGTAATTTGTTTTATTCTATCTTCAATTAGCAAAGTTGTATTTTCTTTAAATATTGGTTGGTTGCCACTTGTATTTTTATTAAGGTCGTCGTTATATTTTTTAACTGCTTTGGCTATCAGTATCGCCATCTCTTCTTGCCCATTAGTACTGTTCAAATACCGTTCTTCTTCTGGGGTAGATATGTAGCCAGTTTCCACCAATACGGAGGGCATTGCAGTGGCTTGTAACACCCATATACCAACACCACGTTGCTGTACATTTCTATCATTACGGCCAGCATTGGCACCTTCCTCTTGTATAAGTGTGGCTAGTAGGTTGCTTCGCAAAAAATATTTTTTTGTTCTCAATTTTGCTTTGGCTATAAACTCTGCCGAATTTATATCCACACCGCCACCATATTTTGTTTTGTACTCTGGGTCTTTAAATATTTCAGCATTTTCAGCAGCTGCAATTGCATCGGTTTTCTGTTCGGTTTTACTTGGTATCCATATATAAGTTTCCATACCTTTTACGGTACTATTTATTTTTTCTCGGCGGTAGGTTGTTACTTGTTTGGTTAGTTTTTTTCTTTTACGTCCTTTGCCTTCATAGTAGGTTACTGTTTTGGTGCCATCGGCTACTTGCCTATAACTTACATCTCTACTATTGCAATGTATGGATATAAAGAGGTCCCCTTTTTTTTCGTTGGCAAAGTCGGCACGGTAGTATAAGGTAGGGTAGCTATCATCTTTTCGGGTATAATATATTTTTACGTTGGGTAATAGTTTTTCAATTTCTTTTCCAAGTTTTAATGATATGGCTAGTGTTATTTTAGCTTCGGTACAGGCATTGTTCCAGCAGGGTGCACCGGGGTCTTTACCGCCGTGGCCAGGGTCTATTATTATAGTGTTGAGGTTGTAGGTATTAGTATAAGTATGGCTAGTAAAGGCTTGTAGTGCTATTAATAACACTATTATAGCTATGGTTAGTTTAATATTTTTAAGCATAATGTATTTTTTTTAAAGCAGTATAAATTCTATAACTAAGTATTTAGTTATACAAAGCTACTGTTAATCATTTAATATTTTTCATTTATAAAATGTTAAAAATAATAATCCTCTATTAAGTTAACCGCTACTGGTTCGTTTGCATACATGGTAATAGCAATTATATCAAATTGTAATTTGTTATATACAGGGTGTTTATACATATACACTTCGGCTGCATCTTGTAATAGTCTAAATTTTTTTACGGTTACATCATCTTCAGGTGCTCCATAAGTTTTACTGGTTCTGGTTTTTACTTCTATTACATGTAATATTTTATTTTTAAATGCAATTATATCAACCTCCAAATTACTATGCCGCCAGTTTTTTTCAAGTATTTGGTAGTTATTTTTCAATAAATATGCAGCTGCTAAGGCTTCGCCTTGCTTACCAATATTTTGGTTGTGGTTAGTTGTAGGTGTTGGTGTGTTGGGCAAGTTAGGGGTTATATTATTAGGCATATACAATTATAATATTTTCATTTGTGCTGCTATAGTTTGTGCAACTCTTTCGCCATCCATAGCAGCACTTACTATACCACCTGCATAGCCTGCACCTTCGCCACAAGGGTACAAATTTTTAAGTTGTGGGTGGTGTAGTAACTCAGCATCTCTTGGTATTTTTACAGGGCTACTTGTTCTGCTTTCGGTTGCTACTAATACTGCTTCGTTAGTATAGTAGCCTTTTATTTTATTACCAAATTGTTGCAAAGCTACTGCCAATGCTTTGCTTATATAGTTAGGCAATAGTTCATTAATATTTGCTGTAGCAACACCTGGCAAGTACGATGTTTTGGGTAATATGGTACTTGATTTATTATTTACAAAATCAACCAAACGTTGTGCTGGTGCTACAAATTTGCCACCACCTGCTGCAAAGCTTTTCTGTTCTACTATACTTTGAAACTGTAACATGGCTAAAGGGTTTTCGGTAATACCATAATCTTTTTGTGCCAACACATCGTGCATATTTACTTCTACTACCATTCCACTATTTGCATAGGGGTTGTTACGCTTACTTGGGCTCCAGCCATTTACTACTAGTTCATTATGGGCTGTACTTGCAGTAGCTATTATACCACCTGGGCACATACAAAAGCTAAATACTCCCTTACCATAAGCTTGTTGTACAAGGCTGTAACTTGCTGGTGGTAACTGTTCGGCTAGTCTATCACATTTATATTGGGCTTGGTCAATAATTATTTGAGGGTGCTCAATACGTACACCCAATGCAAACGGCTTAGCAATAATTTCTATTTTTTTGCGAAGCAATAATTCAAATACATCACGTGCCGAATGGCCGGTTGCCAATATAAAAGCATCTGCCGATAAGTCATTACCATTTTCAATAATTACTTTGGTAACCTTTTCATTTTTTAATTCAATATCAATTACTTTATGGTCAAATAAAAACTGCCCACCACACTCCTCAATACAAAGCCTCATTGCAGTAATTATTTGTGGTAATTTATTAGTGCCTATATGTGGGTGGGCTTCGTACTCAATAGCAGCATCGGCACCAAACTGTACAAACAATTGTAGTATTCGTTGTATGTTACCTCGTTTGTTGCTTCTTGTATATAATTTACCATCGCTATAAGTACCTGCTCCTCCTTCGCCAAAGCAATAATTACTTTCGGTATTCAAAATGCCTTCTTTATTGAGTAGCGCCAAATCTCGTCTTCGGCTACGTACATCTTTACCACGGTCCAACACTAAGGGTTGTATGCCAAGTTGTATAAGTTGTAGTGCAGCAAATATACCTGTTGGCCCTGCACCTATTACTACCACTCGTTTTGCATTGGGTTTTAATTTTTCAAATATATATTTTTGTATAGTTTCAGTTGCTTTTTTTTCTTTGGGTAAATGCACAAGTAACGTTAAGTTAACCCATACTATTCTGCTTCTTGCATCTATACTTTTTTTTATAATTTTATAACTACTTATGTTGGTTACTTTTAATTGATTGCAAATAGTATTTTTAATAATGGCATCATTATTTGCATCAGCATTGTTAAGTTTAAGTAGTACGGTTGTTGGCATTTATATGGGTAAATAATAATACAAATTTAGCCAAACATATTCAATTATATTTTAACGATTATTGCTATTATTACTGTACTAATTTTTTTTTGTACAATTGAGTTAACTATTCGTACTTTTAACTACTTCAATTAGTAAATCTTATTTTTTTTTATGGTAAAATATATTTGTGTATTTATAATTACTATTGCCACATCATGTGCTAGTGTATACCAACCCAAAAAAGCTATATATTACGATTACCGTGTTAATAGGGCTTTTGCTGCTGATAGTGGCATACTTACTATGCTTACAACCTACTCCGATAGCATAAATAAAACAATGAATTTGGTAATAGCTCAGGCTACTGAAACCCTTGAAAAAAAACAGCCAAATGGTAGCCTCGGATTAATATTGGTAGATGCTATGAGGCAAACTGCTACAGCCAAATATGGTGTAAATGTAGATGCTGCATTTGTAAATAATGGTGGCATAAGAATACCAACTGTCTCCAAAGGAAATATAACTGTTGGTAAAGTGTATGAAATAATGCCTTTTGACAATTTAATAATTATTCAAAATATTAAGGGCAACATTTTTAATGACTTTATACAGCTTATGGCAAAGCGAGGTGGTTGGCCTAGTAGCGGTATTACTTACACATTAGCCAAAGGTAAAGCTACCAATATAATGGTAGGCGATAAGCCTTTGGATATGGATAAAACTTATGTAATAGCCAATAGCGATTATATTGCTAATGGTGGCGATGATGCCGATATGCTACGGCCTTTGCCTCAGCAAAATAATAATATTTTGATGAGAGAGGCTTTTTTAGAATATTTTAAAAATCGGAATGCAAAAGGCGAAAAAATTAGTCCGCCAGAAGATAGTGATAGAGTGAAAAGTTTATAATAATTGACAATTGACAATTGTTAATTGACAATTTTAAAAAATAATTTATTAGTTATGAAAAGAAGAAATTTTTTGCAAAATACTGCACTAGTTACAGGTGGTATGTTGCTTAACCAATATGGCTTGTTTGCAGGGCAATATGATGATGATGCCATGGGTGGATTAACCATATTACATACTAACGATGTGCATAGCCGCATTGATCCTTTCCCTATGGATGGAGGTAAAAACCAAGGGATGGGCGGAGTGGCTGCTAGAGCTTCTTTAATAAAAAAAATAAGAGGTGAAGTGAGTAATGTTTTACTGCTTGATGCAGGTGATATATTTCAGGGTACACCGTACTTCAATTTGTACAAAGGCGAACCTGAAATAAAGGCTATGGCTGCAATGGGATACGATGCTACCACTATGGGCAACCACGACTTTGATGCTGGTATGGATAACTTTGCCACTCAAATGGCAAAGGGAAATTTCCCCTTAATTATAAGTAACTATGGGCTTACTAATACACCACTCGAAAACAAATATGTACCCTACAAAATATTTACCAAAGGTAAAATAAAAGTAGGTGTACTAGGCATTGGTATTGAAATGAAAGGCTTAGTACCCGACAAATTATTTGGCAATACTATATACCAAAACCCGATAGAAAAAGCAAATGAAACTGCCTTAAAATTAAAAAAAGAAGAGGGGTGTAATTTAATCATTTGCTTATCGCACCTTGGGTACAAGTATGCCGATAATAAAATTAGCGACCTAACACTAGCAGCCGAAACAGAATATATTGATTTAATAATTGGTGGGCATACCCACACTTTTTTACCCAAACCCGATGTAGTAAAAAACAAATTAGGATCCGATGTGCTTGTAAATCAAGTAGGTTGGGGTGGCATACAATTGGGAAGATTAGATTTTGAATTTTCCAAAAAAAATGGCAAAAATTTTTTAAAATCACATTCTTTGCCAATTGAGAAAAAAACGGGTGAATAAATTTTTTTATTACAAAATATTGTTTGATATTCGCCGACCCACCACATTTTATTAACATAATGTGTATAAAATTTTAGTGTTGTAAAAAATCATTGCTAATCGAATAAATTATACTGAATTGATAACGGATAAAAATTTTGAAAAAGTTTGGAGTAATTGCTTAAAAATAATTAAGGACATTGTAGAATGGCAACATTACAACACTTGGTTTGAACCTATACAACCCGTAGCACTAAAAGCTAATGTACTTACTATACAAGTGCCTAGCCAATTCTTTTTTGAATATTTGGAGGAGCATTATGTAACCCTATTATCCAAAACATTGAAACGTGAATTAGGTAAAGAGGCAAGGTTGGAATATAGAATAATGGTGGACAGTGGCAATGCTAAAAACAAACCACAAACAATTGATGTACCTACTTATGGCTACAAGACTTTTCAAAATAATGAAATGGATTTTCCACTGGTAGTTAATAACCCTGTTAAAAATCCTTTTGTAATACCCGGGCTTAAAAAAATGCAAATTGACTCGCAATTAAATGCAGCTTACACATTTGAAAGTTATATAGAAGGCGATTGCAATAGAGTAGCAAGGAGAGCAGGCAAAACAGTAGCGGAAAAACCGGGTACTAGCTCATTTAACCCACTTGTTATATACGGTGGTGTAGGCCTTGGCAAAACCCATTTGGCACAAGCCATAGGCAATGAAGTAAAGCGTAGCAATGCCAACAAAGTGGTACTGTACGTAAGTTCCGAAAAATTTATAAATCAATTTCAAGACCACAGTCGCAATAATGCCATTAATGATTTTATACATTTTTATCAATTAATTGATGTGCTTATTATTGATGATGTTCAGTTTTTTAATAGAGCCGAAAAAAGTCAAGATGCTTTTTTTGCCATATTTAATCACTTACACCAAAGTGGCAAACAATTGGTACTAACGAGTGATAAATCGCCTAAAGATTTGGAAGGTGTACAAGAAAGATTACTTAGCCGATTTAGGTGGGGACTTAGTGCCGACCTTCAAATGCCCGACTACGAAACCCGTATAGAAATATTAGAAAAAAAGATGAAGAACGACGGGTTAGAAATGCCCAAAGAAGTGGTAAAATATTTGGCATATAACATACAAACTAATGTACGTGAATTGGAAGGTGCATTAATATCGTTACTGGCTCAATCATCGCTTAACAAAAGAGAAATAGACCTTGACCTAGCCAAAAAAGTATTGCGAAACTTTATAAAAACAAGTAGCAAAGAAATTACGATTGATAGTATTCAAAAAATGGTATGTGAATATTTTGATGTTACTTACGATAAATTACTAGCCAAAACCCGTAAACGAGAAATAGTACAAGCCAGACAAATAACTATGTTTTTGGCAAAATCATTTACCAAAAATAGCCTTAAAACTATAGGCGAACACTTTGGTGGCCGAGATCATACTACTGTAATACACAGTTGCCAAACAGTAAAAGACCTAATGGATACCGATGGTAACTTTAGAGAAAGTGTAATGGATTTGCAACAAAAAGTACAGTTGGCTGCAATGTAGTTTTTTCATACATTTTATATTTATTGCATTTTATATTTTAATAAATATGTAGTATAATATTTACTGTAAAGTAAAGTAATTAAAAATTATTAAATACACTGGACTTACTACAAAACAAATTGAAAGTTTATAACAAACTAACCTACACAACTAAATGGATACATTATTACAAATACAGGATGCTGCAAATTATATAACAAGTTGTACTACTATAAAGCCTACAATTGCAGTAGTATTGGGGAGTGGCTTAGGTAACTTTACTAACGAAATGCAAATTGTTACCGAAATTGCTTACGAGGATATTCCCCACTTTCCAACAAGTACGGTACAAGGTCATAGCGGTAAGCTTATATTGGGAACAGTAGGCAATAAAATGGTTATTTGTATGGCGGGTCGTTTTCATTATTATGAAGGGTATAGTACTAACCAAGTGGTATTTCCTATAAGGGTAATGCAGGCATTAGGTGTACAAACATTGTTGCTTTCCAATGCAGCAGGTGGCGTAAGACCAGGCTTTGTAGTAGGCGAATTAATGATTATTAACGACCATATTAGCATGAGTACCATTAACCCATTGTTGGGTAAAAATATTGACGAACTCGGCCCTCGTTTCCCCGATATGAGTGAACCTTACAGCAAAGTATTAATTGCTAAAGCAAAAAAAATAGCCTCCGATAATAATATAAAAGTATCCGAAGGTGTGTACTTTGGCGTTACTGGACCAACCTTTGAAACAAGAGCTGAATACAAAATGATACATATACTCGGTGGCGACGCTGTAGGTATGAGTACCGTACAGGAAGTAATAGCAGCCAAGCATGTAGGGCTTACAGTATTTGCCATGAGTATAATAACAGATATAGGCATACGAGAAGAGGACAACATAATAACACACCAAGAGGTGTTAGAAGCAGCAAATGCAGCTGAACCAAAATTCACTTTTATATTTAAAGAGTTAATACATCAATTGTAAGGCAATAATTTTTAATAAAATGTAATGGTGAGTAGTAGACTCTAATTAATAGTAAGAACATTTTTATTTGAACATAAATTAATATATTGTATTGTTAGTTAATAAACTTAATACAAAAGTTGGTTAAGCCATTAAAATAACGATGGTTAGCTATACAAATAAATACTAAACTAATAACACAACACAACAAATTACCCTTATACAACAAACACCTTTACTGTAAGGTGTTTGTTGTGCTATTCAATACAAATAAGTAATTTTTTTATTTAACTTCTAAAAAACCAAACCGAGTTCCTTTTTTAAACAGCTTTGTTAAGTCGGCAGTTATTAAGTATTTGGTAGGCGATATACAGGTTGTGTTACGTGGTATGGTTACATAATTTTCATCATCATTACTAAATATAGCTTGGCGGGTTAGTACACCTTTAGCATCAATTGTGGCAGCAACAAATACCGATTTGTCAAATCGTAGTACATCATCCGGTCTTTTTTCCAAATCTCTATCCACATTATCTTTATCATCGTTATACAATAACACCAATTTGTCGTTGTACAAAAATGGAAAATACCCTTGAAATTTTTCACTATCTATATACAATTGGTCTTTTGGTATTCTTGTAAATACTGCTTTACCCTCCTTATCAATATTGGTGTTTACAATATCACCATATTCATACCTTACATGGTTTTGCATACCGCCTCTGCTATTAGTAGTGGTATAAGCGTCCCATCTGTAATATTCACTTATTAAATCAACACTACCATTACTCCTCCTCATTATATGTTTTATTCTAAATGAGGTATACAAGCCAGGGTCTTTACTCTTATCGGTTCCAAATCTATCTTTATCAACCAATCGTATAATTTCTGAGTCAAAAGGTACTATTTTTGGGTTTTTTATTTCAGTACTATTGGCATCAAGTGTACCATAAAATACGCCATTCAAGTTGCCATTTGATTTTGTTTTGTAAAGCCCTGCCACAGTAATGCTACCGTTTTTACTATAGGTTAGTTTAGTACCTTGTATAAATAAGTTATTAAGGTTAAATGCTATTTCTTTTGGCTTAGCACTCTCTTTGGTAAATACATTTATTTTATATACATACGATGGTATTTTTGAACCATCTTCACGTACAGTTTCTCTAGTTACTTCTTTATCATACACTTTGGTGGCTACAAATACATTGCCATCGTTAGTAATATCTTGGTCATATATGGATATAAATTTTTCTAATATAGGCAATTCAACATCTTTCTTCCATATTTTGTTAAGGTCAGTATCAAATACAGTTATAAATAAATGTTTATTTTCTTTTCTACGTTCTGGCCCTTCAGAGAATAATAATATTTTGGTAGAGTCTGCCGAAAGTTTATATAGTGATTTTGCTTGGTCGTTTCTATTGTCAGCCTCAAAAGTGCCCAATGTTTTTTTGTTAGTAAGGGCTAGTGTTTTTTCGTTTACCTTTAAGGCATACTCACTAGTAGTTTTTGTTTCTTTATCATAAGCTTCGTACATCAAAAATATATTGTTACCATATTTTTCAAAGCCTTTTATAGTTCCATTTTTTTCATCTAATTTTATTTCCTCCGACTCTAGTTCAGTCTCCATTTTAGCGTTTACAATCATTAAATAATTTTCGGGTATATTCATACTAAACATCCGTTTAGGTTGTTTAATTTTAAATACAATTTGTTTACCATTGCCTATTGGTACAGCATCGTCAAATTCGTTGGTTATTTTCACTCTTTCTCCCCACGATACATTAAAAGTTTGTGCTCTTGTATTTACAATTATTGTAAATAAAATGCCGAAGCATAGTAAGTTTTTTATCATTTTAATTATTTAACTGTAAAAATATGGTTTCATCATTGAATGGCAAATAATTTGCATGTTTATATTTTTTTGTAAAATGCATTTGCCACTATAATGCAAATTATACCGAAATGATAAACAATATAGTCCAATTGCGGCTTCGCCTTATTGTACTAACTGCCTGCCGGTAGGCAAGTTTGTTTATTCAACCTGCCTGCCGGCAGGCAGGTCGGCATTTGATGTTAATTAGCTAAAATACTTTTGGACTAAATACCATTTCACAATGTTATTACATAAAACTTGTATTGCAATAAAAAAAGAGTTAGTATATAATACAAACTACTACACCTAAATAGCTTAATAGAAATACTACACTTGAACGGTGCTAACGCCACTAAAGTTACATAGTAGTACATAGCTTAACCCCAAAAAAAAATTAATTATAACAATGCTACCTGTGATGTATGCTGCTGCTATTGGAATGTGATAAAAATATAACTGCCCTTACTAGAAGGGCAGTGTATAAACAAAACAAAATATAAGAAAACTTATGTTATGGTAATAATACTTTATCGATTAAATGCACCACTCCGTTGCTACAAAATATATCAGGTATAACCATGTTAGCAGGAGCTGCAATACCTGCACTTTTAATAGTATATACACCGTTGTTAAATGCACCATAGGTAAGTGTGCCACCACCTGCAGTTGCTGCTGTAGTACCACTTAACTCACTGGTAAATTTGCCACCACCTATAGCATGGTTAAGCAATATACCTTGTACTTGCATAGGGGTAAGTGCTGCTCTTACTGCTGCTGGTGTTGCAAAGCCTAAAGCCTTGAAAGCTGCATCGGTAGGGGCATATATAGTAAAGTTGTTAGCTGGGTCGCTTAGTACACCTGCAAGTCCTGCATATACTACTGCATCTACAAGGAAGGTAAGTTCTGGACCCTTAAATACTTTAGAACCGCTTAGCAATTGTGCACTTGCTACTATATTAACACCTGTACCTAACATTACTTTATCTATTACATTTACAGTACCGTTGCTAGCACTTACATCGGTTGCTAATATTTTGCTACCGTTAATGTATTTGTCGCTACCACGTGTTATAAATTTACGATTTACGCCTATTACACTTGGGCTGTTGCCACCCATATTAATTACACCACTAGTTATGTTGCCATTGCTAGTATGGTAAAGTAAAGTTGTAGTTAAAAAGCTAGGTTGTAAGCCATTCAATGTAGTTGCATCTACCAAGCCTAACCTTGCAAATGCTGCATTGTTAGGTGCAAATACTGTGTAGCTACCTGTTGGGTCGTTAGGGTTTTTGTTAGATAATGTAACGGCTACTCCGCCTAGTACTGCTGCTGTTTCTAAGGTTGAAAAGTCAGCACCTGCTACAGCTATACCAGCTATTGAGGGTTTCTCGTCGCTAAATTTTTTGCAACTTGCAAATGTGCTACCTATTAGGGCTGTTGCAAGTATAATTTTATTAAATGTCATGATATTATTTTTATTGTTTTTAATATTTTTTTGTTAAATGTTGTTGTAATTAAAATGAGTAAATTAATGCGCCATAACCACCACTTGCTGCACCAATATTGCGACCAGATACATAACTGCTAAAGCCAGCTGCTGCACCAAAACCTTTAGAAATTGGTACGTATAAGCTTAAACCAACTTTGCTGTAATTAACTTGTGTATTTGGAAATACTCCTGTAAAACCTTCTTTTAATATATCTGTTCCTTTGCTGCTTGATTGACCAGCTATAAATGCATCTACATAAAATGCTTTGGCTGCATAACCTGCTTTTAACTCGGCTACAAGTGCCTCTGGTGCCGAACCGCTACGTAAGCTATAACCCATTGAGCCGTTTACAAAAAAGCCCTTATCTGCCTTATATTGTAATAAAGCAAATGTATTAAGCTGTGTAGTGTGGTTACCAATAGCTAGTATTGATTGTAAACCTTCTTCTACCTTATAACTACCCATTGGTAATTGTAAACCCATTGATGTAATTAAGCTTAAGTTACCTTTACCTACTTTGGCTTTGTAAGGGTTGTACTTTACATACAAACTTAAATCCTGTAAGCCTTTTCTTTCGTTTTGAAAACCTGCATCTAGTTCGCCTTGTTTGGCTTCGCCGGTTGATTTAATTGAAGGTAGGTTAAATTGTAAATCAACCTTATTACTTAAACCAACAGTACTATAAAGTGATGTTGATTGTACGGTAACTTTGTTAAATACTGGAACGCCATCAATTTTTTTAGGTACAAGAAATACTTGGTCATAACTTTCGGTGCTATAACTAACTACTACGTTGCCTTTGCCCTTACCTTGCATAAAACCACTAATGGGAGTTTGTGCAGTAAGTAAAGTTGGTAATGCTGCTATACATAGTGCAGCACTGAGTTTGAATAACTTCATAAAATGTAATTTTTTAGTTTTTAAATTTATATTTTTTAATGTTACAATGTTTTGTTAATTTATTTGTTTGTAACTTTTATACTTACGGTTATTGATAACCGTTGGTTTTTAAAAAGTAAAAAAATATTTTTTTTATTACAAAAAAATGCAATACCTAAGTATTGCATTGTTCAATAATATTATAATTTACTTTTATAAAAATTAGGCTGCCATTGCATTTCGTGTATAGCGGCGATGGTCTGCTAGTTCAAAGTATATAAGTAAACCCAACCCAATAGTTAAGGTGGCATGGAATACTAAAAAACCAAAATTTTGAGAAAATACTCCATATACTAATGCACTTGCAAACAGGGTAAATAATGTAAAGTATAAGTATATTCCTTTGCCTATTTTTTTGGTGGTAAATCTTTGTATAGCTTCTATACCATTGGTTTCGGCGTTAAACTTTGGGGTTCTTATAAAAGGGCTTTTTTTACCAAAGTACCCTTGTAGTACGGCTCTACTATTATGAAAACACATACCTGCTGCTATACTTAAGTATATTTGAAACATTTTTAAAAAAGCTAAAAAACCTTTTGCCTTAAAGTAATCTTTGGTAGCTAAATAATAAGTAATACCCAATATTATAAAGTTGCTAAAAAATATAACCCCTATTGATAATGTACCCCGTAGCTGTGGTATTACATCTTTAATAAACAATAATGGAATACTTAAAAATGCACTAATTGCAATGGCTAAATATACACCAGAGTTAAGCAAATGCCCTATTGCATGAAACTTAACGGCAAACGATTGTTTGGAACGTAATATTGTCGGTATCATTTTACGGCTTACTTCGGCGCCTCCTTTTGTCCATCTAAATTGTTGGCTTTTAAATGCAGCTAATGTTGGTGGTAGTTCGGCTGGGCTTACTGTATCCTCTAAGTACAAAAACTTCCAACCTTTTACTTGTGCACGGTAGCTCAAATCCAAATCTTCGGTTAGGGTATCAGCCTGCCAATTGCCTGCTTCAAGTATTGCTTGTTTTTTCCATATACCTGCTGTACCGTTGAAGTTGAAAAATAATTGTAGGTTACTACGGCTTGTTTGTTCTATTCTAAAGTGGTTTTCTAACCAAAAGGCTTGTGCCTTAGTAATTAACGAAAACTCCCTGTTAGTATGGCCCCAACGGGTTTGTACCATACCAATATTAGGTTGGTTAAGTACAGGTACAGTTTTTATTAAAAAATCGGGGTTGGGTACAAAGTCCGAATCGAATATGGCAATAAACTCAGCCTTTGCAAACTCCAAACCATATTTTAAAGCACCTGCTTTAAAGCCTACACGGTCGGCACGTCGTATTACTTTTATATCAAACCCTTTGGCAGCCCAATGTGCAGCACAATTATTGGCTATTTCAATTGTTTCGTCGTTACTATCATCAAGTATTTGAATATCTAACAAATGCTGTGGATACTGCAAAGCACATACTGCATTTACCAACCTTTCGGTTACATAAGGCTCATTGTATATAGGCAATTGTACGGTTACCCTTATTGCATCATTTTCATTATATATAGGTTGGATAATTTTCTTTTTTTTCCATTTTACATAAGCAACAGTTAAGTGGCATTGTAATATGGTATATATAAATATGTAGAGGGTAGTTAATGTATATATAATTAGTGCTATTATTAAAAGGATTTTCATTGTTTACTAAAAATTGTACCTACATACGCAATAAGTAGGAATATTGTTTTACTTCGGAATTTATTAGATTATACAGCAAAGTTAAGCATTGGTTATTAATCGGGTTACTGGTTTTATTTTTTTTGCTTCGCTAAAAAAAAGTATTGACAAACATTTCAAATTATCACAATATCAAATTATTGTATCATCAAATTATCACAAAAATTTAATTATCAAACTCTCTTTCTATTTCATCCATTTGTACAATATCCCAAGCCTCACTTTCGGTTGGTGTTATGTTAAGGGCTTCTTCCATTTCAAATGCAATTATTTGTTCTAATACTGTATCAGTAACGTTGCAACACACCATACTGTGGTTTTGTTGGTTTATAGTTACCCTACAATTAACTAATATTTCACAAGCCTCCATAGTAATATTGCTAATATTTGTTAACTTTATAATAATATTATAAGGTTCAGTATTGGCAAGTTGTAACAATTTAATACTCAACTGTTCTGCCATATTAGCAGTTAATTGGGTTAGTTCGGGTTCTATTACATAAAATTTCTGTTTGGTATCAATTTTGAAATTCATTGGAGTAAGTAAATTTTAAGTTATGAAACTATTTACAATATTATAGCGTTATAATAGTAACAATTGTTAAAAACATATACAATATAAACCCAAAATTATTGGTTAATATTGTAACAAAGAAATAATTATAAAAAATGGATAATAATTTTTCAGCACAAGTAAAAGAAATCATTTCGTTCAGCAGAGAAGAGGCTCTTAGGCTTGGTAACGACTTTATAGGTACCGAACATTTGGTACTTGGGCTTATAAGAGATGGTGAAAATACAGCCGTTGCATTGCTTAAAAAGTGTAATGTAGATTTATATGAATTACGAAAAGAAATTGAGTTGGCCATAAAAGATAAAAGCGGAAAAAATATTGCTAATATCAACAGCCTTCCACTTACACGGCAAGCCGAAAAGGTAATACGAGTAACAGTATTAGAAGCTAAAGCACTAAAAAGTGCAACAGTAGAAACGGAGCATTTAATGCTATCCATACTTAAAAATAAAGAAAATATTGCTACACAAATATTAAATAATTTTGATGTGGATTATGACCTTTTTCGTAACGAGCTAGGTTTGGTTACTACCAACAACCCCAAAGCTGAATTTAATGATGAAGATGAGTTTGATAAAGATGAGAACTTTCAAGCCAAGCAAAAACAACAGCCAAATAACAAAACAAAAACACCTGTACTCGATAACTTTGGGCGTGATATTACAAAACTAGCAGAGCTAAATGCACTTGACCCTATAATAGGCCGAGAGGAGGAAATAGAAAGGGTATCGCAAATATTGAGCCGTCGGAAAAAAAATAACCCTATACTAATTGGTGAGCCAGGTGTGGGTAAAACAGCTATTATAGAAGGCTTGGCGTTGCGAATAATACAACGTAAAGTAAGCCGTGTATTGTTCGATAAAAGAGTAGTATCACTAGACCTTGCTGCACTTGTAGCAGGTACCAAATACCGTGGTCAGTTTGAAGAGCGAATGAAAGCTATAATGACTGAGTTAGAAAAAAATAGAGATGTTATATTATTTATAGATGAAATGCATACCATAGTAGGTGCAGGTGGTGCAAGTGGTAGCCTTGATGCTAGCAATATATTTAAACCAGCATTAGCACGTGGCGAACTACAATGTATTGGTGCTACTACACTCGATGAGTACCGTATGCATATTGAAAAAGATGGTGCCTTGGATAGGCGGTTTCAAAAAGTATTGGTAGAGCCACCTAGTGTAGATGATACCATTAAAATATTGCACAACATTAAAGATAAATACGAGGACTTTCATAACGTTACTTATAACGATGAGGCTATAGAGGCTTGTGTAAAACTAAGCGACCGTTATGTAACCGATAGGCTGCTACCCGACAAAGCAATTGATGTATTAGATGAGGTAGGAGCTAGAGTACATTTGAAAAATATAAATGTACCAGAAAATATAGTGGATTATGAAAAACAAATAGAAGCTATAAAACTTGAAAAAAATAAAGTTGTAAAAAGCCAACGATTTGAAGAGGCAGCAGCTTTGCGTGATAATGAACGAAGGCTAGAAGAAGATTTGCTAAAAGCAAAAAGCCAATGGGAAGAGGAAAGTAAACACAAAAGATTTCCTATAGAGGAAGAGCAAATAGCCGAAGTAATAAGTATGATGACAGGCATACCAGTAAAGCGAATGGTACAAGCCGAAACAGAAAAATTACGTAAAATGGCTGAGGACTTAAATGCTAATGTAATAGGGCAAGATAGTGCCGTACAAAAAGTAGTAAAAGCTATACAACGTAATAGGGTTGGACTTAAAGACCCCAAAAAACCAATTGGCACATTTATATTTTTAGGCCCAACTGGTGTTGGAAAAACGGAGTTGGCAAGGGCATTGGCAAGGCACATGTTTGATAGTGATGATGCACTTATACGTATAGATATGAGTGAGTACATGGAAAAATTCACCGTAAGCCGTTTGGTAGGTGCACCGCCAGGCTATGTTGGTTACGAAGAAGGCGGACAGCTAACCGAAAAGGTAAGGCGTAAGCCATATAGTGTAGTACTACTCGATGAAATAGAGAAGGCACACCCCGATATTTATAACATACTACTACAAGTGTTGGACGATGGTATATTAACCGATGGTATGGGTAGAAAAATAGATTTTAAAAATACCCTAATAATAATGACCTCCAACATTGGCGTAAGGCAGTTAAAAGATTTTGGTGATGGGGTAGGCTTTGCTACAGCAAGTAAAGTGGCTAATAGCGAAGAAAACAATAAAGCAGTAATTGAAAAAGCCCTAAAGAAAACATTTAGCCCAGAGTTTTTGAATAGAATAGATGATGTAGTTATATTTAACTCTTTAACCAAAGAGGATATTCATATAATTATTGACATTATAATGAAAGCCGTATTAAAAAGGTTGAATAATATTGGCTTTGATTTGGAAATTACAAAAGAGGCAAAAGACTTTATAGCCGACAAAGGATACGATGTACAATTTGGTGCAAGGCCTTTGCACAGGGCAATACAAAAGTATTTGGAAGATCCATTAGCCGAAGAAATATTGAATATGAATATAAAAAGTGGCGACACCCTTATGGCTAGCCTCGATGTGGAAAATGGTAAAATAATATTTGAAACCAAACAAAAAACTATTGATGATGTACCTGTAATTGATACACCTTTAATACCCGAATAGTTACTATTTATAATTTACTACTAAGGCTGTTTCAACAAAGTTGTTACAGCCTTTTTTATTTTCTTTAAAAGCTTATGCTTTAATTACTTTCGGTATAGGTTTTAAAGTTATTAAGTATGGCTTGCCAACCGTTTTTTTGCATTTCCAAAGTATGTTCCGTTTCTGGGTCAAAAGTTATTATGAGTTCGGTTGTATTAATATTAGGCGTAAATAATACAGTTGCATACCTATTACCAAATTTATAAGTAAATGATTTGCCAATATCAAGCTTGGTGTATATAGCTTCAAAGTTAAAACCACTGCTGCCGTCCTTGGCCTCCATACGGGCATTGTAAGTACCACCAACCCATAAATCATTAGTTGCAGTGGGGCATTGCCAGGTTTCATGGGCAAAGTTCCAGTTTGTAATGTAATTGGGGTTAGTATAGTATTCCCATACTTTATTGCTGCTAACATTAATGGTAACTGCTACGGTTATAGTATTATTCATTTTTTTTGTTTTTGCTAATAAAGGTAAATAAAAAGGGTAACAGTAATAAGCATAAAAATGGGAAAGATGGGTTGTTTAATTATTTTTTGGTATCAACCCTTACATTTATAAATTTAGAAAAAAAAGTTTTAATATAAAAAAAGCTTACTAAACCCACCGTACTGTAAACTCCTACAAAAAAAAAAATAGCTACTTTGGGGGTTTGGGTTAATTCCTATAATTTTGTGACTATGCAAATTGAAATTTTAAAATCAAAACTACATAGAGTAACTGTTACAGAGGCTAATCTTAATTATGTAGGTAGCATTACTATTGACGAAAATTTGTTAGATGCTGCCAATATGATTGAAAACGAAAAAGTAGCTATTGTAAATGTTAATAATGGTGAACGCTTTGAAACCTACATAATAAAAGGCAAACGTGGTTCAGGTGTTATATGCCTTAATGGCCCAGCTGCCCGCAAAGTAATGGTAGAAGATATAATTGTAATTATGAGCTTTGCTATTATGGATTTTGAAGCAGCAAAATTGCATAAACCAGCTGTAGTATTTACCAATGCAAATAACAAAATTGCTTAAAGCCTAACTCCTTAAATGCATGAATAAGCGGTTAAAAAAAATATTGCAGTACACTGTTTTTTTTGGTATTGGTTTGTTTTTAACCTACTGGCAATACAGCAAAATGACTGCCGCAGAAAAAGATATATTTGCCGAAAGTATAAAAAATGCAAATTATATTTACTTAGTTCCCGTAGTAATACTATCGTTATGTAGCCATATAAGCCGTGCTATAAGGTGGCGTTACTTAATGGTGCCAATGGGCTACAAACCCTTACTCAGTAACACTTTTGCTACAGTTATGATTGGTTACTTAGTTAACTCCCTAGCACCCCGTGCCGGCGAAATTGCTAAATGCTCCTTACTGGGAAAGAGAGAAAAAATACCTTTTGAAAAACTAATTGGTACCATATTAATTGAACGAGCTATTGACTTACTCTGTTATTTTGTAATTATATTAATAACGGTACTATTGCAATACCAACGTATTAGCGAATTTGTGGTTGATATGTTTGCCAACAGTGTAAAGCAAGGCAACATGCACCCTTTATTAAAACTTACACTTATTGTTTTTATAATTACAATAATAGTAATACTAATTAAATATTTATTAAAAAAATATACTAATCATAAACTTATAGATGGCCTAAAACATAAAATTAGTGGCGTACAAGATGGATTTAAAAGTATAAAAAATTTACAAAATGCAAAGCTATTTTGGTTTCATACCTTATTAATATGGTTTTGCTATTTAATGCAAATATATGTGGGCTTCAATGCTATGGAATTTACCCAACACTTAGGTATTGATGCTTCATTTGCGGTGCTTACATTAGGTACATTGGCTATGATACTTACGCCTGGCGGTATAGGCAGCTTCCCTATTGCTGTAGCTAAAGTACTAGTATTATATAATATTTCAAATGCACAGGCCGAGTCATTTGGTTGGGTTATGTGGGGTGCTACCACGGCTATTATATTTGTAGTAGGTACACTAAGCTTTGTATGGTTTGAGTATGTAAAAGTAAAAGCACAACCTAATGAAAACACTTAATTATTGTACCAATAAAATACATACTACACAAAGTATATTGGGTATTATAAATGCATTAAAGTACCAACAAAAAAAAGTAGTATTTACCAATGGTTGTTTTGATATACTACATGCAGGGCATTTGCAAACACTGCACCAAGCTGCTGCTTATGGTCATTATTTGGTAGTTGGGTTAAATGCTGATGCTAGTGTAAAACGACTAAAGGGCAATGAGCGACCTATAAATAACGAAGCAAATAGAGCTACAATGTTGGCCAACCTAACTATGGTTGATGCGGTAATATTATTTAACAACGATACTCCACTTGAGTTAATAAAAGCCTTATTACCAAATGTATTGGTAAAAGGTGGAGACTATACACTAGACCATATAGTGGGAGCAACTGAGGTAATTGCCAATGGCGGAACAGTAGCAATAATACCCACATTACAAGGCTATAGTACTACCAATATAATTAATAAAATGAAGGGTTAATTAAGCGCTTTTTACCGTAGGTACAAATCCAGTTTTACTAATACTCCTAACTTCTTTACCAATACCAACTATACTTGTCCAATTAAGTGGAAACTCCAATAATACATGGCAAAAACTTAAAAAGAATAATACCTGCAAACCAAGTGAATAGTTAAAAGCATAAATAGTTAATGAAGTAACCCACAAAGCTATAACTACTACAAACCTAACTTTAGGCACTTTGTGCCAACGTATAACTTCGGTTTTGCTAAACCAATTAAGGTAATGATAGGTATAAGCAAATGCAATAAACCGCATTAATAATATACCAGCTTTGCTGTGAAATACAAGGTTGGCTGTGTTCTCAAATCCACTATCGGTTGGGTTTATAGCGAATTTCATATATTGATCGCCATTAGTATTTGTAAATACACTGTCCTGCCCAGCAGCCGCTTTAATTAATGGAATATTCGCATTAAACATTTCTTTTAAAAAACTAAGGTTAGTATCAAAAAAACCATTGCCACTAGCAATATAAGAATCTTTGCCATAGGTAGTTACAGGAACAAAAGTAGTATCTTGAAATAAAAAATACAATAGTAAAGGGCAAATAATTAACACTGCAATTGACAACAACCCACTTTTGCTCCGTGACTTTAAAGCACCGTATAACATAAACAATAAAGTGAAAACATACACATGAATTAAGGTAGGTATTAAGGCACCAATAAATAGCACTAGATTATCATTAACACCAGCATTAAATAATGAATTAGCTATAATAAAAATAAATAATAAACCAATTGATTTTATCCAAACATTTTTAACAAATATCATAATTAATGCTCCAGCTAAAGCTAAAAAAATAATTTTTTCACTAAAGTTTTCGCCCAATATTGTAAAGTCAAAATGAAGTCCCCATTTATTACCATAACCCATTAAAGTAATTAATACCCCTATTGCCAGTAATACCACATAATCATATTTACCTTTGGTAAAATATTGGCGGTCGTGGAGCCAACTAATTTCTGTAAGGTAATGCAAAGGCCCAAGTACTGCATACGCAAATAAAAACACTTCAAATGGCATTATAAAAGCAGCTACACAACTAACTAACATTAAGCCAATATTAATACTATTTATTTTTACATCTTTGGTCATATACATACTTATATAATACAAAAATAAATAAAATGGGTTGTAAAAAAATTAATATTAAAATAATAAAGTAAACCTCATTTGTGCTTTACCTTTGGCAATATGCCTATTTCAAAAAACTATGTAGCCCGAGATATAAGTTGGTTAGCCTTTAACCATAGGGTGTTGCAAGAAGCCGCCGATACTACCGTTGCCTTACCCGAAAGGATCAAATTTTTGGGTATATTTTCTAATAACCTCGATGAATTTTTTAGAGTAAGAGTAGCCACACTTGGCCGCTTATTGGAGCTACCCAAACAAACTAAAACCAACAAAACATTAATAGCAAAAACCTTAGATACCATACACGATACAGTGGTAGCTCAACAAAAAGAATTTGGAAGTATTTGGAATAATATTGTAAATGAATTGCAAAAGCAAAAAATATATTTTAAAAAACATACCGAACTTGATGCTACCCAAAAGGAATTTGTATCTACCTATTTTGATGATGAAGTGGAAAGTAATGTAACGCCACTTATGATACAGAATATAAAAACGTTTCCGCAACTTAGAGAAAAATCATTATACCTGGCGGTAGTAATTGCAAAAAAACAAGTAAAAAATAGCAGCAAATATGCCCTTATAGAAGTGCCAGTAAGGCTTACACCAAGGTTTGTATTATTGCCTTGCCCAAAGGGCGAAACACATATAATGCTACTCGAAGATGTAATAAGGTTTTCGCTACCTCGTATATTTTCCATGTTTTCTGTTAATCATTTTGAAAGCCATATAATTAAGTTTACTAGAGATGCCGAATTAGATATTGATAATGATATTACCACTTCGCTTATTCAAAAACTTGAAAAAGGTTTGAAGCAACGTAAGTTAGCACCGCCAGTAAGGTTTATATACGACCGTGAAATAAATGCTAACCTACTTACCTACTTAATTAAGCGGCTTAACCTCACCAATAATGATAACCTTATGCCGGGTGGTAGCATTCACAATTTTAGGCATTTTATTGAGTTTCCTAAGCACATATTTAAGCACAACACAGTTGTGCAAAAACCATTTCACCACCCAGCATTGGCCGATGTAAAAACGGTAACAGACATAGTATTGCAAAAAGATATACTCCTCCACTTTCCGTACCATAGCTTTGATGCTGTAATTGACCTGCTACGAGAAGCAGCCATTAACCCCGACGTAACAGAAATAAAAATAACTGCCTATAGGTTAGCAAGCCAAAGCAAAATAATAAATGCACTTATTAATGCCACCAAAAATGGTAAAAAGGTAACCATATTATTAGAGTTAAAAGCAAGGTTTGATGAAGAAGCCAACCTAATGTGGAAGGCACGATTAGAGGAAGAAGGCATACATGTACTTATAGGTGTACCCAACCTTAAAGTACATGCAAAAATATGCCTCATAAAAAAAGTAACAAAAAAAATAACCACTCATTATGGCTTTGTAAGTACTGGTAATATAAATGAAAAAACTGCAAAAATATATAGCGACAGTTGTTTGCTTACCAGTGATAGATTTATAATGGCCGATGTAAATAGAGTATTTAACTACTTGCAAAGTAATATAAAAAATAAAAAAATATTACTAGCCTGCAAAAAGCTGTGGCTAAGCCCTATAAATATGAGGCAAAAAATAATGCTGAAAATAGATGCAGAAATTAAAAACTATAAGGCCAAAAAACCATCGGGGATTATTATAAAACTAAACTCACTAACCGACAGTGAGTTAATAGATAAACTACAAGCAGCTGCTGCCGTAGGTGTACCTATACAACTAATAATACGAAGCATATACTGTGTACCCTTTACCAAAAAGGTAAAAACGAAAACCAAAGCCATAAGTATAGTTGATAATTACTTAGAACACTCCCGTATATTATACTTTGAAAACAGTGGAAACCCCGATGTGTACATAGCTTCAGCCGATTGGATGGGGCGTAACCTCGACCATAGAATAGAAGTGGCCTGCCCCATTGAAGATGTAACATTAAAAAAAGAAATTAAGGATTTTTTGGATATACAACTTGCCGACAATACAAAAGCTAGAGTATTAGACGCCAAATTAGCCAATAGCTACATACATAACAAACAACCCAAAGTACGAGCCCAACAAGATTTGTACACCTATTTTTTGTCAAAAGCAGCTACCCCAAATTAATAAACATTTATACTGTTGTTATATTGTATTTTTGTTTTTTTTGGTAAAAAAAAAGATTAAATAATATACTATTGAAACTAGCTGCAATTGACATAGGAAGTAATGCTGCTCGGCTACTTATAAGCCAAGTTACTGTTGTAAATAATGAGCCTACATTTAGCAAACTTAACCTTGTAAGAGTACCGCTACGCCTAGGGTTTGATGTGTTTGAAACAGGTACCATAAGCCCCCAAAAAATAGATATGATACTGCATACTATGAGTGCCTACAACAACTTATTAAGTGCCTACAGTGTAACCAATTACAAAGCTTATGCTACAAGTGCCATGAGGGATGCTGCTAACGGCGAATCCATAATAAAACAAGTAAAACAAAAAACTGGCATACATATAGAAATTATAACTGGCGACCAAGAAGCAATGATAGTATTTGAAAACCACATAGCCGAAACCTTAGATAAAAATAACAGTTATTTGTACATTGATGTTGGTGGTGGCAGCACGGAATGTTCCTACTTTAGTAATGGTATTTTACAATTTAAACAGTCGTTTAACATTGGTACTATACGAGTATTAAAAAATTTGGTACAGGATAAAGAGTGGGATGCAATGAAAGAAAAACTGAAACAACTTACTAAAACTAATAAAGAAGTAATAGCCATTGGTAGTGGTGGTAACATTAATAAAATATTTAGCCTTAGCAAAAAAAAAGACGGCAAACCCTTATCTATAGAGCTGTTGAGAGATTACTATAAAGAAATGAATGCGGTTTCCCTTACTGAAAGAATGCGATTGTATAACTTTAGAGAAGACAGAGCCGATGTAATAGTACCCGCCCTGCAAATATATATTAACGCTATGCATTGGGTTGGTGCTACCAATATATTTGTTCCAAAAATTGGATTGGTTGATGGCTTAGTACACCACCTATACGATGAGTTAGTATCAAAATAACTTTTGCAAAAAAAATATCCTAAGCCATTACTGTATAGCAACAACTTAGGATAGTGCGGCAAAGGAGATTCGAACTCCCAAGCCCTGTAACAGGCGCTACCACCTCAAGGTAGTGCGTCTACCAATTTCGCCATCGCCGCAACTTAATATAAAAAAACAAAGTTACAGTACTTGACTTATATTTTTTTGAAAAAATATGTAATGGTATAAGAATTACCAGCACCAAATATTAAAATATTACCTTCATTTACATACGTAAGTGTTACTACCAAGTCGTTTGCAGTATTGGATTCTATAAAAAATTTTTCTATATTAGTACTATTATACAAAAAAGGAAAAATTGGTGGTATTTGTACACGGTGGTGTATAATTTTAGTTATAAATAAACCCCTGTTACTCAATTTACCTCTTACAATTTTGGTGGTTGTATTTATTGAGTCTTGAAAATAAAGTTCAATGGCTTTATTAGTTAGCAGCTTAAAACCAATAGTTCCATTTTTTACTTTAGTAAGGTATAATAGTTTGGTTAAGGTTGTACCATCTTTTCCAATTTCCGCTGCTCTTTTTTCTAACTTATATTTATAGGCATAGTTTTCGTAAGTGCCATTAAAGCCTTTACTAATGGGCGTTAGCTGTAATTGCTGTTGCATTTTGGCGTAGCCACAACTGTTCAAAACTATAAGAAACAAAATGTATTTATACATATAATTATCTAAATAAATTTTACTTATACCTGCTGTGTTCAACAGATAAGTGCAACACTTACCCTGTCATCTTCAAAAATACTTCATTTGGGGTTAAGTAATTAAATTTTCTAACTGGTCTATTATTTA
>JAYWGN010000021.1:0-41122 GCA_043778255.1 Chitinophagaceae bacterium | reverse complement strand
CTGCCCCGTTTCTTGGTTTTTGCCTACCCATTTGCCATTATCTTTATGCATACTTATTTCAAACCTATCGGTTGAGTTCATTACCAAATATGCTTTTATCACTGCTGGTACTTGAGCCATCATTACGGTGGCTGCAATAAAAGAAATACCTAATAGTAATATTTTTTTCATTGTTTATAATTTGCTAAATAGTTGAATTTTATCGTCCATATCGGCAGTGGCAGTTAATAGCAATATCCCTTTTTTACCATTTTCGTAACGGTATAATTTATTGCCTACCTCCATCTTAATGGTAGTTGTGGTATTTTTTGACAACTTAATTATGCTGCTTGTACCTGTATTATATACTGTTATATCGTTGCCACTATCATTTTTAACTTTTATATTGTATTTGTCGCTAAGGCTTACACACAGTAGGTTACATTGTTGTATACTTGCTTGTAAGGTATTAGTTATGCTTATTAGTGTAAGCAATAATACTAGTATATTTTTCATACTATTTGTTTGTACTTAGTAATTGTCTTTAAATATTTTATTCAATTTTTTTGCAAATGCAGCTGCCTGTGCCTTTGTTGCAAATGGTATTGCATTGTTAATACCAGTATAATTTTGCTGCTCGGGTTTTATCCCATTACTTCTTATATCTATAGTTTCGCCAATATTGGCTACCTCTTTATTAGCTTCTCGTATCTCAATAACTACATCAAAGTATTGCTTTGGGCTTGTTTGCATTTCGGGGTCTACAAATGCTTTACTTACAGTTGCAATGGCAGTTTTACCTTTTAATTGTTTTAATTGTAAAGATTGTATTATAAGTATGTAAGCACCTTCAGTTTTGCTAGTATGGTATGTACTAATAATTATTGATTTGGCATCGTTATAACTATAAGTTGGTAGTTCGCCAATTCGCTTATTGGCATAGTTAGTTAAGTATACAGTACTAACTCTATTGCCACTTATAGTGGTGGCTTTATTAGCTACTTTAATTGTAGTGTCGTTAGGTATATTACCTGCTACTGCACTATTTGTAATACATATTAGTAGGCTTATTGTAAGTAATTTGGTGTAGGTACATAGTTGCATGGGTGTTTCTGTATTTGCATACAAAATAATGAAGTGTACCGTTGCAATAACACTTGCATTTTAGCAATAGTGCTTATTGTTTTACTAAAGTATAGTATTTGGTTTATTGGTTTGTACAAACCAAAAAATATTGAGTAAGCATTGTGCTAAATAACTAATATAAATAATGCCGATTAGTTTATTTATTATAACACTGCTTCATTCAAATTTAATTTTCTAAATGAAGTACTTTCTTTAATAGCAGCATCACTAGCAAATTGGCGTAGCCATTTACCACTCCATCCATTTGATACTGTAAATTTTTCACCAATTGGTTTGTTACTTACACCCGATTTTACTAAGTTACTTATTAGTAACTTTTCAAGCTCTTTATTAAAAAATGCAACTTGTGCATCACTGAAATTCATGTTTTCTAACCGTACTTCAAATTTATAATTTGGCATAACGTGTCATTTTTTATGTAATTGAATATTATACCGAAATGATAAACAATCTAGTCCAATTGCGGCTTCGCCTTATTGTACTACCTGCCTGCCGGTAGGCAAGTTTGTTTATTCAACCTGCCTGCCGGCAGGCAGGTCGGCATTTGATGTTAATCAATTAAAATACTCTAGGACTAAATACCATTTCACAATGTTTTTATATCATTTTTATCATTTTGCCGGGCAGGCTTTGTATTATTGCTTGCAGCTCCAACGTTAGCAATGCACTGGCTATTTCGCCACTTGTAAGGCCAGCCTTGGCATACAACTCGTCTATATATAAGCTATCGGCTTGTTGTAGTAGGGTTAGTATTGTTTTTTCGTTGGGTGTTAATTCTACAAATAGTTCTCGTTGCTTAATGGGTTTGGCTTTTGTTTTTTCCCAACCCATTATGTGCAGCACATCGTTAGCATTTGTAATGAGGTTAGCTTTGTTTTTTTTAATAAGGTTATTGCAACCTGCACTTTTACTATCGGTGGTTTTGCCGGGGTAGGCAAACACATCTTTGTTGTACCCATTGGCTAATTCGGCTGTTATCATACTACCGCCTTTTACATCGGTTTCTATTACTACAGTGGCGTCGGCAAGGGCTGCTACTATTCTATTGCGGGTTGGGAAGTTGTGCCTATCGGGCTTGGTATAGCTTCTAAATTCGGTGAGCAATCCACCATTTGCCGTCATCATATCTTTAGCTAATTTGGTGTGTTCGGCTGGGTATATTTTATCGAGTCCATGTGCCAATACACCTACTGTACTTAAGTTGTGTTTTACAGCAGCTTTATGGGCTATAGCATCTATACCATAAGCCAAGCCACTTAGTATGAGTACGTTATGTGGTGCTAAGTCTTCTACCAATTTTTCGGTTACTTTTTTTCCATAGTCGGAGTTGGTTCTTGTGCCTACTATAGCCACTATTTTTGCTGTATTCAAATCAGCAAAGCCTTTGTAGTAAAGCATTGTAGGGCTATCATAAGCTTGTAGTAGCCTTTTGGGGTAATTTTCGGCGCCTATACATAAGGCTTCTATTTTATATTTTTCTATAAAGGCTAGTTCCTTTTCGGCTGCTGCAAAGTCGTCAAAATATTTTATGCTTTTAGCAGCTACTTCGCCTATACCATCAATTGCTGCAAGGTCTTTAATTTTGGCTTTAAATAACTCCGCCACATTGCCCTTAAAGTGTTGTACAAGTACCTTAGCCCTTACACAGCCTATATTTGGTATAAACGTAAGGGCAATTTGTTGTAATAATAGTTGAGACAATTGTACTTATTTTTTTTGCAAAATACAATAAAATGGTCTAGTAATGGTAATAAATATTAGTACGTATACTTGTACAAATATGAGTACTATGTTGTGTGCAATACTTCAAAACCTACACCAAACAAGAAAAAAGTAGGACAAGAAGCCATTAATTTGTACATTTGCCTATAATTTTTAAGACAGAAGAAATGGTAATAGCAAACCCAATATATGATGTAGTTTTCAAGAGAATGATGGAAAACGAAAGAGTTGCCAAATTCTTTATTGGGACACTTTTGGAGCAAACCATTGAAACTGTTGAAGTAAAACCACAAGAATTTACATACACTGACGAACTTGCAGGACTTGCCGTTTTTCGGTTAGACTTTATTGCTACAATTAAGACTGAAACAGGAGAACAGAAAAAAGTATTGATAGAAATTCAGAAAGCAAAAAATCACATAGATTTAATGCGTTTTAGAAACTATATAGCAGAACAATACAAAAAGGAAGATATTGTAAATAATGAGAAAGTTATTTTGCCAATAACAACAATTTATATTTTAGGCTTTAAACTTCCTGAAATTGAAACACCTTGTATAAAAGTTGAAAGAAATTACAAAGATTTGGTAAACAATAAAATTATTGACAAGAAAAGTGATTTTGTAGAAAAATTAACTCACGACAGTTTCATTGTTCAAGTGGACAGAATTACGAATAGTTATTCAACTAAATTGGAAAAATTATTAAGCATTTTTGAGCAACAACATTTTATAGACGATAAAAAAATTACCAAAGAATTCACCCACGAATTAGACACAGAAGATATAAAGCTGACAACTGACATTTTACATTTTGCAGGAACAAACCCAGAAGAACGAAGAAAAATTGAAACAGAACAAGAAGCATGGAGAACTGTAAATGCAATGTTTGAAGACAAAGAAAAAGAGTTTAATAAAAAACTTGACGAAAACAAAAAAGTCATAGACGAAAACAAAAAAGTCATTGATGAAATGGCAAAAGAACTTGATGAGTTAAGAAGAAAACTTAACGAGAAAAGATAGTACTGCACACAACATGGGGTTTTGTGCAAGTGGGGCAGACGGAATAACAATCGGCTTTTTGTTCTTTATTGTACTTCGTTTCGGGCTTGATCCCGTAGCAACGGGACTGAACATTAGTAATAAACTTGTAAACCTGCCTGCCGGCAGCAGGTCATCAACGGTTACGGGCAGAAGGAATTCTATTTCCCCACCTTCACAAAGTCATGTTCGTTAGTTGCCAATGCCTCACAATTTAGAAACAACTTAAAAGAATATATTAATAAAGTAGCGGACAATAACGATACACTAATTGTGAATACAAATGGAAAATCAGTTGTATTAATATCGTTAGATGAGTATAATAGTATGGATGAAACAGCCTATTTATTGGCTACCGAAGCTAACAGAAAAGCTTTATTAAATTGAATTAATGAAATAAATAGTAAAAAACCAATTGCAGTTGATTGGGATGCCAAAACTAGACTGCTAAAAAAAACTATTAAAAAGATCAAATAAAATGCAAAGGGAATTACATTTTTCACCTACTGCTTAGGATCAATATTTAAGTTGGCAATTAACTGAAGTGTACATTGTAACAAAAATAAATGAACTTTTAAAAGATTGTAGGCGTAACCCATTTACAGGATTGGGTAATCCCGAACCATTAAAAAATGAACTGAAAGGCTTTTGGAGTAGGCGTATTACTAAAGGCATAGGTTGGTTTATAAAGTTACTACCACTGCTATAGAGGTAGTACTATGCAACTACCATTACTAAATTTTTATAACCTTCAAGGCTGTTCTTCTATTTTTTGCTTTGCCTACATCGTTAGTATTATTAGCTATAGGTTTGGTAGCACCATAGCCTTTTGCAAGTAACCTATTGGCTAATATTCCTTTTGCTACTAAGTAAGTAACTACTGCCTTGGCTCTTTTATTACTGAGTTCTATATTAGTTTTATCAGCTCCTACATTATCGGTGTGTCCTTCTATTTCTATTATTGCTGTTGGGTTTTCTTTAAGTAAGGTTACTACTTTATCTAATTCGGTATAGCTTTCGGGTTGTAAGTTGTATTGCTTAGTTTGGTAAAATATGTTGTTGAGTACAATGTAAGCATTTTTAGTTAAGGGTTGTAGCGGTATATCTTTTTTATACGTAGTATCAGGTACGGCTTTAGTAAGGTTATAATTATCGCTATAAAAAAGAAAGCCTTTACGGTTTACATTGAACAAATAATTTTTGCCGATAGGCAATGTAATAAAGTAATTGCCCGTTTCGTCGGTTTGTATTTTTTGTAATAATTTTCCGTTGGCTACATCTATTAACTCTACTGTACTACTTAAGCCTATAGTAGTTTTGCTATCAGTTACTTTGCCCTGCACATATAAGGTTTTGGTGGGCTGCACATTTTTGCGAAGCATAAAAGTATATAAGTCTAATCCGCCTTTGGTATCGGCTCTATCACTTGCATAGTAAGCAGTTACGCCATCGGCTGCTATGGTTAACGACCCTTCGTTTTCAATAGTATTAATAGGGTAACCAAGGTTAATAGGAGTAGTCCATTTGCCTGCAGTATCCTTACGGGTAAGGTACAAATCTTCGCCACCATAGCCAGGGTGTCCATCACTTGTAAAGTATAAAGTTTCACCATCGGCATGCATAAATGGGCAGCTTTCGTTGCCAGTGGTATTAATTGTTTTGCCGAGGTTGTAGGGCACACCCCAACGTCCTTTATCGTCGAGCTTACTTACATACAAATCGCTACCACCAAGGGTTGTAGGGTCACGGGCTGCAAAGTATAGGGTTCGTTTATCGGGGCTTAGGCTAGGTTGTGTTTCCCAAAACTCTGTATTAATATTACGCCCTGCTGCAATGGGTTTGCTCCATTTGTTATTAATATATAAGGAGTAATATAAGTCGCAACTACCTTGCCCTTGAGGAAAATTACACCCTGTAAAAAAAAGGATTGTACCATCCTGACTTATGTTTTGTGCACCTTCGTTAAACTCAGTATTTACATCGCCTTCAATTGGTTTTGCTTTGCTCCATACTCCATTTATTTTATTGCTTTCATAAAAGTCTTCGTTGTAATTTTTTACCCTACGGGTAAATACTAATTTGGTACCGGTAATGGTAATAGAGGGAAAATATTCGGAGTCGAAACTGTTAATACTATCACCCATATTTTGCGGAGCAAATACATAAGTATCTGCTGCATTTTGCAAAGCATAAGTAATGGCAAATTGGTAACATTTAATACGGTAATCGGCACTTCGTAAACTTTTTTCGCCAAGCCCAACATTTAATTTAAATAATGTGGCAGCAGCCAATGCTTGGCTAAATAGCCCTGCACCAGCAAGGTTTATGGAGTAGGGCAACAGGTAATTTTTAGTATAGGCAGTATCTAATGTAAAGGCAATTTGGTAATTGGCAATACTACTTTTATAATCTTTCATTTCGCCTTGTATGCCACCCATACTTAGGTATGCATCTACATATTTGGCATCAAGTGCAATGGCTTGTGTAAGTAACTTTAGGGCATCGGTATATTTTTGATCGTTTGCTTTTTCTATAGCTTTGCTATAAATAATTGCAGCTTTTGGTTGTACATTCAATGGGTTGTACCACTGTGCATTGCCTTGCAAAAAAGATAGTAAAAGTATAACCTTGAAAATACATTTCATATAGTGAGTACTCGTTTTTTTATGTAATAATAAATGTACGTAATTATATTAAAACGGTGTGTTAATATTGGGCTATTAATTGGAGGTACAAATACTTTATAGTTGCTACATTAATACAAACTTGCATAGCTTTAAATCTTTGGTGATTAGTTTTGTATATTTGTTATGCAACTACTAAAGCTTAAAGGCAAATAAAATTTACAATTTTACAACTTAAAAATGGAAACACTTTATAAAACAAGAATAGCAGAAACATTTGAAACTGTAAGAACCTTATCATTTACTGCTAAACAAGAGGCACTAGTAACGGAAGAAAAAATAAACGACTTTTAGATAGTATTATTGAGTTTAAAAAATACCTAGCAAAAAAAATAAATACTATAAATACATTAGTAGAAAAAATTGAGTTAATAAGTTGGTTCAATAACTTAGATAATGAAACATTGATGTTGTTAAATGACCTTATTTCGTCCATAAGAGACCTTCATTATTCCATATTCAGACAGTACAATTCTTTTACTAATTTACGTTTAAGAGGAATAGCAAAAGAGGAAATTAAAGGGTTTAAATACTCAATTGACGAATTAAAGGAGGTTGCTGCTGACCTTGATGCTACATTCTTTCACTTACCCAATATCTCTAATTTTACTGCTACCACTAAAGAACTTTCTTTACTATAATGAACATACTTTGTATAGAAGAATTTAAAATTCAATTTGAAAAACTAATTAAAAAAATGCTTACAACTCAATTGAATCAGCTATAATAGACTATTTTTTTAATGCAGATACAGCTTCTCTAATGACTGGAGTTCGTTTGAATAATAGCGATGCAACTCCATATATTAAAAAAAGGTTACAAGGAAGTGGAGGGTTTAGAATTTACTTTTTGATATTAATTAAAAAGGGAAATCTGTATTTGATATTTCTACACCCTAAATCGGGTTCAATGGGTTATGAAAATATAACAAACGAATCAAAAGCATTACTTTATAAAAATGTATTGCAAAGTATTCAAACCAATAATCTTTACAACATTACGGTTTTTAACAACAAACTAGCTTTCAACAAAATCATAAAACCCTAAGGCACATCAATGTATTTATGCATTTGTATGCTCATTTCCCATTGTGGATATTGCTTTATATAATCCACTATAAGCTTGGTATTTTGTTCTCGTTTGCTCCACTCTGGTTGTAAGTACAATTTGCAATGTGGAGGTACTTCTGCAGCATGTTGCCTAGCCCATGCAAAGTCCGATTGGTTGTATATAATAACCTTTAACTCATTCGCTTTTTGTAGCACTTCGGTGAGTGGTGCTTTAAATTTTTTGGGCGATACACATATCCAATCCCAATTACCTGTAATAGGATATGCCCCCGATGTTTCAATATTAGTTTGCAATAGTGCAGCCCTTAAGGCTACTGTAAGTGCTTCACAATTATGCATTAGTGGCTCACCACCTGTTACTACTACTATATTAGTTGGGGTACTTTTTATCAATTTTATAATGTTTGCTACACTTACTTTTGGGTGTTTTGTAGCATCCCAACTATCTTTTACATCGCACCATACACAGCCTACATTACAACCACCCAATCGTAAAAACCAAGCAGCTTTACCTTGGTGGTAACCCTCACCTTGTATGGTATAAAACGATTCCATTACAGGGTAAGTTATAGTAGTATGTATTAATTCATTTTGCATATTTGGATGGCAAAGTTACGGTATAGTTGCTGGTTTACACATTACAATGCTATTACACTAGCTTTCAGTGTTTGTATGCCTCCAAATACATTGTTAGGGTCGTAAGTATTTTTTATTTTTTGTAGCTGTGCTAAATTTTTGCCATAGTACAATTGTGCCCAATTATTAAAATTAATATCGGGGTAGTTGCGGTACTGTGCCGTTACACCTGCTTTAGCAAATACGGCTTGTATTTGTTCAAATGCTTTTAAGTATTTATCATTAGCAGTAGCACTTTCCCAATAAGCCTGTAGCTCCGAAAAGTAAATACAATCTCTATGTGCAAAAGAAGAGGCTTTTTCAAATTGTGGATTTTGTATAGCACCACCCAATGTATTTATTTGGTATAATATGCCAGGTGTACTTTTTACTTTTGTAAATACCTCTTTTACAATACCTTCAATATCACTATAGCTTTTGTACAATCCAGCACTTGCATTTTTAAATGTAATAGGATTAGCCTCAGCATAATAGGCTTTTAAGGCTGTGCCAAAGCTAATAGGATTACCTGCTGTAATTTTGGTTGATAATGCCTTAAAGGTTTCAATAAATTGTTGTACTACACTAATGTTTTTACCTACATTGGTAAGTAGTATATAGGTGGTTTTGCCATTGTATATAAATGCTGAAAAGCAAGTGTTAGGTAACGTTTTGCTCAGTTCAAACCATTTGCTACAAATAGTTATAGCATTTTCTAAAGTTGTACCTTGGTTTCTAAATTTGTAACTTACCATTGTACTTGGTGCTTGCTGTAGCTTATATTGTAACTCGGTAATAGCTGCAAAGTTGCCATTACCACCACCTTTGCATGCCCAAAGCAATTGTGCATTACTGGTAGTATTTACAATAGTGCCATTACCTGTAACCATAGTAGCCTGCAGCAAACTATCACAAGTAAGCCCATAAGCCCTACTCAATAAACCGTAGCCTCCGCCTAAGGTAAGCCCTCCAATACCTACTGTTTGGCAACTACCACCGGGCAAGTATTTGCCTTTGGGTATTACGGTTTCGTATATTTGTTTGAGGGTACAAGCTGGCCCTACTTTTATAGTATTAGCATCAACCCATTGTATAGTATTTAATAACGATAGGTTAATAACCAACCCACCGTTACTACTGCTAAAGCCCTCCATACAATGCCCACCACTTTTTACAGTTACTTGCAAACCCTTACTAGTAGCATATTGCATAGCTTCTACCACTCCATTTGTGGTAGCACATAAGGCAATTATTTTAGGGTAATTATTTATACGTTTGTTAAATCCCTTACGTAAAGTTTCATACTTAGCATCAGTTTTTTGGTAGTAGGTAACGTTACTGTTACTATTGGCTTGTAAGGTATAGGGTACTTTATTGCTATACCCTGCTATTTGCTGCATAAGCAATGCCATAGTAGCTAACGAACTTTTTTTTAAAAAATCTTTACGTGTAATAGTTGCCATTAGTTATTTGTTTTACTACTCAAATTAACTTATTTTTTTTGGTATTAAATATTGTTTGCTACTATTTAAACTACTTTATTTAATACAGCATATCTCTATTGTGTAACCACACTGCTTTATTTAATTTATTACGAAAACTTTTTAAATACTTACTAGCAATTAAGCTAGGCACTAAACTTCCAATTATAAAAGACCCACCTAATTTAACATTATCATTTCCTACTAATATTAAGCCTGTCAATGACATTCCAAAATACAAATACTGTAATGGTCTAGCTCGTTTTAAATCTTTTGCTGCTGACGCTGCCAATAAGCCACCCTCTTTACTATGCTGTATAATTTCTGTTATCAGCTGTTTTTGGTTAAATTGGTTTGTGCCTTTTTGGTATTTACCGTTAAAATTATAAATGGTTTTTTGCTCATAATCGACCTTGGTACTTTGTGCTACTACTGTAATACTGCAACAGTAATAAGTTACAATCAATAATAATAATGCTTTCATATATGTTGTTTTATATATAGACGAAATAAAGTATGTTTTTCCGTAAAAAATAATATAAAACATAATGTTATAAATATTTTAAAACAGTCAACAACTCTTTAATTACATTTTGATAATACTTATTAGTTGTCTGGGAATCTGCTTTCTTGTATTCAATTAAATCAGTACCACTATAAGGAAATTGTATATTTCGATACCTTAGACTATCAATAAAAATAGAATCATTAATTACCTTATAAAAAGGTAAAATTGTAAGCGATATTGCAATTGGCTTAACTTTTGATTTTAATTCTGCTTTTATATCACTCTCTTTTGTTATGTTACTTGAAATAATATTATCAATTTTAGTTTTCATTTCATCTGCACCAATTTGAAACATTTCACTTTGCAATAATAATTCAAAACCTTTTTCTTGTAAAATTTTACTTGCATATAATTTAAACTCAATAGGTGCTTTATTTTCAAAGGTTATACAGATTGGCAATGATTGTTTATCAACAACCTTTTCGGTTAATACCTTATTTTTTGTGATATACTTTGAGCCACAAGAAATGAATAATAATATAAATAAATATTTCATAAATGTTATTTCATATATGTTGTTTTATATATAGACGAAATAAAGTATGTTTATACGTAAGCAATCATATTTTTTATTATATTTGAGTATGCCATATAACAATTATATATGCAATTAAAGTCAACATTTCCTTTGTACAAACAAGCCCCGTTTGTAAGGTTATTGGCTGCATTAATATTAGGTATTTTACTGCAATGGTATTGCAAAATGCCTTTAACTATCCTTATCGTTATTGCCCTAATTGCAGTGTTGGTAATACTAACTGCTGCTTTATTTTTTGCCGAAAGGCATATACTAAAATTATACTTACAAAGCCTAGGCTTACAAATACTATTAGTTACAGCTGGCTGTGGGTTAGTACTTATAAAAGATGTACGACAACATAAAAACTACCTAGCCAAAGTAGTAACCAACAATGCCTACCAAACAGTACTTACCCTCACCGAACCCTTAGTAGTAAAGGCTAAAAGCTATAAGGCTATGGCTAAAGTACTACAAATAATACACGGCGATACTATAGCAACTGCCAATGCCAATGTTATACTTTACATTAAGAAAGATAGCAGCCAACCGCTATTACAATACGGCTCAGTAATACTTACCAATAAGCCACTACAACTTATTAAAAACAGTGGCAACCCTGGGGCCTTTAATTACGAACAGCAAAGTTTATTTAATGGCGTTACCCACCAGTTATTTATTAATACTAATGATTATGTGGTGCTTAATTACACCATCACCAATTGGTTTAAAAAGTACTTGTACAGCTTACGTAACTATGTGCTACAAAGCATTGCAACTAACATACCGAGTGCTAAAGAAAAAGGTATAGCCGAGGCTTTGCTAATTGGCTACAGAGATGATTTGGATAAAGATTTGGTACAAGCTTACAGCAATACGGGTACTATACATGTAATTGCAATATCGGGTTTGCATTTAGGGTTTATTTATTTAATAATTGTAAGTTTATTTAAGCCTTTTGCAAAGCAAAAATGGATACAATTAGTGGTAAAACCAATAGTAACAATTAGCATACTTTGGATATTTAGTTTGCTTGCAGGTGGAGCACCTAGTATATTGCGAAGTGCTATAATGTTTACTTGTATTGCCCTTGGCGAAAGCTTTAGCAAAAAAACTAGTATTCATAATACTTTAGCAATTTCAGCATTTATTATACTTTGCATTAACCCATTTAGTTTGTGGGATGTTGGCTTTCAACTATCCTATGCAGCCGTGTTAAGTATTGTGTTTTTTATGCAGCCTATATATAAATTACTCTATGTTAAGCACAAAGTGTTGGATTGGTTATGGAAATTAAATGCTGTTACACTATCGGCACAAATATTAACTATACCTATTACAATATACCATTTTCATCAGTTTCCTAATTTGTTTTTAATTACTAATTTGGTGGCTGTACCATTATCAAGTATTATACTTGCTGTGGAGTTACTATTAATTGCTTTAAGTTGGCAACCCTTATTGGCAGGGCTGTTGGGCAAAGTAGTATATGCACTTACTTGGGTTATGAATAGCTTTACTGAATGGTGCAATAGCTTTACATTTGCCATAACCGATTATTTGCAACTAAGCTTATTACAATGTATATTAATGTACATTATTATTATTGCATTTACGTATTGGCTATTGCAAAAGTATAAGCCTAGTTTGTATATAGCCTTACTAGTATTGGTTATAAGCCTTAGTATTAATATAAAACAAGTAATACAAACTAATACCCAACACCAACTTATTGTATATAATGTAGCCAACCAACAAGCTATTGATATTGTAAGTGGTACTCAATATACTTTTGTTGGCGATACAGCAATGTACACCAATGTGCTACTCAAAAATTTTCATTTGAAGCCCTCAAGGGTATTGTATGGTACTAAAACCAATAGTGCTACGTACCCTTACCAACACCGCCCAATGTACCTACTAGGCGGTAAAAATGTACTCTTAATTGATGCTTCATATAATTACACAACCATTACTAGTAAAGCAACTGTAGCTGTTGCAGTACTATCCAAAAACCCCAAAGTATATATGGATAGTTTGGCTCAGCACTTTACCCTACAACAAGTAGTAGCCGATGCAAGTAACCCCTTATGGAAAATTAAGCTATGGCAAAATGATTGTGCTAGGCTTAACATTCCTTTTTATACTACCAACGAAAATGGTGCATTTGTAAAAAGCTTTTGAACAAAATTTAATTTTCTTGTTTGATGTTTTCAATTGGGTATAAGCCATTATTTTTGCAGTATGCAAAAAAAAATAAAAGCAGCGTTAATTTCGGTTTTTTATAAAGATGGTATAGAGGCATTAGCAAACACTTTGGTAGCCAATAATGTAACTATATATAGTACAGGTGGCACACAAACATATTTAGAAAACTTAGGCATTACCTGCATTGGTGTAGAGGCAGTAACGGAGTACCCAAGTATATTAGGCGGTAGGGTTAAAACGTTGCACCCCAAAATGTTTGGAGGCATATTAGCACGTAGAGATAATGAACAAGATAATAAAGAGATGGAACAATATACAATACCCGAAATTGATTTGGTTATAGTTGACTTGTACCCGTTTGAAGAAACATTAAAAACACTGTTGAGTGAAGATAATAATACTACAAGTACAGTATCCTTTGAAGAGGGTAATAGTGAAGTAATACAAAAGATTATAGAAAAAATAGATATTGGTGGACCAAGTATGATACGAGCCGCTGCAAAAAATTATAGCAGTGTAGTAAGTATAGCCAATAAAGATGATTATGAAACACTCAACAATATATTGCTAAGCCAACAAGGCACTACTACAATAGAACAACGTAAACAATTTGCTGCTAAGGCTTTTAACATTGTAATGCATTACGATGTTGCTATTAACAACTACTTTAACCCAAGCAATAGCTACCCTGTGCTTAACCCAAGCCAACAACAAGTATTGCGATATGGCGAAAACCCCCACCAACAGGGCATTTACTACGGCAACCTTGCTGAACAATTTAACCAATTGCATGGTAAAGAATTATCGTATAATAATTTGGTTGATGTAGATGCTGCCTTTCAGTTAAGTGCTGATATGTTGCCATTACTTAAAGCAACTGAAGCTTTTTTTGCAATTATAAAGCACACAAATGTATGCGGTGTTGGTGTTACTAACACTGTATGTGAGGCTTGGCAATTGGCTTTGGCTGGTGACCCCGAAAGTGCATTTGGTGGTGTATTGGTATGCAACCAACCAATTGATGAACTAACGGCAAATGCTATAAATGAAATATTTTTTGAAGTACTACTTGCACCCTCATTTAGCGAAGCGGCTTTAACTTTATTGCAAAGCAAAAAAAATAGAATTTTATTACAAACAAAAAATAATACTGTAAGCCCACAACAATTCAAAAGTATATTGGGAGGGCATTTGGTACAGCAACAAGATGAAGGTAACTATATCACATGGAACGAAGTGGGTGGACGAAATTGTACGGATTTGGAAAAACAAGACTTGGAAATAGCAAACATAATATGTAAACACTTAAAAAGTAATGCCATTGCTTTGGTAAAAAATAAACAATTGATTGGCAAAGGTTGTGGGCAAACTAGCCGAATAGATGCCCTAAAACAAGCCATTGAAAAAGCCACACATTTTAAGGCTACTATAAGTGGTGCAGTATTAGCAAGTGATGCATTTTTTCCATTTGCCGATTGTGTAACTATAGCACATCAAGCAGGTATTAGCGCCTTTGTGCAACCCGGTGGCAGCATAAGAGATAAAGATAGTATTGCTTACTGCCAAGCTAATAATTTGGCAATGGTACTTACGGAGTTAAGGCATTTTAAACATTAATAACACATGAAAACATTGTTTGTAGTAAGGCATAGTAAAGCTGAGCAAAGCTTTATGGGTAGCGACTTTGAGCGTAACCTAACCCAACAAGGCAAAGCTAATACCACTTTAATTACTACCCGTTTTTTGCAACACCAACATACCATTGATACTATTATAAGTAGCCCTGCAAACAGGGCAAAAATGACCGCACAATTATTTGCTGAAAGCTTACAAATTAGCAAACAGAATATACTACTCAAATCGGAATTATATAATGCTGAGTTTGAAACTTATTACGATGTATTGCAACACTTGCCCAACACAATTACTAATGTAATGTTAGTAGCACATAACCCTGCTATTACATACTTTATTAATAGTATGCACATAGCACAACTTGATAATATGCCTACCACAGGCATATTTGGAGTTAGCATTGCTACATCAAATTGGGCTGAGTTTTATAAGGCAAAAAAGGAATTTTTATATTTTGATTACCCTAAAAAATAAATAGTGCAAAACAAATGCAGCATTTGCACAATAAAAACTGTCGTGGTAGTGTTAATAATAACTATATGGATACCGATAACGACTTTAATATAACTAACAACAATAAAGATAAATATCTATTACTTGCCTGTACTATTTTAATATATGTTATTATAATGTTAGCGGTTTAGGTGCTTCTTTTTTAAACCCTACTAAGTACACCCCTACAAATATTAATGATGCTGCCAATAATTTAAGTGCCAAATTATGGGTATCACTTGCATATACAATGGCTATAAATGCGGCAAATAAGGGTTGGCTGTATATGTATGCACCAGTAATGGTAGAGCCTAATACCTTTACTCCATATAGGTTAAATAGGAATGTGCAAAACGTAACTGCTACTATTATAAATACTATAGCCCCATAATCCATAGCCGAAAATATACGCCAATCAATATGTTGCACTTGCTGTATGCCCATTGGCAACATTATAAATAGTGCAATGGTAAATACCCAACATATTACAGTAATAGCTTTGTACTGTACCATTAATGGCTTTACCCATACCAAATAAAATGCATAGCTCAATGCATTTATAATTATAAAGGTATCGCCCAATAATATATTGGAGGCATTGCCTTTATTTTCTTTCATACTTACTAGTATGGCTGCACCTGCCACACCTAGCAAAAGCCCTACTACACGTTGTTTGGTAATTTTTTCTTTTAGTAATACCGCTGCTATAAATACTACAGCTATAGGGCATACCAACATGAGTAACGATGCCCTTATGGTGGTGGTAAGGCTTACGCCTTTTACAAATAATATTTGGTTAATTACTACGCCAGTTAAGGCACATAATACAAAACGTACATAATCTTTTTTTGCAATACTCACCTTACTTTTGGTACTTAAGGCTAATAGCCAAAATAGTACAGTAGCCCCAAATACTCGAATAACATTAAGGGCTATTGGCTGCATTAATTTATCGGTTACATACTTCATTATACTAAAGTTAATACCGTAAAACAGGTTGGCACTAATTACAGCAATATGGGCTTTGGTTCTGGTATTCATTAGTGTACTAATAGGTTTGTAATGCACTGCTGTAGCACATTGTTGGCGTTAGGTGTATAGGTAACATAAGCAAAAGCATCGGCATTTTGCAAAGCAGTATTAATATCAAATTTGCTTTGTGAGTACGCCATACAGAAATTTTTGTGCTGTAAGTAAGTAGCTATATACTGCTGCTCACTTTGCGATGGTGTGGGTATAAATATACATTTTTTGCGAAGCAACAATAAATCCATAACTGATGTGTAACCACTACGGCTTATTATAAATTCGCTTTGGTTTATTATAGTATTAAGTAGTGCCGATGGTAAATAATTATGAATTGTAATATTATTATTACTACTTACTAATGGCATATTGGTAATGGGCAATCCACGTACCATTATTATTTTATGGGTGCAGTGTTGTAATTGTTTTATTATTTTTTGTTCCAAAATGCTTCGCTGTGGCTCAGGCCCACTCAGTATTACAGCAGCTTTATATAGTATTGGCAAAGGGTTATAGCTTAACCTTGTATGTATGCCAATGTACGTTACAGGTATTGTAGGCATTAAGCCAGGATGCGATAATTTGCCTGCAAGGCTTTGTTCGTTAGCAGCATCAAACACCCAACAATAGCTGAACTTGTTAATATGGCTGTACAAATAGTTACGGACTAATTTTTCGCCAAAGGCGAATAAAAATGACTTAGGTTGCAGTTGATGTGTTATAAATACATTGGTACATTTGGGGTGCCATACACCATACCTATTGTCGGATATTATGATGCTAATACCCCAATCAATTACCACTTGTTGCACCCATTTATTTTCGGCTTTTATGGCTTTATTTACAGCTAGTATATTAGGTATAGTTTTTAAAATACTGTTAATAGTATTGCTACCATAAGTAATATTGTAATTGGGTACATCAATATAAGTAAGGTTGGCAAACTCTTGCTGCAATAATGCCTTGTGGTTACCAGTAGCAGCAACAATAATTGTGCACTGTTGCTGTTGTAGCAGCTTTATTATTGGTACACAACGTGTTGCATGGCCCAAGCCCCAATCTAACGGGGCAATTAATATTGTATTATTGGCCTTTTGCTGCATGGTGAGTACACTTATATTTGTAACAAAAATAGCCTAATTTTATACAAACATTTTTACCAATAATGAACAAAAGCTATGCTTATATTGTAATTGTTTTGTTAACCTTATTAACATTGAGTTGTGGTAGCAATAAAAACTACTACAGCAGCCAAGCAAAATTAAAAGGCTGTGGTTGCCCAAATGCGAAATAATTGTACTGCAAGGTTAAACAAAATTAAAAATTATTAACAATTAGTTACAACTTTATATTATGAATTATAATAGAGATTTGTTGTATGTAAAGCCAACCAATAATTATTATGCTACTACATTACAAACTAATGTTGATAGCCTTCATACAATGCTGTATAGTATGGAAACTTTGCAACACTTAGTAACCTGTACCGAAATTGTGGACGTTAATAAATTAAAAATTATTAAGAAAAAGCACTTGGTTGAGCAGCTACTTAGGCAACCACAACTTAAGCAATTTCAGTTTGTAAATAACTTGAATTAGTATTGCGGTAGCATTAATTAGTAATTACTAATTTTTCATTTACTTATCTGCAATAAGTAAAAATACAAAAAGCACTATCCAAAGTATATCAACAAAATGCCAGTATTGGGCTGTTATTTCAATAGGCGTGGCACTATAACTCCTTACCTTACTGTTAAATGCCCTAAAAAATTGAACTAATAATGTAATAACACCGCCCAACACATGTAGTATGTGCAACCCAGCTATAACTAACAAAAACGACCCCGAAGCATTAGCACCTTTACCTATTAATATAATGCCACCGTGGCTTGTAGTATAAAATCCTTGTATTTGTAAGTATATAAATAACACCCCCAAAAAAGCAGTAACAGTAATAAATATACGGTAGTTGGGCATCTCTCTACTTTTGAAAGCCCTAAGTGCCAAATGCATAGTAACACTACTAATTAATATTACAAATGTAGATATCGTAAATATATTGGGTAGGTTAAAACTCTTCCAATTTTCTTGATTCATTTTTACCAAATAGGCACTTATAAGCCCCGAAAATGCCATTATTATACTGGCCATTGCAATCCACATTTGAAACTTATGTGGATGTACCTTTTTGCTAGTAGCTGTAGTGTTGTTCATAATTATACTGTAAAACGATTAAAGCTTTATATTGTTTGCAAAGTTAAGGTAAACTGTGAGGCAAATTGCTTACTAATTTTTACATTGTTTTTATCCTTTCATTTATCATTTCACTTTCGTAACCGTGTTGTAGTAAGTAGTCCCGTATTTTCTTTTTTTTGGCAAATATGTTTTTCTCCTTACGTACGGCATCTAATCGTTTTATATATAATTGTTCAAAGTGAGTGTAGTACTGTTCAGTATCAATTTGTAGCAAAGCTTTTTTTATGCAATAAATGCTTACTTGTTTTTTGGCTAATTCATATTTTATTTTTACCCTACCCCATTTTTTTATTCTAAATTTTCCACCTGCATAAGCTATAGCAAACCGCTCTTCGTTCAAGTAATTTTCGGTTATTAATTCGGTTATACAATTATCAACTTCGTTAGTAGTTAGGCCATAGTTATATAATTTTGTTTTGGCTTCGCTGTGGCAGCGCTCTTGGTAGGCACAGTACTGTTGTAGCTTTTGTAAGGCCTGCATTGGGGTAAGTCGTTCTTTTTTTATTTCCATTATGTATTTAGGTATGCCAAGGCAGATGCTTTTGTGGGTACTTACAATTTTATTATTTATTTTTACAAATAAAAAATGTGCAAAAACTAATAGGCTTAAAGGTAATAAAAACCAATAGAACCTTTATATTTGCTTAACAGATAAATTATTGCCAAAAAAAAACAGTTAGCAATGCTATACAAGTTTTTTTAAAAAAAAATACCTTTAACAAAAAAAAATATGAAAATTATAGTATCGGCGGCTACCTTACTTAAAAAATTACAACAAATTAATGGCGTTATTAATACCAATACTGTATTGCCAATATTAGAAGATTTTTTGTTTGAAATAAATAAAAATATACTAACCATTACAGCTACCGATTTGGAAACTGTAATACGGGTTGAGCTTGAAATAGAAGCTACCGAGAACGGTCGTATTTGCATACCTGCAAAAATATTATTAGAAACCCTAAAAAACATACCAGAGCAACCACTTACATTTGATATAGATGCCACATTTGCAGTAGAAATTACTAGCGATAATGGTAAGTATAAAGTAATGGGCGAAAACCCCGACAATTTCCCTAAAGAGCCTGCAGCAGACGATGCTACCAAATTCACCATGCAAAGCAGTGCTTTGGTTACGGCAATTAACAAAACCATATTTTCAACAAGTACCGATGATTTGCGACCTGCCATGACGGGTGTGTTTTTTGAACTAAGCAAAACAGGCTTGCAATGTGTAGCTACCGATGCACACCGCTTAGTAAAGTACTTACGAACCGATGTAACTTGCCCCAAAACGGATAGCTTTATAGTACCCAAAAAACCTTTGAATTTACTTAAAGGATTTTTGCCTATGAATGCCGATGAGTTAACTATTAGTTACAATAAAAACCATTTATTTGTACAACACGGCAATAGCCAATTAAGCTGTAGGTTAATTGATGCTCGGTTCCCCGATTATAAAGTAGTAATACCCGCCGACAACCCTTATAAACTTACAGTAAATAAAACTGATTTTCAAAATGCATTTAGGCGTATAAGTGTATTTAGCAACAAAAGTACCAACCAAGTAGCCATGACAATTACTGGCTCCGAAATACAATTAGCAGCACAAGATGTTGATTTCAGTTTTGAGGGTAACGAACACATGAAATGCCAATACAATGGCGAAGATATGGCCATAGCTTTTAATGCAAAGTTGCTAATTGAATTGCTAAGTGCTGCCGATAGTGAAGATGTGGTAGTAGAACTAAGCACACCCAACAAAGCTGGTATTATAAAGCCAACCGAACAAAACGACAGCGAAGATTTGCTAATGTTAGCAATGCCGTTAATGATTAATTTGTAGGGTGAAGAGTGTAGTTAAAAGTTATTATGTATTTAATTCCCTATTAAAATATATGAAGTAGTTCAAAATGTTATTATTGATTTTCGGCTTATGTTCTTACTTAATTAGTATTTCGGCTTGTACATCAATTCTAAAACCTTTTGTCCTTTTAAAGAATAATTTTTTTTCAGTTTTATCAATTACAGTAAAGTTTGGGTGTTTTCTGTTACAGGCAAATACTTTTTTATATCGAAAACTAGAAAGGTCGTGATTTTCAGAAATCAATCTTATAGTATTTTCTAATTGTCTTTTTGCATCGGTTATCCAACCTCCTGTTCCTTGTTTTTTCAACTCAACCAAATACAAGCTTTGATTAAAAGTTAACATCCCATCACAAATACTTTCTTTATCTTGTGTGCCTTCTTTATAAGATATTATACAGTTGTCTATTGCAGTAAACGAAATGTCAATTTCATTGTTATTTGTAATTTTTGCAATCCATTTTGTACTATCGGTTACATCTGTATATGCTTTTGCTCCATTTTGGTCATCGCATATCCCAAACTGCTTTTCTGTTCTTAAAGATTCTTTGCAGACTGTTTCAAAAAAAATTACACTCATAGTTCTTGCTCAATTTCAAGTAAAGAATCAAAAAGTAAATTACTTTCCATTAATGTTTCGTTCAGGTAGTTTTTATCAGAAGGTATGCCGTCAATAGTTTCTAATTTTGTTATGCTACCTTCTTTTTCGTTTAGCTGATAAACAACTACATTACTTGCAGAAACCAAGGCTTCCTTTGGAATTAGGTTATATAGTTTAAAAAATAAAGCATCTTTGTTATCCGATTTTTTAATTTTACTTTCTAAATATTCTGCTTGGATTGCAATACTCAAATAATTTATTATGTATGGACTGTGTGTAGTCATAATAAGTTTATTGCCTTTATTCATTGTATTACATTTCAATAAGCTTTGTAAAATTTGCCATTGCGATGTTGGGAATAGGTTCTGTTCAGGTTCTTCTACAATATTTATGAAAGCAGTTTTGTTAAATTTAGATGAAAGTACAGACAAGGCAATTCTTTTTTGTTCGTCAGTTAAACTATTATTGTCCCAAATATCTTCAACCCCTTTTTTAAACCTTTGTAGTTCTTCACTACTCATTGTCTCTTTATTTGTATCACTTTGTCTTTTAACAGAATTAGCCAAATAATTTGAAACTAAATATAATGGTACAAGTGATTGAAAACCACTAGAAGCATCGGTCAGTTTAACTTTGTAGCCTTCGCCTTTCAAATTTAAAGTATCATTCAGTCTATCATATTCAATTGCAACATCATTTATTGGAAGATTTTCAGTACCACGCATTTCGTTTTTTGCATTATCAAATTCTGTTAAGAATTCTTTTAATGATTCTGAGGAAAGTTTTAACTCCTTTGGTGTTTTAACGTAAGTAATAAAATTCCTTTCTGCTGGCACATACATAATCTGTGGAAGTAGATATTCTTTGTTGTGTACTTCATTAATCACTAAAGAACCAAACTCATAGACAATAGAAAAAGCATCACCTTTGTATTCAATGACTGTATTGTCATTTTCATTAGTTTTGAAGTAATTTTCAAGTCGGTGATAATTTAAGTATTGGTTTTTCAATTTATTTTTTCTTTCAAACCATTTTTTATTATAATCACCTCTAACAAGAGCCTTTTCAATCCATGTAAAAGTAGAAATTAATTTAGCAACTGTGCTTTTCCCTGAACCTTGATTGCCTATGAAAACGGTAACCTCTTTTATATCAATCCAACCATTATTGGTTTTACAACCTTCTTTTATAGGTCCAAAATTCTTTATTCTAATTTTACACATTTTTTTTAGCAAAGTTTAACAAATTTACTGTTTTTGACTCATTAAATACTTCGAAATTAAGAAAGTTTGGATTTCAATGTTTTTGAAAAACTGAGTTATAAATTAAATGAATACCCATACTCTCAAAACTACAATTGTAGTAGCTTTTAAGTATTAACTTTTCACAGTATTTAATGTAGCAAGTAATACTATACTTATACCAATTACCGTAAAATGTAAACCCTGCAATATTAAGCCTCACAAAAAAAATGTGAACAAACCCCAATTACAAACGTTGCTTAATAGTAGTACAATGCCGAATGGCTGCCATGCTTAATGGAATAACGTAAGGCGAAGCCTTACTTATGCAATGGGCATGGTGCTGTTGCTCAGTAGCAATACTACTGGCGACCGCCCCAAAATAATTATACCTGTAACTGGCTTAGCCTAAGCAATAAAACCTACATTTGTTAACCAATTAAATATATACATTATGCAACAATGGAAAGATTACCAAGAAACAAATAAGGACAAGTTTTTGAACGAATTATTGGAGCTACTTCGCATACCAAGTGTGAGTGCTAGGGCTGAGCATAAACAAGATATGATTACTTGTGCCAATGCCGTAAAAGCTAAGTTGGCAGAGGCTGGTGCCGATACTGTAACTATATACGAAACCGTAGGACACCCTATAGTATATGGTGAAAAAATAATAGACCCAACCAAACCAACGGTACTAGTATATGGCCATTACGATGTGCAACCACCCGACCCTTTGGAGCTATGGCACAGTGGCCCATTTGACCCTGTTATAAAAGATGGTAAAGTATATGCCCGTGGTAGTTGCGATGATAAAGGGCAGTTTTATATGCATGTAAAAGCATTAGAAATAATGAATGCTACTAACACTTTAACAACTAATATAAAATTTTTAATTGAGGGTGAAGAGGAGGTTGGTTCACCCAACTTAGCCACATTTGTAAAAGCAAACCACGCCTTACTTAAAGCCGATGTAATACTAATAAGCGACACTGCTATGATTAGCCTCGATAGCCCAAGTATGGATGTAGGTGTACGTGGCTTAAGCTATATAGAGGTAGCCGTAACTGGCCCAAACCGTGACCTACACAGTGGTGTATATGGTGGTGCAGTGGCTAACCCAATTACTATATTGGCCAAAATGATTGCTAGCCTACACGACGAAAACAACCATGTAACCATACCTGGTTTTTATGATGATGTAGCCGTTGCCACAGCTGCCGAAAGGGAACTTATGGGCAAAGCACCGTTTGACCAAGCTGAATATAACACCGACCTTGGGGTGCAAATTGAGTGGGGCGAAGCAGGCTATACCACCAACGAAAGAACAGGCATAAGGCCTACTTTGGAACTAAATGGTATATGGGGCGGCTATACTGGCGAAGGTGCCAAAACGGTATTGCCAAGTAAGGCTTACGCCAAAATAAGCTGCCGCTTAGTACCCAACCAAGTAAGCCAAACTATTACCGATTTGCTAATTAACCATCTTAAAAAAATAGCACCACCTTACATACAAGTAGAAGCTACATTGCACCACGGTGGCGAACCTTACATGACTCCAATTGATAGTAAAGGATACCAAAGTGCTGCAAAGGCTATTGAAACTACATTTGGCAAACAACCCATACCTGTACGTGGTGGCGGTAGCATTCCTATATGTGCTTTATTTGAGCAAGAGTTGGGGGTTAAAATAGTATTTATGGGCTTTGGGTTAGATAGTGATAACCTACACAGCCCTAACGAAAAATTTGACCTTGCCAACTATTACAAAGGCATTGAAACTATACCTTACTTCCACAAATTTTTTGCTGAGGCATAGTTAGTGTAAGTAAATAATTTAATAATAAAACCTTTGCTTTTGTGGCAAAGGTTTTATTATTTTATACTGTAATTAATTGTTGGGTTATGTTACATATTTGAACCCCTTTACAAAACCCTTAATGTTTAAAAAAAAATTATACGGCTGTACTTTTTAGTAGACTATAAGTATTAAATTTTATTCAGTTTTAATAAAAACAATAAGGGAATATGCACCCTACTTGCCCAGGCTTTTTCGGAGTGGTTGGCACCAACTACATAGTTAGTTAACCAGTTATTATGGGTAAATGCTTTTGCTTGCATTACCGCATCTACACGGTGTTGTATAGGTGGGTACAGGCTATCCAAGGTTTGGTCGCCACAGTCAAAGTATAGCTTATGGTTTTTAGGGTTGGGCAAATGCCTTTGTAAGTAAAGCAACATAGCATTGGGTATAGGGTTATGTGTGGTTTGAAATATGCCAGGCCAATGGGTACTCATACAAGCTGCACCACCAAACACTTTGGGGTATTGGCATATAGCATACATTGCTATAAGCCCACCCATACTGCTGCCCATTATATAGGTGTTAGCTGCATTGGGCAGGGTACTATAAGTTTTGTCTATAAATGGTTTAAGTTCGGTTACCATAAACTTAAGGTAGTTATTGGAGTTGGGTTTAAATGCTGTAGTTGTTCGGCCTTTGCTTATAAGCTGTGTGGTTATAGTATCTTGCTCAGCTTTGGTTAATAGCTCATATACTGCTTGGGGGAAATACTCCCTATGCCTATCACTACCACCATTCCATACGCCTACTATTATTACATTTTTTATGGGGTAAGTTGCTTGTAGCTCCATTACAGCCTCCGCCATATTCCAAGCTTGGTGGTTCCATGTAGTGGCGGTATCGTACAGCATTTGCCCATCGCTCATATACAACACGGCGTACTTAGTAGCAGGGCTGTAGTTGGGAGGTAGCCATACATCCACATTGCGTGGAGGCACATACGCCGAGGCAAATTGGGTATGCCTTACTATACTGCCTTTAGTAACAGTGGGCAGTTGTGCATTAGTTTGTTGCAAAGCAAAAAAAATTTGGAGTATTAAACCTATTAATTTCATAAAATATTAAGTAATGAAGTTACACAAATTTGTGCTTTTTTAAAAATATAATGCAGTTTACAAAATACTTTTATACTGTTTTTTTCTTGTCTTTTCAAGGCTAAATGTTTATACTTACCTACCCTTTGTTGGAGTGGCGAAGCCCTCCAACAAATAACAAAAACTACAATAGTTGCAAAATGTACCAAAAGCCCATGGGCTGACCGATTGAAGCGGTTACCCCGCAACCCGCAAAAGATTATGAGCAATAAACTAAACAACAAGGCGTACTTTACCCCAAGGCAACAGGCGGGGAGGAGTAATAGCAAAAAGCGGTAACAAATGCTGCACAATGCTACAACTGCTTACAGCCCCAAAACTTTAGTTGGTACACCCACATACAATTATAAAATGATTGCTTACTAAACTAGTAATGGGTACGTAACTAAATTGATTAATGGGAGTAAAATTATTAGCTAAACAATTACACAACATATTATAAAGCAATGGTAACTTTGCACTATGCCATTTAACTTACAAAGTGAATACCAGCCTGCTGGCGACCAACCAAATGCTATAGAGCAATTGGTGCAGGGGCTTAACAATGGCGACAAACACCAAACCCTGCTGGGTGTAACGGGCAGTGGCAAAACATTTACCATAGCCAATGTAATACAACAAGTACAACGACCCACATTGGTACTTACCCACAACAAAACCCTTGTGGCACAGCTATACGGAGAGTTCAAGCATTTTTTTCCCGATAACGGGGTTGGGTATTTTGTAAGTTACTATGACTACTACCAACCCGAAGCCTACATACCCACCAGTGGCACTTATATAGAAAAAGACCTGAGTATAAATGAAGAGCTGGATAAGCTTAGGCTACAAGCCACCGCCGAATTGCTAAGTGGCCGTAGAGACCTTATAATAGTGGCTAGTGTAAGTTGTATATATGGTATGGGTAACCCTACCGAGTTTGAAAATGGGATTATTCGTATAGCTAAAAACCAAACTATTAGTAGGCAGGGGTTTTTACATAATTTGGTAAATGCCTTATACAGCCGTAGCCAGGGCGACTTTAACCGTGGTAACTTTAGGGTAAAAGGCGATACCGTTGATATTAATTTGCCTTATGTAGATTGGGGGTACCGTGTTACATTTTTTGGCGATGAAATAGAAAATATAGAAACCATTGACGTTGGTAATAATAAACGGATAGCACAGTTAGAGAATGCTGCCATATTTCCTGCAAACTTATACTTAGCACCTAAGGATATGATGCAGCAAGTACTATACGAAATACAAGATGAAATGATGGCACAAGTGGAGTACTACAAACAAACCCAACGGTTTATAGAAGCCCAACGTATAAAAGAACGAGTGGAGTACGACCTTGAAATGATACGAGAACTTGGTTACTGCAATGGTGTGGAGAATTACAGTAGATTTTTTGATAGGCGTAAGCCAGGTACTAGGCCGTTTTGTTTGCTCGATTACTTTCCTAAAGATTATATAACTATAATAGACGAAAGCCACCAAACTGTACCCCAAGTAAGTGGTATGTACGGTGGCGACAGAAGCCGCAAAATGAACTTGGTAGAATATGGCTTTAGGCTACCGAGTGCATTGGATAATAGACCACTCAACTTCCACGAATTTGAAAGTATGCTAGGGCAAACCATATATGTAAGTGCCACACCTGCTGAGTATGAGTTGCAACAAAGCGATGGCATAATAGTAGAGCAAGTAGTAAGGCCTACCGGCCTGCTTGACCCACCCATACAAGTACGGCCAAGTGTAAACCAAATAGATGACCTGCTAGAGGAAATAGATAAAAATGTAAAAGGCGGAGGCAGAGTACTAGTAACTACACTTACCAAACGTATGGCGGAGGAAATGGACAAATATTTGGGTAGAATAAACATTAAAAGTAGGTACGTACATAGCGATGTAGATACACTGGAACGTATAGAAATACTAAGAGACCTTAGGCTTGGCGTATTTGATGTATTAGTGGGTGTAAACCTACTGAGAGAAGGTTTGGACCTGCCCGAAGTAACCCTTGTAGCTATACTGGATGCAGATAAAGAGGGCTTTTTGCGTAACGAAAAAAGCCTTACCCAAACAGCAGGTAGGGCAGCCCGTAATGTAAATGGTATAGTAATATTTTATGGCGATAGCATTACTGAAAGTATGCAAAAAACTATAGACGAAACCACCCGACGCCGAGAAATACAAATAGCTTATAATACAAAGCATAATATAACACCAACTACAATTGTAAAAAACAGAGAGGAGGTATTTGCCCAATCGGCTGTGTTGGATATAAAGGGCTACGATGCTAGCAGCCAATATGCTGTACAAAGCGAAGGGCTTATAATGGCAGCGGAGGAACAGGCCGAATACCGCACTATACCATTAGTAGAAAAGCAACTGCAAATTACTAAAAAGCTTATGGAAAAAGCGGCAAGAGACCTCGACTTTATGGAGGCTGCTAAGCTACGAGACCAAATGTTTACCCTGCAAAAAGAGCTAGAAGAAATGCGAAAATAAATTATACGCCTAATTTAAAAACTATACGTATATTTATAATACAAATAATTTGACATGACTGTAAAACTAAACCTTACCATAAGCGAAGAGGTAGTTGCAAAAAGCAAAAACTATGCTGCTAAACGTAAAACATCAGTATCAAAACTGGTAGAAGAATTGCTAAATAGAGAAATAGCTACTATGGAAAAAAGCCCTAAAAAAAAGAGTTTTGTAGAGCAGTGGGGTGGTACACTTACAGGTCATTTAACCGACGAAAAAATTAAACAAATTAAAGACGAACACTTAACCCGTAAGTATGGCTATTAACCTCTTTATTGATACTAATATAATATTGGACATATTTGATAATAACCGTAATGAGCATAAAGATTCGTTCAAAATATTTGAACTTATAGAAACAGAAATTATTGTTGGTTACTTAGCAGAAAGTGTACTTACAACAACTGATTATATACTTAAAAAAAAATTTAGTAAGCCCCAAAGGCAATCCTTATTTAAAGCAATAAATACTTTGTTTATCATATTGCCTTGTACCAATATAATATTTAAAAAAGCTATACATACCAATATGGATGATGTAGAGGATTCCATACTGTACCAAATAGCCGTAACTAATAAATTAGATTATTTTGTAACTAATGATGTAATGTTTTCAAAGAGGCTTTCCTCCACCATACTACCTGTACTTACCGCCAAAGATTTTTTAAAAAAAATATAAATGCTTAAACAACTTACCTACAAAGGCTTACAGAAAAACAAACCACTCAGTAGCACTTACTGGATAACCAAAACACCCGAAGAGCGAATGGATGCAAGTGTACTAATGACGGAGTATGCCTACCAACAACCCAAATGGTGGTTACAACCTATGGACAAAACAAAATTTACTACCCGAAAAAGAAATTAATGGGCATAATAAGTAACGACCTCAACGATATTGAACACCTTAAAAAAATATTGGAATAAAACACTTACTTTTATAAATGCCAAATACGTCAAAAACATCGCAATATTTAGAATACATCATTAACCCCTTTAATATATTTAGAACTAAAGAAATATTAAAAGTAAACCCTACCATAATACCCGATAGAGTAGAAGAAATACCCACTAAAATATTTGTATACGATTATAATAGTACCGAACTTAACGAAACTCCAGTTAGCAAGGTAGAGGACAGTTTTCATTACTTACAAACCAATAAAGTAAGTTGGATAAATGTAGATGGCATAAGAAAAACCGATGTAGAAAAATTATGTGACCATTACAAAATACACTACCTAATAGCCGAAGATATACAAAGTGTAAACCAACGTGCCAAAACAGATGAAATAGAAGGCATAGTATATTGTGTACTTAATATGCTGTACTTTAATGACCAGCACAGCTCCGTAGAAACTGAACAAATTAGTATAGTACTTGGGCAAAATTTTGTGTTCTCCTTTCAGGAGGATGCCAAACGTGACGTATTTAATCCCTTACGGGAAAAATTGAAACTTAGCGGAAGTAAAGTAAGGCAAAATGGAGCAGATTACTTATGCTATATGATGCTTGATATGATAGTGGATAACTACTTTATAGTAATGGAAAAATTGGGAGAAAGAGTAGAACACCTCGAAGACGATATAGCCCGAAACCCTAACAACAGAACCCTAGCAAAAATTAATATGCTTCGCAAAGAAGTAATAGTACTCAAACGAACTATTGCACCTGTAAGAGAATTAATAAATGGGTTTTTAAAAACAGATAGCAATGTAATATGCGATAACACAGAAAAATATTATAAAGATGTATATGACCATATAATACAAGCTAACGACCTTGCCGAAAACTACCGTGATATGCTAATGAGCCTGCAAGATTTGTATATGAGTAACGTAAACCTAAAGCAAAACGAAGCAATGAAGGTAATGGCAATTGTAACTTGTACTTTAGCACCTACTACCGTAATTGGCGGTATATTTGGTATGAACTTTAAGGCCATTGAATACATAGATGCCCACTCGGGGTTTTTAATAGCTTCAATATTAATGATAATAGTACCAATTGTTATGATATATATTTTTAAAAAAAGAGGGTGGTTTTAATTGTACAAATAGTTTTCTATTACCCATAACATATCATCTTTACTATACACTTTGGCAATTGTATTTCTTACATCTTTGGTTGTTTTTTTCAGCATTGCTGCATCTTCTTTTATTTGTTTTTCTATAAAGTATTCAGGGGTTATGTTTCTGTATAGTGCACTTTTACGTTGTTGTGTAAAAAAGTACATTTTTATTTGATTGTTTAAAGCTGCTTTTTTTTGTGCTAGTATGGCATTAAAGTTTTTAAGCTTATCTAGGCCAATATCTATAATTGAACTTTTGTTTTTTAAGTAAGGCAAGGCCTTATTTTGTATTACTAACATTTGCATCAAATCTTTATTTTCTCTAGCTGCACCAAGCTCCTGCATTAGTTTTTCTTTTATCAATTTAAGGGTGGTATCAGTTTCAAGGTCGGGGTGTAGTTGTTTGGCTAAGCTTTTGTACAGTTCAGTTATTGATGTGGTGGTTAGGTTATTACTATACTTTTTGTTAAGTTGTTCTTCTTTTTTTTGGCCTGCATATTGTTGATGCATTTGCTCACTCATTTTGGCAAAGTAGTCTTCTTTATTATTGCTGTTTATAAAGTTTTCAAAGTCAAAATCAGCACCAAACTCATCATGCATACTTTCTTTTACACCTTCTTTTTCTCGCTTACTTAATAGCGATAAGGAGAGGTTCATATACTTATTCATAATAGTTACCAACTCCTCATTATGCTGTGCTATATCCTCCAAAAAATCTCTAATAAAGTCGCAAATCATTACTGTTTCTCGTTTCTTAAATTTGTTACTTTCGTATATATGGTCTAGTCTTCTTACTAGGTCTAATTTTGCTGCTGCTAACTTTACCAATTCGGGTAAGCAAACGTCCTGATACATTTTTTGCTCCAATGCCTCATCGGCAGCTCTTTTTTCTAATTCTAATTCTAGCTGTTTTATATCGGCAAGTAGTTTATTAAATTTTTTTGATTCCTTATCCAAAGGTGTATCGGGGTTGGCTTTGGTACTTTTTTTAGTACCTGTAATTAGGGGTAAATTATGCGGGTTTTCTTTGCTGTTTTTTTCAGCTAATTTTTCACTATCCAGTAAGCTATCTGTATCAAACAATGTATTGGTATTTTGCATTTTGCAAAAATAAACAAGTAAACCAATTAACCCAAATATTGGATGGTTAAATGCATTGTACCTAACAATACATTACTACTGCAAAAGGTTTGTAATCATACAAAAAATTAAATTATACGGTAGTGTTAAACAATATAGTCCAATAGCGGCTTCGCCTTATTGTACTCCTACATTTTGGCAGGTAGGTAGGCATGTAAGGTTAATTAAATTAAATGCTTTTGTACTATACAACATTCCACAATGTTATTATACCTTTACGGTATGTCTATAACTGTACAAAATGTAAGCAAAATGTATGGCACTCAATATGCTGTAAACAATATATCATTTAGCATTAACCCAGGTGAAATTGTAGGTTTTTTAGGCCCAAATGGTGCTGGCAAATCAACCACCATGAAAATAATAACAGGCTACCTACAACCCACTACTGGCACAGCCCAAGTATGTAACATTGCAGTACATAAAAACCAAACTGCAACCAAACAAAAAATTGGCTATTTGCCCGAAGCAAACCCTTTGTATATGGATATGTATGTAAGAGAATACTTACAATTTGTGGCCAATGTACACCAACTTACCAATAGTAAAGATGCTATAGAAAAGGTAATAACTACAGTTGGTTTAACACTTGAGGCAAATAAAAAAATAGGACAACTCAGCAAAGGCTACAAACAACGTGTAGGCCTTGCTGCTGCCCTTATACACAACCCCCAAGTACTAATATTAGATGAACCTACTACTGGCCTCGACCCTAACCAAATAATAGAAATACGTAACGTTATAAAAACCCTAAGTAAAGATAAAACTATCCTCTTTAGCAGCCATATATTGCAAGAGGTAGAAGCTATATGCGACAGGGTAATAATAATAAACAAAGGGCAAATAGTAGCTGATGATAAATTAGCAAATTTGCAAAATACAACTAACCAACAACAAATAATAACAGTAGCATTTATGGAACATGTGGAGTACAGCATACTGCAAAGCATACCCACCGTAACTACTATAACAAGCCCACAGCCCAATACTTATATACTTACTTGCACCAATGCCGATACAGTAAAAAAAGAATTGCTACAAATAGCTGTGCAGCATAATTACAATATTACCACCCTGCAATCTCAAACCCAAAGTTTAGAAACCATATTTAAGCAATTAACTACTACTTAGTTTTTTTTCGCTTCGCTTAAAAAATTAGTAGATTACCAGTTATTAAGTTGGTATTGGAGCGGTTGATGGAGATAATAAGGGTTTGAAAGAATAAGAAATTTTTTAGTTAAAAAAATGCTACGCGATGTTGCCAATTAATATTTTATTATTTAATACATCGATTTCATTTATTTAAAATATCAATACAATTCTTTTATACTAGTTATACATACAGTTTCTAACTGTGTAATTTTGTTAATTATTTTTGTGAAAAATAAATCACTACTACTTTGAACATTTACTAAGCTAAGGCTTTTGTTTATAATATTTTCAAAATGATTTTTACTATAATCAGTAAATTTTTTGTTGGTAGTATATATATAGTTGAACACCCCAAAACTTACAAATGCATACTCAAGGTTTGGCATACTTAAATGGTAGGAGTTATGTGCCATATACAAATCGTTTTGATACAGGTTAAAATCAGTAGCAGTAGTATTTTTATACTTATCAATAGTGTATTTTTTACCCACTTTAGTTTGATGTTGTACCAGTTGTATTGTTTTTAATAATTGACCAAATAATTTTTTTATAAGTTCAGCATCGTTTAGTTGTTCCATTTTTATAAAGTATTCTAATTGATGCAATGTTGTATTTATGCTTTCCGTATTCCATACTTCTACAGTATTCACTAATTGGTATTGTTGTGAGTAGGCTTTTGCTACATTCAATATTCTATGGTCGGCAGTTTGAAGGGCAAATTTTTTATTTATATACAAAGGGTCAAGCAATATATACTTTAACATAAAAAATACTTTGAACCAGCCTAACTCGGCATAGTGAAAATAATAAAATAAGGGTACATCCTTACTGAGGTTGTATAATATTCCGTTTTGGTGTTCAATTTTTTCTAAAAACACTAAAGTGTCTTTAAAATATTGCTCCACATTGGTATCATTGTTATACACTAATTTACCTTCAAAATTATAGGTGTTTTCATCGTTTAAAAATAAGGAGCTATCTATTTTAAAATATTGCAATAGTTTAAAAAACTCTGCAACCGTAATATCCGATTTGCCATTTAGCTTACGGTAAGCAGCACTTTCGGTAATGGTAAGTACTTGGCAAAATACTTTGGCTAGTTGCAACTCCGCAAAATTTGTTTTTATAATATGAAGCAGTAGGGCAACTTGAGTTTGCATTGTTTTACTTATTTAATAATGTAATGTAAAATATTAATACGAATTATTACCGTATTGATAAATAATATAGTCCAATTGCGGCTTCGCCTTATCGTACTACCTGCCTGCCGGTAGGCAAGTTTATTTATTCAATCGGCATTTGTTGTTAATTAATGATAGTTCTTTTTTAAAGATAGACCATATTGTAATATTATAATTACAGAATCTGCAAAATGTTTATTAAAATAATTGTGTTTTTTGCATAAAATGCAAAAAAGTAATAACAATATTATTGCAGCTTTACCATATACAAATTTTTAATAAAACTACTCTTTATGAACTCATCAATTAAAACTGTTAGCACTTTTATAATAGTGTTATTAACAATGGTAAGCTGTAAAAAAGTAATTATAAAAACCGCTGAAGATTACCGAATTAAATATGGAAATGTAACCTTTGGATGCTTTATTAATGGCGTACCATGGGTTCCTAATTATGGTGACCCTGGTTCAGGTGTTGGCCCTGTTAGTATCTCTAACTTTGCATCAGGTTCGCCAAGTGCCCCGTTTTTTTATACGGTAATAGAGGCATTAAGTAATTATGAAAGGCTAACAATTTATTTGCCTAATGATATTATAGAAAAAAAATATTTGCTAAACTACAACTCAGGTATATATCCTACTAACAATAAAAATTTACCATCGGCTGATTTTACAAAATATTACCCATATAGTGTTTACACTACCAATCAAAACACTACTGGCTATGTAAATGTAACTACCGTAAAATATGGGAATGGGGGTAAAATAGAGGGAACTTTTGAATGTGAACTAACCTTGCCCTCAACCAATGAAAAATTATTAATAACAAATGGATACTTTAAAAGACAATACTAATTATGAATATTAAAATTTTTATTTTTTTAATTCTAAGCTTTGCAAAAATAGCTTACGGGCAATTAAAAGTTAGTGAACTGAGTACAGGGTTGCTAACAGGTAACTTTATAGTGCAGGATATTAATTTAAGTGAATTAAACAACCAAGTATTATTTAAAAAAACTGTAAAAAGTAGTTATTTACTAATTGCCAATTTAGTAGATACAAAACTTTTAAAAAATAAAAAATATCAGTTAGTATTGGGATATGGAAATTATAGCAAAAAATATGTACTATTCAATAAAGTAAAACAAAATTATGTGCAACATAATGTTGTATTAGGAGTTGAAAAAAAGATGGAGTACTACCCTAACTCAACCAAAAAGCTAAAACTGTTTGCAGTACTTGGTGGTGTGGTAAATACAAGTATAAGAAATCAAAATTTAGCTATATATACAGGCAGTAAAAAAATACTTATTTACCCAGCTTTTTATATTTCATTGTTACATGTAGAGCATAAAGTGTATAACAACTACAACATTAAAGTAGCCATAGGTTATGGATATAAGGGAGTATTAAGTATGGGCATAAGTAGATCATTTTAATGATAATAAAAATTGTCATCCCACCACTTTGTTGCTTACAACATAATGCAACAAACGTCTTTTTTATATATACCAACTACTTAACAATTAACAATACTTACTGTACAAAAATCGTTATTATTTCCGTTGTAAAGTAAATAAAATGTTATTATTTCCAATTAAAATTTATTTGCCTCACCAATTGCGTACAATGGATAAATATCTATACTACCAACACTACCAAAATTTTCTAATGAAGTTCTTATGCCTTTTTGAATGTTTTTTTCTAGTAGAAATAAATACAAACTTTGCATACTTCCTTGTGTGCTTGATTTTACTTCTATTGGTATAATTTTTTCTTGTTGTTGTATTACATAATCAACTTCGGCGTTGCTACTTTTTTGTTCTCTATGCCAATAAAAAAGTTCTGGCATTTGATAAGTAAAATTATTTTTTATTAATTCTAGTCCAACATGTAACTCTGCCAACTTTCCTTTATTTACAAATTGCACATCGTTAGCCAATAATACCTCACTTAAATTTAACCCTAATAACCGTTGGTAAATACCGGTATCAAATAAAATTACTTTACGCTTTTTTTCGTTTATGCCTGCACCCAGCGGTATACCATTACATGCTGTATGATAAACACTATAAACCAAGCCAGCTAGGCTTAATAAATTCAACGCTTCTTTAGCTTGGCCATTATTTAATTGTATTTGTTGATGGCTATACACAAACTTGCCACCCATTTGTGCAATAGCACTTTTAAAAATTTGTTGAATATTACTGCTTGGCACTCTGGCTTTGTATTTGGCAAATTCTGTTTGTAGGCTAATAATCAAATCATCTAATACCTGTTGTACTCGTAATAAATTTTTTGTTTGCACATATTCACTTACCGCTTCTGGCATACCGCCAATTAATAAAAATTTTTTTAAGTAATCAATACATTTTTGGTGTATTAAAGTTGGTAATGGATGTTGGATGTTTGCTTTTGCAATTTGAACCATCAACTTTTCTTCTCCATTTGCCAATAAAAACTCTTGATAGCTAAATGGATACATGAATAAAGAACGTATTCTGCCTACGCCAATAGTTGGTACTTGGGCCAAGGCAAATTCTAACAACGACCCTGCTGCAATTACATGAAGATTTGGTTTTTTTTCGTAAAAATAGCGCAACAATGCTATTGCTTCAGGGCACAATTGTACTTCATCTAAAAACAACAATGTTTGCCCCTCTACTATTGGGATATTTACAAAAACTTCTATTTGCTGGCAAATTTCTACTACCGAATAGTTGTTTTTAAACAATTGTAAAAATCTAGCATCTTCATCAAAATTAATTTCTATAAAATATTGAAATTGCTTACCCAAATTTTTTATGCTACTACTCTTCCCTATTTGCCTTGCACCCCTTATCATTAAAGGCTTTAAGCTTTTTTGCTTGCTCCATAATATTAGTTCTTTATCAATAGTTCTTTGTATATACATTTTACAAAATTAAAAAATACAAGGCAAAAATAAACTAATTATTTAAAAAATATAAGGCTAAAAATAAATTATTTATGAAAAAATGAAAGGCATAAGAATGAAGATTTGTAACTATTCAGTCTAAAACTGCATTTAACTACTAATTAGAAGTTGTTTTGTATTTATTGCGTTACCAACTAATACTCAAAATTATTTAATTAAAGTAACATGCCCTACCCAGTCTTGTTTTTTGGATAGTTGAACTTGTACACCTGCTGTAGCACCATTGCTACCAAAACTACCCTCATTTTTGTCCATTACGCCTCAATTAACATTAACTACTGTACAAAAACCGTTATTATTTCCGTTGTAATGGTAAATAAAACGTTATTTTCTCCGTTTGCCCATTAATGGTTACTTATTTAGCTTATAAAGTATCTGAACTTTTACGTAAAGTTAAATATCTAACTTCCATTTTTTAGAGCGAAGCGAATAAAAAAACCACACAAACATTTATATAAATAATACTGCAAAAAAAAATTAACTTCGCCCTTAAATAAAAAAACAAAAACTATGAGCATAATATCACACATACAAGCTAGGCAAATACTAGACAGCCGTGGCAACCCTACTATAGAGGTAGATGTAGTAACCGACGAAGGTGCAATAGGCCGTGCAGCCGTACCAAGTGGTGCTAGTACAGGCATACACGAAGCTGCCGAACTACGTGATGGCGATAAAAAAACCTATGGTGGCAAAGGTGTACTTAAAGCAGTAGCTAATGTAAATAAGCAAATAAGCCAAGCCATATTGGGTATGGATGCTACAGAACAAGCCACTATAGACCAAATAATGATAGACCTTGATGGTACACCTAACAAAAGCAAACTAGGTGCTAATGCTATACTTGCCGTAAGTTTGGCTACAGCCAAAGCTGCTGCAATGGAAAGCAACTTGCCACTATACCGCTACATTGGGGGTACTAATGCAAGGGTAGTTCCTATGCCAATGATGAATATACTTAATGGTGGCGCCCATGCCGATAATAAAATTGACTTCCAAGAGTTTATGGTAATGCCCATAGGGGCAAAAAGCTTTAGCGAAGGCTTACGTTGGGGAACCGATATATTTCATGCACTTAAAACAGTACTTAAGAAAAAAGGCTTTAGCACCAATGTAGGCGATGAGGGTGGCTTTGCACCCAACATACAAAGCAACGAGGAAGCCATAGATACTGTAATGGAAGCTATAGTAGCAGCTGGTTACAAGCCTGGTACACAAATAGGTATAGCTATGGATGCAGCTAATAGCGAACTGTGGGATGCAAAAAAGAAAAAGTACGTATTTCACAAAAGTGATGGTAAAGAAATGACTAGTGAGCAACTAGTAAAATATTGGGAAACTTGGTGCAAAAAATACCCTATTATAAGTATAGAAGATGGTATGGCCGAAGATGATTGGGCTGGTTGGAAAATGATGACCGAAGCCCTAGGCAAAAAAATACAAATAGTAGGCGACGATTTGTTTGTAACCAACGTAACCCGCTTACAGCAAGGCATTGATAAAAATATAGCTAACGCCCTGCTAGTAAAAGTAAACCAAATAGGTACACTTACCGAAACTATAAATGCTGTAAGCCTAGCCCAACACAATGGCTACAATACTATAATGAGCCACCGTAGTGGCGAAACCGAAGATACTACAATTGCTGACCTTGCCGTAGCACTTAACTGTGGGCAAATAAAAACAGGTAGTGCTAGCCGTACCGACCGTATAGCTAAGTACAACCAATTGATTCGTATTGAAGAAATGCTAGAACACACGGCCATTTACCCAAAGGGTAAAATAAAATTTGGTAAGTAATAAGTACAAACCTATAAGGTTTTATTAAAAACTTTTATAGGTTTTATAAATCGATTTAGTTTTTAATTAGGAATATATAAATAATCATTGTACAAAATAAAAGAGGCAGCCTTAATAAGACTGCCTCTTTCAATTATTATAAGTTACTACTATATTAGTGTTTACTTTCGTTATCGCCTACTGGTTCAGTTTGCATTACATACTCTTTACCATCTTTACCAAAGTCATAAGCCCAACGGTGTACCTCTGGTATTTCGCCAGGCCAGTTGCCGTGTATTCTTTCTATTGGTGTTGTCCACTCAAGGCTTGTTGCTTTCCAAGGGTTAGCATCTTTCATTTTACGGCCTTTAAATATGGAGTATATAAAGTTAAATACAAACAATAACTGTGCAGCAAATACAATCATAGCTACTGTTGAAATCATCATATTTAAGCCTTGAAACTTGTTGAAACTATGCCAAGGCGAAAAATCTAAATACCTACGTGGCATACCTGCCATACCTTCGTAGTGCATTGGCCAAAATATAAGGTAAGCTCCTACCAATGTAATCCAAAAATGTATGTGACCCAAAGTTTGGTTCATAAACCTACCGTACATTTTAGGAAACCAATGGTATATACCTGCAAACAATCCAAAAAATGCTGATACACCCATTACTATATGAAAGTGAGCAATTACAAAGTAACTGTCGTGTAAGTGAATATCAATAGCTGAGTTACCTAACCATATACCAGTAAGACCGCCACTTATAAACATACTTACCATACCTATACTAAACATACTAGCTGGTGTAAATATCATATTGCCTCGCCATATTGTAGTAATCCAGTTAAATACTTTAACGGCACTTGGTACAGCTATTAGTAAGGTTAACAATACAAATACACTACCTGCTATAGGGTTAAGCCCTGTTACAAACATGTGGTGTGCCCATACTAGGAATGCCAATACAGTAATAGCAAACATACTACCTACCATTGCCATATAGCCAAATATTGGTTTACGTGCATTAATGGCTAATATTTCGCTTACCATACCCATTGTTGGTAGTATTATTATATACACTTCGGGGTGCCCCAAAAACCAAAACAAATGTTGAAATAGTATAGCCGAACCACCTTCATTTGGCAATACTTTGCCCGCCATATAAATATCGGATAAGTAAAATGATGTACCCAAATGCCTATCGAATATTAATAATATACAACCACTTAATAATACTGGGAATGAAAGTACACCTAATATAGCGGTGAAAAAGAATGCCCATATAGTAAGTGGCATCCTTGTCATACTCATACCTTTGGTACGCATATTAAGTATAGTAGCTATATAGTTAAGCCCACCAAGTAAAGATGATACTACAAATAACGACATGGCTATTAGCCAATAATCCATACCGGCACCCGAACCTGTGGAGGCTTCTTTTAAAGCACTAAGTGGTGGGTAACTCGTCCAGCCGCCACTTGCTGCACCCGTTTGTAAAAAGAGTGAGGCAAATAGCACTATACTAGCACTAAAAAAGAACCAATATGATAACATATTTAAAAAAGGCGAAGCCATATCTCTTGCACCTACTTGTAGTGGTATTAGTAAGTTACTAAATGTACCGCTTAGCCCAGCAGTAAGTACAAAAAACACTAGTATTGTACCGTGCATTGTAATTAAGGAATAATAAAACTCAGGTTGTATTTGCCCACCTTTTGCCCACTTACCTAATATATCCTCGAGGAACATAAATTTCTGGTCGGGGTAGCCTAACTGTAACCTAAATAGTACAGAGAATAATCCGCCAATAATAGCCCATATCATACCAGTTATTAAAAACTGCTTACTAATCATTTTATGATCCTGACTAAAAACGTATTTAGTAATAAAAGTTTCTTTGTGGTGGTTATGTTCGTGGTGTTCATGTGTATGTGGCACTTCTAGTGCTGCTGCATACTCACCTTGTATTGCAATTGTACTCATATTGTTATGCTAGTATTTATAGTTACAAATTTCAGTATAGAAATTCATTTTATAAAGGATTGTTTAATGTAGTTACGCCGTTTTTGTTTGTTTGTTCCACTTTATTAACAGCCGAAGTGTTTTTTTGTTTTTTTAAGTACTCTTGGTAAGTGTTATATACAGTTTTTCCGTCTTTTACCATTTGGTCGTTCCAGTTTTGTAGGTTGTAACCCTTAGGGTACACTACTATTACACCTCTCATTTTGGTATGGCCAGATCCACATATTTGGTCGCAACTTATTTCATATACAAAATCGGCATCGTTTGTAATTTTTTTCATCTCGTCGGTTGTTTTACTAGGTGTAAATTTCAACCTTGTTGGCATATCGGGTACAGCATCCATTTTCATTCTAAAGTGTGTAAGCCCTACATCGTGTATTACATCACGGCTTTGTATAGTCATATCTACAATGCTATCCTTTATTAGCCTCATGGTATCGGTGGTTACTATATCATCAATTGCAAATTTATCGTTAAGGTCAAGCCCAATATCATTTACACCATCTATTGTTAGCTTGGTACTACGTTTTCCTAGCACACCATCTTTGCCAGGGTAGTGGTAGAACCATCCAAATTGCTTACCCACTATACCTATTTTGTAAGCATTAGCTGGAGCTTCTTTTGTCATTTTTACCCAGTTTACCAAGCCTACTACTACAAGCCCAGCCATTACTATAGCAGGTATTGCTGTCCATATTGCCTCTAACTTATTATTGTGTGGGTAGTAGTATGATTTTCTACCTTTTTTATACTGGTATTTGAATGCATAATAGAACAACAAGAACTGTGTTACCACCAATACACTACCTGTAACACCAAGTGTCCACCACATCATACTATCTACTGCTTCACCTTCGGTAGATGCTGATATAGCTAATATTTTTGGACCAAGTTTTACTTGGCACCAATAAATGCCTATAAAGCCAAATATTATAAAGGCTAACATTAGAAAGCCATTTATTTTATTAGCTTCTTCGTTGGCTTTTTCTTCGCCTTTAAGTACTGATACATATTCACTTGCCTTTGCTATTTGAAATATAATAACAAAAAACAAAATGATAACGGCAATTACAAAGTAGTCCATATTAATTTATTTTATTACGCTTTAATTATTTTTAAACATCAAGTATATAGCTATACTATTTTAGTTCTTTGTAGGCTATGCCATTCCAACA
>JAYWGN010000020.1:0-41418 GCA_043778255.1 Chitinophagaceae bacterium | reverse complement strand
TATATCATTAATGCAAGTTCATTTAAAGCAATTTTTATTTCTGTAATTTCAAGTGGATTACCGTCGGTATTGGTGGCTTGTGTGGCATACCAAATTATAACCATGGCAATATAATCCTGCATATCCTTACCGCTAAAGTTGGTTTTGTAATCGAGTATTTGATCGTTTATAATTTTTAAAGTTTTACGTACATGTTCCTCGTCGGTGGGTTTTATTTTTATACGGTAACTTCTATCGCCAATTATAATATTTATAGGTATTAATGCTTCACTCATAAGGTTTCATTTAGCAGGGCAATAGTTTTGTCAATATTTTTTAGTTGTAAATCTATTGTTTTTTGGAGTGCTGTTTTTTCTGGTTCGGTTAAGTTATTTTGTAATAATTGTAAGGCTTTTATTTGTAAGTTTTTTTTTGCAATATCGTTTTGTAAGTTGAGTATAGTAGTATTGTTTTGTTCATTTAATTTTACTTGTGCATCATTTTGTTTTTGCAAATTATAATTGGTAGCAATTAGGGTAGCAATTTTAGTTTTAATGGTAGCTATTGTATTTTCAATTTCAGTATTCATTATTTTTTCGCTTCGCTTAAAGGTTTATTTTAATTTACTTCATCGTTCCTTAATTATCAAATTATCATATTATCATATTATCAAATTAATTCCTCTCTTCTGCCCCTGTTTCTTTTTCCAAATTGGTACGTATTTTTTTTACAAAACTTTCTATTTCAGTATCGGTAAGTGTTTTTTCGTTGTCAACAAATGTTACATTTATTGCCATTGATTTTTTGTTTGTACCTAATTTATCACTTTCAAATATATCGAATAAGTTGGTGCTTTGTAGTTTTTTAATATTAGCTTTTTGCACAGCAGCAGCTATTTGTTGGTAGGTTATATTTTTGTCAACTACTACAGCTATATCCCTTTGTACACTTGGGTATTTGCTTAGTTCGGTGTATGTAATCGTTGCTTGTTTTCCTATATTAGTAATTACACTCCAATATATATCAATGTGGTATACGGGTTGCTTTATGGCAAATAATGTTAAGTCATTTGTAGCTACTTCAGTAACAATTGCCACTAGTTTATTTTGCACTATATAATGCAAGGTATTTTCGTTATCAACTGCTTTAGTAGTGTAAGTTAAGCCAGCACTATTCAACACATTTTGTGCTATTGCTTTTGCAGTATAAAAGTCCGTTGCTGTAGCTTTATGTTTCCATTGTTGTTCATATTTATTACCAGTTAAGTATATAGCTAAGTGTTCTGTTTCGGTGTAGTTGTTATTAGTATCGGTAGCATAAGTTCTGCCAAATTCAAATAATTGTAAGTTGGTATTTTTTCTATTAATGTTATAGGCTATGGCTTGTAGTCCTGTTTCAAGCATTGTAGTACGTAGTACATCTAGTTCGGTGCTTAGGTTATTCAGCATTTTTACAACAGTATGTTTATAAGCCTCAGTTACAAAGGCACTATTGGTAATGGAGTTGGTAAATATTTCTTGCAAACCTAAGCCTACAAGGCTTTGTGCTATTTTTTCTTTTAATTTTTCTGCATAGTTATTTTCATTAACCGATGGTGCAATGCTTATTGTTTTGGGTATTTCTACATTATCTAACCCATCAATTCGCATTATTTCTTCTACCAAATCGGCAGGTATATTTATATCCGTTTTGTGGTAGGGTACTAACACAGCTAATTCATCTATACCATCTTTATCTACCTCAAATCCGAGGTGCTGTAGTATATTTTTTATAGTTTCGGGGTGGTAGTTTTTGCCACTCAATTTTTTTAAGTAATGGTATTTTATGGCCACTATTTTTTTAGGTATAGGGTTGGCATATACATCAATTATATCGCTGCTAATAGTGCCACCTGCAATTTCTTTTATTAGTAATGCTGCTCTTTTAAGTACGTTTACTACATTGCTACTATCTACACCTTTTTCAAACCTTACAGCAGCATCGGTTCGTAGGTTATGGTGTAGGCTAGTTTTTCTTATAGCAGTACCGTTAAATATTGCACTTTCCAAAAATATGGAGGTTGTACTATTGGTAACGCCACTATGTAGCCCCCCAAATACACCCGCTATACACATGGGTTCGGTTGCATTACATATCATCAAATCGTTTGCTGCAAGGGTTCTTTCTTTTTCATCAAGTGTGGTAAATGTTGATTTATCTTCAGCATTTTTTACTATAATTTTATTGCCAACAATTCTTTCAAAATCAAAAGCATGTAGTGGTTGTCCTGTTTCGTGTAGTATATAATTAGTACTATCTACTACATTATTAATTGGCCTTAAGCCAATTGCTTTTATTTTTTGTTGCAACCATTTTGGGCTTTCAGCTACTGTAATATTGCTTATTACAATACCTGCATATCGGGTACAAGCCTCTTCGTTTTCAATGGTTACTGTTATTTTTTCAGTATCAGTATCAGGCTTAAATGCTTTAGGGTAGGGTATTTTGAGGTTCCAATTTTTCTTTTCGTGGTGGTTCATATAAGCTATTACATCTCGGGCTACACCCAAATGACTTTGTGCATCCATATGGTTGGGCGTGAGCCCAATTTCAATTATACTATCGGTATAGCTTTCGTAATATTGATTGGCTAATGTGCCAATTGCTGTTTGTGGTGGTAATATTAATATACCGTCGTGGCTTGTGCCAGTACCAATTTCATCTTCGGCACATATCATTCCAAAGCTTTCTACACCTCTTATTTTAGCTTTTTTCATGGTTAATGGTTCACCATTAGTTGGGTATATAGTTGTACCAATAGTTGCTACCATTACTTTTTGGCCAACGGCCACATTTGGTGCACCACATACTATTTGTAAGGGTTCAGTTGCACCTATATTTACAGTTGTTATTTTTAATTTATCAGCATCGGGGTGGGCTGTACAGGTTAGTATTTCGCCTACTACAATGCCCTGTAGGTTGCCTTTATGCTCTTGGTAGGGTGTTACACTTTCAACCTCCAGTCCTACTGATGTTAATATTCTGCTTAGTTTTTCTATTTCTATAGTATCGGGTATATATTCCTGTAACCAATTATAACTTACTGTCATAGGTTGCTTTATTTGTTATTGCTTTAATTGCAAATTTACAATAAATTAAATAAAGTATTTTTTTGTAAAAAAAATTAACGGCACATTTGTAAAATGCATTTACAATAGCATTTATTTGAAAAATATAATTACTCACATTGGTTTAACTTTGCAATAAATTATTAACACTTTGAGGCATTTGTTTTATTTAAAAAAATATTTTTGGCGGTATAAATTTCGTTTTCTTTTTGGTATTTTATTTACAGTATTATCTAATTACTTTGGCATATTATCGCCTCAGGTTACTAAGTATGTAATTAATAAAGTAACCCAAAAGCTCGATAGTGTACAGCAAGTACAGCCTACAACAAAGGCATTGCACCATAAAGATGTGTATGAGCCTATTGTAAAAAAAGTTATTACTGCTATAGATTATAATAATGACTTTAATACCATTGTAATATACTGTGGTATTACTTTATTAGTGTTGGCATTGCTCCGTGGTTTGTTTACTTACCTAATGCGGCAAACTATAATAGTAATGAGTAGGCATATAGAGTATAACCAAAAAAACGATGTGTATCAACATTACCAAAAACTTGACCTTGCATTTTACAAAGCCAATACCACTGGTGATTTGATGAACAGAATATCGGAAGATGTGAGTAAGGTACGAATGTTTACAGGGCCAGCCGTAATGTATAGTATTAACCTTATTGCACTTATTGGGTTAAGCATATTTTATATGTTTAAAACCAATGCTGTACTTACCTTATTTACAATAGCACCATTGCCTTTATTAGCATTTGTTATATACAAAGTAAATACTATTATTAACAAAAAAAGTGAAGCACAGCAGCAGCAATTATCTACCATAACTGCTACAGCACAGGAAAGCTACAGTGGCATAAGGGTAATAAAAGCTTTTGCAAAAGAGAAATGGTTATCTCACTTATTTGAAAAAAATAGTGAAGCCTATAAGCAAAAAGCTATAACATTAGCTACTACCGAAGCTTGGTATTTTCCTAGTATTGCTTTGCTTATTGGTATAAGTACACTACTTACTATTATGATTGGTGGCTTGTACAAAATACATGGCGACCAAAGTATTACTGTTGGTACTATTGCCGAGTTTGTGGTGTATATTAATATGCTTACTTTCCCCGTAAGTAGTATTGGTTGGGTGGCTAGTATAATACAAAAAGCTAGTGCTTCGCAAAAACGTATAAATGAATTTATATTACAACAACCTAATGTTGCTGACAAAGGCATTTTGCCACTGCAAAATGAAATTGAAAGCATTGCATTTAACAATATATCTTTAACCTATAACGATACAAATATTACAGCATTACAACAGCTAAACTTTACAATAAAAGCAAATACTAAAGTTGCTATTGTGGGTAAAACAGGTAGTGGCAAAACTACCTTATTGCAATTGTTACTAAGGCTGTATAACCCTACTAGTGGGCATATTGCTATTAATAATACTAATATTGAAAGCTACACTTTACAAAGCCTAAGGCAGCAAATTGCTTATATACCACAGGAAGTATTTCTATTTAGCGATACCATATATAATAACATTCAATTTGGTATAGATGGTGCCGATGAAGCTTCAATAATAGCAGCAGCAAAAGCGGCAAATATACATAACGAAATAATGGAGTTGGAACATGGTTATGCAACATTAGTGGGTGAACGTGGTGTAACCCTTAGTGGTGGGCAAAAGCAGCGAATATCAATAGCTAGGGCAATACTTAAAAACAGTACTATACTATTGTTAGATGATTGCTTAAGTGCAGTTGATATAAAAACTGAAGTAGCTATATTACAAAGTTTGCAAACCATATTGCAACATAAAATTGGCATATTTGTAACACACCGTATTGGTAGCCTAATGCATTTTGATACTATATTAGTACTACATAATGGCATAATTATAGAAACAGGAACTCACCAACAATTACTTGCATTACAAGGGCATTACTATAAGTTATATACTGAGCAACAAATGGGGTAGATATTAATTTACCTAAATAAAAAACTACCTGTTATACTATCATTTACACAAGTATATACCTTTACATTGTGTAGTTTATTTGTGGTTATATACTCGTTTACTTCTTCATTATTTTGCAAAAAAACAATGTTACGTTCAGCATAATAAATTACCCCCAAGTAGTTATATACAGGGGTGTTTACTACTATTGTTTCAGTTGGTTTTGAGGTTTGTTTTATATACAATCCCATATTTTTTATAGCATTATAAGCATCGCCATTGTATGATGTATTGCCCGGCTTATTAATGTAATAATATAATGCAATATTAGCCGCACATATTGCTATGGTTATTATAATTTGTATTTTTTTAGTGCATGTATTAAGTAATAACATCAATGCTAATATTAACCCAAACGAAAATTTTAAAACTGCATAATCATTCTCAGCCGAAAATTCGCTTAGTACAACAAAGTAAAACAATGCAGGTAGCATAATGAGTATAATAGGTTTAAAGGCTACTAATTTTTTACTACTAGTACTAGCAAATATGAACGTACTAATGATGCCAATGCCTACAAATGCATAACTACTTAGTATATGTTGGAGCCAAGCAAGTAGCGTACTTTGTATATTGTAATGCTGTACACTACCGCCGTAAGTACGGGTGTAAAACTTGCCAAATAATACTTGCACTAAATTATTAAATTGCCATTGTTGACTATAACAATAGAGTATAGTTGCAATACTAGCTAGTACTGTAAAGCCAATACAGGCTATGGTTACAAGGTTTTTTTTAATGTTTGTTACCAATAAGTAAAGCATAAAAAATGCGGCAACTACCACCATAAACCAATCAGTAAGTACACCACAAATAATTGCTGTATATAATGTTACATTTGAATATTTAGTTATAGGCACTTGTATATAGTAATGCTTATAATAGTGATGTATAATTACTAAATAAAACAAAAGAGCTAAACTTTCGTGGTTGTAAGCATTACCAAAAAACCACAACATATTGGGTAAAAATAGGAACACTGCCATTCCTATGAGTACACTTGCATTGGGGGAATTAAATTTTTTACAAAATAATACTAACAACCTATACCATACACAGCACACTAGTGCAAACAATAATATGCTGAATATGGCAACATGAAGTGGTGTAAATTGTAACCCCAACATTTTACAAAAGTAGTAGGGTAGTACACATTGCAATGGACCAATACTTATATAATAATACTTGCCATTAATTACCGTTGGTGATTGTATATATATACTATCGGCTGCATTGCCATAATGTATTACTGGGCAATAATTAGCAGCAGCTGCTCCGCCAATTATATCCCAACTTTTACAAACGTTAAGCACCATTGCCATATTAAATTCGTGGTGTTTGCTAAGTGGCCTATTAAGCTGTGGAAGCCTAACAGCAACCGCTATAGCAAATAATAACATACAGTATAGTTTTGTTTTCCAATGCATACTAAGTAATAAGTTTTTGGGGTTTGTATTTATATCGCCTCTCTACCACATACCATGATAGTGCAGCAAATGCAAAAGTAATACATGCCGCTACAAGTATAAAAAGCAACAAATTATTTACAAATGTTAAATAGTTAACCATAAATATTAGCACCGGTGCATGCCATAAAAATATACCATACGAAAAATCGTTGTTGAGTTGTACCGTTTGTTTAATGCCAATGGCTAGGTATAATATTAAGTAGGCATAAAAATAGGTTTCAAACAAATCAGTAGCTATATGTAGTGCATAGCTGCTATAATACAGTATAAGCAATAGTAGTAAATTGTAGGGTTTAAATTTTACATAATCCTTAAACAAATAACAAATGGAACCAAGTATAAAATACGAACCATAGTCTAACCAAACAGAAATATTAATAGTTGTAAAGCTTTGTAGGTAAGCCCTGCTAACCAAATTGGCAACTAATGTAAATACTATAAATAGCAAAAGCACAATTTTTTTATATTTAAATATACCAAGGCTACCCAATATACCTAATATAATATAGAGCTTAACCTCTAGGTACAATGACCATGTAGATGGGTTAATGCATTTGTTGCTATATACACCTGGCAACTGCTTTGTATTGGTAATGAGCAAACTTTCGTATAGTAAATACTTATAGGTAACCCAACTACTACTATAAGCTGCAAGGTTTACTGTGCTTAGCATTGGGCCAATTATAAAAACCATTAATACCGTTGCAAATAATTGAGCAGGGTATATTCTTAACCATCTTTTTTTTAAAAAAATAAAAATATTTTTACTTTTAGTATAACTAGCTGTAACCAAATAACCACTTATAAAAAAAAAGGTAAACATGGCAATTTTGCCGGTCCATATAAAAAATAAGTTGAATAAACCAAACCTTACATCAACAAATGCATTGGAGTAATAAGCAATACAATGGTAAAAAAATATAGCGATTGCAGCAAACAGCCTAATACAATCAAAATTATTTTTTGGCATGGTGTAAAAATATAAAACAAATTGGAGTACTAATAAAAAAAACGAGCCAAATTACTTTGACTCGTTTTGTATATGAGGAGTTTTAGTTTATTATCTAATAATCACCATTTTGCCATAGCCTTTGTTAAAGTATTGTTCCGTTTTATCTTCGCTACCTACTTTATACTTATCTAACTTATTGCCATTGAGGTTTGTTACAACTCTGTACAAGTATACACCATTAGCCAATTTAGCACCGTATTGGTCAGTTGCATCCCATTTGTACTCAGTTATATTTCTACCAATATGTAATGGTCCCAATTCATTTTTGGTAATTTCTCTTACTATTTTACCAGTAATGGTCATTATTTCTATTTTTATATTTTGTGGTACTTCTTTACCAGTAATGGTAAATACAAATGCCGTACTAGTAGTAAATGGATTAGGGTAATTAAGCAAATTACTAATCATTGGTTTGTTAATAACATTGAACAATACCTTGTATTCCACTGCACCAGTAGCATTGCCCGATTTATCTTTACCTCTCACTATTAACTCGTACTCACCATCCACAGGCAGCTGTGGGCTTAACTCTGCAGTAGCTGTGTTGTCGCTATTTACATTACTTGGTGGTATAAATTTAAGTGTATCGCTGTTCCAGTTAAATGTTTTTAATACACTTGAACCTGGGTACCGTATCTGTATTTTCAAACCAGTAGTGTCATCTAATCCTAAGTATTTATTTTCGTCTTTTAACTTAATTATAATTTTAGGGTTACTAGCCACTATATCTTTATTAAGTATGTGTACACCATCAAATGTTACATCTAATAATGGGTTATAATTATCGGGTCGTACATAAAAGTTTTTGAATAAGAAATTATTAAAATGAAACTGTTCGGGTTGGTCATTATCGGGGTTAACATCTATAAATATATTATTGTTGCCTACATAAGGTACGGTTGGTATGGTATAATCTATTGTAAACATTTCGCCTACGGCTAAAGGCTTTTGCTTAGGCAAATCGTATATATGTGGTACATTGTTTTGATCCAGTACTATTATTTTTACTCTAATACTATCAAATGCTGCAAAGCTTACATTTTTAAATGTTAGTTTAGTTTGTATTGGGTCGCCTACCTCAAATGTATCTTTTACTTGTAAGCTAATATTTGGCGCTATTGCACCTTCTGGCACTGGTATATAGTTAAGCCTCCAATAATCAAGCTGCCAAGGTGTACCGTACTTACCATCTTCGTTACGCATTTTAAGCTTTATGTAAGGGTATACACTTGCATTTATTGATGATATGTTATAGTCCAATTGTGCTACACTAAGGTTAAGTAAACTGTCCTCTGTACCATTAGCTTTTACTCCAATTACTTTTACTGTAGGTTTGTCGCCAATGCCTGCATCAATACTAGCACCACGCCAATGCACATCTTGCCATGCTTTGGCTGGGCCAAATGTTGGAGAGGTTATAAAGCCAATCGTATCGGGTACTATAAAGTCTGTTGCTACGCTAATTCTGTCATATATACCCTCGGTTACTATTTGGCGTGGTGTGTAGGCACTGTTCATACCTTTACGTACTACAAATATGTAAGCCCTATCGGTATAAAACGAATCTATTTTTGTGCAACCTAAATTATATAATTTGTGATACAATGAATTACCAGTACCATATAAGCTTTGGTCGGTTTTCCACTCGGCTACATATTTATCTTGAGGTGTACCCAACCAAAATGGAAGTAGGTTAGTGTTTCTAATAATTATATAGGAGCCGTTAGGAACCAAATCAATAAAATCCATAGCCCTTTTACGAGATGCAGCAGTGGCAGTAGCAAAACTAAAATTCCACTCCCTACCATCATAGCAAGTTGGGTCACTATTGTATTGGCCAGGCTGACCAACAGGATTGTTTTTCCATGGTGCACCACTTATTTGGTCAAATACGTTAAACATTATTTGATTTTCCAAACATATACCACGTATATAGGCGTCTTGGTTTACGGCTACGGTAGCATGCCCTTCTTCGTAAGCACCTAATGGCCATACTCCATTACGAACCGATATGTTAATACCTACTGAGTCAAATATAAATTTCCTACTTGCACTATCCAACCTTATGTTTTGGTAAGTGGAGTTTTTGTGTTGGTAATAATGCCCTTGGTTAAAGCCAAAAGTACTTGATGGTATGTATGTAAATGTTGAGTAGTTCCACATTTGTGGTAAAGCCACATTACTATTTTGCACAGCTACTCTCCAATAATAAGCTTTGTTAGGTATTAGGGTACTTATTGGTGCAAATTCCAACAAACCACCTACCTGGCTCAGTGTCTGGCTTGTTTTTAAGGGTGAGTTAAATAATTGAGTTGTATCCAATTCCATCATATAATTTCTACTTGCAGCTAATGGGTTAGCTGTAGATGCTGTTAGCCTCAATGGTAACTGATTTACTATGGCATAGTTATAAGGATGTACAGGTCTGGCTTCATCTTCAAATATAAATACCTCTTTTGTAATAGTGTTATTTATTTCGCTCATTTCACTTACTTCATTATCGCCATCTACTTTTATTATTATTTTATTAGTTCCTTTATCTCTTAATGGCTGTATATCAAATGTAAAGTTGGTACTATCGGCATAAGCTGCAGCTTTTACTCTTTTGTTAAATACTGTTTCTATTAAGCCACTTGGGTACTGCCTTTTCACATTTATATTAAATGAGTCTTTAGTTGCTTTACCTAAGTTTACATACTTTACGTTAGCTACAAAGTTGCTTTCAGCTATTGATATAAATGAGGGGTTTATTTTTACTGTTTGGTCTTCTATATCATAATCGGGTTTAGGGTAAGCTACATTAAGCTTAACAGCCGGGTCACCTTGCAGTAATATTTGTTCAGAGTGCATTTTAGCATAAAAATCGTTAAAGCCTGTTTGTGATAACATACCAAGTGATGATGATTTCATTATTTCACCAATTGATTTGCCGTAATTAGTAGTGGATGCTGCTTTGGTGTAACTTAAATTATAATAATGTAAATAGTTAACTACACCAAAGTGTGTACTAGCTATAAAGCCAATACTACCACGGTTAGGTGTTAATACAAATTTTTCTGATAAGGATTGGTTATTGGTAGTAGTTATTCTGAACGGGTTGTATATATAATAGTTACCTGCATTACAACCATTTATTATCATCATTGGGTATTTACCTTGGTTACTGTATGAGTTTGGATCATCCAAGTTAAATTCCAAAGTTGTAGCAGATGAATGCCCAAAATATTCGACAGAGGAAAGCCCTATGTTCCACAAACTTTCCATAAATGTATTAGTTAATGGCACAGGACCACCTGCAGTTGTTTTTGTAAATAGATGTGTTTTAGCACCAGTTGAAGTATCTTTATATAAATCCATATAATCAACATGATAACCATCAATTATTGCTTGTAAAAATGGCTCACTACTTCCAGTTATACATATAGTGTTTTTCATCCATAATTTGTTGGCAATAGTAAAATTATTATCGTTTTGTTTGGCTTCGTACTCTTTCAATTTATCCAAATAAGCTTCTACCTCCGATTGGTATATAGCACCAATACGCCCTATAGGTGTGGTTTGTATGCTAGTGCCAGGTGCAGCAGTTAGCAAATTATCACTTGCAGGATAACCAAATGTGGGAACATGGTTAAGCACATCGTTATACTGCTGGCCTTCATAAGTTTTTGACTCATTGTAGCTCATACCTCGGCCAATTATTAATACAAACTTTGGCGCTGCGGCAAATTGGGTACGGGCTTGGCGTAGGTAATTTCTTATAGCATTGGGGTGTAGTTTTGTACCAAAGGCGTATTGGTCATACAAATCTTCAGCTTCTACTATTATAGGTGTAAAGCTGCCACCTGCCACCGATGCACGGTAAGCTTTGTACTTTTCTACTACATTACTTGCCAATGTATTATTGTGCAATAATTTGGAGGTTAATATTATATAATTTCCTTGGTTAGCAGGTGCTATAAAATTTGTAAAGTTTTTAGTTTGTAAGCTAGTTATGTTAGTAGCACTTGTATTATCAGTGTTTACTAATACCAAATTTCTTTTAAGGGTTGACGCTGTTAAGGCAAATTTGAGTAAACCACTCCCTGTTACAGGTATATATCTTTTACCATTTGTAAGGTCGTATAGTATGGGGTTGCTGCCACCGTTAAAGTTAGTAATTTCTATATAATTGCCTATGGCACTTGCGGCTAATTGAAATTCAAAGTAGCTTTGGTTAGCAAAGTTAAATAAACGAGGATAAGTAATTTCTTGTACATGCATCACCATTCTATCATTACCGTTACTTGATGTGTTGGTATTGGTAAATATATTGTTAGCAGCATTTGCTGCAAATAAACTAGTATTAAAGTTATAGGTACTACTCAAATCGTTAAAATAATCCATTGAAGGATTAGTAATAGTAGTGCCATTTAACTGTACTTTTATAGTACGTGTATATAGGGCATTACCCGAGGCTCCAATTTTATAAGTAGATAATATTGGGCTACTTAAATCGGCATAAAGGTTAGTTAAAGTATTACTATAAGGGCTTCCTGCACCAATATCGCCACTGGTCCAACCTTCGCCTTTATCATAAGCTGAGGCATGCAAATTTTCACCTACCACAGCTGCATAACCGGGGTTTATGGTTGTTTTTTCGTATATTCCTGTTGTATGTATAAAGTTTTGTTGTATTGGCAATACGTTGCCTGCTACATTGTTAAGTGTATTGGCTAACCTTAGGTTTTGAGTGGTTACGGTATTTGTTGTTAAAAAATAAGCTGCTGTATCGTTTATTAAACTATACTTTCTATTAAGGTGGTTAGTAGCAAAGTTATACATATCGGTATCGGCTGTACCATCGTTAGGGCTACCACAAAATTCAATGTAATCAGCTACACCAAATATACCATTGGTAGTTGTATAAATGGGTACTTGTACACCATTTCTATACAGCTGAAATTGGTCGGCTGTGGTACTACCCAAGCCAGCATTTTGTAATGTATTTTGGGTAATTCTATGTAGCCCGTTAGTAGTAACGCTAAATTTATAGTAGGTTTTACTATAATTAATCCACTCGTTATTGTACTGCTGTGCTATGGATTGTAATGTACTAAGTAGTAAAGCTATAATTATAATTTTTTTCATTTTTTATATCTTTTATATTTTCTATTTCTTTTTTGTAGTTACGGGTGCTTGTTTTTTTAATAATATGCTCAGTGTTATTATATGAGTGTATAACGGCTCCGATTGGTTGGCAAGGTTAGAAAATGCATAGTCAATAGTTACATCTTTAAGCTTGAAACCCACACCAGCACAAGGTTGGTATATCCATACTTTTTTTTGATTTACAGTATCTTTATCGGCTAATGCTCTTTGAAAGTTGCTTATACCTGCCCTTAGGTATATAGTTTTATTTACCCCTAACTCAATACCCACATGTGGGTCAAGGCTTACTGGGTCGGCACTCACTAGTGTATTACGTTTACCATCAAATGTAAAATCTAAACTTGCCTCCGTTTTAAGGGTAAGTTTTTTGTTAAGTACAAAATCTCTGTAGCCACCAACCGTAAGGCGTGGTAGTGTTATTTCGGTTGACTTTACAGGAACATCATTTTTTGTTAGGTACAATATTTCTTTTTCTTGCTCTTTAAATGTAAAACTCCACGTGTTAAACGTACTAGTAACATCTTTAGCAACTATACCAAAGCCACCTTTTTTGCCTTTGGATTGTATGCCAAAGTCGAGACCAAAGCCCCATGCCTTGGCAAAGCTACCTACTGTACGGTGTATTATTTTGGCATTGCCACCTATACTAACCTTACGGCTTTTATTTGTTTTCCATTCCTTAGCTAAGGTTAGTAGGCCTGCATAGTCAGCATTGCTAAACGATGTAATGTTTCCATAATTAACAGAGCCATCGGCAGGGTTTACTAAAAATAATGTGTTAGGAATATCATCAACTGCAAACCTAATAAGTGATACCCCTAATGAAATTTTGTTGTCGGTAGCTGGTTTTACAAAACTCACAAAATCGTACTTACCAATACCACTAAAGTACTCAGCATGCTGAAATGTTACTACAGGATACCCTTTTACTTGTGTAAGCCCTGCTGGGTTCCAGTAGGTAGCTGTACCGTCGCTAACCGATGCCGTATTGGCACCGCCCATTGCCATTGCTCTTGCTCCTGCTCCAATGTTTAAAAATTCGTTGGAGTATTTTCTAAATTGTGCATTTGATGTAAATGCAATAAATAGTACAATTGTGGTTAATAAATATTTCATGTAAGGGTTGGTTATACGATGTATATAATGTTATAGACGATAAATTTGTTAAAATAGCTGCAATATTAACGTTTGAAACAATAATAAATTACATATTGTTGTGCCAAAATTAACCAATTTGCCAATTATTGAAGGTTTTTGTAATGCTGTATAAAGGTAATAACTATTTATTTACCTGTTTTAGTATATTTCATTAGTATTATTTTATACATTTCATGTAAAAATACGTTTAACTATGTTTTAAAGTTTTTTGTAAGGGTGTAAATATTAATTTATTTACCTATAATTTTTAATATTTCTAACTGCTAGTTTATTTACTTTTTTAATTACATTTAAAGTTTGTAACCTTAAAAGCCTATTTTTGAAAATGCAAAAACTCGGTTTATTTATTTGGTTTATACTCGTTATAACTTCTTGTAAAAACACCCCAAATATGGCTTCTATAAATAATACTTATTCCCACTCATTGAGGTTGAAACCTGGACAAGATTTGAGTTTGGAATTGCAAAAATTTGTAAAACAAAAAGGCATTACTGCCGGTTGGATTGCTACTTGTGTAGGTAGCCTTACCAACTATAATATTAGGTTTGCTAATCAGCCAAATGGTAGTACAGGTAATGGTCATTTTGAAATTGTAAGTTTGGTAGGTACATTATCAACCAATGGTTCACATGTACACATAAGCATAAGCGATACAACAGGAGCTACTATTGGTGGCCACTTGCTGAAAGGCTGTACTGTATATACTACAGCCGAAATAGTAATTCAATCGAGTAGTAGCTTTGTTTTTAAAAGAGAAAAAGATGGCACTACACCTTGGGAGGAGTTGCAAATACAAGAGCAGTAGTTAAACTTTTCTTAATTATATTATTAGTTTGTCATTTTGTTGTAAATTTGGTACTAATCAAACCAATAGCTGTTAATATAGCTAATTACCTACAAAACTAAATTTATAAGCATGAAAAAGAACTTTTACAAAGTATTGGTATTATTAACAGCACTTCCAATATTTATTACGAGTTGTGCTACATTGTTTGGGCGAAGTTCGTACCCTATATCTATAAAAAGTGATCCACCGGGTGCTACGGTAAGCATAACCGATAAAAAAGGAAAAGAAATTTATAAAGGTGCAAGTCCAGATACTGTAACATTAAAGTCGGGTAAAGGGTATTTTGGAAGAGCAGAATATCAAGTAAAAATTACGAAGCCAGGATATGATGAACAAATAATTCCAATTAATTTTAAATTAAATGCATGGTATTTCGGTAACCTCTTAGTTAGTGGTGTGGTTGGTATGTTAATAATTGACCCTATTACAGGTGCCATGTGGAAGTTAGAAACGCCACCTATAAATGTTACTTTAAATAAAACAACTACTGCCTTACAATTACCAACATTAAAAATAGTAGATATTGCTAATCTACCGCAGCATATAAAAGAAAAGCTTATTCCTATAAAATAGTGTTTTAAACTATTTCTTTGTAATAACTTATCCAATATTAAACGCTATTAAAATTATACTAACTGCCTAACTTTTATATTTATAAAATATACAATTCAATATAAATCCCATTGAAATTAATCAATGGGATTTTTTTGTATAATTCAAGGTTGTCTTACATTTTTTTTGCATTACAATCCAAAAGTGATTACGCTTAAAGTACTATTGTTAACTAGTGTTACTAACAAAAAATATCGTTGATTAAACAACCATTAAATAGAATGTAAGGGTAATTATTATAAATTTTATTTTTTAATATAAAATATAATTGTTTACGCCTCAACCTCCTCCAAATAGGCACTTACAGGTTCACAAGTGCAAATCAAATTCCTATCGCCGTGGGTATTATTAATACGGCTTATTGTAGGCCAAAATTTGTTGTACTTAACATACTCCAATGGAAATACTGCTAACTCTCTTGTATAAGGCTTATCCCACTCAGTAGCCAAAGCAACTAACTGAGTATGTGGCGCATTTTTAAGAGGGTTATTTAATTTATCATAAATGCCGTTTTCAATTTCAGCAATTTCTTTTCTTATACTTATCATAGCATCACAAAATCGGTCAAGTTCTGCTTTATCTTCACTTTCGGTTGGCTCTATCATTATTGTGCCTACCACCGGGAAACTCATAGTTGGAGCATGAAATCCGTAATCCATTAATCGTTTAGCTACATCTTCCGCCTCAATATTTGCAGAGGCTTTAAAGGGTCGCAAATCTACAATAAATTCATGTGCACAAGTACCGTTTTTGCCTGTATATAATATATCGTAATCGTTTTGTAGCCTTACTTTCATGTAGTTAGCATTAAGTATAGCATACTCAGTGGCTAGGCGTACACCTTCTTTGCCTAATAACCTAATATAAGCATAGCTAATAAGCAGTATTGATGCTGACCCATAAGGTGATGCAGATACCGCATTTCTTACTTCGTACTTCGTATTTTGAACTTCCTCATTTGTATGTTGCGTATGCCCCGGTAGGTAGGGTTCCAAATGTGCTTTTACACATATTGGGCCCATACCTGGTCCACCGCCACCATGTGGTATTGCAAAGGTTTTGTGCAAGTTAAGGTGGCATACATCAGCACCAATTAGGCCAGGGCTTGTAAGGCCTACTTGTGCATTCATATTAGCACCATCCATATAAACATAACCACCGTGTTGGTGTACAAGGTCGCAAAGGGTTTTTATTTCCTCCTCAAATACACCATAAGTGCTGGGGTACGTAACCATTGCTGCACCAAGGTTAGCACTGTATTGTATAGCTTTTGCAGTAAAGTCATCCATGTCAATATACCCATTTTCCAAAGCCTTTACTACTACCACTTTCATACCAGCCATTACTGCACTGGCAGGGTTAGTACCATGTGCCGATATGGGAATAAGTACTATATTACGATGCTCATTATTGTTGGCAATATGGTAATTGCGAATAGAGAGTAAACCTGCATACTCACCCTGTGCACCGCTGTTTGGCTGCAAACTGCAGGCATCAAATCCAGTAATTTCGCAAAGGTATTGGCTTAGTTCAGTTAGCATTTGTTGGTAACCTGCCGTTTGTGTGCTTGGTGCAAAAGGATGTATTTTGCTAAAATGACTCCAACTCAATGGCATCATTTGTGTTGCTGCATTGAGTTTCATAGTACAGCTGCCAAGGCTTATCATACTGGTATTAAGGCTTAGGTCTTTGTTTTCAAGGCTTTTAATATACCGCATCATTTGGCTTTCGCTATGGTGTGTATTAAAGTTAGGGTGTAGTAAGTAAGTGGATGTTCGGTTAGTTATATTTGATGTAAGGCTAGTAACTAAAGCGGTATCAAAAGTTATGTCAAATACCTGAAGTATTGCTTGTAAGTCAATACTAGTAGTAGTTTCATCAATTGATATACCAATTTGAGTATCGCTTATATACCTAAAGTTTATATTGTTTTTTGCTGCTTTCAGCAGGATGCTTTTGCTATCACTTACATTTACAACTACAGTATCAAAAAATTGATGACTGGCAATTGTTATATTATTTTGGGTAAATGCATTTGCTAAACTTAATGCTAACTGGTGTACTCTTGTAGCAATTGCATTTAGGCCCTGTGGGCCATGATATACGGCATACATAGCAGCCATATTGGCTAGTAAGGCTTGGGCTGTACATATATTGCTAGTGGCTTTTTCACGTTTAATGTGTTGCTCTCTGGTTTGCAAAGCCATACGTAAGGCACGGTTACCTTGAGCATCAATACTAACACCAATTATACGACCAGGTAAGGCTCTTTTAAAGTCATCTTTAGCAGCAAAAAATGCAGCATGTGGACCACCAAAACCAAACGGTACACCAAACCTTTGAGAATTACCAAAAGCAACATCGGCACCTAATTCGCCTGGTGCTTTTATAAGTGTGAGGGCTAGCAAATCGGTTGCCATAGCCACATAGCCTCCATGTTGGTGTACGGTGTTTATAAAGTTAGTATAATCTTCAATAGCACCTATATTGTTAGGGTATTGTATTAATGCACCAAAGTAGGTATTATCAATTGTAGCTGTTTTGTAATTACCAATTACAATAGTAATACCAATTGGGTTGGCTCGGGTGTGTAACAAATCAATAGTTTGTGGGTATACTTGCTCATCTACAAAAAAGTTTGGAGCATGTATAACATCTGTTCTATTTACATGGTGGAAAAGCATATTCATTGCCTCGGCACCTGCAGTGGCTTCATCCAACAATGATGCATTGGCTACAGGCAAAGCTGTAAGGTCGCTTACCATGGTTTGGTAGTTGAGTAAACTTTCCAAACGGCCTTGGCTTATTTCGGCTTGGTAAGGTGTGTATTGTGTGTACCAACCTGGGTTTTCAAATATATTGCGGAGTATAACCGATGGGGTGTAGCAGTCATAATAGCCTTGACCAATATAGTTTTTGGCCACCGTATTTTTAAGCGATATTTGTTTGAGCAACGCCAATACATCTGCTTCGCTCATAGCATCGGGTATATTAAGCTTATTATTATTACGTATAGCAGCTGGTATGGTTTTGCTTATTAGGCTTTCAATAGTAGCCTCATTAATGGTATGTAGCATTGCTTTTTCGCTACCAATAGTGCCTATGTGGCGGGCATAAAATTCTTTATTTTGTACGGAAGGTGTATTCATATTGAGTTGGTATAGAGTTGAAATTTTTGCAAAATTAAATGCATAATCTTATATAATTTTATAAATAACAATAATAATTACTTTGGGTTTTGTAAAATGATAAATAGTTGTGGAAAAGTTGAAAATACTGCACCCACAAAAGCATTTTACTAACTACATACTTACCTATATTTGCATACCAAAATAAATACGACTATGGCTAGTAAAATAACTATGCAAAATGGGAAGCTTGAAGTACCTAACAATGTTATAATCCCTTTTATAGAAGGTGATGGCATTGGTCCCGATATTTGGAAAGCTAGTGAACTTGTATTTAATGCTGCTGTGGCAAAAGCTTACAATGGTACACGAACTATTGAATGGAAAGAAGTATTGGCCGGTGAAAAAGCATTTAACCAAACTGGAAGTTGGATGCCAGAGGCTACAATGGATGCTTTTAAAGAATATATTGTAAGTATAAAAGGCCCTTTAACTACACCAGTAGGCGGTGGTATTAGGAGTTTGAATGTTGCCTTACGGCAAGAGTTAGATTTGTATGTATGCCTTAGGCCAGTTCAATATTTTGATGGTGTGCCAAGCCCTATGTGGCACCCCGATAAAGTAAATATGGTAATATTTAGAGAAAATACCGAAGATATATATGCTGGTATTGAGTATATGACAGGCACTCCGGAATGTAAAAAAGTGGTTGACTTTTTAATAAATGAAATGGGTGCCAAAAGTATTCGGTTTCCCGAAACGAGTAGCATTGGTATAAAGCCTGTAAGTAAAGATGGTAGTGAACGATTGATACGTAGTGCCATTAGCTATGCTATTGATAAAAAATTGCCAAGTGTAACAATAGTGCATAAAGGTAATATTATGAAATACACCGAAGGTGCATTTAAAAACTGGGGTTACGAATTGGCCGAAAATGAATTTGCTGATAAGGTATATACTTGGAACCAATGGGAGGCTACCAAAAAAGAAAGTGGCGAAGCTGTGGCAAACGAAGAAATGAAAATTGCCACTATTGGTAAAAAAGTAATTATAAAAGATGCAATTGCCGACAACTTTTTGCAACAAGCCTTACTTGCCCCACAAGATTATAGTGTAATAGCTACCCTCAACTTAAATGGCGATTATATAAGCGATGCCCTAGCAGCACAGGTTGGCGGTATAGGTATAGCACCAGGTGCTAATATTAATTACCAAACGGGCTATGCCGTATTTGAAGCTACACATGGTACTGCACCAAGGTTTGCCAATACTAATACCATGAACCCAAGTAGTGTAATATTAAGCGGTTGTATGATGTTTGAGTATATGGGTTGGCACGAAGTAAGCCAACTTATTACTAATGCATTGGGCAAAACAATTAAAAGCAAAAAAGTTACCATTGATTTTCATAAATTAATGGAAGGTGCTACCTTGGTTAAAACAAGTGAATTTGCATCCGCATTAATTGCAAATTTGTAATAACATTTCACCTAAAATAATAATAACTATAACAAACCCCAAAAAAAGTAGTAGCATTTATGGCAATATATTTGTTATAAATTATTACTTTTATATTATACATGAAAAAACTACCTCTTTGGCTACATATTATAATTGCATTAGTAGCAGCATTTTTAATTGCACTAGGCTTCATATTTTTTTTAGATACCTATACACGACACGGCAAAGAAACTGAAGTGCCACAGGTTACTAGAAAAAACCTAAAAGATGCTATTAAAGAATTAGAAAGTAGAGGCTTTAAAGTAGTGGTGGACTCTACCTTTAGAGATTCGTTACCACCTTTATACGTTATAAAACAGTTTCCTGAAAGTGGTGAAAATGTAAAGGCAGGTAGAACAATACAATTGATTGTAAACAAAGCTATAGCACCATTAGTAGAAATGCCAGCATTGCTTGGTGTAAGTGTTAGTAGTGCTTTGCAATACTTGCTGCGCAATAATTTGAAGTTAGGAGATACAATATACAAGCCCGATTTTGCCGTAGGCAGAATACTACAACAAATGGTAAATGGTAAAGATGTAGCCTCAGGTACTATGCTCTCCTTTGGTACTAAAGTAACCCTAGTAATAGGTAGTGGTACCGGTGGACAAGTGTATAACTACCCCGACTTTTATGGTATGACTTTGAAGCAGGCTTATATGATATTGGATACACTAGGCCTATCACGTGGTGCAATTGTAGTTGATAGAGGCACTACCGACTCCCTTAATGCATTAATATACAAACAGTCGCCAACACAAATTGATCCATTTACCAAAGAAACTACAGTAATAAACCAAGGGCAAGTGGTGGAGTTTTGGGTGAGTAACATTGCAAGGCCAAGAGAGGTAGATACCACGGCAGTGTTTATAGATGAAACAACAGTAGATGAAATGAAACAAAATGAATTGAAAAATCCACCACCTGAAAAAGACGATGAAACCCCCAAACCGCCTACCAATAGGCGAGTACGAAGACAAGCAGTACCGAAACCAGCACCAACAAAACCTGCTACATTACGTTAACACTAATGATACACACCAATACTACCCATACAAATATGAAAACAATAACAGCACAAGAATTAAAAACTAAAATACAAGCCAACGAAAAAATAAACTTGATTGATGTACGTGAACCAGCAGAGTATAAAGAAACTAATATTGGTGGTATATTATTACCATTGGGCAATATAGTAAGTATGCAAATTGATGATATTGATCACCTAAGAAATGAAGAAATAATATTGCACTGCCGTAGTGGCATACGTAGTATGCAAGCATGTATGGTATTGGAACAAATGGGCTTTGCCAATACTGTAAATGTAGAGGGTGGCATACTTGCTTATAATGCACTCTAATTTAGTTTTTTTTAATTTCAATTAAAATATTAGTAATAATAATTTTACCAATGCTTTCAAATTTTGTTTGCCCTATATGTGCAGGAACTATTGCTGAGCCTCACTTACAAGTAAAAGATTACTCAGTAAGCCAACTTACATTTAACCTTAATAAATGTACAACTTGCCAATTGGTAGTAACTACAAATGCACCAAATCAAACTGACATAGCTCAGTATTATAAGTTTGACGAATACATATCGCACACCAATACAAACAAAGGATTAATAAATAAACTATACCATAAAGTAAGGCAAATAACCTTGCTTAAAAAATATAATTGGGTAAAAAAATATACAAAAAAAGATAGTGGAATTTTACTTGATATTGGATGCGGTACGGGTAGTTTTTTGCATACAATGCAGCTACACAACTGGACTACCAAAGGCTTAGAACCCGATGCTAAAGCAAGAGAAAATGCAAAAAAGCTATACAGTATTGATGCACTGCAACCAACTGAATTGTATAATATTGAAACTAATAGTTACGATGCAGTAACCATGTGGCATGTATTGGAACATGTACATGAATTGCAAGGGTATATTACTCAAATAAAAAATATACTTACTACTAACGGAAAATTATTTATTGCAGTGCCTAACTATACAAGTTATGATGCACAATACTATAACAAATATTGGGCGGCTTATGATGTGCCAAGGCATTTGTACCACTTTGCACCAAATAGTATAGCCCAACTTGCAACACTTAATGGCTTTACACTTGAGGCTACATTGCCCATGTGGTTTGATAGCTATTATGTAAGTATGCTTAGCGAAAAATATAAAAAAGGTAATATTATTAGAGCATTTGCAATTGGCTTAGTATCTAACTGTAAAGCATTATTTAGTAATAAAAAATGTAGCAGTATAGTATATGTGTTAAGTAAATAAATTGTTGTGCATTTAGCATATTATTAAGAAATTATGGTGTAAAGTTTGTACTAGATAACTTATGATTAAACTATTACTACTCCAACTACTTATTATTACACTCACCAGCTGCAACTGCTACCAAGTAAGCATTACGGGTAATATGGCTAAGCCTAGTACCCAACAATTATACTTTGAAAACGATAGCTTAAAAGTAGAATTTGTGCTAAGCCACGATGATAGTAAACCCATATTTTATTACACTATAACTAACAAACTAACCCAACCCATTTATATTGATTGGAAAAATACAACAGTAAACTTTGACTCCATAAACTATAGTTATTATAACCCCTACAACGACCCATTTGTTACAAGAAATTTCTATTATCCTAACGTAGCAAGTATTGATAAACCGTACGATATAATACTACCCCAAAGTACCGTTACCAGTAAAAGCATAACAGTACTTAACAGTACATATATTGGCGAGCAGGGAGAGCAACAATTAAGGCGACTTGTAATAGATAAGAATAATAAGGAAGCCAATAAAAATACTTTGCTATATACTGAAAGTACCACTCCAAAAGGGTTTAAGCTATTATTAGCAACAAGCCATTTATCTAATTTAGAAAATACTCAGTACCAAAATTTCAAATTTTGGATTAATAATATAACCTACTACACCAACCGAGGCAAGTTTGAAAAAAGTAATAAATTTAGTACAACTAGTTATGTAAAAATTAGGTAATTTTTGTTACGTTCTTATAGCATCTACTGCATTCATTTTGGCTGCTTTGGTAGCAGGTATTATGCCCGATATTATACCTATTAACACACATATAATAATAGCCCAACTAATTTCGGAGAGGCTAATAATTACATCAAAATGAAAAACTTTGCTCAAAAATAAAGTGGCAAAGTATAATAATAATAAACCCATAAGGCCACCAAATATGCATAGAAAGGCACTTTCTAACAAAAATTCCAATTTAATGATAAACTGTTTTGCACCTATTGCTTTTTTTAAACCTATTATTTTAGTTCGTTCTTTTACTGTTACAAACATTATATTGGCTATGCCAAATGCCCCAACTATTAACGAAAATAATGCAATTATAGAACCCCCAATTTGTACATAAGTTGTTACACTACTTATTCTATCGGCAAATATATTTATATCGTTCAGGCTAAAGTTTTCATCGCCACCAATTGATATTTTTCTTATGTTACGCATAGTACCCCTTAACTCATTGGTATAGCTGCTTAGGCTAATATTGGCTATAGGCTTTGCCATTATAAATGACTCCGAACGTTTACTCCGTAGGTATTTGTTGTAATAGTTATAGGTTATTAAAGTACAATTATCGTAATCCCAACCGTCCAATATATTTTTGCCGTAAGGCTTAAATACGCCAACAATTGTAAATGTATTTGCTTTTATTTTTATTTGTTTATTAAGGGCATTATTGCTACTGCCAAATAGTTTCAAGGCATTTTCGCTACCAATAATACAAGCATTAGTGCCGCTACTAAACTCTTGGTTACTAATGTAACGACCTGTGCCAATAGTTACATTTTGTATATTAATAAAATCGGTAGTTGTAGCATACACATTTACGGGTGCTAGTACTTTACCATCTAACTCAATAGCGCTACTTTCGGTAGTGGTGTAGCATAAGTAAGCAGATTGATGTGATTGTTGTTGCAGCATTTCCAAATCAGTAATACTTACACTAGGCCTTGCCTGAAATTTCCAAATTGGGTACTCCTTACCATCACCAGCACCCCATTGCCATTTGCTTATAAATATGGTATTGTTGCCAATAGTGCTAAGGTCTTTTTTAATATTTCTATCCAAACTGTTAACACTACTCAACACACCTATTATACAAAATATACCTATGGTAATACCAAATAATGACAAAAATGTTCGGAATCTATTAACCGACAATTCCTGAACAGTCATTTTTAATGCATTGGTTAATATGGTTATACTATTTTTAAACAATGGTTTTGGTACAGTTTTTTGTTGTGATAAAAAGATTAAATGCTACTTACTATTAGCATACAACTGTGCATCGGTAAGGGTAATGGTAGTATCACTCAATATCACTAATCGTTCCACTATGTTGCGAAGTTCACGTATATTACCCGTCCAATTATAGCTTTGCAAATGCTTTGTGGCATTGGGTTCTATTTCTTTTTTGGCTATGCCATACTCACTACATATATCCGTCAAAAATTTATTAATAAGCAACGGTATATCAGCAGCTCTTTGGTTAAGTGTAGGCACATGTATAAGTATTACACTAAGCCTGTGGTAAAGGTCGAGTCTAAAGTTTTTGTCCTCCACCTCTTGTAATAAATTTTTATTGGTAGCAGCAATTACCCTTACATCAACCTGTATATCTTTTTCGCCACCAACCCTTGTTATTTTTCCCTCTTGCAATGCCCTAAGTACTTTGGCTTGTGCCGAAAGGCTCATATCGCCTATTTCATCTAAAAATAATGTGCCTCCATTGGCTTGCTCAAATTTGCCAATACGTTGTTTTATGGCACTTGTAAATGATCCTTTTTCGTGTCCAAATAATTCACTTTCAATTAACTCAGTTGGTATTGCTGCACAATTTACTTCTACTAATAAGCCGTTGTTTCTATTACTTTTTTCATGTATCCAACGGGCTACTAACTCTTTGCCTGAGCCATTTTCGCCAGTTATTAATACTCTAGCTTCAGTTGGTGCTACTTTATCAATAGTATTTTTTATTTTTTGTATCGGTTCTGATTCTCCTATTATTTCTTGCACTTTACTAACCTTACGTTTTAGTGTTTTAGTTTCTTGTACCAAGCTACTTTTATCTAATGCATTGCGTAAGGTTATTAATAATCTGTTAAGGTCTGGCGGTTTACTTATATAATCGTAAGCCCCTTTTTTTACGGCTTCTACAGCAGTTTCTATATTGCCATGTCCACTTATCATTATAATGGGTGTATCGGCATTTATAGTTTTTGCTTTTTCCAAAAATTCGATACCGTCTAGTTTGGGCATTTTAATATCGCATAATACTATATCGTAGCTGTTATTACTATATTTCTCCAAACCATCTTCGCCATCTACAGCTTCAGTTATTTTGTAACCTTCGTAACTCAATATTTCTCCAAGGGTTTTTCTTATTGCTTTCTCATCATCTATTATTAATATATTGGCCATATTTTAACATTTTATTTTATGGAAAAAATAATTTTTCACATTTAGGTAGTACACAAATTTACAACAATGTTATTACCAAAATGTATGTTATTAAGTTTACTAACTTTGCAATGTAGTAATGGCACTATTAGCCAACAAAAACAATCAGCTACACCAAGCACTAACAGGCCACAAGTTAACTCTACATCTACTCCTTTTACAACCATTAGTGCTATACAATTGCCAGAGGGTTATTCTGCAGTAAATACTACTAGCAAAAGCTTTGCTAATTATTTGCCCCAAATACCACTTAAAGAAAGTAGTACCGTTTATTTATATAATGGCACTAAAAAGGCTAACCAATTGGCACAGTATGCAGTGCTTAACATAAGTGTTGGTAATAAAGATTTGCAACAATGTGCCGATGCTGTAATGCGGTTACGTGCCGAGTATTTGTATAGTATAAATGCTTACGACCGTATAATATTTTACGATAATGATAAGGTTAAATATGCATTTACCCAACCTTATACACGGCAACATTTTGATAGCTATCTGCTAACAGTGTTTGGTATGTGTGGCACTGCATCGTTAGCCATGCAATTAAAGCCAAAAGCAAATTTGAATACTATTGAAATTGGCGATGTATTTATTAAAGGTGGTTTCCCTGGTCATGCTGTAATAATCGTACAAGTAGCTATAAATGATAATGGTGATAAAATATTCATGTTAGCCCAAAGCTACATGCCAGCACAAGATATTCATATACTCAACAACCCCAATAATACTACTTTATCACCTTGGTATGCAGTTGCAGATATTGATACCTATTTATATACACCCGAATATACATTCACCAATACACAATTAAAAAGTTGGGATTAATAATTAATTAGTTGTTATTAATAAAAACTTGCCCTTAATGATACACTGCCAATATGCACGGTGTTGGTAGCACCAGTTTTTCTACCTTCATATCTAATATTGAGTTCTATATTATTGCGTAAAGTTTTAATAATATCTACATTCCATAAGTAATTTTTGCCGGGCAGTAAGGCATCTAACATAATATAACTTACGGTAGTATTGGGTAAGCCAGTGTAGCTTATATTGCTGTAAGTAAATTTTGCATTTACAGCGGTTGATTGTAAGGCATTATACTTAGCATCAAACCCCAAACTGTTTATGTTGGCAACTTCGCCACCAAATTGAATACTATTTTGTTTTTTTTCTAATTGGTAATTTACGCCAATTCTAAAGGTTGTTTTTTGGGTATAAGCCACTTTTAATTCAGCACTTTTTTGTTGCACTTCATAGTTTCTATTGTTAAAGCTTGGGGTGGCTAATTTGTTAGTTCCTAGTTTATTAAGTTGTTCTACTAATATTATTTTTTTAATATTCCACCTTTCTTTTATTACATAAGTATTAGCCACCCTGGTTTCGTAACCATAAGTAAGCAAAGCCTTATTGGTACGGGCATCTTGGTTTACATCTACACCCCATTTGGTGTTATATTTATTAAACGAAAAGCTGTTGGCAAATGTATTATTAAGTGTAAGCAAATTACTATTTTGTAAATCATACTTAAATGGGTTAACACTTATTTTATTAATAGTTTGTTCTTTTTTACTTATTTGTAAGTTTGATTGTAAGTATAATCGACTCAGTATATTTTTAAATCCTTTATAATTAGTTTGTGTAAGTTTTGCCCTTGGGTTTATAGCCATGCTGTAGTTAAGTGTGTTAAAGTTTGCTTTTATATATTGGTTAGTTGGTATAAATATTTTTATAAATTTTTTCTGATCGGGGAATAGTGCTAACTCAAATTCGTTAAGTTCTTGTGTAGTATTGTTGTTATAATCAATCCAATAATATTCGCCTTGCCCTGTTGGTACTTCAAGGTAGGCAAAGTCTCTTCTTTGCTCTTGTCCACTACCAGTTTCCATTATTACATTGGTTATTAGTACACCTTTTAATTCGTTCATTTGGTATTCGGCTCTACCTAATAATGTTTTATCCGATTGGTAGCTAACCTTTTGTGGTAGGGCTACCTGTAAGTTTCTGTAGGTGGCTTTCGCCAAAAATTTGTGATGTTCATTAGCTAGTAATTGAGTGCTTAATTCAATATCACTACTTTTATCGCTTTGCACTAATTGTTGGTATATAGGTATTTTATTTATTCTATTTATATAATTAAAGCCCCACTTATTATCCTTTGCAGGGTTACTTTGTAGCCCTATTGCAAGGCTGCTAAATGCTATACTTTCAAGGCTTAGTGTATCTGGTGTTTTTAGTGTAAGGCTTTTATTTTCTAAAAAATAATTAATATTTAATTGGTAATTTTTTATTTTTTTAAATGTTTTAATAATATCTATTGTTGGGCGAACAAATAAGCCTTTTAGTTCATTATCATTGGTGTTAGTATAGCTAAAGTTAGTATTAGCTTGCCACCCTTTTATAATATTGCTAGTTGTAATTGTTTGTTGCAAACCGTTGTAGCCATTACTTCTTTTATAATTACTCATTTGTAAGCTTACACTATTAGTTGATTGGTAGTTAAGTTTAGCTTCTACTTTATGTAATTGTTCATTGGCAATGGCTACTATTTGTGGCAAGTTCCAATCTCTATTATATTCGGCTGAGCGTAGTCTTTCAATTGTTTTAAAGTTTTTATTATTGTACTCAGTAGTTATAATTGTGGCAATATTTGTTTTCGTATTTATGGGCTTTTCATACTTCCATTGTAACTTACCTGCAAAGCCATTATCATTAGTTTTATCATTATTGCTAAATGTATTAATGTCATTTATTGTAGTAGCCAATTCGGCATTAAGGTTACTATACTTATTTATAATGTAGCTTGTACTCAGGCTAATTACTTGTTGTTTTTTTGGAGTTATTAAGTATTGTACTGCATCAAATCTTCCTTGTTTTATACCATTAATTGGGGCTACCCATACAAATACTTTTCCGTTTGCACCATTCAATAGTATTTGGTAGTCTGCATTTCCTTGCCCAAGGTCAGCAAAGGTAAGGCTGTATTTTGCACTGTCTTTATTAGTAGTGTATTGGTATATACTTCTAGGTATGCCATTTACTAAAGTATCTATTTTTTTGTACAATATTTTTCCTGCCGTAAGTGTATCAAGGTTTGCAGTAGGGTAGTAGGCACTGTTAATACTATCGCCAACAGTGGCTAAATATTTTTTTTGTAGTGCATCCAAAGGCTGGTTAAGTGGACTGTTTTTTGCATCAATATTACTATAAGCCGACAGCCTAAATTGCAATTTTTTGCTCATTACTAATTGGTTTGTTGCATATAATTGTGAGTTCAAATAATTTCTATCACTGTACTCAAATTCTACTCTTATCCTTTTATCTTTCGTAATTAAATGTGTTGGGGTAAACGTTATTTCGGCATTGTTATAGTTTATTATATAATCTTGGTCTTCGCCTCTTTGTTGCAATTCACCATCTATATACACCCTTTCAGTATTAGCTAATACTATAAAAAAAAATTCGTTGTTAGCACCCTGTAACCTATACGGGCCTTGGTTTCCCTCTATCCCCTGAAATGTATTGGTCGTAAATTTGCCTTTAGCCAAAGCACCACTTATTAACACATTATTAGTAATATTTTTATTTATTACAGTACTAGTTTGAAATGCCAAACCTTGTAACCGTTTATAAAAATTTAAGTAGTAATGATGTTGCTGTCGCAAATCAATATCACCAATATCAAGCTGTGTTTTATTTTTTTTAAATTGTATAAATATTTTATCAATTTCATTTAATTGTGTTGTGCTTCCATCCGGTTGTATAGGTAAGTTCTGGTCGCTAAGCGAAGCAGCAATTTCTATACTATCGCCTACATAACCACTCAATTGCAAATTGAGGTTACTATTAAATACTGCATTTTGGGCATTGCCAAAACTTATGCCTCTACCAAAGCTACCCGTATATTCAACCGTTCCCAAATCAAATATTTGATTGGTACCATCATTAACCTTAGGGCTATAAGGTGTTACCAAAAAGTTATTTCGAACACTATCAAAGTTATATAACTGTACTTTGTTGTACAGCTTATAGGGGAAAGTTCTGTAGCTAACAAAGGTAGAGTCTTGTACTGGTTTGGTAATCCATATTAATGTAGCTTTTATAATATCAAGTTTATAATTAGTGGCGGGTATGTTAGCTATATAAAATGTGTTGGGCACTATACTCAAAGTATCTAACAGTAAAGTATCACTTTGGTTACTTACCCATTTTTTTACCATATTATTTTGCTGTTGTGTATAAGCATTTTCAATGCAAAATGCATGTGCTAATATAACGAAGCAATATATTTTTTTAAAATATTTCAGGGTACTATATTTTCTTTTCACAAATTTACAAATTGTAACAGCAATACACCTTTTATTTACTCTACTATTTCAACTTTGGTTTTTAAGCTGTACACATTAACTTTTTTATTTTAACAATTATTTACAAATCCATAAGCATAATTCCTTCTTTTTTCTGTACTAAATATAATACCTCATTCAATGTATTTAACTTAAATTTACAGTTCAAATATTAATGCATTTATGTTACAAAAATTATTGCTTTTCACTTTTCTTTTTATACTAACTAGTAAGCTAGCTATAGCCCAACCCGACCGTTGGCAGCAACGGGTTAGCTACAAAATGGATGTTAACTTTGATGTCACCAAAAATCAATTTGCAGGTAAGCAAAAGCTGGAATATTGGAACAACAGTAGCGATACATTAACCCAATTATTTTACCATTTATATTATAACGCTTTTCAGCCCAATAGTAGTATGGATACCCGAAGCCGAAGGCAAGGCACTATTGGTGTTGGGCGTAAGGGCAATCCCGATTGGGATAGTAGGGTACAGGATAGAATTGTAAAACTACAACCTAATGAAATTGGCTATCAAAAAATTAGTAGCTTAAAAATGGATGGTACAGCACAAGCATTTAGCATTAGCGAAACTATACTTGTAGTGCAACTTACTAAGCCAATATTGCCCAAGTCAAAAGTAGTGTTAGATATGGAGTTTGAAGCCCAAGTTCCTTTACAGGTAAGGCGTACAGGGCGAGACAATCCAAACACAGGTGTACGTTATAGTATGAGCCAATGGTATCCCAAACTTTGCGAATACGATTACGATGGGTGGCATCCTACACCGTACATTGCAAGGGAATTTTATGGCGTTTGGGGCGATTATGAAGTTAATATCACCATTGACAAATCTTACACTTTAGGTGGTACTGGATATTTGCAAAACCCCAACGAAATTGGAAAAGGCTATGAAGATAAAGGCGTAAAAGTAGTACCCACAAAAAGCAACATTTGGGTATGGAAGTTTAAAGCACCTAATGTACATGATTTTGTATGGGCAGCTGACCCCAATTATAAGCATATAACCCGTACTACTGCCGATGGTAAAACTATACATGTACTCTATAACGGCTTACAACAAAAAGATAAAGACTGGACTTTAGTAGCCGATGCTGCTGTAATTGCTTTGCCATATATGCAACAAAAATTTGGCGAATATGCTTATAAGCAATACAGCTTTATACAAGGTGGCGATGGTGGTATGGAGTACCCAATGGCCACACTATTGGCTGGGCCTGGCTTGGGCACTGTATTTCATGAGTGGATGCATAGTTGGTACCAAATGATGTTGGCCACTAACGAAAGCCTTTATGCATGGATGGACGAAGGCTTTACTGAGTATGCAACTAACCTAGTAAGTGATTATTATTATAACAAAGCAAAGTCCACCAAACTGTTTGCCAATGGCGTTCCTATTAATATGCATATCGAAAATTATGATGGGTATTACAACCTCGTAAAAAGTGAATTGGAAGAACCACTTACCACACATGCTGATCATTTTAACACCAACTTTGCTTACAGTAGTGCGGCTTACAACAAAGGTTGTGTGTTGTTAGAGCAATTAGGCTATATAATTGGTGCCCCTGCCCGTGATGCTTTGCTACTAACATACTATAAAAATTGGAGGTTCAAGCACCCTAATGCAGCTGATTTTTTTCGGCTTGCCGAAAAGCAAAGTGGGCTTAAGTTAGATTGGTACAAAGAGTACTTTGTAAACTCTACCAAAACAATTGATTACAAAATTGATAGCCTTTGGCAAGAGGGTACAGTTACCAAAATACGATTGAGTAGAGTAGGCCTTATGCCAATGCCAATTGATGTATTGTTAACCACCAAAACAAACCAACAAGAGCTACATTATATACCGCTTAACCTTATGTATGGTGGCAAACCTAATGAGTACGAAAACATTACTATGAAACAATACAGCCCTTGGCTGTGGACTCATAGCACTTATATAATTGAAACTAACATGCCACTTAATACCATTACTGGTATTGAAATAGACCCAAGCCAACGCCTAGCCGATGTTAATAAAAGCAATAACAAAATAGTACTTAAATGGGAGTAGTAAAAAGAAATAATTGTAACAGTTGAACCAGCTAATTACCTTAACTGATCAAATAGGGTGTAGCGTTACTTTGCAGCATAAACCCTTACGTATAGTATGTTTGGTGCCATCTATTACAGAGTTATTATATACTTTACAATTACAGCATTATGTAGTTGGTATCACTAAATTTTGTGTATACCCAAGCCATTGGCTCAAAGCTATTACTATTATTGGCGGTACTAAAAATGTTCATATTGATATTGTAAAAGCATTAAAACCTACCTTAATTATTGCTAATAAAGAAGAAAATGAACTGCCACAAATTGAAGCCCTCAAATCATTTTGTACCGTATATACTAGTAATGTATATAATTTGCAAACTGCTTTTACAATGATTGAGCAATTAGGGTTACTTACAAATACATCCGGTATTGCTAGTAATTTAGTACAAAGTATTCAATCTCAATTTGATAATATAAAAATTAATACTACTAAAAAAGTATTGTATTTAATTTGGCAAAATCCGTTTATAACCATTGGTGGCGATACTTTTATTAGTTATTTATTACAACAAGTTGGCTTGTATAATGTGTATTGTTTGCAACTCCGCTACCCAACTATTACAATTAGTGATATTAAAAATATTGAGTTCGATTACTTACTGTTATCCACCGAACCTTATCCATTTAAGCAAAAACATGTAGCTGAATTACAACGCATTTTACCCCATAAAAATATACATATTATTAATGGCGAAATGTGTAGTTGGTATGGTAGCAGGTTACTACTTGCAGCCGAATATTTACAAGCTTTTAAAAAAAATTTAAATGCTCAATAATTTTTTTCGCTATGTGCTTTTACAAAGTCAGTAACCATATTGCTTATTAGTTTACCAATTGTAGCTTGGTTTTTACCAATGCCTTCGCATATATGCAAGTAGGCACAATTTGCATCTTTTGCTGTATAGGTTATATACTTACGAGCATCGGCAGTACTAATGCCACAGGGCGTTACAGCACTGCTTGCAGTATTTTCTATGGCATCTAGGTCAAGTTCTATACCTACATAAGTATCGTCGGTAAAGTTTACAGCATGAGCCACAGCTTCCGTAAAGTTTTGTTTTTCGTGTATAAATATATCTTCATAAGTTATCAAATCCATAAACGGATTATTCACAAAATCGTTCCATACATTTTGTGGTATATAATTTTCCTGTAAACCTATTACACAATACTTCAACAAAAAACCATCTTCCTCCGCATACCTAAATGCGTTGCCACTATGTCTGCCTTCGGTAGGTCGGTAATCGGTATGTGCATCTAAATTAATGCAGTTAATTTGTGGCAAAGGAATTACACCTTTTTTACTTAAACCCTTTGCTGTTCCTTTTATCATACCATAGGCATTATTATGTCCGCCACCAATAGCTATAGGTATTTTGCCGAGGCTACTTATACATTTTGCTAAGTTACCTACTTGCTCATCTATTTCATTTACTGCATGGCGAAAGGCTATTAGTTTTTCATCGGCAGTAGTCCCATTTTGTAGTATTAATTGTTTGGTTACGTCAAAGTCAAAATGCCCTAATAATAATACTTCGGTACCTTCAAAAAAATCATTGCTTTGTACATTCAAAAACGATTGTAAAAAGGGATGCCAAGCACTGTTAGCACCCTCTGTGCCGTGGTTTGCAAGTACACCAATATCTTCTGGTATGCCAAATAGTATGTAGTCAGCAGCAGTATTTTCTATTTCTTTTTGCCATTTTGTACTATCATTTACATGGTCTATTTGTTCGCCTACTTTTGTTTCAAATTTGCGAATGTTGGTAATTGAAAGTATATCTTGTTTTGTATAAAATTTAAAGTTTTGCATAGCGGTAAGGTAGTAATATTTCTTTTAATTTTTATTTTTTTTGTATATAAATGTTTTTTTAGGGTAAATTGTTTTCATTTTATATTTGTAAATAATTCACTAATTTTTACTTAAAATATAACCATGCATATTAATATAGAATGTAAGGCACAAGTTGATAATATAGCAGTATTAGAAACTGCTTTGCTTACTTTAAATCCAGTATATATAGGTGTTGACCACCAAATAGATACTTACTTTAATGTACCAACTGGTAGGCTCAAGTTGCGAGAAGGTAATATAGAAAACTCCCTTATTTATTATGAACGAAGTAATATTGCAGGGTCTAAATTATCCAATGTTTACTTATACCAACACATTGCCAATAGTAACTTAAAGGAACTGCTAACTAAAGTTCACGGTATTAAATGTGTAGTAGATAAAATAAGAAAAATTTATTTTGTTGATAACGTAAAATTTCATTTTGATACAGTAGCAAACTTGGGTTCATTTATAGAAATTGAAGCAATTGATACCAATGGAACTAATACCCAATCACAATTACAAGAGCAATGTAATTACTACACCAAATTTTTCAACATTAGTAATAACGCTTTTATTGCTGTTTCGTATAGTGATTTAATAATGAAATTGTAATGTTAAGTAATGTAAACTTACTAATTATAATTCCTTAATTTTATGGTATGAAACTAGTTGATGTAATAGCTTTGGCATGGCTAAGTATTAAAAACAATAAATTACGTACAGCAATAACTGTTGCTATTATTACATTTGGGTTAACTGCACTAATAGGCATATTAACTTCCATTGAAGCTATGAAAATAAAGTTGCAAGACAGCTTCGCCTTTATGGGAGCCAATTCATACACCATACGTGCCAAGGAACGAAAAATAAATATTGGCGGTAAAAAAATTACTTATGAAAAAAAAGAAGTAAAACAAAAATTAGCAGCAATACCACCAATTAGTTATAATGAAGCTATAAGTTTCAAGCAAAATTTTGATTTCCCCGCTACAGTTAGTGTAAGTACTAATGCACAATTTGTGGTTACCGTTGCTTATAATAAGTTAACCACTAACCCCAATGTTACCTTTATAGCTGCCGACGAAAATTATATTACTGTTAATGGGTTTAGCATACTACATGGTCGCAATATGTTAGTTACTGAGTGTGATGCTGCTACTAATGTTTGTTTAATAGGATACGATATTGCAACAAAATTTTTTAAATCTGCCAAAGCAAATGCTATTGGGCAACTAATAAAAGTAAACCAACAACCATTCTTAATTGTAGGTGTGTTGCAACCCAAAGGTGCAGCTGCTTTTCTAAGTTTCGATAATACAGTAATTACCAATAACCTTGCAGGGCAACACATTTTAGCTTATAATAACGGATATACAATTGGTGTTAAGGTTAACGAAGTGCAGTATTTACAAACAGCTATTAATCAATCAACTTTACAATTTAAAGGCATACGAAAGTTACCCATACAAGACGATCAAAACTTTGCCATTGAAAAAAGCGATAAGCTCACTACAATATTATTGAATGCTACTACTACTATTACATTTGCTGCAATTGCTATTGGGTTAATAACCTTACTCGGTGCTGCTATTGGGTTAATGAATATTATGCTTGTTACAGTTAATGAACGAACTAAAGAGGTTGGTTTAGTTAAAGCTATTGGAGCTACTAATAAAAATATTCAATATCAATTTTTATATGAGTCAATAATTATTGCAATTTTAGGAGCAGTAGTAGGTGTAATACTTGGGTTACTCATAGGTAATTTGGTGGGTAATTTTTTAAACGTTCCTTTTTTTATTCCATGGCGTTGGATTATCGGCGGTATTATACTCTGTACATTTTCAGGCCTATTGGCTGGTATATACCCCGCACATAAAGCTGCCAAACTTAATCCTATACAAGCTTTAAGGTATGAGTAAGTTGTATTATTTCTTTAGTATTATAGTAGCATACAAACCTAATATCATAACAACAATCAATATAACCGAACCCAAAAACCATTTATATAACTCCGATTTTGTACGTTCTATTTCTAATTTTAATTCAAATATATCTTGTTTATTTGCCGTTAAGCTATTATCTGGTTTTAAACTTTCTTTAATTATGTCAACAAATTCTTTGGCTTTAACGTCACTTAATTTAAAGTCATATTTTGCAAAATCGTATAGTTTAAGTGTTAAAAAGTTCATTGTAGATATTTAATCATAAGTACTAATTTTTTTATATTTCTTATTAAATTTCTTCTCCCTTTTTAGTCCATATTTCTTTATATTTAACTAACAAATTAATATTTTATTAATTCCATTTTGTATTAAACTCAAGTTTTTGCATTTACATTTGTATTACAAACAAATACATCAGCCTACTATGCTTAAAAATTTAAAATTATTAGTTATTTTATTATTATTTACTATTACTATAAAAGCCCAAATTGTTAGTGGCCCTATGCTAGGGCAAATGGAAACAAGTACAGCCCAAATATGGGTAGAGGTAAAGCCAAATACATACTTGGATTGTGTATATTGGAAACAAGGTGGTGAGCGAAATATTAAAAAAGCACTACTTGTTACAGACGAATCTGTAGGTTTTAAAACACTACATTTTACCGCTATAAATTTAGATGCTGCCACTACATATAATTATCAGTTGTCTTACAATAATAAGCTTATAAATATTAGAAAAATTGATGGCACATTCACCACCAAACCCAATTGGGCATACCGTACAACTATACCCGATGTTAGTTTTCTAACCGGTAGCTGTACTTACATTAACGACCCTACAGTTGATAGAGTATATACCGATATGCAAAAGCTTGACAAACAAGCCAAACCCTATGGTGGCGATACTTCTATATTTACAACTATGGCAAAAACTCCTGCCGATTTTATGCTATGGCTAGGCGATAATTGGTACACTCGAGAAGTTGATTATACAAGTGAATGGGGTTTAAATAACCGACCAAGTAAGGAAAGAGCAAAGCCATTTTTTCAACCATTTTTAAAGGCTATGAGCCATTATGCCATTTGGGACGATCATGACTTTGGTATGAACGATTGTGATGCTAGCTACATACTTGCCCCCGAAAGCCGAAATGCCTTTAAGCGATTTTGGGCTAACCCAAGTTATGGTAACGGTGTAAGAGGTATTTACACAAAGTTAAATTACGCCGATGCTGATTTTTTTTTACTCGACGATCGTACATTTCGTAGCAACGATAATATGGCCGATAGTATAAATGGCGAACCTAACCCTAACAAACAAATGTTTGGTTTTCAACAAATGGAATGGCTCAAAAATCAATTACTCGGCAGCAGTGCCAATTTCAAATTTATAGTAACAGGCAGCCAAGTACTTAACCAATACTCACCTTACGATTGCTTCAAGCACTTTCCTGCAGAGTATTTGGAGTTTTTTGAGTTTTTAAAAATAGAAAAAATTAAAGGCATTGTTTTCCTTACTGGCGACCGCCACCATACCGAAGTTATAAAAACCGAAAGGCAAGGAACCTACCCATTGTATGATGTAACGGTGAGTCCACTCACTAGTGGCACACACAAATTTGGTGGCCCTGAAAAAAATAACCCAGCAAGAGTAATAGGTATTGACGAAAAACAAAACTTTGCTAAAGTAACCATTACAGGCCCAGTAAACGACCGTAAATTAACCTTCAACTTTATGGGTATTAATGGTGAAAGTTTAGGAACTTGGAGTGTAACAAGTGGGGAGTTAAAATAAAAATGTGCTAATATGCTAATAAAGATAATTTGCTAAATAAACATTGATTTATCTACTTTAATTGCTGCTTAAATGTGCTTATTTTTCAAAGTTTTTTTTTAGAATACTGAAAATATTTTACCAAATTTATTATTCCAATAATACAGTTTGCTTTAATCTCTTCTTAACTTTGCAATACAAAAAATATTTTAAGCGAAGTTAAAAATAAAGTCAAACAATAAAAATAGTATAGTAATGTTAGCCACGGAATTTATAAAAATATATGCCACTCATCCCAATTATTTTGCCCCTACGGGCAATACACTACATGCCCTTAGTTGGCAATGCGAAGCAGCCATTCGTATGCTACTCAATAACCTACATGCCGATGTAGCCGAAAACCCAGCCGAATTAGTAGTATATGGCGGTATAGGTCAAGCAGCCCGTAACCCCGAAAGCCTCAAAAAAATAATAGAAATATTACTAACCCTCGACGATGAACATAGCCTACTTATACAAAGTGGAAAGCCAGTAGGCATAGTACGTACACACCCCCAAAGCCCACGGGTACTTATAGCCAATAGCAACCTTGTACCACATTGGGCCACATGGGAACACTTTAACAACCTACGCAACAAAGGCCTAATGATGTATGGGCAAATGACAGCCGGCAGCTGGATATACATAGGCACACAAGGCATTGTACAAGGCACTTACGAAACATTTGTAGAGTGTGCCAACCAACATTTTGGCGGCAGCCTAACAGGCAAATTATTAGTAACAGCCGGCCTTGGTGGCATGGGCGGTGCACAACCATTAGCAGCCACATTTGCAGGGGCTACTTTCCTTGGAATTGATGTAGATGCCACCCGAATACAAAAACGAATAGATACAAAATATATTGATAAAATGACCCACAGCTACACCGAAGCCGTAGCTTGGGTGTTAGCTGCCAAAGCAAAAGGAGAGGCACTAAGTGTAGGCCTAGTAGGCGATGCTGGCGATGTGTTGGCACAGCTTATAGCCGATAATATAATACCCGACATACTAACCGACCAAACAAGTGCCCATGATCCATTGTATGGTTACGTACCCAATGGTATGAGCCTTACCGATGCACTTACCTTACGTAAAACTGATACTAAAAAGTACGAAAGTCTAAGTATAGCAGCCATGGCTCGGCACGTAAATTTAATGTTACAATTGCAGCAATTAGGCAGTATTGTGTTTGATTATGGTAACAATATACGAGAGTTTGCAAAGCAAGGCGGAGTAAGCAATGCATACAATTTTCCAGGCTTTGTACCAGCATACATAAGGCCATTATTTTGCCAAGGCAAAGGGCCATTTAGGTGGGTAGCACTCAGTGGTAATCCTGAGGATATATATACCACCGATAGGGCATTGTTAGAGTTATTTCCCCATAACAAAATGTTACATAATTGGATAAATAAAGCCACTACCAAAATTGCCTTTCAAGGTCTACCAGCCCGTATATGTTGGTTGGGTATGGGCGAAAGAGAACAAGCAGGGTTGCTGTTCAATGAGTTGGTACGAACAGGCAAAGTAAGCGCCCCAATAGTTATTGGTAGAGACCATTTGGACTGTGGCAGTGTAGCCAGCCCCAACCGCGAAACCGAAGCCATGCTCGACGGTACCGATGCAGTAAGCGACTGGCCATTACTTAACCTAATGAGCAACACGGCAGGTGGAGCTAGTTGGGTAAGTTTACACCACGGAGGCGGTGTAGGTATAGGTTACAGCCAACATGCAGGTATGGTAGTAGTAGCCGATGGCTCCACCAAAGCCGATGAGCAACTACGCCGAGTGTTGTACAACGATCCAGCAATGGGCGTATTCCGACATGCCGATGCAGGGTACGAAATAGCCCAAAAAACCGCACAACAATTCGGGCTAGATTTGTAATTTTTTTTTGAATCTAAAACTTCAAACCTCAAACCTCAAACCTCAAACCTCATTTTTAATTATTAATTATTAATTAACTCGGGGCTTTCATCCACATATCATTGTGCAACTTTTGTCCACTGCCCGGCTACAATCTTTTAATTTTTTTTTGGGGTTCAAATTTTTATTTTGCTTTAAACAAAAAAAAATAAAAAGGATTTTCGCCTAAGCAGTGCAGCCCATAAACATTATATCAATGTTCATCAAATTGGCATGTTAACACAAAAGCACAAAAGCACAACTTGTACCGCTTATTACGACATTATCATATAAGCAAAATAGCACAACTTGTACCGCCTTATGCGGTATTAGCTTATCAGCACATTAGCACAACTTGTACCGCCTAATGCGGTATTAGCTTATTAGATTATTAGCACATTAGCACATTTTCCCTTACATTTACAAAGTACGCCTTGTAGCTGACGTGGCGAAGCATTGCAAATACTCCAACATATACATGCAACAAATATCTCTCAAACCCTTATTCCATCGCAATTACCAACAGATAGGTATTTATTTTAATAAGGATATTGAAATAATAAATAGCCTTAAAAAAATACCTAATACCAAGTGGAGCCAAACAAATAAATGCTGGTACATACCACTATCCAAACAAAATTACCAAACACTTACCCACAATTTGCAGCAACAAGCAACGTTTAATGTAGTTGAATTAAAAATATTTTTACAAAACAGAAATGAAGTAAACCAAACACACATTGCAATTGAACAGCCAAATTTATTGCTACTTAAAAGTAGTGCACCTACAGTCAATACTAATACAAGCCATTCAAATGTAACACAAACCAATAGCACTAGCACAAATACTATATCATTAGCAACATCCAAATATTATTTAACTCGTATAAGCCCGCAAAATCAACAAGCATTACAACAATTAAAAGATCAACTTATACTAAAAGCATATAGCCCAAGCACTATTAAAACTTATACCAATGAGTTTGCAGCAATGTTACAATTATTAAAAAATGTACCAGCAAGTACATTAAGTATATTACAAGTAAAGCGTTATATAAAGTACTGCATCAATACACTACAGCTATCCGAAAATACAATACACAGTAGGCTCAATGCATTAAAGTTTTATTATGAGCAGGTATTACAACAGGCACGTTTTTTTGTAGAGTTACCAAGGCCAAAAAAACAAATACAATTACCCAATATATTAGGCGAAAGAGATTTAGAACGGTTGTTCAATGGCATAAGTAATCTAAAACATAAGGCAATATTATTTACAGCATACAGTGCAGGGTTAAGAGTAAGTGAAGCAGTAGCGTTAGAGTTAAAGCATATTGATAGTGATAGAATGCAAATAATAATTAAAAATGCAAAAGGAAAAAAGGATAGGGTAGTAGGGCTTAGCCCTGTATTATTAGATGTGTTAAGGCAATACATTAAGCAGTTACCAACTAAACCAAGGTTATATTTATTTGAGGGGCAATATCAGGGCGAACCCTACAATACACGATCAGCCCAACGAGTATTTCAATTAGCCAAAAATGGAGCAAATATTAAAAAGGAGGTGAGTTTTCATTCCCTAAGGCACAGCTTTGCCACACATTTGCTAGAAAAAGGGGTGGACATAAAATATATAAAAGATTTATTAGGGCATTTCAACATTAGAACAACAGAGCGGTATTTGCATGTAAGCAAAACCAAACTAATTAATATAGTAAGCCCTTTAGATGACTTATGGGAAAAAGGTAAAATAAAGCTTTAGAAAAATGGTTTTTTAGTAATATAAAGTTACAAGCATTTTGTAAAATTTTCGATAATTCAACTAGATCATTACTTTTAAAACTTTTAATTGCCGACAACAACAATACAAAAAAGCGAATGATATTGCATTAATACATAGTAAATAATAAATTTGGTGTATTGGACAATGTCGCATAATATTGTGTT
>JAYWGN010000019.1:0-8527 GCA_043778255.1 Chitinophagaceae bacterium | reverse complement strand
GCGGCTTTGTTGCATATATTAAAAAACCCCAAATAAATAACATGAAAAAAAACAAACAATGGGTTTGGCTTATACCCCTTATTGCATGTATGCTTACTAGTGTACAATGCAAAAAAAATAAAACTATTGAAGATCAACTGCCACCTGAAACACAAACTGGTGCTAATACTTTTGGTTGTCTTATTAATGGCAAGGTGTTTATTCCAAAAGGTACAAATGGGACTGGCACACCTAATCCCAAAGTATCTTTCGAAATAGGGTTAAATGGATTGCCTCTTTTTTATATAGTTGTAAATAGATTAGATATTAATAGGGTTTCGGAAGGTGAAGTTTTAGTATCTTTTCAAAACATAAGTGTAAATAGTCAACATATATATCCTAATAATTTTAACTTTTCAGTTGGTTGGCCGCAACATATTGGAACATGTGCTACAAAAGCATTTGACACTACAATAAAATTAAGTGGAAAAGGTAAATTGACTAGATATGATACTGTTAATAAAATAATTAGTGGCACATTTGATTGCAATTTTAAAACTGTTAACTGTGATACTGTTTTTATAACTAAAGGACGTTTTGATTATAAATATTAAATATACAAAATATGAAACAAATAATAATTCTTATTTTAATGTGTTTATCATTAAATATTTCAAATGCTCAAGTAGACATAATTAGACAAAAACAAGATTCTATTTTTCAGCATATTGATAAAACACAAATACCGACTGGGTATCTTAAAGAGTATGGGGCTGAAATGATGCCAATACATTGCTATAATGGAATTTTACATGATAGTAATTGGATTGGAAATATTGACATTTTAAGGTCTGCGTATGAAGATTTGTATACATCAAAAATTCAAAACTTAGTAACAACTATGCCTAGTTTAACTGCCTATAATACAAATATTACTACATTAAAAAATGATTCAATTGCTCCTGTAGCCATAATTTTTGGTAACTATGCAAGTTTGAAACCAGAAGGGTTATCATTAAACTTAGTAACTATTAATAATCAACAACTTTATGATGTACAAGGTAGAATTCAAAGCCCATATACTACAAACAACTTATTTGCAGCAGCGAGTATAAACAATATTTTTGATAAAACTGTAAAGTTATACTTTACTAATACCTTATATATTAGTAACACAAATATAACAGTTAGCAATATATGGGTTGACTTTAAAGATGGTCTAGGATATAAGTTAATACCAACTTCAGGTTTTGTTAGTAAAACTTATGCTGATAGCAGTGGGTTAAAAGAATTAATTTATAAAGTACAACTTAGTACTGGTGCTTTAATGTTTTGCCATAGTACAGTTGTAGTTAATAAAGTGGAAGATAGTAATATTACTGGGCGATATATTGATACAGATCCAACTTCAAAAGAAGTACCAGTGCCAGTAGTAATGGCAGATGGAATTGGCGGTGGCGATGTAATGCAAATACGATATAGTATTAATAACTCATCCCGTAATAGTTCAACCCCACATTTAATTAAACCATTACTATTAGTTGAAGGATACGATGTAAGCAATAGCAATACCATATTAAGTTTTATTAAAAACGAAGCAGAGAAAAGTGGTGAATGGATTAGATTGAAACTTGGAACTGGCTATGATTTTATGTTTGATTTAGATGACATTTCAAGTTATGATTTAGTTTACTTAAACTACAATACCTTAAGAAGCTTTGAAGATAATAGTAAAATGTTACAACGTGCTTTGGAGTGGATAAACGCTGATAAAGTGGCAAGTAGTTCTGTTATTAAAAATGTAATTTTAGGTATTAGTGCTGGCGGAGTTTTAAGCCGTTATACCTTAGCGAGGATGACCAAAAATATAAGCCCTGCAAGTACAGATACACGTCTTTTAATTACAATGGATAGTCCACATCAAGGTGCAAATGTACCACTTGCATTACAACATTTTTTGTATGACCTTGGTAATGTTCAAATACTTGGTAGAAAAATAAAAGATCAAATTAGTGATTTTCAAACATTTTATGATTTAAATAATGCCCCAGCAACGGCACAATTATTAAGAGCAAGAGTTTTAGATGAGAACGGTACAATTGCTTTTAATACTTTTTTAAATGGCTCTAATAGTGCTTATCAACAAATGATAAAATTTGCACCTACCGATCCACAACCATTATATGAATTCAAAGCAGTAGCCCAAGGTAGCCAATGTGGTATTCCAGTATTACCAAGCAATAATCTAAATATTGCTAACTACGACGGGTTGTTTTCGAAATTAAAATTTTGGCTTCCTGTACCTATCTCATTTTCACCACCCATTTGTACCCGTATTTGGCTCTGTAAAGTATTTTTTAAAGACCGAATTAAATTGTTTACTAGGCACTGGGGTTGAGAATATTGAATATTTTAAATATAGTAGACGATTCATATTATATAATATTAATTTGGGAATAGTAACATTAAAAGAAGTTACAAGAACTAATCCTATTAATTATTTGGGATGGGATGCTTTTGCAGGTAGCACACAAAGTATTACGGATCGAACTGGTGGGGCATTTACCACGGGAATTCTTAATAAAAAAGATAAAATTCCAAAATTTTTTAGACTCTTCACTAAACTTGTAGCTGGTTTGGATATGAATATATCAAATGACTTATCTTCTTTTGTTTCAACTAATAGTGCATTAGATGTTCCATTTGGAACCCCTGAAAATCAAAAATTTGTTCAGCCAATAACAGGTTTATCAGTTACTAGTTCAAATGGTTATATTGCCCAAGAAAAGTTTTCTAATGCTAATATCAATTATTATAATCTAAACCATACAGATTTTACTGCTCGTAATGCAAAATGGATTTATAATGAAATGGAAAGTATTTCTAACAATTGCTTAACTACTAATAATTTAGAAGAATGTTATCCTTTTACTATTGAAGAAGTGTCAGTGCAATGTATGGGTATAAAAACCTACAAACTTAGCAATTTGCCTGTGGGTGCAGCAGTTACATGGTCGGTAACATCGCCAAGTAATGTAGCTGTACTACAGCAAACTGGTAATGCTGCTACTGTATATTGTCCTACTGGTATTCAATTTTTCTTAACAGCTAGTTTTAATAATTATTGTAGCACAGCTACAAGCAGTACCAAAGGCTTTACTTATGTTAATGATAATGCAACAGAACAAGTAACCCTAAGCGACCTTAGTGGTAGTACTGTATGGTGTCCTAATGATGTGCATACCCTATCTGTAACCAACAGTAGTACATTTGGCGGCTTAGCTACGTATAATTGGGTACTACCTGCTAACTTTAGTATTGTAAGTACTACAACTAACACTGCTAATATTGATGTAGTGTATAATGGAGGAAGTACAACAACTCCAATTATTAAATGCAATGCAGTATCATACTGTACTAACCCAACCGAAGGTCAGCTTGAAGTTCCGGCTGGTGATTTATTAGTAAAGTTGATAAAAAGTCAATACACCAGTTATGTTCCACTACAAACAAGTAATACAGTAAACGATAATAATGCAACAGTAAGTATTAGCCTACCTAATATGCTTAATACGGGTACCACTTATACGTTAAATGGGGGCTTCCCCGATGTGTATGGAACTTATGCCAACGATAAAAAGTTACTATTTGTATATAATGCAAGTGGAGGCACATTTAATTTTACTGCTACTACCACTAATGCACCTACTTGTAATGTAACGGTAACTACACCGTTTAGCGTTACGCTTAACCCCAGCAGCTATACTTATAACCCCATATTTAGAGTGGCACCAAATCCTTTTACTACACAAACTGTAGTAAGTGTAAATATGAATAATGCTAGTAATAGTATATTACAGGCTTGCCTTGGTGGTGGTGGTTTTATAAGAGTAACCGTATTTAATTCCACTACTGGTGCTCAAGTATATTTACAAAATGGAGCTATTGGTAGCACATCAGTAAATGTAAGTACAACTAGCTTCCCAAGTGGGTTTTATTACTTTAAAATAAATGCAATTAACTGTCCTAATGGTTACTATGAAGAAAATAAATTAGTACAAAAACTGTAATAATTTTTTGCAAATAGTACATTCGTTTTTTGGGTAATTGCAATTACACCAAAGGCTAAATAAAATAAACTCCCTAACTGTAATAAGTTGGGGAGTTTTTTTTATGTAATTCAATGCTTTGTGTATATACAAATAAAAAATTTAATATAGCAACCCAACATCACTTTTCTATTAATTAAACCTCTTTTAACTACAGTATAACCTTATAGTTTTACCTTTGTAGCTAAGCCTATAATACAGTACAATAATGAGTAAAATATTATCACTACTAATAGTAGCCCTGTTACTTAACTCCAATATATATGCACAACCCAAAATAGCAGCAAAACCTTTGCCAGCCAATACTACAACAAAACAACCCAAATTATTTGTTGGCTTAGTAGTGGATCAAATGCGATGGGATTACCTTTACCGATACCAAAATAGGTATGGCAATAATGGCTTTAATAAATTATTGAAAAACGGGTATAGTTGCAATAACACATTTATAAATTATACACCTACCGTTACTGCTGCTGGGCATACTTGTATATACACTGGCTCAGTGCCAGCATTACACGGTATTATGGGTAATAGTTGGTACAATAAAGCAACAAAAAAGTCGGTATATTGTACCGAAGATAGTACAGTAAAAACCGTTGGTAGCTATAATAATAATGGCAAAATGAGCCCTGCTAATATGTTAGCCACTACAGTAACAGATGAGCTAAAGTTAGCTACTAGCCAAAAAAGCAAAGTAGTGGGTATATGCATTAAAGACAGAGGCAGTATATTGCCTGCTGGCCACTCCGCCGATGCTGCTTATTGGTACGATAATAAAACGGGTAACTTTATAACCAGTACCTACTATATGCCTACATTGCCAACTTGGGTTACCAACTTTAATAACCAAAAAAATGCAGATGCCTATTATGCTAAAAACTGGGAAACCCTTTACCCAATTAGTACCTACACCCAAAGTACCGATGATAATAAATTGTATGAGGCCAAGTTAAAAAATGCTACAACCCCAACATTTCCTCATAACTTAACTGCCTTTATTGGTGACGATTATGATGTACTACCCAGCACACCTTATGGCAATAATATTACAATTGATATGGCCAAAGCTGCCATTGACAATATGCAATTAGGTAAAAATTCGGTAACCGATTTTTTGGCTGTAAGCCTAAGTAGTACCGATTATGTAGGCCATAAATTTGGCCCAAATAGCATTGAAGTAGAAGATACATATTTACGATTAGATGCTTTAATTGCCGAATTTTTGCAATACCTCGATAAAACAATTGGTGCCAATAACTACACCTTATTTATAACCGCCGACCACGGAGTAGCACATATACCTGCCTACCTTAAAGAGCATAATATACCTAGTGGCAGTTGGGATAATGAGGCTATGGTAAAGGATTTGAACAAAGCAATAACTACAAAGTATGGTGTAACCAAAGCAATACTTACCGAAAGTAATTACCAACTTTACCTTAATGATAACGTACTAGAATCAGTAGCTAATAAACAAGAAATTATAAACTTTACAATAAATTATTGCTTACAGCAAAATGGTATTGCCAATGCATTTGAATTAAAAAATTTACTGACCACACCACTACAAAGTACACTTAGGGAAATGCTAAATAATGGTTACAACATAAAGCGAAGTGGCGATATACAAATAGTATTAGAACCAGCTTGGATTGATGGTGGCAGTACAGGCACAACACATGGCTTATGGAACCCTTATGATAGCCATATACCTATGCTTTGGTATGGTGCTGGCATTACTAAAGGTAGCAGCAACCGTACTATGTATATGACTGATATTGCACCAACTGTAGCAGCATTGCTACATATACAAATGCCTAATACTTGTATAGGTACAGTTATGAGCGAAGTGTTGGCAAAGTAATAGTTGCTGCTAAGCATTTACTAATAGTCCAGTTTTTCAATTTATTGCATAGCTATCATTTTGGAGTAACAGGTTTATAAAGCTTGGCTTGTTGTGCCAACATTTCCAAATTTTGCATATTTTTATCGGTAGGCATTGCCGCTTTTTTAATATAAGTTAAGCAACTATCCCATTGGTTAATATTGTAATAATTAATGGCCATATTAGCATAAGCTAACGAACTGCTAGGTGCATATTGCAATGCTTTTTTATAATATATTATTGCAGTATCAAACTTTTTAAGGTCGGTGTATACGGCTCCAATATTTACATACAGTGCACTACTATATGGGTTATAAGCCAACCCATTGTTAAATGCAGTTAAGGCCAAATCCAATTTTTTCAAATCTTTTTGGGCTAAGCCTTCATATATTTCTATGGGTAATGCATTGGGTGCAATGGTTACTAATGTATTTTTTTTTGCTGCTGCCACTTCGTTAAATATGGTTTCGTAATCTTTAGTAGCAAAACTTGTTTTGGCTAGTACAAAGTGTTTTTCATAATTAATTTTATTAAACCCTACCACTGTTATAAACACTGCTACTAGTGTAAGTGGTACAAATAATAACCTGCTTTTAATATTGCTAGGTACACTTTTATAATTACTACAATATTGACTTATAACAGCACCCGCCATTATAAGTACATACACCAAATGCTCCATACGTTGCAAGGGAAAGCTAAACATACAATCACTTGCAAAGGCTAACAAACCACTAGCCAACATTATTTGTATACATCTTGTATTGTTTGTTTTGGCTTGTTGTATATTTTTAATACACATTACCATTACAATAGCCCAACTAATAAGTAGCAGTAGTAGGCCTACTAGTCCGGTTTCGGCCGCTGTTTGTAAGTATTCATTATGGGCAAATTGTGGTATCGTTTTGCCATTGGCATACGGCGACTCTTTGGTTACGTGTTGCAATACAGCAAGTTTCCAGTTACCAGCACCTACACCTGCAATTGGCTTATCCATTATTGTTTGTAAGGTAAGTTGCCACATTACTAACCTTTCGTTGGCACTACTATTTATTATGTTAGCAGTAGGCTCATTGAGGCTAAGTTCCATTCTGTCTTGTATGGAGCTTTTAAACGATATTTGGGTACTAGTAGCCGATATTATAAAAAATAAAATAATAGATACAGCAACAATAGCTGCAACAGCTATAGACCATAATTTTACTACTGATTTAAAAAATACTACAATTAATATAGTAGCAACAAGTAACATAATTGCTGTAGCTAACCATGCCGATCGGGTTTGTGATATTATAATTGAAAATAGTAACATTGCAATTGCTACAACACTTGCTTTACGCCACCAATTAGTACAACTATAACCTACAATAATAGCAAAGGGCAGCAATAACATTTGGGCAGAGCCAAAAAAATTACGATTACCCATAAGCCCTACAGGCTTTGCCATATCACCTTGTATGCTTTCGAAACCACTGTTGTAAAACTGGGCAATGCCTACTACAGCTTGCAATATGGCTATTATTGTAAATGCTTTGCTTAGGGTTATAAAAAAGTGTTCACTTTTTTGTAACGTATGTATAATTATAAATAAAAAAAGCAAAGCTAAAAAATGACGACTCACTACAAATAATAACTCTTGGCTATTGTAAGTATAAGCTAATGGCACACAACTCCATACACCAAATAGTACACTACACCCAAAAAAAACTTTGGGTAACAAAGTCCATTTTACAGTGAATACTGTATTATTAATTATAAAAAAATAAAGTATAAATAAGAGTACAAAGCATCCTAAAAAAGTAAAACGTAAGGGTACATTAGTATCGTAAGTAGTATCGGATAGCAAAAATGGAAGTAACCCAATTGCTGCCAACAGTGTAAATAACTTAGCATTTTTATTGTCGCTTATGGTTTGTGCAGTTGTGTTAATGACGTTTACTGGTTTGGCTTTTAATTTAGCACTCATATACAAATGTATTTTTTTATTTTTTTTGATTAGCACTACAAGTTAACCATTAATGTTTACTTTTTTTATTGAATAAATATTATTTTTTAAACACAAAAAAAAACCTGCCCAATTAAGGACAGGTTCTAAACTACTATGATTCTTTTCAAAATCATAAACAACCAAAACAAAGTTTATTCCATAATACTTAGTTTTATCGTTTCTTGAGTAATACCATTTTCAATTACACGTAATGTGTACATGCCATGAGCCATTCCGCTTACATCTAAAGCATTGTTACCATTTTTAAGATTAAAGGTTCTTACAAACTGACCAGTAACTGAGTACAAGTCGCCTTTAATTTTGTTTTCGTAACCTGCAATATTTACTTGTAGCATTTGGTTAACAAGCACTGGGTTAGGGTATACTTTTATACTTTTCTTACCACAATTACCTTGTAGGTTTACTATTTTACTATATATAAATGATCCGTCTTTGTCAATCATTTTTAACCTATAGTAAAAGTTACCTGTACCCTGTGTGTAGTTGTACTGGTAAGTACTTCCTGTTACTAAGTTTTTAGCAGCTACCGTACCAACTTTGGTA
>JAYWGN010000018.1:0-8548 GCA_043778255.1 Chitinophagaceae bacterium | reverse complement strand
CTCCTCAATTATTAATTCTTCATTATTAATTAACTAGGTATGGTGTATTACACTTTCCTTAGTAAACGGATGGTTAATAGCCAATAACGGCACTTTACTTAATGCCTTACCTACCTGAAACATTAATAACCCTACAAACCCTGCAGCTATACCAAACTCAAACCAACCCAAGTTAGGACTCATGTGGTGCCCCTTGTGGTGTACATTGTTAACTATACCTGGTTGTACCATTTGAAAAAAGTCGATCCAATGCCCAAATATAATAACACAGGCCATTATGGTAATAAGCATATAATTACGTTTTGCACCACGTCGCATTAATATTAACAACGGAGCAAGAAAATTGATTATTAAATTTAAAAAAAATATTCCTCTATAAGCACCTTGCGACCTTTGGTGAAAGTAAACGGTTTCTTCTGGTATATTAGCGTACCATATTAGCATAAACTGGCTAAACCATAGGTACGTCCAAAATACGGAGAAGGCAAACATAAACTTACCAATATCATGTAAATGCTCCTCACTTGCATACTCCAAATAACCTTTACCCTTGAGGTATATAAAGTAAATAGCCACTAACGACATACCTGCTACAAACGAACTAGCAAATGTGTACCAACTGTACATGGTACTATACCAATGTGCATCAATACTCATAAACCATAACCAAGGCACTGTACTAGCAACAGTAAGTGCAAACCATACTATAAATAATGATGCCGATACGGTATTTTTAAAAATGTACTTTTTGCCCGTTTCTAAATCATACATCGTTTTATCACTTTCTTCAGATAAATTACGCATCCTTTGCCCCAAAAATATCCATCCTATAAGGGTTAGTAAAGTCCATACGGTAAAAAATGTTTTATTTAAAAAGCCTTTTTTGGCATTTAATATTTTATCGTAATGTTCCCCGCCTTTTTCATATAGACCTTTATCTAACCAATGGTATACATCGGTTTTATCCATATACAATATACAAAGCAATATAACTAGTGTAATTGGTGCAAATATTTTTACACAAGTACTAATAGCCTCTGGCAATCGCCTAAATGCCATTTGCCAACCTCCTAATGCTAGTGTAGTAGCACATATAAAAAACATACTTGCATTAGTTATTAATAAAAAGAATACAGAGTTGTATAATAACGAACCCCAAAAACGTCCCTCTTTGTCGGGGTTGCCATAAAATGTGGCTATGCCTAATATAAGTGTTATAATGCCAATTGCACCGAGTGCCACACTCCATTTTTTATAACTAGTAGGTACTATAAATTTTTCTTTAATCATTGCTTATAATATTGTCTGTATAATGAGTTTCCTTATTTATTTTTTTTTACAAAAAAAATGCTTTGGTTATGGTGTTATTACTTTAGGTGTTACTGCAGCCTTAGTTGCTGATTTGCTAGTAGTATCTGCATTTGCAGGTTGTTTTGCTGCTAGTTCTTCTTTTTCTTTCACGGCTTGCTTAGTACGTATGTAATTTACTATCATCCAACGTTGCTTATTATTCAATTGTGATGCATAGCCACCCATCGAATTTTTACCGTAGGTAATACTATGAAACACCCTACCATCGGCATATACAGTACGGCCAAACTTTGTTAGGTCCATAAGGTTAGCTGCCGCACCTGCCCATTTGCCACTTGCTATAAGTGGGCCCATACCATCTAGCTTTTCGCCATGGCATATACCACAGTATATTTTATATATTCTTTCGCCTTCAGTTTTTTCAAATTTAGTTTCCATGCTATCTGGCAATGGATTTAAGTATGCAGTAGCTTCGGCTATGCCCATACTATCGTTAGTGCCACGGTAAGCTCCCATTTGTCCTCGCTTTACTGTACCCAGTACGGGCTTACGATCGTAGTATATTTTGTTACCGGCAAACGTATCGTTTTCGGTAAATAATTTGGGGTCAAGATTGGGGTAACTTTCTACTGCTCGGCTAGTGTACATATCGGGCATATAAGCTGTATTAGGCTCTCGTATAGGGCCATCGCAACTTGTGGCTAACATTGTAGCTGCAAAGCATATTGTAGTGTATAATATTATTTGTTTCATTTTTGTAAAATGTGTTTGTTTAAGCTGCAGCAACGGTTTCTTTATATAATACATCTTTTTTATCGTATCGTCCAAACCACCAACCCGTTTCGGCATTTTGTACATTTACTTCCAAAGCCCCTAAGCCTGTTAACTTGCTTTGTATATCCTCAATATTTGATTTGCTATTGCACTCAATTGCCATTACAAACAAATCATCAGTTGCTCTGGCATGAAAGTGGTGTTTTTTTACAAATGGTGCTAATTGGCATATATAGCAGAATGTAAGTACCATACCTACTGCTGCAAATAGCACGGTAAGTTCAAATGTAATAGGGATAAATGCAGGTAAACTCCAAAATGGCTTACCGCCAAAGTTAATTGGCCAATCTTTAGTAAACACCCAACTCATAAATGTAAGTGCAAATGTAGTACCTGATATACCGTATATAAATCCTGCTGTGTGTATGCTTGTATCTCTAAGGCCCATTTCGTGGTCAAGCCCATGTACAGCAAAGGGTGTATATACATCGTGTATTTTAAGCCCCGATTTACGTACATTTTTTACCGCAGGAAACAGTACTTTCTCATCGTCAAATGTTGCTACTACAAATTTTTTACTACTCATTTTTTTTAATTATTTATTAATAATTACTATTATTTTAATGTGCTACTTCATGTGCAAATGTATCTACTTTCATCCTGTCCAATTCGCTCATTTCGTTTTTATAATTTTCGCCAGTTTGCTTTAATACATATTTGATTTCGGCAATTGCTATTACCGGAAAATACTTTACAAACAAGAAATAACAAGTAAAGAATAACCCAAATGTACCCATATAAAAACCAACCTCCCATATAGTAGGGCTGTAATAATAACCCCAACTGCTTGGCAAAAAGTCTCTATACACTGATGTAACTATAATAACAAACCTTTCGAACCACATACCAATATTTACAATAATACTCATAAAGAAGGTAACGGTTAAGTTTCTCCTCATTTTGCTACTCCAAAATATTTGTGGTGATATTACGTTACAAGCCATCATTAACCAATAACTCCAACCGTAAGGGCTGTTAAGGTCTAATCTGTTTTTAAAAAAGGCAAAATCTTCATATTTATTTTGTCCGTACCAAGCTATAAATAACTCCGTTAGGTAAGCACAACCTACAATAGAACCTGTAAGTACTATTACTTTATTCATTGCTTCTATATGTCCTACTGTTATATAGTCCTCTAACCCTAGGGTTTTTCGGGTTACTAATAATAGGGTTTGCACCATCGCAAAACCACTAAATATGGCACCCGCTACAAAGTAAGGTGGAAAAATGGTAGTGTGCCAACCCGGTACTATGGAAGTTGCAAAGTCGAAACTTACAATAGTATGCACCGAAAGTACCAATGGTGTACTTAGCCCTGCTAATACTAATGATAATGATTCGTGCCTTTGCCAATGCTTGGTGCTACCCGTCCAACCAAATGCAGCCATACCGTATAGCATTTTACGAAGTTTCGTTTTGGCTCTATCTCTTACCGTTGCAAAATCGGGGATAAGACCACTGTACCAAAATAATAAGGATACTGTAAAATAAGTAGATATGGCAAATACATCCCACAATAGTGGGGAATTAAAGTTAACCCATAGTGGACCACGGGTGTTAGGGTAAGGCAATACAAAAAAGGCATTCCACACTCTACCCATGTGAAATATGGGAAACTGCCCTGCACACATTACGGCAAATATTGTCATTGCCTCAGCAGCACGGTTAACACCTGTACGCCAACCTTGGCGGAATAGTAATAATATAGCAGAAATAAGCGTACCAGCATGGCCAATACCAACCCACCATACAAAGTTAGTAATATCCCAACCCCAACCTATGGTTTTATTTAAGTTCCACTTGCCAATACCGTATATAACCTCCATGCTAACAGAGAGTACACCAAATGCTAACAATAATGTAGATATAATAAAACCAACCCTCCAACTAAATGTTGGTTTTGCTTCTATAGGTCGGCAAATATCTTCGGTAACTTGGTGGTAATCTTTGTTACCGTCCACCAATGGTTCTCTTAGTTGCGATTCGTATTTTATTAATGACATAATTTATGTTAATTGATAATTGGCAATTAATAATTGATAATTATTGTACTATTTTTTCTGATTTAAATTTATTGTTTTTTTAATTTAAACTGTTTGGGTAAAGTCATACCATAAGCATGTGAAATCATTCCGTGAAATTCTGCGAATGATTGTTTCCAAGTAATTTCATTGCCTAGTGGATTTAATTGAATATCAACAATGTGCAACTCTTTAGCTTGGTTGTAATCTATAATTGCACCACTTGCTTTCTTATTTAAAAAATTGCAATCTAATGAACTATTTGATAATCTAATTGAAAAAGTATTTGTAGATAACGTATCATAATATAGGATTGGAACATTTCTATTTTGATAATTGCTTTCTACTATAATATTTCCTTTTTTATATTCATGCCAACCAAAAATGAAATCATTAATAAAATTCATGTTTGGATAGCAAACCCTTGCATATCGAAGTGAAACCCTAATTGTGTCATCACCATTAGCATACATCCAGTTTCCTTCAAACTTTTTAATGTATGAACAAGTATCATACTTTAAAGTAGTTTGACTATATGAATTTATAGCAGTAAGAAAAATTATGAAAAAAATTAGTTTAAATTTCATAGTTAATTACATTTATTTTTATGAACAATTTTATTGCTAACAGATATTTTTGTCCATTCATTGCATTCCACATTTCCTTCATACATATCCATACAATCTTTTGATTCAATATCACTTAACATATCAAAAAAATTAACAATGTTCAAATCATTATTTTGAAAATTAAATTTTCTAGCATATTTTGAAGAAAAATTATTTTCTTTCTCATTTTTAATTACTTTTTCAGCAAACTTCCTAAATTTTTGTGTATTTGCAACCTTTATTAAATAAGGGTCGCCATTACGACTAGTTAGACCAAAAAAGAAATTAGTAGTATCCGATACATATCCATATACATACATTTGACTCATTGCGAAAATATCGCCAGGTGAAAACATAGAATTTAAACTTCCATAATGACTATGTAACATTCCCATAATCTTTTGTCCAAAATTTAAATTCCATAATATATTGGGGTCACCAATTGATCCTTGTTCATTTGTAAAGCTATTGGTTGCTAAGTCATTTACGAAGTGTCCATGCTCAAATGGCAAATCTAAAATATCAGCTGTATTAAGAGTTGCAAACCTGCTTGTAAAAGCTGTGTTGTTTCTTAAAGTTGTAATAAACGGATCACAATCAATATTGTCGTTATCATTAGGGTCTAACCCGTTAAATTCACACGGCGGTCCATCTTTCCTATACCAAGCAGCATTGCATTGGTTTAATTGACTGCTTCCTCCACCACCCCCACCACCTCCTGATCCCATTTGAAAACTTGGTAAAGTTAACCCTCCTGTAACTATTTCTGTTGAGGAACAAACTTCCAAGGTTTGAGTTTCAGAATAACAGCAAACCCAAGAACAACCACTTGGAGAATTCCAATCACAATTACCTCCACATATTGATTCAGAACCACAAACTTGAACGTTCACATTAATACTCCAACAGTTTTCTATTGCAAATGAAGTGGAATTGTTTTTTTTGACTAATACTGTATCAATGTAAATATTTGTAGTATTTCTAATTGTTTGAGGAAAAGAAATATCTGTAAGGCTTTTAGGGATACTCTTAAAAATTTTATTGCCAAATGTTAAATAATCAACAAACATAAATAAATTAAGCTGCTTTTGTTTATCTAATTTGCCAATTTGACTGTTCATTACATCAGCTAAAAAAGATTGATTAGTAAACATTTTTTTTAATTCTAAGTTATCATTTTTTTCTTTAAATATCATAATAGAACTTAAACTAATATTGTCATTTGTAAGTGGAACTAAATAAGTATTTTCTTGATTGTTAGAAAATCTATTTAAAGAATTTGTTGTTTTTATTAATTTATTCCATATTGGAATTCCTGAATTTTTTGGTATTTTACTTACGAATTCTGTTTGAGTATTATAAGCTTTGATTTTATTTAAAATTTCCAAATTTTCTGTTTTTAAATTGGATTTTACTTCAAAGAATGCATTTAACAATACCTCATAATCTTCATTATAATCGTGAAAATTTTTTTTACAGTTTGTCAAACTGAGAAAAAGAATAAATAATTTTAATATTTTTAGTTTCATTTTTTCTGGTTTTTTTTAATGCCCTCCTGCTGCTTCTTTTGTAGCTTCTTTATGCTCACCTGCACCTGCCTCATGGTGTGCTGCACGGTGTTCTTCTTTTTCAAGCCCTGCAATAGTACCGCTAGTTTTGTTTCTTATTTTTGCCAAATAATTTACATTACTCATAGTGTGCAAAGGCTCTAAGGTATAATAAGTTCGTTGTTTTTGCTCTTCGGCTCTTATTTTGGCTATTTGGCTATTTTCGTTTTTAATGTTGCCAAATACTATTGCATTAGCACTACAAGCTGAGGCACAGGCTACTTTCACGTCTTTATCTTCAAGTACACGGCTTTCACGTTTTGCTGTAAGCTTACCTTCTTGTATTTTTTGTATACAGAAAGAGCATTTTTCAATAACACCTCGGCTACGTACGGTTACATCGGGGTTAAGTACCATACGAGTAAGGTCATCGTTCATTTGCTCTACTACAATTGGGCTAAGGCCACTTGCAGCATCTTGGTTATTAGGGAAACTATCGGCACCTGTATAATCGGCCCAGTTAAACCTACGTACTTTATAAGGGCAGTTGTTAGCACAATACCTTGTACCTATACAGCGGTTATACGTCATTTGGTTAAGCCCTTCGCTGCTGTGGTTGGTAGCTGCTACTGGGCATACATTTTCGCAAGGTGCATTATCGCAATGTTGGCACATAGTTGGGGTAAATACTACATCTACATTATCGGCATCTTTTTCGTCAATATTGCTACTGAAATAACGGTCAATACGTAGCCAATGCATATCGTGGCCCCTTGTAACTTCGGTTTTGCCTACTACCGATACATTGTTTTCGGCATTACAAGCTACTACACAAGCCCCACAGCCATAACAGCTGTTAAGGTCAATACTCATACCCCAATGTATGGCTCTATCCTCAGCATAGTCGGGGTAAAGGGTTGCCTTTTTTCTAAACTTTGCAAATAATGCATTAGGGTTTTTCTTTTCTGCTTCGGTTAGTTCATCGTTAGCAAAAAAGTTAGCAAATTCTTCTACTCTTTCATCAATTATATGGTCGGGGTGGCTAATGGCATCTTCTAATGTTCTTTCTTTTACTACTTCAAATCTGTCTTCGTAGTAATTGTGTACTTGGTTTTGAGCTACTTGGTAGCTACCACTTGCCTTTTCTATTTTAGCGTTAGCTACATTATACTGTATGCTAGTACCATTGTAGGTAGTTAGGTTAAATACGTTTTTGCCTGAGTCTTTAGCCGCTAAGCCAATATTTTCGCTACGGCCATAACCTAGTGCTACGGCTACCACATTTTCGGCTGCTCCTGGTATTACCAATACGGGTAATGTAAGTGCTGGTTTGCCCGGTACGGTTAATGTAAAGTTTGGTTTTTCGGGTCGGTATTCGTAATCTTTATCGGTAAAGTCAATATTGAGTGTTTTGGCCGTTTTGGCACCTACTATAAAGTAGTTATCCCAAGTGGCTTTGGTAATTGGGTCGGGCATTTCTTGTAGCCAAGGGTTGTTGGCATACCTACCGTCGCCAAGTGCAGTTTTTTGATATAGTACCACTTCAATACCACCACCTGTAACGGCTGTAGCTTTTGCGGTAGCATCGGCAACGGCTGCGCCGTTAAATGCTGTACTTGTGGCTACCAAAGCTTTTGGCTCTATTAAGCCTTCTTGCAAGGTAGTATCCAACTGTGATTGACCACCTAATTTGGCAGTCCAGTACGTTTTAAAGTAAGTTGCATATTCCACATTATTACCTGCCCATTTGAGTAATGAGGTTTGGTAATTTCGTGTTTTGAATAAGGGGTGTATAGTAGGTTGTATAAAACTTGTATAACCTGTTTTTGGTTCGGCATCGCCCCAACTTTCTAAGTAATGGTGGTCGGGTATTATGTATTTGCAAAGTGCAGCTGTTTCGTCTTTCTTTTCATTAAACGATACGGTTAATTTTACTTTTTTTAACCCTTCGGTAAATGCTTTTGCATCGTAATAGCTATAAGCAGGGTTTACACCGTTAATAAGTAAAGCCCCTATTTTGCCCGCATTCATATCATCCACCAATGCTTTTAAGGCTGCATCGTCGCCTTGGTAACAATTGTTGACAGTTGTAAAATCAATTGTATTGCCATAAGCACCTATTGCATTGTTAATAGCATTTACAAGTATTTGTACATTTACATCGTTACTGCCGCTTATAACCAAAGCCTTACCTGTATTAGCTTTAAGGTCGGCTACTACTTTGGTA
>JAYWGN010000017.1:0-42780 GCA_043778255.1 Chitinophagaceae bacterium | reverse complement strand
TTGCGGCTTCGCCTTATTGTACTATTTGTTTATTCAATCGGCATTTGATGTTAATTAACTAAAATACTTTTGGACTAAATACCATTTCACAATGTTATTACAAGCCGCCTCTACAGCAATTTTTAAAATTATAAAACTAGCTAAGTTATTGCTTAATAACAAATGAAGAGGCTTGGTCTAAAGTAGTACCTCCTAACGTTTGTACTTTTACAATATAAATACCCTTTGGTAAGTTAGCAACAGGTAGCGGAACTGCTACTGTACCAATAGTTGTAACTACATTTTTACCAATCAGTAACTTGCCATTAGAATTGTATAAATTAATAGCAACTTTATTTATAGTTTCGCTATAAATGCTTACTTGCATTTGGTTTACAAAAGGGTTAGGGTAGGTGCTTATAGCTAAGTTTAAATAGTTTTTTGTTCCTTTTATAAGTAATACTTCGGTGTTCTTTCTGGTATTATTGGTTGCTACTTGTACTAAACGATAGTAAGTGTTAGTGCCATTATTAGTGCTTATATCGTTATAAATATATGCTTGGTTATTGTTGCCATTGCCAAGTATAGCTTTACTATTTACAAAAGTTAAAGTATTATAATTAATGCCGTTTTTAGATTGCTGCACCTCAAAACCCTTGATATTTGTTTCGTTAACGGTGCTCCAATTTATTACATTTATTGCATTTTGTTTGCTACCAGTGAGTGTAACGTTTTCAATTGGGAGTAAAGTATTAACAGTACCAGAAAGTGTAAAATCGAACAAACTAGCCGTAAAGTTTGTGTTTGTATTACTTGTACCTCTTACGTCTTCTAAGTAAGTAGTCCATTGAATACCCCCTATAATTGTATTAGCAGGTAGCCCTGTATTTGCATAAGTTAATGTAAGTAAATCATTTGGACCATTTGCACCGGATGCTACTGTATTAGTGCCTACTCCTGTATTGGTTGCTGTACTAGCTGCTACAAAGTTGCCAACTCCTGCATTACCACTAAACCCACCTGTTGCTGCAGCAGTTAAATAACTGCTAGGTGCACCTAATGTCCAGGCTGGTCCAGTTATAGGGCTAAATGGAACTCCATTAACATCTAAAAACTGTATTACAGTATGCTCCCAAGCTACCCCTGCTGTGTTGATGCTTGAAAAACTAAAGGAGGCATCTCTTACTACTAAATTAGAGCTAAATAATAGTTTGAGTGTGTTAGTATTTACCATACCTGGGTTGTTTGATGGTTCGGTGCCACTGTAACTATGGTCAAATTGAATACGTGAATTGCTTGAAGGGTTCAACCTTACTGTGGCGTTAGTAGTAACTGGAGCATTTGTAATAGCAAGTATACTATTGCCTGAAAAATTAAAATCTTTAATGTCGCCATTGTCAACTGTTAACTTAGCCCCTGTTACATCATTAATAGTATTGAAGGGAAAAACGGTATTGTTATTAAACACTGTGGTAGCGGTAGTATTTAATGGTTCGCCAGTATTACTTGCACCTGTTAAAAACTGAACATTTGAGAAAGCAGTTTGTGCTACAGCGGTACTTACAAAAAATGTAAGCAATAGGTAGATTGTCAAAAAATTTTTCATTTTTTAAAATTGTTTTAATTGTTAAATGTTGATCCGTATAATTGGGGTAGTAATGGAGCTGTAGTAGCTTAGGTATGATTAGATAACAAATGTAATACTACTTAATGTAAATACATAGTATTTTAAATTAATAATTTATTACCAATTAGTTTTTTTGTTACAAAAATGTATGAATGGAGTAATGGTAAAATATTGAGATTTGGTGTAAACTACTATTATATAGGTTTATGATAACTATACGATGTAAATTGAAATACAAATGCTGACTGGCTGCACCGCTTAAGTGGAAAGCCCACAGTGAATGTGGCGTAGCCACATGAGCGAGGACTTGTAACTGGGCGGTGAACTGTAGCTTAATTGAAATACTACTGCCGACAGCCCCAAAATAAAAAACACGTCAATAGTTATTTGACGTGTTTTAAAATATTTATAAATAATATTGCTATTCTATTTACTAATTAACCCTGCAAAGTATTGTACGGTTCGTACTAATTGGCTTACGTAACTATTTTCATTGTCGTACCAACTTACGGTTTTTACTAATTGGTGGTCGCCCATGGTTATTACTTTAGTTTGTGTAGCATCAAACAGGCTGCCGTAGGTAGTTCCAATAATATCGGAGCTTACTATTTCGTCTTCATTGTAACCAAAACTTTCGTTACTTGCTGCTTTCATGGTAGCATTTACTTCGGCTAAGGTAGTTTTTTGGGCTAGCATACAAACTAACTCTGTTAACGAACCCGTAATGGTAGGTACTCGTTGTGCTCCACCGTCGAGCTTACCTACCAAATCGGGCAGTACCAAACCTATAGCTTTGGCTGCTCCTGTACTATTGGGCACTATATTAGCTGCTGCTGCTCTGCCTCGCCTAAGGTCGCCTTTGGCATGTGGGGCATCAAGGGTATTTTGGTCGTTGGTGTAGGCATGTACGGTTGTCATGCTGCCTACTAATATGCCGTAAGTATCGTTTAAAGCCTTTGCCATAGGGGCTAAGCAGTTAGTGGTGCAACTTGCACAGCTTATTATAGTTTCGGTACCGTCGAGTATATTATGGTTTACGTTGTATACTATTGTTTTAAGTTCGCCAGTGGCTGGTGCACTTATAACTACACGTTTGGCTCCTGCTGTAAGGTGTGCTGCTGCTTTGGTTGCATCGGTAAAAAAGCCCGTACATTCCAACACCACATCTACATCGTGTGCTGCCCAAGGTATTTGTGCTGGGTCTTTTTGTGCATATACTTTTACATCGTGTCCGTTTACAACTATACTATTGTCGGTTGCAGTTACGGTTTCGTTAAAGCCACCTTGTGCACTATCGTACTTAAGCAAATGGGCTAATACCGATGGGCTGGTTAGGTCGTTTATGGCTACTACATCTATACCTTCCATTTTATATATTTGACGAAATACCAATTTGCCAATTCGTCCAAAGCCATTGATGGCTACTTTAATGTTAGACATACTTTTTTATTTTATTTGTATATTATTACTTTGAAAGTGCAAATATAAATGGTAATTGATAATTAATAATTAATAATTAATAATTTAAGATTTATAACTTTGCTTGGCTAATGAAAAGAAAAAATATACTGTTAGAAAACATAACTGTAACCGACCTTGCAGCCGAAGGTAAAGCTATAGCAAGGGCTGAGGGCAAAGTAATATTTATAGACGGTGCCATACCTGGCGATATAGTAACCATACAACTTACTAAAAGCAAAAAAGATTGGGCTACTGCTATTATAAAAGAAATAATAGTACCCTCCAAAGACCGTATAGCGCCACTTTGCCAACACTTTGGCAACTGTGGTGGTTGCAAATGGCAAATGCTACCTTACCACTTGCAACTGCAATACAAGCAAAATGAAGTGCTGCAAAACCTTACCCGATTGGGTAAAATAGCCTTACCCATAATGTTGCCCATAGTTGGTGCTGTACACAATACACTGTACCGCAATAAACTGGAATTTACATTTAGCAACAAACGATACCGTACTAAAGCCGAAGTACAACATGTAAAAAGCAAAGAAGAAATGTACAACCTACCTTACGAAAATGGGTTGGGGTTTCATGTACCCAAACTGTTTGATAAAGTGCTAGATATACAGCAGTGCCACCTAATGCAAGAGCCTACCAATGCTATACGTAATGAAATAAAGCGATTTGCTGAGGCTAACAATTTTGAATTTTACGATATTAAAAACCATACAGGTTGGCTACGTAACCTTGTGCTACGTATAGCCACTACTGGCGAAATAATGCTTAATGTAATAATAGCACACCAAAGTGCCCATACTGATTTGTTGCTAAGCCATATTGGCCATACTTTTCCGCAAATAACGGCACTATTATATACTGTAAACCCTAAGCATAACGATACTATATACGACCTTGAACCTGTGGTGTACAAAGGCAAAGCTACTATAATAGAAATACTAGAAAATTACAAATTTACGATAAGTGCTAAGTCGTTTTTTCAAACTAATACCAAACAAGCTGAGCAACTATATACTATTACAAGAACCTTTGCCGAACTTACTGGTACAGAAATCGTTTACGATTTGTACTGCGGTACAGGAAGTATTGGCATTTTTTGCAGTGCCTTAGCACACAAAATAATTGGTGTGGAACTAATACCTGAGGCTATTGCCGATGCTAAGGTAAATGCTGCATTGAATAACTTGGAGCATACTCATTTTTTTGCAGGTGATGTAATAGAGGTTTGTAATAACGAATTTTTTGAGTTGCACGGCCGAGCCGATGTAATAATAACCGATCCGCCACGGGCTGGTATGCACACCAAATTAGTAGAAAAAATATTGGAAATGAATGCCCCAATAGTGGTATATGTAAGCTGCAATAGTGCCACCCAAGCCAGAGATTTACAATTGCTTGATGCCTTGTATGCCGTTACAAAAGTACAAGCTGTTGATATGTTTCCACACACCCACCATATAGAAAATGTGGTACAGCTGAAGCTAAGGGGTTAAAAATATACCAAATTTATATAGCTAGCTACAACTACATTTTTTGTACCTTGCAGTTACAAAAGTCAAATCATAAATCCTATTCATGTTCCAATTCCGACAGTTTAATGAAATACCCCCTGTAATAAGAAATTTGCTATTAGCTAATGGGGTGTTTTTTTTAGCACAAAATGTGTTTCCGTGGTTTAATGATTTGTTTGCACTACACTTTTATACATCGCCATTATACAAACCTTGGCAAATAATAACCCACATGTTTATGCATGGTGGCTTTAGCCATTTGTTTTTTAATATGCTAATGCTTTGGATGTTTGGTAGCATACTAGAGCAAGTATGGGGTAGCAAAAGGTTTCTTATATTCTACTTTTTTAGCGGCATAGCCGCCACACTATTACATACAATTGTAATTGCCATTACGTATTACAAAAATGTTGCCCTACTTGGCCCAAATGAACTACAAATTATAAAAGATGTAATAGTTGGCAAAAAAGATATATATGTAACGATTTATGGGCAGATTATATATGATATTTTAAGTACCAAAACATTGGGAGCATCGGGTGCTATATATGGTGTAATGGCTGCATTTGCTTATTTGTTTCCTAATACTATACTTAACATATATATGATATTTCCTATAAAAGCTAAGTATGCAATGGGTGGTATGATACTGTTAGAGTTTATATTGGGCACTACAAACATTGCTGGCGATAATGTGGCACACTTTGCCCACTTAGGTGGTGCACTTATGGGATTAATATTGGTATATTATTGGAACAAAACTAACCGAAAAACGTTGTATTAACATAAAGCAATACTTATGAACAACAATAAAGTACTTTGGGGAAGTGATAAAAATGCAGTCATTTTTTTAATTGGAGCTAACTTCATTTTATTTTTCTTTTTTAGGTGTATGATGATTATTTTTCAAAATAACCCTGTTACATCTGGCACTGATTATGGCAATTTAATAAGCCAATTTGGTGTGCCTGCTCAGCAGTTTTATACCAAACCTTGGACGCTACTCACCTACTTTTTTAGTAACGATAGGTTTATGTTATTGCTTAGCAATATGCTGTGGTTATTTAGTTTTGCTTACCTGCTACAAACGGTTGTGGGCAATAGGTATTTGTTACCAAGTTATATATATGGAGGGCTGGTGGGTGCAGCAGTATTTATAATTACTAACCTTGTGGCACCTAACCACAATGCAGCACTACTGGGTAGTACTACAGGTATATTAGCTGTATCGGCTACTACGGTGGCAGTAGCACCTAATTACAAAATATTTCCATTTATTAATGGCGGTATTCCACTGTGGATATTATCGGTACTGTTCCTACTCATTAACTTTATAGGTGTAGGTATGCAAACACCTTACATGTTGCCTACTTATATAGCAGCTACAGCTATTGGCTATGCCTACGGCAAAAGTATTACTAATGGCAACGATTGGGGTGGTTGGATGCATTGGCTATATAACCAATTAGCCAATAAAAAAATAACTTCCAAATCGGGTGCTGATTTTTATAAAGCTACAGTTGTACCCTACAACAAATCATTACAGGTAAATCAGTTAACTGTGGATCAAGTATTGGATAAAATAAATACTACTGGTATGGCATCACTTACCAAAGCTGAAAAAGCTGTGCTAGAAAAAGCAAAAGAACAATTATAACCTTATAAATGCGCAAAGGTATATTAAGAAAAATATCGAAAAAGTTTGTAGTTATAACCAACGTTGGTGTAGCCTTAGTATTTTTATTAGCCTGCCTTGCTTATTATGCAAACCCTGTACAGTATTGGTATATAGCCTTTTTGGGGTTTGTGTTTCCTTACTTATTGCTACTTATTATTGGGTACATAGTATTATGGGTATTGTTTAAAAGTAAATGGTGTTTGCTTAACCTTGCTTTGCTTTTAATTGCTTCGCAAAATATTAGTGCTGTATTTGCATTTCATGCATTTGCAAAAGCATTTAACCCCATAAAAAAAAATACAGCAATACGTGTACTGCATTGGAATACTATGTGCTTTGGTGAAGATATAAAAGATAGAATTGAAGGCTCAGAATTACGTGAAAAAATGTTAGCTTATATTAAAGAAAACGATGCTGATGTGCTTTGTTTTCAGGAGTTTTATGACTCGGATTTGCCAGAGTATAACAACAATATAACCTACGTTACTACCCAACTACACTACCCTAATTATAACTATACTAAAGATTACGTAAGGCAAAAACAAAATGCCGAAAAAACGGGTTACAATAATATTGGATACTTAGGTACCGCCATATTTACCAAACTACCAGTACTCGATAGTGGCCGTATTGCCTTTGATAGTAACGACCAAAAAAATAAAGAATCCATAGCATTTGTAGATGTACTTAAAGATAAAGATACCATCCGCATATTTAGCACACACTTGCAAAGCATTAGGCTTGGCCGCAACGATTATGGAAAAATATATGAAGTAAAAGAAGGCAGCGAAGCAGGGTTACAAGCTAGTAAAAATGTATTTGCCAAAGTAAAAAATGCTTACCGCTACCGTAAGCAACAAGCCGAATTGGTAGCCTTACAAGTAGAAGCTAGTCCTTACCCAGTAATACTTACAGGAGATTTTAATGATGTACCTAACTCCTATACTTATGCCACTATAAAGCATAATATGACCGATGTATATACAGCCACCAACTTTGGTATAGGCCGTACATTTAGTGCTATAGCGCCTACTTTACGTATTGATTATATGTTGGCTAGCAAACAGTTTGAAGTACTACAAGCAAAAAAAGAAAATAAAAATTTGAGTGATCATTACCCTATAGTAGCTGACTTAGAAATAAAACACTAAAGGTTAAAAGTTAGTGGCTTTATTTTTTTTAACTGTATACATCCGTGATAAATTAAACCCAAATTGATATTTCGGTTTACCCTAACGTAGTGTGGTTTCGGTTATTACTGCTTTTTGATTAATACCAACGGAGTTGGTAAAATGCAATTGAAATACGTGACCACCCGTTTCAATATCGACACCAATAGCCAAAGGCATAGTATCTTCACCTTAAACCAAATACTTGCCGAAATAAAAATAATAATTAATTTGAATTTAATTGGTTGGATAAAAAAACTATACCATCAATTTGATTGATGGCAATTGTAATTTAACCACTTCGTGGTTTCGTCTCGGCAGAGTGTGTTAACGAAAACCTATAATGTTTTTAAAAACCTTATAGGTTTTTTTGTGCTTTATGTTGGTTGAATAAACACTATAATTATGCAAATATTATAAGTGCCTAAAGGCTTTGTTCAAGTAAATAATTAATAGTGAATACTTAAAAATTATTTCCTTAATTTCTTCATTCCTTAATTTCTTCATTTTTCACCTCTCACCCCTAACGCTTCACCCAACTTTGCTATTAATTAGTAGTTATACATATTGCTGAGTTTTGTACTTTTGCTCAATGGCACACGGATTGAAGTGGTTATCCTTTTTTTGCCTAAGCCCCCTAACCCCCAAGGGGGAACAGGAAAGGCAAAAAAAGATAATAACGAAAAGCCGTAACTAAAGCTGAAAGTAGTAATACTGCCAACTGCCCCAAAAAATAAAAAAAATGAAAAAAATTGATACCAGTGATATTGAATATTTTATTAGCCTAATAGGTGCTAACTATGTAATGCACGATGCTGAATCTTTTGAAAAATATGGAAAAGATGAAACGGAACATCTATATTACAAACCCGAATTGATATTGAAACCAGCTAATACAAATGAAGTGAGTGCTATACTGCAATACTGCAATAAACACTTAATAACGGTAACGGCACGTGGTGCTGGTACAGGGTTAGCAGGTGGTTGCTTACCACACTTAGGTGGCTTGGTGTTGAGTATGGAGAGGTTTAAAAAAATAATAGCAATAGACGAACGTAACCTGCAAGTAACGGTAGAGCCTGGCGTAATAACTGAGGAGTTGCAAAATGCTGTAAAGGAGAAAGGGCTGTTTTATCCACCCGACCCTGCAAGTAAAGGTAGCTGCTTTATTGGTGGTAATATAAGCCACAATAGTGGTGGACCAAAAGCAGTGAAATACGGTGTGGTAAAGGATTATGTGCTTAACTTACAAGTAGTATTGGCCAATGGCGATGTAATATGGACGGGCAAAAATATACTCAAAAATAGTACGGGTTACAACCTTACTCAGCTACTTGTAGGCAGCGAAGGTACGTTGGGTATAGTAACACAAATAGTGCTTAAATTAATACCACACCCTAAGTATGATTTGCTAATGTTAGTACCGTTTCATAGTTTGGAAAAAGCAAGTGAGGCGGTAAGCGAAATATTTAAACAAGGATTTGTACCAAGTGCTATGGAACTAATGGAAAAAGAAAGCCTTAAAATAGTGAGTGCTTATGTGGGTAGTAGTGCTGTAGCCTTAACTGATGAAACCGAAGCCCACCTTATAATAGAGGTGGATGGTAACGATATGAATGTGCTAATGCAGCAAATGGAACAAATAGCTGAACTGCTTACCGCATACCCAATTGGCGAAATATACTTTGCCGATGATGCTGCACAAAAAGCAGAACTTTGGAAACTACGCCGCAAGGTAGCCGAGGCTGTAAAGCTAGTAGGTTATACTGTAGAGGAAGATACTGTGGTGCCAAGGGCGGAGCTACCCAACCTTATAAAAGCAGTAAAAGTAATAGGTGAGGCTTACAACTTTAAAGCGGTGGCTTATGGGCATGCTGGCGATGGCAACTTGCATATACGTATAAAAAAAGAAGGCGTTACCAATAGTGGCGATGATGAAAATTTGGTACTTGGCATAAGGGCATTGTTTGCTAAAGTAGCCGAATTGGGTGGTACCATAAGTGGCGAACATGGTATTGGCATGTTGCAAAAGCGGTATATGGATATAGTAATGCAACCCATACAAATAGAATTGATGCGAGGCATTAAAAAAACATTTGACCCTAATAATATATTGAACCCCGGCAAAATATTTAACTAATGAAAATACAAGTAGGCGATTATTTTAGAAATTTGAAATTGGTACACCGTGTAATGCTTATAATGAATATACTGTGTAGTGTATTATTTGCTGTTATTATTAATGTGGCTTCGCCAAAATTGGCTTCCACAGAGGCTTTGCACAATATTATGAAGTATATAATAATTGCAATAGCACTAATTTGCTATGTGGGTAGTAACTATTATTTTGCTAAAAAAATAAACTTACTTAATAATAGTATATTTACATTAGCTTACCGACTTACAGCTTACCGTAGTGCAAGTATTATAAGGTGGACTTTGGTTGAAATGCCGTTGATTATTAGTAACATTTTATTGTTTATAACGGGTAGTTATTATTACATCATTTACATATTTATTCTGCTCTTGTTTTTTATAATGTACACACCAAGCAAATTGCAAGTAATGAGTTACCTCAACCTTAGCCCAAATGAGCAAACTTTATTAGACGATGATTATAATGAAATAGAAGGTTAGCTTTTGCTTTTTTTTATTTTGTTTTCAACTAAATATATTTGTTGATCTTTTATTTTTTTTTGCAAAAAAAATTACTGCTTGTCAATTAAAATAACTTGTTAAGTTTCTCCTTATTTTTGTGCTACATTTTTTTTATCAAAAAAAATAAATTGCAGTATGAGAGAAATTATACGAAGTGTAAATGATACCAATAGCCAATTTGTAACTATTGAATGGCACACAACAAACCTAACCTTTAGTTATGTACTTACTATAGTACAAAGTGCTGATTGCGCCGATACCATATTATTTAACGAAGCGGTAGAAATGCTTTACAAAAAATGGTTAGTAGGCGAAACAGTAACATTTGCTGTGCCTACACAACAATATAACTGGAACTTACAACAGCAACTTATACCAACCGTATGCAACACTACCGACAAAAATGAATACCTAGCCCGTAAGGCTCAAAAGCTTATACAGCAACAGTATAGCCAAATACAAGCAGCACAATTTGATGCACAAATAGTGGACTTGCATAATGCTTTGCCCACTAATACTACCAATGAAGTAGTAAGCACTATAACCCTTAAAGCCAAACAAATTGATGAGGCCATTAATGCTGCAATAGCTGCTACAAAAAATATTACACTCGAACAAAAATGGGTGGAGCAAGGTATTGACAACCAAGCCTACTTGCAACTGAAACCACAAATAAATGCAGTATTTGAAAAACTAAAGCAGCTTAGAGAAAACAATTATTATGTAAACTATACCACTATAAGCCCCAAGGTAGAGGCTGCTTATGCACAAAGTAAAACCGACCAAAACTTTAACGAAACCCGAAAAGATTTGATTGCATTGCAAAAAGAAGTAATAGCTATACCACTAGAGCGGTGGCAAAAAAATGAATTGATGGATAGGTTACGTACAGCATTTGACCATATAAATACCCAACAAGATACTTGGCGAATACAAGAAGATGAAAAACGAAATGAACTTACCAATGCCTTACAAAAACAGTACGATGTAATACTGCCACAAGCTGCTAATAGCACATTTGCCGAAGGCTTTACACTACTTAAAAACCTGCAAGATATAACCAACAAAACAAGTGTACTACGTGAAAAGAGGGAGACTTTCTACACTCAATTAGATGCTGCATTTAAAACCATAAAAGAAAAAGCCGATACAGAAAATGAAGCCAACTTTGAAATAGCCACTAAGCAAATAGACTTAGCCATTACTACTAGCCAAAGTGTGCAACAATTTAAAGAAGCAAGGCAAATATTAGTAACTGCACAAAATGACCTAAAAGAAATACGATTAAGTAAGCAACAAAAAGATGACCTATTTACTAAATTACGAACTGCATTTGATGCTTTAAATGCTGAGCAAGATGCCTACTTTAAGCAACGTAACCAACAAAACCGCAGCCAAATAGAAGATGCCTTGCAGAACTTACAGCGAGTACTAGCCCGTAAAAAAGACGGCATACAAACCCTATACCAAGCTAAAGATAATGTGGCAGCCAAAACACTTAACATTAAAGTAGATAAAAAAAGTGATGGTTCAGTAGCTAATATGTTTACCCAACGCCTAACCGAAATTACAGCCAAAGTAACCGAAGCCGAAACCGACATAGCACAGCTAGAAAAGAAAATAGAAAAACTACAAAAGGAATTAAAAGAAGAGGAAAAATAATTATATAGGGTCGTTCTTTACTAATCCACAAACAAATCTTTATATAAATGTTGGCTAGGGTTTACGGCATATTTACCAAAGTCAGTAATGCCTTCGGCAGTAAGTACCTCCTCATCGAGCAGGGTATTGCCAGTATAAGTAGCACTAGGTTTTTGTACTATTATAGCCACACAATCAGCTAGTATATCGGTGGTTCTACTCATTTGTATTAAGGCATCGCCACCCAACAAATTTTTAACGGCAGCGGTGGCAATTGTTGTTTTGGGCCAAAGTGTGTTAGCAGCAATGTTGTCCTTTTTTAATTCGGCAGCAAGGCCAATAGCTACCATACTCATACCAAATTTGCTCATAGTATAAGCAGTATGGTTAGTAAACCATTTGGCTTGCATAGTAATTGGTGGACTCAAATTTATAATATGGGCATTGGTGCTTTTTTGCAAATGCGGAATACAATATTTACACATTAAGTAAGTACCCCGTACATTAATATTCATCATTAGGTCGTACCGTTTTGTTTCGGTAGCAGTAGTAGGTGTAAGGTTAATAGCCGATGCATTGTTAATTAATATATCAATACCACCATAAGTAGCCACAGCTGCAGCCACTGCTGCTTTAATTTGTTCCTCATCACGTATATCTAACTGTATAGCTAGGGCTTTGCCACCCAAGGCTTCAATTTCTTGCACGGTACTATATATGGTACCACCTAGCCGAGCATCTTCCGTAACTGATTTGGCTGCTACTACTATGTTACAACCCATTTGGGCTAATTTTAAAGCAATTGCTTTACCAATACCACGGCTAGCACCTGTAATAAATGCAGTTTTATTTTCCAAAATGTTCATATTGTAATATTTGAAATAAAGGTAAGGAAATTTTGTAAAGTATTGATATACAATAAAAGTTATTAACACATGTGTATTTCATAAGTGTATATACGTGGTTCAATTGTCAAAATAAAGTAAAAATGCGATACCAAACTACTGAATACTGCATGTTAAAAAATGGTTAAAACTGCTCTTTTATTACGTAGTAGTTTGTTGCATCTTTGTATGGTAGATGTTGATGGTTTGGCGACCACAAGAAAATCCACACAAGAAAAAAAATCCAGTATCCACAGCTAAGACTGATCATTAGCGATGGGAAACTAAAGAAAAATCCAAATTTGCCTGTTGTAACAACAGCCAATCAACACTTAAAAAATGTTGAAAATCCAATTATCACATTAAGCTGCTCAATCCAGCTTAATAACTTACGAAGAACCGCAAGAATCCAATATCAATCCGAATGTTATGCTTCGGCGTCGGAACCGAATTTTAATTAAAATGATTGGTAACACTGAAGAAAGTAAGTAAAAAAACCCGCTATTTGGCGGGTTTTTTGTTGGGTAAATAATAATGTAGTGCTATAAGAAGTAAAGATAATTAATACAATTTGGGGCTGTGGGCAGCATGGCAATACTCAACTTTAGTTCACCTACCGGCTCCCACTTTTTTTATTTTTTTGTAACTTCCATTCTATACCTTAAGCATTACAAAACAGAACTTTACAATCAAAAAAAATAAAAAAGAGTTCCGCCTTTAGGTGCAGCCCTTCAGGTGTAGTAGTGTTGGGGGGCAATATAGTGCAACACCCTGCAAATTGTAATTTTCAATTTGCTGACATTTGCTTTTCACCCCAACTTCTCATTTGACTAATAAACGGAATTAATTCTTTCCCTGTATCGGTTAGTGAATATTCAACTTTGGGTGGAACTTCTAAATAAACTTTTCTTGTAATTAGCCCATCCAATTCCAATTCCTTAAGTGTTTGTGTAAGCATTTTAGGCGTAATGCCAACCACCGCTCTGTTTAATTCCCCGTATCTTAATAAGCCATCTCTCAATACCCATAAAATTCGCCCTTTATATTTTCCACCTATTCGTTGAAATGCGTAATCAACAGCACAGTATGCCTTTTGAATATTTTTTTTCATTATTTTTTAAAATTTAAACCATTGATAATCAGCATTACTATGTTTTTAGTATGTAGCCTACTTTATTGTATGTACTTGCTGCAAAGGTATTAAATACTTTTATTTGCAAAAACTTTAAACAATATAAATTAAAATAAATTATGAATGCATCAATTAAAAGAGTGCTGTACTTTCCAATTACTAAAATTATTGTAGGCATTGTTGTTCCTTTTTCTCTATTTGTGGTAATTCAAAACTTTGTATTAAAACCATTTTTTTATAGTATTATTCAGGATAAAAGTATAGCTGACCCAATTATTATTCTTGTTTGTTCAATATTGTTATTAGTTAACTATTACTATTTATTCCGTTTATATGATAAACGAAAAATTACCGAACTATCCATAAAATATTTGCCCAAAGAAATGTTTGGAGGATTTTCCTTCGGCTTTTTTACAATTTCATTATCTATTTTCATTTTATACTTATTAGGGCATTATCAGGCTTTTAGTATTACAACTACTCACTACTCAGCAAGGTTTTTTGCAGTATTAATATTTGCTGCTTTGGTTGAAGACTTATTTCATAGAGGATTAATAGTACGGGTATGTGAAAATTGGTTAGGTACTAACATAGCCATTGTTATTGCAATGTTGGTAGAATTACAACATATTTCCAATCCTAACTCCAATTTATTTAGTGTAGTAATAGATTTGGTTTGGGGGTTTACCATGGCAATGATGTTTATATATACTAAAAGAATATGGCTACCATTTTTCTTCCATTTAGGTTGGAATTTTGCTCAACCTTTTTATGGTTCCAATCTTACTGGCACTAATGATATGGGCAGCATCATTCAATCAAAATTTAATGGCCCAGAGCTATTAACAGGTGGTGTATTTGGAATTGAAAATTCGATTTTTACAGCATTATTCCTATTATTTATCGGAATAGCACTTTATTATCTTGCCAAAAAAGAGGGCAAAATTGTAAAAGGCAAACTGTTTAAAAGATAAATTTGATAGCAGCATTTTTAGGTAAAAAAGCCACTTGTTTGTTGTAAATAAAGGAAAAAATTACAGGGTTTCCTCAAAAAAAGATTGTTTAATTATGCTTAGTGAGTGTAAAAGCAGGGAACACACTGGCAAAATAAAGTAAGTAATAACATAGTCAGTTGCGGATCAAATTCAATAAAGTGTAAAGTGCTGAGGTGGGGTTACACTTTAGTTTTTAATTTTACACTTTTTTAGTGTAAAGCTATAACAGGACGTGGCTAATGCATTTATACAAATATCATATTGCAATGTAACAACCTACAAAATATATAGGTTTGTATAAATGCAAGCACAAAACCATTTGCCCAAAACAAAATATTTGTAATCCAACACTTAAAATACAAAAATTTGCCTTACATTTGCAATCCTTTCACAACTATGGCAGTATGGTGACTGTTATAACGTGTTGTAAACAATATTTTAATAAAGTTAGAAAAAATCACTACAAATGAAACAAACATTTCAACGCCACACCCGCCGTCGTAAGTCAGTGCATGGGTTTAGAAAAAGAATGCAAACTGCAAATGGACGTAAAGTATTGGCTAGCCGTAGAGCAAAAGGACGTACAAAACTTACCGTTAGCGACGAAAGAGGATTAAAATAATTAATTGCCTTTTATAAACTATATTATATAGCCCCAAGTTTGGGGCTATTTTATTTTGCATAAGTTAACCAACTGTTACCGAACTTTACAACTTATAAAACCAACTAATTGTTGTCCAACTTTACATTTAACCAACACGAAAAATTAAAAAGTAAAAAACTTATAGAATTTCTTTTTAAAAACGGAAAATCATTTAACAGCTTTCCGTATCGGGTTATATATATACCGCATACACCAAGTATGAACATACCTGAGTCGGTTGGCTTTGTAGCTAATTACCCAGCAAAGTTTGGTATTAGTGTAAGTACAAAAAAATTTAAAAGAGCAGTAGATAGAAATAAAGTAAAAAGACTTAGCAGAGAAATATGGCGACTACATAAGCATTTGCTATACCCACATTTAATAACACAACAGGTTAACATTGCTGTGTTTTTAATATACACACAAAGTGAAATACTAACTTATAATGAACTGGAAAAAGGAGTAATAGCTGCTATACATAAATTGAAAAATATAACGGAAACTGTAAACATAATTGTATAATTTTTACTACAAATTGTTAACCAATTATATAGCTATAATGAGGCAATGAAAAACGGGAAACCATTTTTTTTTACTTAAATTGCAATTGCATGTTATACCGAAATGATAAACAATATAGTCCAATTGCGGCTTCGCCTTATTGTACTATTTGTTTATTCAATCGGCATTTGATGTTAATTAATTAAAATACTTTTGGATTAAATACCATTTTACAATGTTATTACAAAAACTTACACATTTGCTGAAAGCAATATTTACATACCCCATTATATTTATTATAAAAATATACCAATACGGCATATCGCCATTGATGGGGCCCAAATGTAGGTTTACACCCACTTGTAGCCAATACAGCATTGAAGCATTTAAAAAACACGGTGTGTTAAAAGGCTTTGCCTATACCATAAACCGAGTACGTAAATGCCACCCTTGGGGCGGTAGTGGTTACGACCCTGTACCATAGTTGTAGGTAAAAAAAATTTAAAAAAAATATATGAAATACAGTTGGATATTGATAATACTTGTAGGCTGTAGTACACCATACAAAATAAGCAACTTAGCTAAAAAAGATATGGTAAACAATACAGCATTAGCCAATACCAATATGGGTATATGCTTATACAATGCTACTAGTAATGAGTACTTGTATAATTATAATGCTCAAAAATATTATGTACCAGCAAGTAATACCAAAATATTAACTTGCTATGCCGCCATGAAATATTTAGGCGATAGCCTTGTAGGCTTACGTTACAAACGAAAGGACAGTACCTACCAATTGTTTGGCACAGCCGACCCCACATTTATGCACCCCGACTTTGCTACCCAACCTGTATTAGATTTTTTTAAAAATACCCACCACCAATATTATATTAACAACAACCATTATAATGAAGAACCGTACGGCGATGGTTGGGCTTGGAACGATTATACAGAGGATTATATGGCAGAACGAAGCAGCTTTCCCATATACGGCAATGTGTTTGAAATAAAAAAAATGGGTAAAGGTGTATACGAAAGTTACCCTACCTATTTTTTAAAACCCAAAAATGTATATAGCAATACAAATGAAGCTACACGTACTCAACCCTTTATAGCAAACGATTCGTTTGATATTATGAGAGAGAAAAACAGTAACTATTTTAACTTTAAAATAAACCATACACTATTTACAAAACAAACTGTACCCTTTATAACCTCACCCGACCTCACCCTTACTTTGGTGTACGATAGTTTGCAAACACATTTTGCGAAGCATAAAAATTATATAACTTATGGTAAGCAAAATGTAATGGAAAAAATATACAGCCAACCAACCGATAGTATGCTTAAGCCAATGATGCATTACAGCGATAATTTTTTTGCGGAGCAGAGTTTGCTATTGGTAAGCAACGAAAAGTTGGGCATTATAAATGATGAAGCCATTATAAATTATATAAAAAATAACGACTTTGTAGGCATACCACAAATGCCCCGTTGGGTAGATGGTAGTGGGCTTAGTAGGTACAATATGATAACGCCACAAGCCTTGGTATGGGTACTTAATAAAATGAAAAACGAGTTTGGAATGGAACGTATAAAAAATATATTTGCTACTGGCGGCGAGGGTACTTTGAGTAACTTGTACAAAGCACAAAAAGGGCTTATATATGCTAAAACAGGTACTTTGAGCAACCATACAGCACTAAGCGGTTACCTTTATACTAAGCATAAGCAACTCATAATATTTAGTGTACTTACTAGTGGCTACCAAGGTAGTGCCACCCCTACTCGTAAGGCCATTGAAAAATTGCTAACACAAATACAGCAACTATATTAGTAGTAAGAAGTATTGATACTATGCTGTAAAGTATTAAAAATACATGTAACTCAAAATAAGCAATTTATTTTTTTGCAGTAAAGGATAATTTATTTCATTGCCTTTATCCATTTAATTTTTGTTTGTTACTAATGGCAAAGCAAGTACTATGTATTACAAGCTGCTCAACTTTGTTTATTTACCTACTACAATAACTTTACTTAATTAGGTGTACTAAACCTAAAGCCAATACCATGCACTGTTTCAAGTACTAATGATGTATCGGGTTTTAAATATTTACGAAGCTTAGTCATATATACATCCATACTGCGACCAAGAAAAAAATCATCTTTACCCCATACATTTATGAGCACTTCATCACGTTTTAATAATTTATTTTGGTGTTCACATAAAAATTTTAGTAAGTCAGCTTCCTTTTGAGTAATGCCCTGTTGTACTTCGGCAATTGTAATTTTTAAATTGGTATAACTAAACAATACATTACCTATTCTGTAGGTTTCGTCAGTATTAGAATGTAGTTTTTTGGTTCGCCTCAAAAAAACATCTAGTTTTTTAATTAATTCTTTTATGCTAAATGGTTTGGCTAAGTAATCATCAGCACCTGAGTTGTAGCCTTTTATTCTATCTTCCTCTTGGTTTTTAGTACTTAAAAATAGTATGGGAATTAAATCGGTTTGTTGCCTTATTTTTTTTGCTACAGCAAAGCCATCTTTGTTAGGCATCATAATGTCGAGTAAGCAAATATCAAATTTATTTTTATCAAATGTATCAATTGCCGATTGCCCATCGGCACAGTGTACTACTTTGTAGCCCTCATCTTCGAGGCTATCTGTTACCATAAAAGCTAGGCTTACATCGTCCTCAGCAAATAGTATTGTTCCTTTATTTTTTTCCATAGTTATATTATTTTATAGGTAATTGTATATGTACAGTAGTGCCAATATTAGGCTCACTTGTTATATTTATTTTTCCTTTATGGGCTTTTATTACTTTATTTACAAAGTACAAGCCTAAGCCCAATCCCTTTACAGTATGTATATTACCAGCCTGTACTCTATAAAACTTTTTAAATACTTTTTTAATATCGTTCTTTTTAATACCTATACCATTGTCGGTTATGGTAATGTTATAATACTTATTAAGTTCGTTAGTAGTAATGCTTATAACTGGTAGTGTGGCATACTTTAATGCATTGGATATAACGTTAATAATAGCCACTAGTAACGTATTTTCATCGGCCACTATGTTGGTATTTAATGCTGTTAAGTTAAGTTGTATGGTAGCTTTTGTTTCCTCTATTATGCCACTTAATTGTAGTAGTGCAGTTTCTATTATTGTGTTGGGGTTTATACTTCCTCTTACTAGTGTAATGCCCTTTACATCAGCCTTTGCTACATTAGTTAGGTTGCCAATATGTTGTTTTAAGTATTGTACTTGCCCTTCCATAAGCTCCATATATTTTGCTAATTTCTGTGGCTGTTGTTGTATGTTAGGTTTTTTTATGTTTTCTAACCCAAGGCTAAGTGTGGTAAGTGGTGTTTGAAATTCGTGGGTTACATTATTTATAAAATCTGTTTGCTCTTCGTTTAAAAACTTTTGTTTGTATAAACTAAATATGGTTACTCCAAATGCAATAAGTATTACAATTAAAAGGATACTCGAAAATATCCACCATTTAAGTTGTGTAAGTACAAATGCATTACGATGGGGAAAATAAAATTGTACGTAATCATAATTTTTGGCATATACTACTAATTCATATTGGCTTTGTTTGGGGTATTGCGATGCTATAGTTGGCAAGTACTCATTATATACATTTTGTTGTTTGGTATAGTCATAAGCGGCTAATTTGCAATCGGTAAATATACCAAAGTCCTCGAGGTTAGAGATTACATTTTTAACCAACTCTTCACGTGGTGGCGTACAATCTATTTTTAATAAAAAGGTATTGTCGTTAGGTTTTTCTATTAATTTTTGTAAGTGTATTGCTTTTTCGTGGCCTAACTCTAATTGCTTGTATATACTTTGCAAACATTTGTAGGTATTGGCAGTAAATTCTTTCTGCTCATAATTGTAGGTATTATTAAGCCAGTATAGCTGCAGGGCTATAATTGCAGCAATTATAAATGTAGTTAATAAAAATATTAGTTTCAAAGTACGTGACCTAATCATAAAGCAAATCCTTTTAACATTTGTTAAATACAAAGTTGGCGTATTAATTTATTATGTAACAATAAAAGCCGTTAAACAGTGGTTAATAAATTATTGCAAACTATTTGTTAAAATATGGAACTGTTAAACAACCGTTAAGCCCTTTTAGTAGTCATACTATAAAATAATTTTACAAATTAAATAAAACAACAAAAAATTACAAATTATGAAAAAAGTAATGTTAAGCGTAACAATGTTAGTAGGCTTGGTTATTGCATCGTATGCACAAAAAATAGCAGCAGTAAAGGCAGTAGCAGTAACTGCACCAAAAGTAGCTGTAGTAGCACCAAAAGTAGCAGTAGCAGCTCCTAAAGTTGTAATAGCGGCTCCCAAAGTAGTAGAAGCTGTAAAAGCAGTATCGGCTACGCCTAAACCTTCATTTACAAAGCCAGTAACCACTGCACCTAAAGTAGTAGCTGTAGCTGTACCAAAAGTAGCACCTGCTGTAAAGCCAGCAGTAGCTAGTGGAGTAGTACTTAAAAAAGATGGCACAGTTGACAAACGTTATAAAACAGCCGAAGGTCTTAAAAAAGATGGCACACCCGATATGCGTTATAAAGGCAATAAAAAAGGATAAACATTATAAAAGTTAAATACTACAAAAGCTGCAATATTATTGCAGCTTTTGTAGTATTAGTGGTAATCAATTAATCTTTATGTACATTTTTGGTGTTGCCCAAAGCATCATTATTTACAGTTGCTTTTACGGCATTGTATGTAGTATTGCCAACTGCTTTATTTTTTAAAGTAAGGTTTTCAATTAGTAAACCTGCACCATCAAAGTCGCCAACTGATTTGTTGGTAAATGTACAAAGTACAGCTGTACCTAACAATTTAGTATTGCCTACTGCATTGAGGTTGAGCAACAAATCATTTGCAGTTAAGTTAATAGTGCTATTGCCTACGGCACTTGATGTAAATACCAATTTATCTGTTGTTAAGTTTCCCTCAGTTGTTAAGTTGCCTACCAAGTTGTTATTTATATCGCTTATTGCTTTGCAGCTTATTACCAATTCCATTTTTGTTGTTTTTGAAAAGTTGCTATTTTTTTTCATACCAACTGTAAGGGTGCCATTATCTACTGTTACTGTTATGTATGGCTGCAAATTGTCGTCCGTTGTAACGGTTACAGCTTCGGTATTACCTTGTTGTAGGGTTACATTAAATACACCGTTCATTTTTATTTTATTAAATGTGGTAACTGTTCTGTTTTCGGTAGTTACATTACCGCTACCTTTAATTTGTGCAAAGCTGCAACTTACAAAAAGGCTAATGCATAAAATGCTTGATAAAAGTTTCATAGGGGTGTTTTTTTTTATTTATTGTTGTTAAAAATTAAGTGACCAATTATGCCCTTTAAATGCAGGGTTAATAAAGTTATTGAACTTACTACCAAATTGGTAAGTAAAGCCAATACCGAAAAAATAGCTGTAAGCCGTATTTAATTGTTGCTGTTGGGTAAGTACCTGATCTCTTGATGCTCCGCCTTTGCGAAGCTCAATAAGGTTGCGAGTAATATCGTAATTGCCACCTACTCCAAACTTAAAGCCCTTAAATATATTCCAATTAACAGAGCCAGAAAAGTTGAGTGAATACTTTTTTAAATCTATAAGATAACTATTGTAAAATGCACCTAAAGCTACCGTACCCCATGGCTTAACAAAGCTACTAATTATAGCGGCTGACTGTTGTAGTAGGTTTTCGTTTGTTTTAAAAAAAATGGTAGTATCCTTATAATTATTATGCTGTAAGCCTATACCATAGCTAAGCACAATTCTATTATTATTAAATTTTTTGTAGGGGTATATACTATATTCTATTTTGGGGGCTACGTTTACTCTAGCATCGAGGTTGCTAAATATCTCTTTTCTATAATTAGCAAATATACCATACCCAAAGTGTTCGTTTACTTTTATAATATGCCTTATATTAAATTCTGTTGTAGGTGTTTCTCTTACTATTTTTTCACTATCAGATATTATAAATTCATTTTTACTATACTGGTAATTTACACCAATATTTGTTTTTGTTTTTTCTGTTTCTCTATCAGCATTTATATAATTATTTATATTTTCATTTTTATAATTAGCATCGCCATTAAAAAAACCAGAGCTACCAATACTCATTATCCATGTATTCCAAGGGTCTTTAGTTTTACTGGTTGTAGTATTGGTTGTAGCAGGTTTGTTGTAAGTTATTACAATATCATTTGCTGCTGTTGTATTTTTAATAAAATGTATAAGCCCTAGCTTTATAGTTTTCACCATTTGTTTACGCTTATCATCGTCGGTTGCTATGCCACTGTTGGAGTAGTATAACGTATCGTTTTGGTTAGCATACTGCTTTTGCCCTTTAAATACTACTGTGTTTTGTTCACTATTATTGCTGGTAAATTCAGTATTTATTTGTACATGTATATCGGCTATAAATCTATCTCTTACAAAATCCACCATACCTAATTCGGTTCGTAAATAATCGTTATCGCATAGCCATTGCTTACTACACTCAATATAAGCTTTGGCTTTGCTAGTTTGGCTTTGGGCTTGTAAGTATGTAGTACTTATTATAAGTAGGCTAGTTATAAATAATCTGTTCATTTTTTGTTTTTTCAATATTTTTTTGCAAATAATTAGCAGCACTATTTACAATGTGTATAGTAACTTGCCCTAAGCCTCTTACGTACAATACTGGCAAAAGTAGCAAAAGGCTAGGGTAAGCAATTTATTTTACAGTAACGGTACAGGAGTTGCAATTAACTGCTATAGCAGTGCCTTTGCCATTGCCTTTGGTATCGGTATATTCTTTTTCGTCGTTATCAGTTTCTATTATTTTACCATTAGTTTTAATGGTGCTAAATATACTTTTTGCAGTAAAGTTGTAGGCTGCTATATTTTTTGTGTTTATATCTATATCGCTATACTTTCCGTCAATATTTATTTCCTTTACTTGGGCAGCAACACTTTTTATTTTAATAGTACCACTATTAGCATTAATGTTAAGTGCTTTATTAAGCTTTAATATTTTAAATGTACTAAACGAAAAACTACCATTCAAAGTTCCTACTTCAGCAATATCAAAATTATCTGACTGGCTACCTTGTATATTTAATACCTCTATACTTGCTATATCATAATTGCTAAACTTTGTGTCCATATCCAAAGTTGTTACTTTGCCTGTATTTATATTGCAGCTGGTAACATCAAGTTCGGCTTTATCTATATTACCAAATTCGTAGTTGGAGTTGCTTGATTCTAATTGTAGGTTTTTAATATTTAATGCATTTACATTGCCATTATTACAATTTAATTGTAGGTCAGTTATATCATCTTCTATTTCCATATTGCCATTATTGTTTTCAATTTCTATGGGCATATTTTCGGGTATAGTAATGGTTACCATATTATTTATACTGCCCTCACAACCACAATCTTGTTTGCTGTTATTATAAGTGTGTGAGTAGTTATTGCCATTGCTATTGTAGCTAGTGGTGGTAGTTCCTTTTGGTTTTCTTGCAGTTGTAGTACTATTATTTTTTACCATCGCTATAGCTTGGTTTATAGTAGCACCTTCATCATTAGTATCGCTATGGTTAGTATAATTATTGCCATTAGTATTGCTAGTACTATTTGTAGTTAATTGTACATTTATTTTAAATGTGCTTCCTCTTAATTTAGCATCATAAGCATAATTTTTATTTAAGGTTTCATTAATATAAGTACTCATTTGTACGGTGCTTTGTTTCCAGGTTTTTATAGTTACGTTTTTGTTATTATTTTTTATACTTATGGTTTGTGCATTTTTTACATCATAAGTTTTTACAAAGTTATCGGCTGTTTTTTGTTGGGCATTTATGTTGGTGTACAATACTAATGCTAGTAGAATCAATAAATTTTTCATGGGTAATTATTTTCTTAGTTATATTATTATGTTGTTATTATATGTTTCGGAGGTATCGCCTTTTTTAATATTTAAGTTTTTCATTTGCTTAAGCAAGGCATCTAGCACAGTTATTTTTTGTTGGTTTATTTGTATTAGCTGCATTATATAATCAGTATCTATTGTTTGTTGGGTGGCATTCTTTTTCCAAATAGTTTCTTGCTCTTCTAAGTGTTTGTATTGTGTTAAGTACACATCAAAGTAGGTGGTACTCACCCACCTTACGGGTGTAGAGGCTATTTTATCTTTAAGCACTAATATTACACTGTCAAAGTAGTTTTGTCCATTGTATATAGCAGCAATATCCTTTGTGGGTGGCTGTTGCAGTTGTGTAGTGGGTTGCACTTTAGTTATATTGGCATTACTATTGATGGGTTGGTTTTGTATAGTTCTGTTTACTATATATTGGGTATCATTTTTTATTTGGGGTAATATAGTTTGCTTAATTATTGGTATATTACTAGTAACACAGTACCCTTTAGTAGCATATTGTTGGTTGCTTAGTATTACAATAGCAATACCCATTATAGCTATTATGCTTGCAGCAGCAGCCCAATACAACGTATATATTTTTGCTTTAGGTGTAGCTTTTTGTATTGCATTCCATACTGCAAACGAGGGTGTTTCGGTATGCAATGTATCAGCTTTGGATTGTATTAGTTCTTCAATATTCATTTTTTGTAATTATATGTTGCAAACTAGTTTTTAATAATTTTTTACCATACTGGTATTGGCTTTTTGAGGTGGATTCAGCTATTCCTAATTCCTCGGCTATTGCTTTGTGGGTATAGTTTTCTAATAGGTATAATACTACTATTAGCCTACATCCGTTGGGCAGTTTTACTATGGCATCGTTTATTTGTGTTGCACTAATATTGAGGCCGGTATAATCTATTTCATCTGCTACATCCACATCATCTATTAAGGGTACTATTTGCCAATTGGCTTTTGCTTTTCTTAATTGTACAAAACATTTGTTCACCATTATTTTTTTTAGCCAAGGGCCAAATAAATCATTTTGTTGTAGTTGCTGTAATTTATCAAATGCCTGTATAAAGCCCTCTTGTAACACATCTTCCGCATCGTGTATGTTGCCCAATAACTTAATGCATAAGTTGTACAGTGGCTTTGCATATTGCTCATACAATGTGGCTTTGGCGAATGCATTACCTTGTTTTGCTTGTTGTACTATTAAGTTTATTGCCATGCAGCGTATATAATACCAAATATATTTGTATAGTATAGATACACAAAGGTGGTAATAGTTGTAAAGTTTTTAATAAATATTTTTATTTTCAATATAATTGCTTAATATTGCAATGTAACAATTGGCATAAGTAATACTTCTAATTACTTTATTACAACATATCCTAAACTCTTTATTTTCATTTGCTTACTATTAACCTTACAAATTATACATTAACTTAATTAACGTGTATTAGTTAAATAAAAAATTTTCATACCCTATTTATACCCTTATGTACGACATACTACAACTGAACGAATTAGACGTTACGGCCTTACTAAGCATTGCTGAGGAACTTAAAATTAGCCAAGTTAAAAAGTTAGAAAAGCAAGATTTGATATACAAAATATTGGACAAACAAGCTATTGCTGAAAGCAAAAACTCAACCGACACAACCGATGAAGCTAAACCCGAAAAGCGTAAACGTGTAGTAAAAACTACCACCAGTAACAGTACCGAAGAGGCAGTAGTAGAAGTAGAGCCTGTAAAAGAAAAGAAGAAACCCATTTTGCCAAAGGCTAAAAAAAGAACTGAAAATGTAACAGAAGCTACTACGGAAACGGCTACAGAACCTGCACCACCACCAAAGCCAACTAACACTATAAAAGAGGATATAGCCAAGGCTAAAGCCGAAAGAGAAAAACAATCAAGAGAAAAAGCGGAAAGTGTAAGTGGTGAAAACGATGTTGATATATCAAAGTTTTTTAAAGAAGATGAAAAAATAAACTTTGAAGAATTAGAAGTACCTGAGGAAATAAAAAAAGAAGAAACTAAACAAGAACGAAAACACACACCACCCCCTCCTAAAAAAGAACCCGTATTTAATATAGAGTTTGATGGCATAATACCCTCAGAAGGCGTGTTGGAAATGATGCCTGATGGATACGGATTTTTGCGAAGCAGCGATTATAATTACCTAAGTAGCCCCGACGATGTGTATGTATCGCCACAGCAAATAAAATTATTTGGTATTAAAACTGGCGACACTGTAGCAGGTACAGTACGGCCACCAAAAGAGGGCGAAAAATATTTTGCTTTGCTAAAAGTGGATTATATAAATGGAAAAAAACCAGAGGAAATTAGAGACCGTGTACCATTTGAATACTTAACACCATTGTTCCCTTTTGAAAAGTTTAATTTGTACAATGGCAACAATAATTATAGTACACGAATAATGGATTTGTTTACCCCAATTGGTAAAGGGCAACGTGGTATGATAGTGGCCCAGCCTAAGGTTGGTAAAACAATGTTACTTAAAGATGTGGCAAATGCTATAGCCAAAAACCACCCCGAAGTGTACCTAATGATAGTGCTAATAGATGAGCGACCAGAGGAAGTAACCGATATGGAACGTAGTGTAAATGCAGAGGTAATAGCAAGTACATTTGATGAACCAGCCGATAAACATGTAAAGGTGAGTACAGTGGCTTTGCAAAAAGCAAAACGATTGGTAGAGTGTGGCCACGATGTAATGATACTGCTTGATAGTATAACCCGATTGGCTAGGGCTCACAACACAGTAGCACCGGGTAGTGGCAAAGTATTAAGTGGAGGTGTAGAGGCTAATGCTATGCAGAAACCAAAGCAGTTTTTTGGCGCAGCCCGTAAAATAGAAAACGGTGGAAGCCTTACCATACTAGCTACTGCACTTATAGAAACTGGTAGCAAAATGGACGAAGTAATATTTGAAGAATTTAAAGGTACCGGTAACATGGAACTGTTGCTAGATAGGCGTTTGGCTAACAAACGGGTATTCCCTGCTATTGATTTGGTGGGTAGTAGCACAAGGCGTGATGATTTGTTGCTCGATAAAGATGTGCTACAACGTATGAATATACTCCGTACTTTCCTTGCCGATATGAACCCCGATGAGGCTATGAATGAACTACTAAAAAGAATGAGAGGCACTAAAGATAATGAAGAATTTTTGATGAGTATGAATAGGTAGTTGGTTGGGGAAATAAAAAGTTATCAGTTATTTTTTTGAGTGGCAACAGTTTTTCTACTATACACCCATAGTGTAACACCATACCCAAATTGTACTATACTACATACAATTGCTGTACCTAAAGCACCATACAGTGGTATTACTATTATATTGGTTACAATGCTTAATAGGGTAAATGCTAATGTTATTTTTATTAATAATTGAATAGCATTAGCAGCAGTAAGTACACTACTATATATATGTACCAACCCACAGCCAAGGCAAGCAGTACAGCTGTACCATATTACCCAAGGTGTGGGGTATAATGCTGTATGGTAAAGCATTGTAGCTATTTCATTTTTATAAATAAATGCACCTACAATTAGTACGAAACAAAGTACCCATAACCAAATAGTAAGTTGGCGCAATACTTTATGTACAATAACAGTATGGGGCAAATGCTTACAAATAAACGGAAATAAAAAAGCTGCTACTAAGTACCCAAAGCTATTAAATGCATCGAGCAGTCGGTAGCCATAAGCATATGCAGCTACCTCGGTAGTACCAGTAGGGTGCAATACTTTGAGCAACCATATATGGCTTCGTAGTAGTACAGCCATTAACAATATAACTAAGGTATAAGGTATTATTTTTTTTAAGTTAGGTGAGTGGGTAATTTTTGTAGGGCTACTTTGTTGTATTGTTGTATTAAAAATATAGACATATACTACTATTAATAATAGCACTGTACAGCATAGCGGTATAGTAATATATTGCTGTATGCTAATGCCGTAAAGGCTTGTAGGCATGTATAGCATATAACCAATAACGGCGGTGGCTAATAATTTATCGGTTACAGATAGCCAAGCATCGTAAGTATAAAGCTGATGTATAGTAAAATAGTTGCGGCCAAAAAGTAAAAAACTATTAGCAATTTGTGTAACAATTAATAGCCCTATTATATTGGTTATGGGTACTCCAAAGCTGCTATATAGTATAAGTATAAGCAAGGTATAGGCTAGGCTTAGCACTATTTTTACTATTAACAAATGCTTAAACTGCCCTAGCAGTATGGCTTTGGTTGTATTAGTATAGTTAGTAGTGTAGTATATACCCAACCCAAAATCGAGTACTATTGAAAATATAGTAGCCAACTGAAGCAGTGCATAATAATTGCCAAAAGTTGCGGCACCTACAGTAAGTTGAACCTGCCTGTCAATACCTAAAATCCAAATTGGTTTTAATACAATATTAAGTAGCAGCAATAAACTTACCGATTTGTAAAATTGCCTTACCACTTGCATACTCAACTTTCTTTGGATACTAATATTGTTCTGTTAAAGCTTTCTTGTAATGATATTAAGGTTTCGGTACGTTCTATACCTTTTATTTTTTGCAAATCGTCATGCAATACATTACGTAGCTGATTAATATCCTTACATATAATTTCGGCAAACATACTATAGTTGCCTGTTGTATAATTAACTCTTACTATTTCAGGTATTTTTTTAAGGTCGTTTGCTACTTCTTCATACAGCGAACTTTTTTCTAAAAAAATACCAATAAAAGCAATTACATCAAATCCCAATATTTTTAAATCAACATTTATTTTTGTGTTCTTAATTACGCCAAGCTCTTCCAATTTTTTAATACGAACATGAATAGTGCCACCACTAACAAACAATTTTTTACCCATATCGGCGTAGCTAGTACCTGCATCAAGCAGCATTTCTTGTATTATTTGCAAATCCAGTTTATCCAAATTTAATTTACTCGCCATAATAACTTTTTAAATGAAAAATATATATAAATATAGTACTTTATTTGAACAATATCTATATTTTATAAATATTTTATAGAAATTGTGCAAGTTTAATGTAATTTACTTAATTTTGCGATGCAAACAATATAACACATTGTTGCAAATATTGTGGGGTGATGAAATTGCTTCGGCACGGCAGACATGCCCTCTTGTCTCGAGGGTGGAGATAAATGGATAAACGTAAGGTACTGGATTGACCACAAAAGCTAGCATTGCCTTATAGCTAACTACTCCGTGGAGGTTCGACCCCTTCCCCTACAGCATCGTTATACTTGCAAACCCTTATTGGCAGTAGCCTTTAAGGGTTTTTTTTATATTGCAGTAATTAAAAAAAACAGTTGGTGGTAGCTGTAACAAAGCACATAATTGCTCGGCTATTTTTAAGGAAAGTGCTCGTTTGTCAGCTAATATTGAAGAAATATGACCTTTACTACCTATTATGCTTTCTAAATCTTTGGGCTTAATTCCTTGTTCATCAATTTTATATTTAATAGCTTACAAGGTATTTAGCTGTGGCAAATGTATATGCTTATCCTCTTAATCTTTTACTAATAACAGTAAAGTTCTAATTCGTCTCCTGCTATTGTTTTAGGATATGCATCAAATATTACCATTGATCTTTTAATTGCTTTTTGATACTCGTTTTCTGTTTTTAATATTTTCCAAATCATTGTTTTTTTGATTTATAAGTTAATATTTTTGTTTTAAAATTTATTGTTGCTACATTTATTTTATCATATTGTTTGGCTTAAGCCAAAATGCATTAATAATTTAAAATAATATAACTTAGGTTACAAATTGAGTGTTATGCATTTGGTTAATTAAATGTAAAATAGCTACAAAAGCTTTAGCTATGCAATAAGGTTACACAAAGTTTTTAATATATTTGTACACTAGCACACAAGTAATGTTTACAAAAAACACCTTTTTATATTAATGAATAAATTTTTATTGCTCACCATTATAGGCTGTTTACAATTTTATTTTGGCAATAGCCAAAATGCTTATAAAATAGATGTAACCATAAAAGCATTTGCCAACCAACAAATATACTTAGGGTACTACTTTGGCAAAACGTTTCCTATAAAAGATTCGGTAAAGTTAGATGCAGCTGGTAAAGGCTCATTTAAAGGCAAGGAAAAATTGGTTGGGGGTATTTATTTATTAGGCTATCCTAGCAAAAGCGAATATGTAGAAATGCTGATTGACAAAAACCAAACCTTTGCAATAAGTATAGATTCGCCATTGCAAAAAAAAGGTATAAGGCTAACCAATAGCCCCGAGGGCAGCGAGTTTCAGGCTTACCAAAACTTTATGGAAGCCAATGGCAAAGCATTACAAGCATTAGATAAGTTAAACACTTCAAATACAACAACCCCAAAAACAATAACCCAAAAAAAGAAAGCGATAAACGATGCAGTAAACAAATACCGTGAAACTATAATAGCTAAAGGCACAAAAAATTTATTGCCAGCAATACTTAACTTATTAAAAATACCCATAGTACCCGATGTAACTAAAATGCCAAACGGAAAATATGATAGTACTTATGCTTGGTATTATTATAAAAGCAATTATTGGAATGGTGTAAACTTTGCCGATGAAAGACTACTACGAACCCCAATATACGAATCAAAATTTGATGACTATTTTAAAACCATAATATACCCCCAACCCGATAGTATTATAAACGAAGCCGATAAAATATTAGTAGCTAGTATAGCCAATACCGAAACCTTTAAGTTTAATACTACAAAGCTAATACAACGTTATATTAACCCCGAATATATGGGGCAAGATGCGGTATATGTACACCTATTTGAAAAGTATATTGCACCAGGTACAGCCAATTGGTTTGATGAAAAACAAAAGAAATTTTTGTTTGACAGAGGCTACAGCTTAATTAGTAATAAAATAGGCGACCCTGCACCAGCATTAGATTTGGTAGATACACTAGGCAACCCAATAAGCCTATATAATATTAAAAGTAACTACACAGTTATATGCTTTTGGGATGCTACTTGTGGCCACTGCAAAGAGGTAGTACCAAGTGTAGATAGTATATACAAAGCCAAATGGAAACAGCAAGGAGTAACCCTACTTGGTGTAATGACCGACGGTGGTTTGCAAAATTGGAAAACATACATTACCGAACATCAATTTACCAATTGGATACATGCCTACCAAACTGATGAAAACCGTAAAAAAGATAATGCCGATGGTAAACCCAACTTTAGACAATTGTATGATATTGTAAGCACACCCAAACTATATTTGCTTGATAAGGATAAGCATATAATTGCCAAACAGCTTACCTACCAACAGCTAGACGACCTGCTCAATAAAAAATTAGAAAATAAATAATTACACCCCACACACATGAAATCACTACTACTACTTTCGTTCATTATAATAAGCTACAATAGCAATAGCCAAGTATTATTTACCTACGGTAAAAATGCGGTAACTAAGAGTGAGTTTGCAACAAACTTTTTAAAAAATACCAACAACCTAACTGGCGATAGAAAAAAAGCATTGGAAGAAAATTTGGATTTATATATAAAATACAAATTAAAAGTTCAAGCTGCTTATGATAGTAAATATGATACCCTCCAAAACCAAAAGGAAGACCTCCAAAACTTTAGACGACAAATAGAAACCAAATACCTAACTGAAGATAGAGCCTTTGCAGCTTTGGTTGACGAAGCATTTGAACGAACACAAAAAGATGTAAGAATACAACATATAATATTACTTAAAAATAAAGATGCGGCTGCTGCCCAACTAAAGGCAAACGAAGCCTATCAAAAACTTAAAACTGGTGCGGACTTTGCAGCAGTAGCAAAGCAATACAGCAACGACCCAAGTGTAACCGATAATGGTGGCGACCTAGGTTATATAACTGTATTTTCGCTGCCCTATAATATGGAAAATGTTGCCTACGCTACTGCTGTAGGCAGTTACAGCCAACCATTTGAATCAAGCATTGGTTACCATATATTTAAAGTAACGGCAGTACGTAAAGCCCTTGGCAGTATGCAAGCTGCACAAATACTTATACCATTTGTACCCAATGGAGGGCAAGATGATAGAGAGGAAGCCGAAAAAAAAATAAATGAAGTATACACCAAACTTAACAAGGGCGAAATATTTGAAAATGCTGCAAGAGCCTTTAGTGGCGATGCTCAAAGTGCTAGTGCTGGTGGCTTACTTAAAGAGTTTAAAGTGGGTAAATACGATGTAGCATTTGAAAATACCTTTGCCAAACTAGCCTTAAATGAATATAGCAAACCATTTAAAACAAGCTTTGGTTGGCATATACTAAAACGGTTAAATACCAGCACAATAAAAACTATAAAAGATGCCGAAGTTACCGAACAGTTAACGGCGCTTATTAATACAGATGAACGTAAGGCTAAAGCTGAAGAAGCATTTTTGCAAAGCAAACTAGGTGTGTGTGGCTACAAAGAAAGTGGACTCAATAAAACCGACTTATTTGGCTTAACGGAACAAAAATTTAGCAATGGCAACATTGCCGATAGTAAAATAAAAGAGAGTACCATACTACATTCATTTACCAAACAAAAAATAACAGTAGGCAATTATTGGCAGTTTGTAAAAGATGCAAAAACTACAGCTGCATTTAAAGACAACAGTTATGAAAACTTATTGAAAGAGTACGTAAAAGCTACACTGTATGAGTATTACAAAAATAACTTAGAAGATTATAACGAAACCTACCGAGAGCAAATTAAAGAATTTAAAGATGGTAATATGTTGTTTGAAGCTATGGAAAAAAACGTATGGAACAAATCGAGCAGCGATACCGTTGGGCTTAAAAAATACTATGTAGCCAATAGCAAAAAATATATTTGGGACAAAAGTGCCGATGCTATAATAATAAGTGTATCGGATAAAAATACTGCATTAGTAATATACGGCAACATGCAAAAAGAGCCCAACAACTGGCAGCAACTAATGACCAAATATGTAAACATAGCACAGGCCGATAGTGGTAGGTACGAATTGGGCAATATACCCATTGCCGAAAAAACAAACTTTACCAATGGTATGACCACAGTGCCATTTAGCCCCAATGGCGATAATAATTATTTGCTAGCACATATAGTAAAATTGTATAACGAAGGGCAATTAAAAGCATTTGCCGATGCAAGAGGCTTAGTAATAAATGACTACCAATTACAGTTAGAAGATGCATGGATAGCCGAGTTAAAAAAGAAATATACAGTAACCGTAAATACTAAAGTGTGGAACACCATACTTACTAAAGGATTGTAATATATAATGGAGTATAAACTGCATTTAGCAAAAGATAAAAAACTAGGGCCATTAGTACACAACATAGTACTAGAGCCACTTAAGGTTAATAAAAATATATTTGTAGCAATGGTAAAAGCTGTAGTAAGCCAGCAGCTAAGCACCAAAGTAGCCGATGTAATATTTAAACGTTTTTTGGCATTATATGCCACCAAAAATCCAACACCAGCACAAGTAGTAGCTACTGAGTATGATATACTTAAAGCCATAGGGTTAAGTAACCAAAAAACGCAATATATTTTCAACATTGCTAACTTTGCTATGGCGAATGCATTTACCTATACTTACATTAATAAGCTTAACGATGATAGCCTTATAGCCTACCTTACCCAAATAAAAGGCATAGGCAAGTGGACGGTTGAAATGCTTATGATGTTTACCTTAGGCAGAGAAAATGTATTTAGCCTTGGCGACTATGGCTTGCAAATGGGAGCAAAACAATTGTACCAATTAGATGATAGTAACAAAAAACTTTTTTTGCAACAAATAGAACAGCTTAGCAAACAATGGGAACCCTACAAAACCTTTGCAGCAAGGCTTATATGGCGTTATAAAGATGCAACTTAATGTATGTACAATACTGAAATAACTATAGTAAAAACCAATAGCAGCAATACTGACTTTGTACAATTAGTACAATTGCTTGATGCTGATTTGAAAATAAGAGATGGCGACGAACATGAATTTTATAACCAATACAATGCTATAGCTGCCCTACAATATGTACTAGTAGCATACTACAATAATGAAGCTGTTGGCTGTGGTGCTATAAAACTATACCAACCTACTGTAATGGAAATAAAGCGGATGTATGTAAAGCCTGAACATAGAGGAAAAGGTATAGCAAGTAATATACTTACCAGTTTGGAACTATGGTGTAGCACACTAGGCATAACAAATTGTATATTAGAAACAGGAATAAAACAACCAGAAGCCATAGCTTTGTACCACAAAATGCACTATACAGTTACTGCAAATTATGGGCAATACTTACAAGCTGCTAATAGTATATGCTTCGCAAAAAAATTATAAAAACCTAAAAAATAAAAAATATGAAATACCTAATTGCACTATTACTAACTACATTAACCACTACACTAATGGCACAAAAAACTTATACCGAAATAATAGAAACTAATGGTACCAAAATAATGAAAGGCGTACTTAGCAAAGAGGTATTGCAGTACGAACCAAGGTTTACTTGGTTTGCTGCTAATGAACTTAATTATAAGCCCAATGCCAATACAGTAAAGGCTTTGCAAACACATAGCACCATACAAATAATTGCATTTGGCGGTACTTGGTGTGAGGACACTCAAAATATATTACCCAAATTTTTTGCGCTACTTACTGCTGCAGGTTTTAATCAGAATCAGCTTACTGTACTAGGTGTGGATAGGGCAAAAGATACTTATAGTAACTTAGCAAAAGCAATGGGCATTACAAACGTACCAACATTTATACTAATGCACAATGGCAAGGAAATAGGTAGAGTAATTGAGTATGGTAAAGACGGAAAATGGGACCAAGAAATTGGTGATATACTTACTACTATAAAATAAATAGGCATTTTATATTTGCAAAACTTGTAACCCCAATATAGTATATTTGTACTTATATAAAAGTATAAATGTAAGCAGTATTGGATTTAAGCATCATCATAGTAAATTATAATGTAAAGTATTTTTTGGAGCATTGCTTAGCTGCAGTGCAACAAGCTAGTGCTAACTTAACTACTCAAGTATTTGTGGTTGACAATAACTCAACCGATGAATCAGCAGCATATTTTACTAACAGGTTTCCGCAATTTCAATTTATATACAATACTAGCAATGTAGGGTTTGCCAAGGCTAATAATATTGCTTTAGCTAAAGCCACTGGCAAATACATTTTATTTTTAAACCCCGATACCATAGTACCCGAAGATTGTTTTGAAAAGTGTATCGCCTTTTTTAAGGCTACAACTAATTGTGGGGCTTTGGGTGTAAAAATGATAGATGGTGCTGGCAACTTTTTAAAAGAATCAAAACGAAGTTTTCCATCGCCACTTACCTCACTGTACAAGCTAAGTGGTATGGCTAGTTTATTTCCACACTCGGCTAAGTTTGCTAAGTACCATTTGGGCAACTTGCCCGAAAATAAAAACCACGAAATAGATGTATTGGCAGGTGCATTTATAATGGTTCAAAAAAGTGTACTGGATACGGTTGGTTCATTTGATGAGTCTTTTTTTATGTATGGCGAAGATGTGGATTTGAGTTACCGCATACAAAAAGCAGGCTACAAAAATTACTATGTAGCCGATACAACGATTATCCACTTTAAAGGTGAAAGTACAAAGCGAGGGAGCCTCAATTATGTAAAAATGTTTTACAAAGCAATGAGCCAATTTGTAACCAAACATTATGGTAAAAGTAAGGCTAGGTTTTTTAATATATTTATACAATTGGCAATATTTATAAGAGCTAGTTTGGCTGCCGTAGCAAAAGGTATAAAATGGCTAGGGCTGCCACTAATAGACAGTTTGCTCATATTATTATGTATATGGGTTACAAAGTTATATTGGTATGGCTTTATAAAAACCGAAGTGCAATACCAAAAAGAAGTGTTGTGGATAGCAGCTACATCTTATACACTAATATACATTGCCGTAAGTTTTTTTACGGGCTTATATGATAAGCCCTACCTACATCGTAACCTCAATAGAAGTGCTGTATTTGCTAGTTTGTTTTTAATAGCAATATATGGTTTGGTGCCCGAAAGTTATCGTTTTTCGAGGGCAATTATATTGCTAAGTGCTGTATTAATTTATTTTACTTTAAGTATTGTAAAAAATGTATTAGCAAAATTTAATTTGGTAGAAAGTGGTAAAGCTGAAACTGAAGAGGAAAAACAAACTATTGTACTTTCTAATACCGAAGATTATGAAGCCATACAAAAATTGTATACTACGGTACAACTCCCCAACAGAATATTGGGCAATATAAATACCGTTAACAATAGTGGCTTATGCCAATATAGCGAAATGGATTTTTTTATAAAAAATATTAGCTTTACTACTATGGTATTAAGCGGCTCAAGCCTTAATTATAGCACTATAATTAGTTTGGTACAAAAGTATAAAAACCAATGCCACACTAAGTTTTATAACAGCAATTGCCATAGTATTATAAGTAGCGAAAGTAAAGATGCCATTGGCGAAACAATAGCTTTGTACAGTAGCTTTGAAATAGTTAGTAACACTACCCAACGTAACAAACGATTAGTTGATGTAGTTACCACACTTACATTATTGCTAAGCAGCCCCATTACTTATTGGTTGGTAAAGCAAAAAAATAATTATTTTAAAGCAATAGTTGCAGTACTTATTGGCAACAAAACATTTGTTGGTTACAATACTTATAATAATACCACATTGCCCACTATACAGCCGTGTGTAATTAACAATTGTGGTTATACTTACGGCACTGCAACTGCCTCTAGCACTGCATTGCAGTACGAATTAGATTATAGGTATGCCAAAAAATATAGTATGCAGAACGATGTGAAAATTATATTACGGTATTACTTTGGCAAACCCAATATTATAACTTGAGTTTGCAATACCAATATTACGTTATAAACAAACCGTACAATATGGTATCACAATTTGTGAGTAGTCATAATGTGCAACTGCTTTCTAATTTGCCCTACACATTTCCTAAGCATATACATGCTATAGGTAGGCTCGATAGTAAAACTGAGGGTTTGTTATTACTCACCAATAATAGGAGTGTAACAAGGTTATTGTTTCAAGGCAATGTACCACATACCCGAACTTATATAGTACAAGTACAAAATATTGTAACTGATGCTACCGTATTGCAGTTGCAAAATGGTATTAGCTTTGCTGCAATAGGCGGACAATTATATACCACCAAACCATGTATTGTAGAAATAATAGAAGAACCAAATTTTGCATTTGCAACCCCTTACACTTGTAACAAATATATAAGGTACACTTGGCTCAAAATAACCCTTACCGAAGGCAAATACCACCAAGTACGTAAAATGGTAGCAGCTGTAAACCACCGTTGTGTAAGGCTAATACGAGTAAGTATTGAAAATATTACCTTAGGTAATTTGTTGCCAGGGCAAGTGCAAGAAATGGAGGAGCATCAATTTTTTGCACAATTAAATATAACCAATTGGCAAGCAGCAATGTATTAAAATTTTCTTAATTAATTTATTAACGCCATAATTTTTGGGTCGTCTTTTATATTATTCATTTGCTTTAATATACGAGGCCACCGCTTTGCAATACGTGGATGCATCGGGTTTAATGTCCATAATTTAGGGTTGGGCAAGCAAGCCACTATCAAAGCACTTTCTTTCATTGTTAAATCAATTGCTGGTTTTTTAAAATAATATTGTGCTGCAGCTTCTGCACCAAATATGCCTTTGCCCATTTCTATTATATTAATGTATGCATCTAATATGCGTTGCTTACTCCAAGTCCATTCTATCATTTTTGTAAAGTAAACCTCTAGCCCTTTACGTACATAATTGCGACCTTGCCACAAAAAAAAATTTTTTGCAGTTTGTTGGCTTATAGTACTACCACCATGTTTTATTTTATGAGTTTTATTATACTCCTCTGCATCTTCTATAGCATCCCAGTCAAGTCCTTCGTGGTCGGGGAAAGTTTGATCTTCACTTGCAATAATGGCTAGGCGTAGGTTTGGCGATATTTGGCTATGGCTCACATAATCTCTAGTACACCCATAACCACTCAACCAACTACCTAATTGGGTAAAAGTAATTGGCGGGTTGCACCACTTACCATAAAGTATGTAAAGTAACTGAAATATAAAAAGAAAAAATAAAATTCGTTTAGTAAGTCGCCATAGTTTGGGAAATATGCCTTTCGATGTCATGTAGCAAATGTAAACACGATAGTTGATAAATTTATTTTTATAGTTTGTATATTTACAATAAATAGCAATTTTTTACAAATAATTTTTGGTTAAAAATTGTATTTAAAAATTTACCAAAATGACAAAAATACTCAGCTTTTCAATTTTATTATTTTTAGCAGCAACAAAAAATTTTGCTCAGGAATCGCAACAAAACCTTGTTAAGCAAACATTTAATAAATATAAATCATCAATTTTAAATGACAAAGGTGAAGAGGCTCTTAAATGTATTGACTCAAAAACAATTAAATATTATACGGATATACTTTTGGTTGTAAAAAATGCTGATAGTGCAAAAGTAAATGCATTGTCAATAACTGATAAAATAACCGTTTTTTCAATTAGGCACCGTGCTACAAAAGAGGAAATACTTAAAATGGACGGTAAAGGCTTATTTGTGTATGCAATTAAAAGTGGCATGGTAAGTAAGAGTAGTGTAATAAACAATACAATTGGTAATGTAACTATTGATAACCAGTTTGCTAAAGGACAATTATTTGTTAGTGGTAAAAAAGCAGACTTTTATTTTTATTTTTATAAAGAGTTAAATGAATGGAAATTGAATTTAACGTCTTTGTTTCCTTTATCAAATACTATATTTAACAATATGGTTAAAGAGAGTGGCGAGGATGAAAATGAATTTTTATTTACTATACTTGAAAACTTGTACGGCACTAAACCAGGTGCAGAAATATGGCAACCCATAAAGTAATTATCTTTTTATTTACACTTAGTAATTTCAAATTTTCAAAACGGCATTAATACTATCTTATATTTTTTACCAATTGGGTAACTCTCTTTGTGTAGTTTGCCAAATATTTTTGCTAATACAAACATACCACCACCTTGTATCACTGTATTTTTAAGTATTGTTTCACCAGTGTCTTTAAACTTAATACCATTTACTACATTTACCAAAGTAATACCAATACTACCTAAGTAACTTAACCCTTCGAGGGTAGCAAATATTGATTTGTTTTTCTTAATAGCAATGGATTTAATATCCTTAATAGAATAAAAAGTAAAGCCCGTAAACACTGTGTCAATAAGGTTTAAGCCAAATTTTGTTTTGCTAGGCCTTGTTACGTAATTGTATATACTAAAGCTATCTTTTTTAATACTAGCCAATATACCTTGTATATAATAGCCATATTGGTGTTGCATGGTAATGTAGCTAGTAGTACTGTAAGTATGTACGGTTTTTTTATTTTTTTGTACAAATAGCAAACCTCTTTGGGCATTAGTATGTAACACTAATAGTAAACCAATATAAAGCAAGTAATTTTTTAAAGCCATTAATTTTATTTGGGTAAATAATGTGGTTTACAAAACCACAACAAATATAATACAACTTACGATGCTTAACATTTATTTACCAATACTTTAACCCAAGGTTTGCAAGTATGTAGTTTGGTAAAAGTTGCAATGCAAATGAGTAATCAAATTTTAGCCAATAAAAAAATATTTACATTGCTTAACACCCTATTTTACTAACTCTCAATTGGTGGCGGCCACCTTCAAATGCTGTATTCATAAAGGCTTCAACCATTTGCAGAGCTTGAGCAGCACTTACATACCTAGCTGGTATGCATATAATATTGGCATCATTGTGTTGCCGAGCTAAGGTAGCAATTTCTAATTGCCAACATAGGGCTGCTCTTATACCTTGGTGTTTATTTGCAGTAATAGCCACTCCGTTAGCACTACCACAAAGTAATATGCCAAATGCAGTTTCTTTGTTTAGTACACTTAATGCTACAGGGTGTGCATAATCGGGGTAGTCAACACTACTAGTATCATAAGTACCAAAGTCATGTACGGCAAAGCCTTTACTGTTAAGCCATTGTACTATTTCAGTTTTGTAAGCAATACCTGCATGGTCAGCTCCAATTGCAATTAGTTTTGTAAGGTCAAAGCTCATAATAATGTAAGGGTTGGTATTTGCTAATACCTTTTTTATTAATTAATATACAATCACAACGCAAATAAATACATTATAAATCATATAATTTGTATTTAACTATTTCAATTATTTAATTCCTTCATTTCTTAATTCCTTAATTTCCCTCCACTTCTACCTTCTCACCTCTACCTTTTCTTTCTCACTTCTAACTATTTTCCCACCTCTCACAATAATAAGCAACTGTACTACGTTATTGTACTACACACAACAACTTTACTTACAAGCAAACTAACTTATTATGCAAAACCTCAACGACCAAATAATAGAACAAACCAATGTTGAAAATAACATAACAATTATAATTAATTGTTAAAGCTTTTCAACACAACTATTCATTAACACTAACGGCATTATTATTGGCATTCACAAAAATGCCAATTTTTTTGTACACTACTATTAAACCAATAGCAGTTTGCAAAGTCAATATTAAATAAAACAAAAAAATTATGAAAACTACCCAATCAATTATTGCTTTAGTATTACTAGTAAGCATAACTTTTGCAGCATGCAAAAAAACAAAAGAAACTGTTGACGAAATTCAAACAACATTTGAACTTAGCGGCGACCAAGCCATAAGCGACAACCTAACACAAGATGCCAACGATGTACTTACCGAAGCAGCAACCGACAACAACCTAATGGGTGGCCGTACTACCGAGCAGTTATTAACTACTAACACACTTAGTTGTGCCACAGTAACGGTTACAGGTAATTTTCCTAGCAAAAACATTTTAATCGACTTTGGTACTACAGGTTGCATATCGCAAAATGGGGTATACCGTAAGGGTAAAATAAATATAGTACTAACCGATAGCCTACGCAAAACAGGTAGTGTAGCCACCTTAACCTTTGATAATTATTATGTAAATACATACAAAAAAGAAGGCTTAATAATATGGACAAACACTAGTACTGCTACTACTAAAAGTTGGAATCGTAAAGTAAATAATGGCAAAATTACTGCAGCAAATGGCAGTTATTGGTTACACACATCCAACATTGATATTACCCAAACAGCCGGTGCAAGTACACCACTTAACCTAACCGATGATATATACACATTTACAGGTACACGTACTGTAACCAATGCCGATGGCAAAAGCCGTACAAGTACTACCCAAACACCCCTACAGAAAAAAACAAACTGCAATAATATTGACAGTGGTATACTAAAAGTGCAAGGGCCAAATCACTTTGCACTAATCGATTTTGGTAATGGTACTTGCGATAACACTGCCACTGTATCAATAGATGGTAGACCGAGTATAACCGTAACTTTACGATAGTACTTAAGTGTAGTAATAAATAATTAATTAGGAAAATTAGCAAATTATCAAGTTTGCTAATTTTTTTTTTGTTTAAAACTCTGCATTACCTGGGTAGCGAGGAAAAGCTATTACATCTCTAATATTTGTCATGCCGGTTACAAATAATACCATACGTTCAAAACCTAAGCCAAACCCTGCATGTGGCACTGTACCAAACTTTCGGGTATCCATATACCACCACAACTCTTCGGTACTTATATGCATTTCTTCCATACGTTGGGTTAGTTTATTTAGCCGCTCTTCACGTTGGCTACCGCCTACTATTTCGCCAATGCCTGGTGCTAATATATCCATTGCTGCTACGGTTTCTCGGTCTGGCTTACAGCCCTCATCTTGCCGCATATAAAATGCTTTAATAGCTTTGGGGTAGTTAGTAACTATTACAGGTTTTTTAAAATGTTTTTCTACCAAATATCTTTCGTGTTCGCTTTGCATATCAATGCCCCAGCCCACTTCATACTTAAACTTCTTCTTTTTATAGTGAGATGATTCAAGCAAAATTTGAATAGCTTCGGTGTAAGTAATTCTTTCAAACTTATTATCTACAACTGTTTTAAGCTTATCTATTAAACTAAACTCATTTCTTTCGGCTGTTGGTTTTTGATTATCCTCTTCTTTTAAACGAGTATCCAAAAATTCCAAATCTTCCATATTATGCTCCATAGCATAACGAATTAAATATTGGATAAACTCTTCAGCCAAATCCATATTATCTTCCAAATCGTTAAAGGCAACTTCGGGCTCAATCATCCAAAACTCAGCAAGGTGGCGTGTTGTATTGCTATTTTCTGCTCTAAAAGTAGGACCAAAAGTATAGATATCGCTAAATGCCATTGCACCCAATTCTCCTTCCAATTGTCCACTAACAGTAAGGTTGGTGCTTTTGCCAAAAAAATCTTCTTTGTAGTCAATAGTTCCATCATCATTTTTAGGAGCAGTGCCGTCCATAGGCAAAGTTGTTACCCTAAACATTTCGCCAGCACCTTCTGCATCACTTGCAGTAATGATAGGTGTGTGTAAATACACAAAACCCTTATCATTATAAAATTTATGCACAGCATAAGCCAATGAATGACGCAAGCGAAATACAGCAGCAAATGTGTTTGTTCTAAAACGAATGTGTGCGTTTTCTCTAAGAAACTCAAGGCTGTGTTTTTTAGGTTGCAATGGATATTTTTCAGCATCACTATCGCCCAATATCTCCAATTTTTTTGCTTTTAATTCTACAGTTTGTCCTTTGCCTAAACTGGCAATTAATTCTCCTGTTGCTTTTATAGAAGCTCCAGTGGTTAAGCGTTTCAAAGTTTCATCATCAAATAA
>JAYWGN010000016.1:0-42975 GCA_043778255.1 Chitinophagaceae bacterium | reverse complement strand
AGCTGTATATGCGGCTATTACAGGCTTCGCTTCGCTACGGCTCTCCGTTATTGTTTACAACAATAACGGAGGAGCTACCCTTTCATATCCGCCATTGCTTCATCTATAGTATTTCAATTGGGCATAGCCAACATGCTTATATAAAGTTACAGGTTTTTAGCATAGTTATATAGTTTTGTATTTTTTGTAGGCATTGTAGCTATTGTAATTTGCAAAAAAAAACTAATAACAGTTAGCAACAGCAAATTTAATTAGTGCCTAACTCTTAAAAAATATTTTTTAACTTAATTAAACAACATGTACTAAGGCAAATGTTTTTATACTAACCAATTGCATAGTTTTGATTTTAGCTAATTGCATTGGCTGTAATTATTATTAGGGTCTTTCATACTTTTGATATTGTACCATCTAACCACGAAGTGGTTAAATAGTAATTGCTATAAATACAATTCATAGCTTTAGTTTTTTTCATCCAATTGCATTAGCCGTAATTATTATTAAGGTTCCTCATACTTTTTTGCAACGGTAATTATTTTACCACGAAGTGGTTAAATAGTAATTGCTATGAATACAATTCATTGCATTAGTATTTCAACCTATTTTTTTAGATTTGTTTTATTTTTTTTACTTTTATAACTATTTGCTACCTATAGCCTTTGAATTTCAGCTAATTTTAATTATGTTTGTTACCTAACCAACATAAAGCAATACATTTAACTATATGTTCAACATTATTATATTTGGGCCTCCGGGTAGTGGCAAGGGTACACAAAGCGAAAAGTTAATAGTACAATATGGCCTAAAGCACCTTAGTACTGGCGATTTGTTACGTACCGAAATAGCAGCACAAACACCACTAGGCATGGAAGCAAAATCGGTAATGGACAAAGGCCAACTAGTACCCGATGAGGTAGTTATAGGTATGATAAGCTCAGCATTAGATGCCAACAATACTGCCAAAGGTTTTTTGTTTGATGGGTTTCCACGTACAGTGGCACAAGCCATAGCACTCGACAAATTATTGGAACTTAAAAACACCCAAATAAATATAGTAGTTGCCCTGCAAGTAAGCAATGAGGAGTTGGTAAAGCGTATAATAAACCGTGGGCTTACAAGTGGTCGTAGCGACGATACTAATGATGCCATTGTACAATCACGTATAGTAGAGTACCAAACCAAAACGGCAGCTGTAGCCAACTATTACCAACAGTTCAACAAAGTTAGTTATATACCTGGCGAGGGTACCGTTACCGAAATATTTGATGCCATTAAAGTAGTAATACAACAAAAGTTAGTGTAATAAAAAGGTAAACTTTATTACACTATCCGTATTTTCATACACTAACAATTTCAACTTTATTTGTAGCAATGGTTGCTTACAAATTCACCCTGTTTTTTTCTTGTTGCGATGCTGCACTACGTTGGCGGCTAGCTTTTACATTTTTATTGCCAAATTTATAATTGAATACACTCAATAATATTTATTACTTAGTAAGCAGCAACTCCGCCAAAGCCTTACCTAGTATAGAAAAACTATCGGAACTAATGCGCTACATGTATAAGAGTAGTGAAAGTAATAAAGTAAACTTAACCGCTGAACTTGAATATATTAATAGCTTTATAGAGCTCCAAAAAATTAGACTCAGCAATATAGAATGCCTACAAAATCAAATTAAAGGAAATACCGAACCGCCTATTTATAAGCAACCAAGTAATACCAATTAGCGATACTTACCGTGATGTTTTTTTAAAATAACAATTGACGGCAATAAAATACAGGGTAATTACCCTAAACTATAATTTAAGACCTATTTAATGGGTATCAAATTATAATATGCAGCGACGGGTTAATAACAAATGTTCAATTTTGTAATCTTAATTAACCAGAAACTTCGGTTTCTATAACAACTACATTTATGAAAACAATAGTAATGACTCTTTTTGTACTATCCATTGCTGCATGTGGCAGCTTTGGTTCTGTTACCTCTAACACCACTATAACACCTAACAACTCTTTTAAGCTTGGCAATAATGAGCATGGCAAGTTTAATGTAAAACTTAAAAATATTGGTACTTACGACCTTAACGTGTACCAAGCACCAATTGCTGGGGGTCAACATTCCGCTACAATTGTAAAGCCCCAACAAACAATTCAAGTAGCGGTTGATGCCAATACAGCATTAATAATTGATAACAACAGCAACACTACAGCCTCGGTACTTTTAAAAATTAATGGCGATACAGGGCTTAGTATGGGTTATGCTAAATAGGGTGTTAAGCGTCAGCTTAAACCGCCCTAAAAAATTTAGTAAATCTTTTCAAATCATAATCAAAATTTGTATCTTTGGTTATATTTTTTTGTAGAAAATGACTAAAGAAGAGGCGTATATAAAAATCAAGCAACTTGTTGACAGATTCAACGAACAGTTACCCTATTACAAAAAATCGGAATACAACGAAACACAAACTCGACGAGAATTTATTGACCCTTTTTTCAAGGCACTTGGTTGGGATATAGATAACGAACAAGGACTTGCAGAGTCATACAAGGACGTAATACATGAATATAAACTAAAAATTAAGGACGGTACAAAAGCACCTGACTATTGCTTTACATTATCGGGACAACCCAAATTTTTTGTTGAGGCAAAAAAGCCAAGTGTATTTATAAAAGAAGACATTACTCCTGCATACCAAGTAAAACGTTATGGTTGGAATGCTAAACTTTCTATTTCAATAGTAACCGACTTTGAAGAATTTGCAATTTATGACTGCTCAAAAAAACCAAACCTAAAAGATAAAACAGCAATAGGCAGAATAAAATATTTGACCTTTAACGAGTACCTCACAGAGTTTGATTTTTTGTGGGAAACCTTTGCAAAGGAGAGAGTTTTAAGAGGCAGTTTTGACAAGTTTATAAAAAGTGATGCAAGCAAAAAAGGAACAACTACAGTTGATTATGACTTTTTGCAATCAATGGAAGAGTGGCGAAAATATTTGGCAACAAATATTGCCATCAACAACCATTCATTTGACGAAGACGACATAAATTTTGTAGTACAGCAAACATTGGACAGAATTATATTTTTGAGAATTTGCGAAGACAGAAACATAGAAGCCGCAGGTCAGTTGAAGGCGTGTATTACTTCTCCTCTTGGTGGGACAAAGGGAGGCATTTACAACCAACTTTTTGACTACTTTAAAGAAGCAGACGCTAAATATAATTCAGGACTTTTCGACTTTAAAAAAGATAAACTTTCGGAAAAGGTAATTATTGACAACAAGGTTTTAAAAACTATTATAACTAACCTTGAAGAAAGCCCCTATTTGTTCAACATTATACCTGTAGAAATATTGGGATATGCTTACGAACAATTTTTAGGAAAAGTAATTACCCTAACTCCCTCTCCTTTGGGTAGGGGCAGGGGTGGGGCTGTAAAAATTGAAGAGAAACCCGAAGTACGCAAAGCAGGTGGTGTGTTTTATACCCCAAAGTACATAGTAGATTATATAGTTGAAAACACAGTAGGAAAAATAATTGAAGGCAAAACAGCCGAACAAGTAAGCAAAATAAAAATACTAGACCCTGCCTGTGGCAGTGGCTCGTTTTTGTTAGGTGCTTACGAGTACTTACTAAAATGGCATACCGATTATTATAGTAAGAAAAATAAGAAGACAAAAGAACCTCAACTAACACCCGATGGCAATTTGACATCAGCTATAAAAAAACAAATTCTTATCAATAATATTTTTGGTGTGGACTTGGATGAACAAGCTGTAGAAGTTACAAAACTTTCACTTTTACTTAAATGTTTAGAGGGCGAAACAAAGGCATCAATTACACATCAAATGACGATGTTTAAAGAACGTGTTTTACCTAATTTGGACAATAATATTAAAGCGGGGAATTCACTTATTGATTTAGATATTTATGACAATCAATTAAACTTTGGAGAGGAAAGAAAGATTAGACCTTTTAGTTATTCTAAAACGTTTGTAGATGTTTTTAAACAAGGAGGTTTTGATATTGTAATTGGAAATCCCCCATACGTTGATTACAGGTTGTTAGATGCCAATACTGTTGAGTACTTACAAAGAAAATACACGTCAACTCAGGTAAAAGAAAAATGGAGTTTATACATTCCTTTTATTCAGTTAAGCGGAAATGTTATTAAAGAAAATGGCGTATCAGCAATGATTGTTCCCAATACCTTTCTTTCAGCAGATTTTGGTTTTAAATTGCGTTCACACCTAATAAAAGAAAGACAATTGTTGGAGATAATTGATGTTTCAAAAATTAAAGTTTTTGGTAATGTGGGTACTTATCCAGTATTATTATTTTTTGCAAATACTTACAAAAATTTAAGTAGTTTTAGAATTGCCAATGCTGTAAGCAGTGATTTAAGCAAGTTGTCCATTACAACACTTTCGCAAAATGAAATAAAAAAAAATAATGATAAATACATCATTTCATTAAATAGTAATAAGGCCGAAATAGCCATTATTAGAAAGTTAGATAAAGACACAACTAAACTAAAAGAATTGGTTAATGTTTTTCAGTGGGGTACATCAATTGTTGGTTTTAAAAGCTATAAAATAACAGAAGCCGATTTTTTAAAGTTGACTAAAACCGAAAAAACACAATACGAAAAAGTGTTGCAAACAGCCGACATAAAATCATTTAATATTAAATGGAAAAAAGAATACATAGACAAAGAAATTTATAGTAAAAATGTACAATCTCTATTTGCAAATGATAAAATAATAATTGCCCGATTAACAAAAAATATTCAAGCAACTATCGACACCGAAAAACATTATTTAGGCAAATCATCATTTATTATTACAAACAAAATAGACAATAAATTATTATTGGCTTTGTTAAATAGTAAGCTCTTAAATTTCTATTATAAACATCGTTTTGAAACCACACATTTGGCCGGAGGATATTTAAGATTTGATATTCCATATTTGCAAGAATTGCCAATTGCTAATAATACAAACAGTAAAACAACACAAGAGATAACAACGTTTGTTAATCAAATTTTACAACTAAATAAAGACTTACAAACTGCAAGGTTAGAAACACAAAGGCAACAACTACAAACTAAAATAGACTATTGGCAAACCAAAATCGATGAATTAGTTTATATACTTTATGATTTATCAAATGAAGAAATTGAAATTATAAGAAATAGTAAATAGTATGAAGCCAAAACTTATTTGCCCAGTAGATTTAGTAGCCAAAAGTAAAAAATTGGAAAAGAAAATATTAACCAATCTTTTAAGCAGGAAAATAGATGAACTCTACAATCTCAAAAATATTATTGGGGAACTAAAAAGCAAAAACGAAGATGAAAAAGAATATTATTTGGCTCAACTTAATATTCATCAAATCTATTTAATTGACAGTGCAATTATTGTAAAGAAAATAGTCTATAATCTCTAGTTTCTCTTTCTAAAACAGATTAAAAGTATATTTTCACTCAACTATCATTATTAATAAGAAAAGTGTAAATTTATTTTAGGACGAAACACCTAAATAGTATTCTTTATTTGCGTAAAATGCATAGCCAATAATTATTACCCTAATTTTGTAGGTACAATTAATAGGGCTATAATGGCATTTTTCGTTAGTTTGGTTGTACCTTTACCCACATTTTTAACAATTATTATATATGGCAAAGCAACAAACATTGCATTGTAGTTTCTGTGGCAAATCGAGGCAAGAAGTACAAATATTAATAGCAGGACAAGAAGGGCATATTTGCGAAAACTGTGTAGAGCATGCCATTGAAATAATAGACCAAGAACTTACAAGTACCGAAAAACCATCGAAAAACACACCACAAAAACTTACCATAAAAAAGCCCATGGAAATTAAGGCTTTTTTAGATGAGTATGTAATAGGGCAAGATGATGCCAAAAAAACAATGGCCGTAGCCGTGTATAACCACTACAAACGAATACAACAAAAAACCAAAGAGGGCGATATAGAAATTGATAAAAGTAATATGATAATGGTAGGCGAAACAGGTACAGGAAAAACCTTACTAGCCAAATCAATTGCCAAATTATTAAATGTTCCTTTTGCTATAGTTGATGCCACAGTATTTACCGAAGCAGGTTATGTGGGCGAAGATGTGGAAAGTATACTGAGCCGCTTATTGCAAGTATGCAACTTTGATGTACAAGCTGCCGAAAAAGGAATTGTATATATAGATGAAATAGATAAAATAGCCCGTAAAGGCGATAACCCAAGCATTACAAGAGATGTAAGTGGCGAAGGTGTGCAACAAGGTATGCTCAAACTGTTAGAGGGTACCGATGTACTAGTGCCACCACAAGGCGGTAGAAAACACCCAGAGCAAAAGCTTGTAAAATTGAATACTAAAAATATACTATTTATATGTGGTGGAGCATTTGATGGTGTACAACGTATTATTGGCCGCCGAGTACAAACCAACACTATTGGCTTTAATGTAGATAAAGCTTTTCAAGAGAAGGCAAAAGAAAATTTATTGCAATTTGTAAATGCACAAGACCTTAAAAGCTTTGGCTTAATACCCGAACTATTAGGCAGGTTGCCCGTAGTAACTTACCTTAACCCGTTAGATGCGGAAACCTTACGATCCATACTAACCGAACCCAAAAATGCCTTAATAAAGCAATACGAAAAATTATTTGAGCTAGAAGGCATTACCTTAAAAATAGATGAAGAAGTACTCGACTTTATGGTAACCAAGGCATTGGAGTACAAACTAGGTGCTAGAGGCTTACGATCAATTTGCGAAAGTGTACTAACCGATGCTATGTATGAAATGCCAAGTACCAACGAAAAAGAATTTCACCTAACACTTGATTATACCGAGCAGAAGTTTAATAAAGCCAAATTGAGTATGTTGAAAGTGGCGTAAGGTTAGGTCTCTATAACGGCAATGGGTCTTCGCCATTGTTGGTACGGCTTAGGGTTGTAACCAACGGCTTGAACCAACTAGTTTTACAAATGTGTGCTATACAATAATATTTATTTTATAATTATTTGTATTGTTAGGTTCTCAATAATATACAAGTACAAGCAGCAGTATTGGCGGTTAAGCCTGTACCGTTGCATACTGTAAACTACATGATTCCGACGTGACGAGTTGGAATTGTAAATTTATTTTAAAAGTTTATCAAGCTGAATTGAAATAGGCCTGTAAAGCATACTTACAAATTCTTTGTTAGATACTTTTTTATTTACATCTTGTTTTAATGTTAATGTTTTAAGTGGTATGTTTGTTGGGGTTTTCATTAATGAATATTCAATACTTGAAATTAATGTATCACTTTCAAATTTTGAAATTTTTAATATACTTACTATAATCGCTACTTTTCTAGATTTTACAAGCATTTCATATTCTACATCTCTTTGCGACATGCCCCTTGTTTCCATTATTATTTTCATTGCTTCGTCTAATGACTCCCTTGCTAGCTCAAACATAGTATTGTAAGTAATGAAATAATAACCATTATTAAGTAATGAATCTTTTAATGCCGATACGGTACTACTATCTTGTCTAAATTTTACACTAAACACTATTGGCAACTTTACGGATTGCCCGTACATAACGTTAAAATGTAAAATTAAAAACAGTGCCAATATAAATTTTGTCATAAATTCAATTTTAAGTTAACAGGTTAGTTAAGTTAAAAAATCATTACATCTAAAAATCTAACCCGGTACTTAACTGAAATACAGGTTTGTTTTTAAAGAAACTATTCATTTGCCAACCGGCATCAAACTTTAAAAAATAGCCACCCAACATACTTCTTATACCAAAGCCATAGCTACCTGCAAATGGTCCAACGCCACCTACTTTTACATTTACTATTACTGGGTTAATAGCAGTGCCACCGTACCTTGTACTTGGTCTTTTTATGCCATTATAGGCTCCATTCCAGGCAGTACCAAAGTCAAAAAATTGTACTATTTGCAAGTTGCGTAATAGGGCATTATTAATAGGTCGGCTAAAAAATGTACTCCAAATAGGCACCCTTATTTCGCTATTAATTACCACTACATTATTGCCATTAGCGGTATTCATCAAAAAGCCCCTTAGGTTTTGTGCAAAGGCTTCGTAAGCATAAGTATTGTCGTTGGCAGGTGTGTTGGCTTCGTTAAAGTAACGGTAGGCGGTGCCATTAGCAGTGTTTTTGGCATTAGGTGCTATACGTAACCCTTGGTCCACACCGCCTAGGTAGTATAATACTTTGCGGTTGCCAAAGCTAAAGTCGGCGGCTACCCTTGTAGCCCAAGTTACATTTCTATATATTGGTAAGTAGTGTCGTGCATCGCCACCAAATACATAAGTAAACTTACCATCTATATTTTTATTAATTTGGCTATTACCATCTACATATATTTTCCAACGTAGGCCATTGTATATATTCATAGTGGGGTTAAGTGTATAATCCTGCACATACTCTAGGTGTACTAAACCCACCTTTGTAGCACTATCTTTAGCCAATGTGCTGGTAGGGTTTACTGCTTTTCGTACATCTTTATCGCTTCGTAAGCCTATGTTGGCACGTAGTGCTTTTGTTTCGGCAAACGGGTAAGCCAAGTTAATTTGGTATAAGTTGCTAAAGTTTTTTACTGGCTCGCCAGTAAATATATCGGTTGCTAATTCTGTTTTGCGGTAGTAGGTAAAGCCGTAGTCTAACCTTTTTCTAAAGTTGGTAATACCAAATAACCATTCAAAATTATCGAGACTTGTTGGAGTTCTAAATGCACCTGTAAATCGTACATCTTCCATAAGGTCGCTTACCCCAAATTTGGTCATTGCATTAAATGGGTTAGGGTTCGCATTGCCTGTATTGCCCACAAACTTTCCATAGTTATAAGGTCGGTATTTATTCTGCAGTACAGTATTGTTAAAGCCTGTCATTAGGTAATCGGCATTAAATTTTAACTCGTACGGAAATTTTTTGGCTGTGCCCAATATGTCAATTTTTTCTTCAGGGTCAATGCCTTCCAATACCTTGCCTATATTGGTGCTATCTTCTCCAAACTCCGTTTGAAAAATGTTGTTGTTTTTAATACTATCAACCTCTTTTTTGTTGTTAATTAATTCGCCGTTGGCTATACGTTCTTTCAGCATTACTTTTTCCATATAAGCTGTAGGCTTTATGTTTACATTACGCCTTTTAAGTTTGTCCTCATCTATTTTAAGTTTGTATAGTAGCTTATAATCACCTTCTCTACGGGTTTCACTTATTTGGTCTTTATCGCCACTCATACGGGTTTCTATAAGGCTACTTTCGTAGTTGGTTATAGGGAAAGTATAGGTGCTATCATCAGTTACTCTAAAGTAGCTAGTACTATCTATTTGGCTTTTGTTAGCAGCATATAGCAAACTATCTGTTTCCTTTTTGCTTGGGTTATGTAGTATGGTATTGCCTATATAAATTAGGGTATCGTACCCTGCAGCCGTACTGTTAAAAAAACCAGCATACCTATTGGTAACCCCTTTTTCGTCGTTAATAAATGTAAAGTGGTTTACGTTGTATTGTGCTGGGTAACGTGCATTGCCAAACTTTACGTTGGTCAATTTGGATAGCTTTTTAAATTCCGATTTGTTCCAATCATCTACCAAGTATATATTGTAAGGGCTACTAGGCAATACAGTATCGGCACTTTTGCTGTCGGGCTGTGGTCGGTTGCTAGAGTATATAATACCACTTTTGGTAGGAAAAGTTACATACAACGGATCAAGGTCATCGTATATATCGTTTGTAATTTGTTCAAGTTTTTGGCTTTTTATATTGTAGTTATATATATCGCTTTGCCCATTACGTACTGCCGAAAACAGTAGCTGATCGCTGTTGAGCATATAGTTCATATCCTGTACTTGATCAAAACTTGGAAATGCTGTTTTGTCAATTTTTATACGCCTTACGGCATCGTACACAAATAGTTTGAGCTTACCATCTTGATTGTATAATATTGATAACCGAGTACCCTTAGGATCCCAAGCTAATATTGGGTATTGGTTATTATACTCTTTGTAATTGGTACGTACACCAAATTGTAACAATAGTTTTTTATCAATCCAACCCTCCACTATATATACTTTATACACACCTTTGTTGTATTGTACTACTGCATAATCTTGGCTTTTGGGTGCAGGGTTTGCCTGAAATTTGAAGAGGTCTTTTTTTCTTACATCTTCCATAGTAAATAATTTACCACGGGGTGTATTTTTTCGTCGGGCTATATCGTTATAATATTTTTCGCCTTCTTTTTCCATAAATAATTGAAGCAAGTTTTTAAACTTTAGTTTACATACTTTTATACTTGCCGTATTGAGGCTTTTAAATATTCGGGTTTGGTAAAAAAAGTTAGCTACATTGTCTTTCTTATAATTGTCTTCAATAAATCGCCAAAAGCTGTGGCCTGCAAGTAAGGGCTTGTCAAATGCAAGTTGGTAAAATGTGCGGTAAGTGCCACTCAATATTGCCGATTTTAATTGGTCATCCAAATCGGTACTCCAGTTTTCGGCTAGGTACTTTACATAACCATCAACGAGCCATGTTGGCAAATCAAGCAGGGCTTGGTTACTAGCTATTTCGCCGAGGTCATCGCCAAATAATATATTGTCAATAAGTACTCTAGCTATGGCTTCACGTATTTGTAACTTCAAGTTGTTGTGGTCGCTATTAAAGTAAACGGCTACTTTATTATTAACCAATTTGGTGGTGCCACCAGGTATTTGCCAATCCAACTCCTGCCCTATATTGCTCTGCTTATAATCGTTATAATTGTTATACACTATTATGTTGCATCGCCTCTGTAAGCCACTTTCGGCATTATTTTCTATTTCGGGTAATTCTTTTTCGGCCATTTGTGCCACATATTTTCCTATGGCTTCGCCATTATCGCTACGGGTATCGTTAGTTACATCTTTATTGTTATCGCTTACCAAATACTTACTTTTATCTACATAAAATACGTTGAAGTTTTTTGTTTGGTAGTACTTCCATTTGTACTTTTTAGACTGTACTTTGCTTCTGCCGTAGGTTACCGAATTTATTTGGGTAAATGCATTGCAAAACAATACAAGTAAGGCCAATAAAAGTCCAATTTTTTTCATCGTTAAGTTCGTCATTATTATATATTTTCTATTGTATTAATTATAAATAAAAAAGGTTTCTGTAATTAATGGTTAGAGTGTTTTAAAAAGCCATTATTTTTATACAAAAATTAGTAACTATAAAGTTATAACATTTGCTACAATCAAATACATTTAACCCAAAAAAATAAAAATGCTGAGTATTCAAAAGTTTACATTTAGCCCTATGGGCGAAAATACTTATATAGTGTATAACCAACATAAAACCGCTGCCATAATAGACCCTGGCTGCTATACCGACGATGAAAAGGAAACCCTAACTAATTGGATTGCAAAGGAAAATTTGACTGTTAAATATTTGTTATGTACCCACTGCCATTTGGATCATGTATTTGGTGCCAAGTATGTAGCCGATACGTACCAGCTGCTATTGCACTGCCACCCTAATGAGGAGCAACTGTTAGCTTATGCACCTGTAAGTGGGCTTAACTATGGCTTACCTTTCGATAATTATAATGGTACAATTAAATACATTGATACCACAAATATTATTACACTTGATGAAGATGAACTGCACATTTTATTTACCCCTGGGCATTCGCCAGGTAGCATAAGTTTTTATGCAAAAAACGAAGGTTTTGTAGTAAGTGGCGATGTACTATTTTACGAAAGTATAGGCCGTACCGACCTGCCAATGGGTAACCACCAACAATTGCTTAGTACTATACTTACACAATTATATACACTACCTGCTAGTGTAAAAGTGTATAGTGGCCACGGCCAACCTACTACTATTGGTTACGAAATGCAGCATAATCCTTTTATTAAAGCCTAAGTGCAAACAAACTTATTTATTACCCCCAATAATAAAAAAATAAAATGACTATAAGAGCGAATATAGTGAATATAAAAAACCGAACTATACAGGTGTGCAACTTGACCATAAAAGGCACTAAAATACAAAGCATAGAAATTGTAGCACCTAAAGAGCAAAAAGGTTTATTGTACATAATGCCGGGCTTTATAGATAGCCATATACATATAGAAAGTAGTATGCTTACACCTAGCCAATTTGCCCGTATGGCTGTGGTACACGGTACTGTAGCTACTGTAAGCGACCCCCACGAAATTGCCAATGTATGTGGTATGCAAGGTGTGGAGTATATGATTGCCGATGGCAAAACAGTACCCTTTTATTTTTACTTTGGTGCACCAAGTTGTGTGCCTGCCACCAACTTTGAAACAGCAGGTGCTGCTATTACCGTAGCCGATGTGGCGGCTTTACTACAACGTAATGATATTAATTACTTAAGTGAAATGATGAACTTTCCGGGGGTGTTAAATGGTGATAAAGATGTAATAGCAAAACTTGCATTAGCCCATAAGTATAACAAACCAATAGATGGGCATGCACCCGGCTTGAGAGGCGATGCTGCTAAGCAATATATTGAGACTTTATGCCTCACCACCTCACAAAGGAGGGGTAAGAGTAAGGGAAAGTTAGGTGGACTTACCTGCACTGACCATGAATGCACTACTTATGATGAAGCTTTAGAGAAATTACAATACGGTATGAAAATACTAATACGTGAAGGCAGTGCTGCCAAAAACTTTAATGCCCTAATTGATTTGCTACACAATTGGGATGACTCCATAATGTTTTGTAGTGACGATAAGCACCCCGATAGCCTAGCTATAAGCCATATAAATGCCTTGTGTGCAAGGGCTGTAGCCCATGGTATTGATGTATTTAAAGTATTAAAAGCTGCTTGTATAAACCCCGTAAAGCATTACAACCTTAAAGTAGGACAACTTAAAGTAAGAGATACTGCTGACTTTATAATGGTTGATAACCTTACAGCGTTTAATGTAAAACACACTTTTATAAAAGGTAAAATATTATCGAGTAACGAAAAATCATTTATTGAAACAACCGAAGCGCCTATTATAAACAACTTTACAGTAAGCCCAATTACCACCAAAGCATTACAAATAAAAAGCAGTGAATTGGGTAATACCCTTACAGCAATAGTAGCCTTAGACGGGGAACTAATAACTAATAAATTAGCCTTGAAAAAAAAGGATTTGTTGCAAAAAGGAAAGTTAGAAAGCAACACCACTATAGATATACTGAAAATAGTAGTGGTTAATAGATACACCAATGCCCCTGTAGCAAAGGCTTTTATAAAAAACTTTGGAATACAAAAAGGCGCTATTGCTAGTAGTGTAGCCCACGATAGCCACAATATAGTAGCCGTAGGTGTGGATGATGAAAGCATTTGCAAAGCCATAAACCTTATAATAAATGCTAAAGGCGGACTTAGTTATGCAGTACCAAAAGCTGAAATAAAGAAAAGTAAAATAGCTAAATTAAAAAAATTAGGAAGTACACTAATTGACGATTGGGGAATGGGTGGACTACTACAACTGCCTGTAGCAGGGCTTATGACTAATATTGATGGCTACCAAGTGGCCGAACAATATACTGCAATGGAAAAGTTTGTAAAGAAAAAGATGGGGGCTACTTTACAATCGCCTTACATGACACTCAGCTTTATGGCACTACTAGTAATACCACACCTTAAGCTAAGCGACAAAGGTTTGTTTGATGGCGATACTTTTAGTTTATTGTGAGCTAAATAAATTGTTGAGTACGGTGCTACATAATATCTTAAAAAAAACTACACTTTAATTCCCTTACGAATAATGTATGCATGCCACAATAAAAAACTTGCAATAGTAAGGTAAGGTTGCCATGTATTTGCTATGCACAATAGCTCCTCTTTTGTAGTATGTGGTGGTAATTGCAACTCATATTTCATACTATTAACCAAAGCTATATCGGCTATAGGAAACAGGTTGAGCCTTTGTAAGGCCATCATTAAATACACATCAACACTCCAATTGCCAATGCCCTTTATGGGCAACAAAGCGTCTCTTACTTGTTGGTTAGTAAGTTGGTTAAAGGTGCTTAGTACAATTTGCTTTTGCAGTATAGCAGTAGCAACGTTGCGGATATAATTAATTTTTTGCTTACTACAATAGCATTCTTTTAATGCTTCATTGGATAGGGCTAGTAGGTTGTGTGGAGTTATAAGCCCTACTTTAGTTATAAGCTTATTATAAGCAGCTTTGGCACTTGCAAGGCTAACTTGCTGCTCTAATATAATATGTACTAATGTTGCAAAGGTGGGTGGTCGGGTGTAGGGTGTGGGGTAGCCATACTGCTTTATAATAGTTGCAAATATTATATGTTGACTTGCTAATGTATTACAGTAGGGTATAAAATTGGTTGGGGTATATATTTCAATCATAACTTCTGTAACTATTTTGGCGAAGCCCACAAAAAAATAACAATTGAATATTACTTAGCTTTAAATTGTGCAATTGCATTAATGGTAAACTGGCTTAATACTAGGCTGCCGCTTATTTTTGCTCTATCTATAAGTAGGGTATCCCAATGTTGGGTACCGTTCCAAAAGGCTTTTTTTATATGTGCCATTGCCTCTGGGTTGCTTTGTGCAAGGGTGGTTGCTAGGTTGTGTATGGCTATATCCATTTCGGCAATGGTTGTATATACGTTGGTGTATAATCCTTTTTGCATTGCCCATTCGGCGGATCTAAAGTTGGTAGCATCTATTGCTAGTTCGTAAGCTGCTGCTGTACCAATTTTTCGTTCAACTGCTGGCCCTACTACAAATGGGCCAATACCTACTGCCAACTCGCTTAACTTAATGGCGGCTTGTTGGGTGGCTACCGTATAATCGCAACTGCTTGCCAAGCCCACACCGCCACCAATTGCTTTGCCTTGTACCCTGCCTATTACAAATTTGCTACAAGTACGTATTGCATTTATTACATGTGCAAAGCCACTAAAAAATGTAAGCCCTTCTGCCTCGGTTTGTATGGCGGTTAACTCAGTAAAACTTGCACCTGCACAAAACGTTTTATCGCCCTCACTTTTTAATATAATTACCTTACACAATGTATCAGTATTTGCATTGTGTATGGCTGTGGTTAATTGGGCTAATATAGCAGCTGGTAAGGAGTTGCTTTGTGGGTGGTAAAATGTAATAGTGGTAATACCATTATTGTTTATTGCAGTTACAAATCCTGTCATTTTTTCACATAATTTAATACCAAAGTTATTGCAAATATTTAAGTGATAGTAGCCTAACTTTATAATAAGTATAAGTATAAAAAAAACTGCCCTTTTGTAAAGGCAGTTACTTTTTTTATACTAACAAGTTACTGTTTGTTTATACAGCTATGGAGTGTGTAAGTGAAGTAGCTTTTAGTAATTTATTTCTATACACATCTTTCAAAAATTCGAGTTCTAGGTCTAACATTTCTTTTTCATCGAGTAGTGCTTTATTTTCTTCTTCTATAACAGTATACCTGTTTTTAAAAATTCGCTTTATGTTTTTTGCCTTTTGGTATTGTACATAATAATACACTGTACTTATACATAACAAAAATGCTGCTACTGATAAAATGTAAACCATACATAAATTATTTTAAGTTGTTGAATTAGTTAAATACACTACTACTTTTTATTATTAGGGTTATAAAACTTGAGGGTTTACTTACCAAATAATCCACTTATTTTGTCGCCAATTCCTTTTGCAAAATCTTCAATTTTTTCGCCTACTTGGCCAGGTATTACATCCGATATTTTATCGAGCATACTACCACTAGCTTCAGCTACTGCTGCTGCAGGTTGTGCTACCGCCTCAGTTGCTACCGCTGCTGCTGCTTCAGTTGGGGCTGGGCTTGAGCCTATCATTGAGTCAACTGCACCGCCTAACATAGGAAACTTTTCTTTAATAAATACTTTAACTACATCTAATGATTTTGTAGCTTGTTCAGGTGAAATACCTGCTTTTTCAATTAATTGGTTCAATAATTCTTGCATAATAATTAAATTTTGTTTTTTATAATGAGGTGAAACTAAAATAAATGGTTGCATAGCAAACTATAAGTTGGGCAAATTCACTATTGGTTAACAATAGTTAAACGATTGTTTACAAATGATAGATAATTAAAACGTTGTATTTGAGTTGTTTGTATAGTATAAAATAAATGTAAGTGTTTTTTTATTAGCTTCTCAACTAATAAATTGGTATATAATTTTGTAAAATGCATTTTTTAAATGCAACAATTTTTAATTTGGTTTATATAATTTCATTAATGTTTCTTTCGTTTGTTGGTCATTTGGGTCAAGTTCAACTGATTTTTGGTAGTTTTTAATGGCATTGGGTAGGTCGTTTAATTTTATATAATAATCGCCCCAACGGCTGTACACTATTGCAGATGTTGGATGTTGTTCAACAGCTAATTCTAGTATCGTTTTTACTGCATTACTATCCATTGGTTTTTTATTCATTAGGTCATAAGCCATATAAGTTATTCGGTATTCATTCATTTTCATTTCTCTAAACCCATTTTTTGCCTCTACATACTTTTTAAGGTTAAGGTATTCGGTAGGTGTATATTCATTGTCGGTCATTTTTGGCATTGGCTTTTGTTGGTATATGTTTTGTAGTCCCGTTATTTCTCCTTTGCCATTTCTTACAAAAAATCCTTTTATATTATAGTCCGTAAATACAATAGTGTCATTGCCAATGGGAAAGCAATATATTGGTGCACCGTCATTTATTTTTTCTACCAAATAATTATTTTCTCTTTTTAATACCAATACTTCATCATCCGACATTTTAAATCGACCTGTAAGTATATTTAATTCGTTTGTTGATAAGCTAATTGGGTTTATTTGTTCGGGTAAAAAGTTGGTCCAATTGTAAACCTTTGCCACGGCTCTCCTAATTTCTTTGCCTAATCCATTTACATCGTCGCCACTGTTAAGCATAATTACTACACCATTGCCACCTTCAATACTGCCGATACCGTAAGCCAAAAAACCAGCATTTACACCTGTAAATTCAAAATATAAACCTTTTGGGTCACTATTATTGGTACGTTGCATTATAAATGGCCCAATAGCTATTTGTTCTTTATAAGCACCGTCACTTACGCTTTGCTGTGGTGTTAGCATTTGTTGTGTCATTGCTTGGCTCAGTATTTTTCCATTGCCTCTGTACGATTTTTGTACATCAATAAAAAACTTTGCTAAGTCGGTAGGTGTGCTGTAAAGCCCAGCTGCTGCTTGTTGCGGATACACATACGGCATACCTTTAAACCAACTTGCTGTTGAGTAAGCCCATGCACATTGGTTAGTATATTTTGCTGCTACAGGTTGTGTAAAAGTTGAATTTTTCATTCCTAATGTATTAAAAATAATGGTTTGTGTTAGGTTGTCAAAAGGTTGTTTGCTTACATCCATTAAGGCTAATTGGGCTACCATACTACCACCACCTGAGTATCTAAATGCTGCATTAGGTTCACTATTTACTACAACGGGTCTGCTTTCGCTAATTTTATCGCCCTTAAGTACTTCCACAATATTGGGCAATGGTTGATTGGGCGTAAAGCCAAAATAGGATGTTTGAGATGTGCCAGCCGAATGGCTTAATAACATTCTTAAGGTTATTGGTTTTTTTTTGGTGAAATCATTATCTGCAATTTTCCAACTAGTCAGGTAATTGTTAATAGGTGTATCCAATGCAAGTTGTTTGTTTTCTACCATTTTTAAGGCCGCCACGGCCATTAAAAACTTACTAATAGAACCTGCCGAAAACATAGTTGTGGTAGTAACAGGAGTTTTTTTGGTAGTATCTGCCCAGCCATAGCCTTTAGCCCAAGCTATTTTATAATTTTTAATAACTGCAATGCTTACACCTGGCACATTATAACTTTTCATACGGTCTATAATGTTCCACCCTTTAAATCCCTTTACGGGTACAAAAGGTATTAAATTATTTTCAACCTGTAGTATTTTACTAAGTTCATTATATGGTTGAGCATTTAATAAAATGCCAAAAGGTAAAAAACAAAGCACAAATATCAATTTCATAGTGGTGTAATTTTTTTACAAAATTGATTATTATAATTTTAATAAGAGTGCCATATCTTGATTTGGCACAAAATTTTTATTTTAAACATTAAATTTATTATCCACCATTGTATTAGCAACAAACTCTTTAGGTGCTACACCAGTATATTTTTTAAAACATCGGTTAAAGGTTGTTTTGGAATTAAACCCACAATCCATAGCAATACCTAATAATGTTTGCCGTTTCATTTCTCCAGTTTTAATTAAGTTAATTGCTGCTTGTACTCTATAATTGTTTATATAATCGTTAAAATTAACTTTAAACCCTTGGTTTATCATTTTAGAAATATTGGTTTGGTTGCTATTTAATTTTTGTGCTACATCTAATAGGGTAAGTTCGGGGTTGAGGTATAGCTGTTCATGCTCTAATAGTTGAGTAATTTTTATTTTCCAATTTTCTAGCAATGGATTTGCTGTATCAATACCTACATTTATCAAACCAATTTCTTCTTCTTTTTCACTATTGTTTAATACAATAACGGCATCGGATTTGTTATCAAATGTTTTAAATGGTACTATTGATTTTAAATTATTAGCATAACCTGTAATGCCAATATAATACATAAGAGTAGAAAACGATAAATAGTACCACCATTTTTCCTTAAAATTGCCCCAATTAGGATAAAAAAGAAAAAATAACAACCATAATATTTGCATTAATATAAAGGCAGCTAAGTATCTGCGTATCCAACCAAATAATACTTTATCGGCAAAGCTCAGTGTTTGAAATATAATTTTTTTATAAGTTGCATAGTACTTTAAACTGAGCCAAAAGTAAAAAACCATTGAACCAAAACCTAGTATTTGATACCAGTTGTCTAAGTTTTTATCTCTACCGTTGGAGTAAAAATAGGGCTGCTGCAATATTAACTTATCAACTACAAAAATAGTAAGCCTATAACCCAAATAAGCCAAAGCTGGAAGTATGTGTAGCCAATGCTTAGGTGTAATTTTAAAATTGGAGTTTAACACACTTTGCGTATAAAAATAAATAATGGGACCAATAAGCAATACTTGCTGAGTTGGCATATATAATAATATATTTCTATAAGGCTCTTGGCTGTACCAACCTGCAAAACCAAGCATCCAAGGCAGTAAGTATATGGAACATAGCAATACAAAAGCACCTAACCACCTATCGGAATTATTGGGTTGGCTAAAGCTTTTTTTAAAAAGTAAAAAAGAAAATATAATACCTTGACTAAAAAATATTAGCAATAACGAACTATACAAACTAAAATGAAAATGCATAACCTTAGGAGTACTTTTTTAAATTATTAACCAATGTACGGTTTTATAAGTTCAAACATGTAGTAATATTATTTTTGTTTAACGCTGAATGTTTATTGCAACCCTAACCGTTCTATCTTATTGCCAACTACTACTTGTTTCATCTCATTTTCTAATAATGCAAAATCCTGTTTTTGAACCGTTTTGGCAATGCTACCATTTTGTAATAAATGTATTTGATCACAACTTTGGCTCAGGGTTGAAAATATATGAGATGAAATAATAACTACTTTTTGAAGCTCCTTGAGTTTAAGTATAATTTCGGCAATTATAATATTGCTTTGTATATCAACTCCATTAAACGGTTCGTCAAATATATAATATTGGTTGGGTTGCAATAGTATTGCAGTGAGTACCAATTTCTTTTTCATACCTGTGGAGTAGGTAGCTGCATATTGTTGTAGCGGCAAATCAAATATATTTTTAATGTCAATATTGGTTATTGCTATACTTCGTGCATTGCATAGCAGTTGTATATATTCGGCTCCGGTTATTTTATCAAATATATATGTTTCTGTAAGCAACAATCCTAACAGGTTTTTAAGTGGCATTGCTGATGCAGTAATTGTTCCTTCATAGTTTTCGAGGCCAGCTATACACCTAAATAAGGTAGTTTTACCAGCACCGTTTTCGCCTACTATACCATACACTTTACCACTTTCAAATGTTACATTTATATTGTGTAACACTTGTTTACTACCATAACTTTTATACAAATTTTTAATACTTATCATTTTAATAATTTGGCTGTGTTTTTTTTTGATTGTAGAAAAAAGTAAGGGATAAAAAATATAAGTAACGGCGGAAAAGAAATGCTTATAGCAAATAGCAAACCCTGTACTACATTAATTTCGTTAGGGTACACTGCATATTTTAACACTATTATAAATACCAAATAGCCCAACCCTACTACATAAAAAAGTAATAGTAAAGCTAAATGCTGTGTAAAAAAAATACTGAGACACACTATAATTGGACTTACTATATATGCCGAATATACAAAAGCTATTTTAAATTTATTTAGTATAAATTGTTGTGAAGTTAAGCTATGCATCCATACATAATATTCGTTTTCGGGCTTAAGGTAATAGCCTAATTGAACAGCAAAAGAAAATAATAAACAAAATATACCAAGGTTAAAATTATGTGATACAACGGCAAAATAAGTAATTATATACACCGCAATAATTAAGTAAAAGGTATTTCTAAACCCAATAGTAAACTCAAACGGTGATTTGTAAAACGGAGTACGTACAGTAATGTGTAGTGTATTATTAATAGTAATAAAAACAAAGCTAATAGTAAGTGCATGTAATACTGAGCAAGCTATATAATTGTGATGGTATAATAAAAAAAAACAGAAAGGAAGTGCTACCAATAAGTTTTCAAGCAATCTTACTTTTATTAACTTACTGTCGCCAAATATTATTTTTAAAAATTCGTTACGTTTGGGTGCAGATAGTTTGCTTATAACTAAAGCTGCCAACAGCACATATAGGTATGGTGCATAAGTAGTTTGGCTGTATAAATAAAACGTTAATAATATAAATGCAACAGCAATAAGTAAACAACCCAATAAGGGTTGTAGGCCTACATCGCTTAGCCTTCTTATGGTTATTTTATATTGCAATGCAAAATAATGTTTCATTGTAATCTGTTTTTTTTTAGTACAGTGCCCATATTAATTTGGGTTTGCCTTGGTTGTATAGCTTAGCCTTTACAACATAAGCTTACAGCTTTAGCTTACATTTCGCCATATTGATAACCCTAGCTTATCAAATTTATTTTTTAGCACTTGCTCTATTCAACAATTTTTTGCCAAAGGTATCTTTTATAGTATCAATGGCTTTGTACAAATCGTTGTATTTGGTTTTGTTAGCAAACAAATCAGTTTGCTGATAGGGTACTATAAAACTGCTGAGCTTAACACCTACAAGCCTTACTAGCTGCCCCTTTTTGTAATGTTGGGCAAATAATTCTTTAGCAAATTGTATAAAGTCGTGGTCGTAATTAGTAGGAGGTATAGTTATTTGTTTGCTGCTAGTATCCCAACCTTTGTACCTAATTTTTACGGCAATGCAAGTAGCCATCTTGCCATCTTCTCTTAATTCGTGTCCTATTTTTTCGGCCAATTGTATTATTTTTTTTTGCAAAAAAATGAGGTCGTTTGTATCTTCATTAAATGTGGTTTCGCTGCTTATGCTTTTAGCTTCGTGGTAGGGTGTAACTGCTCTTGTGTGTATACCTAATGCTTTGTGCCAAAGGCTTGTACCGTGTTTGCCTAATTGTTCTTCCATTTGCAATAAAGTAAAGTTTGTAATATCGCCTATTTTTTTAATACCCATTTGTAGCAAAGTTTGGTAAGTACTTTCGCCTACACCAGGTATTTTATTTACACCAAGGGTGCTCAAAAATTCTTTTTCTTTCCCAAATTGTACGTACAAAAATCCATTAGGCTTTGCCTCATCGGTAGCTATTTTGGCTACCATTTTATTGCTTGCCAATCCAAAACTAATGGGTAGCATTGTTTGATCCATTATGGTTTGCCGTAAGTTTTTGGTCCATTGTAGTACATCATGGTATTTGTCCATGCCGGTAAGGTCGAGGTAAAATTCGTCAACACTTGCTTTTTCAAATAGTGGAGCATGGGCAGCTATAATATCGGTAACGTAGCGGCTATACTTACCATAATCGGCATAGTGGCCACTAATAATAATAGCCTGTGGGCATAGCAACTTAGCCTTAGCAATAGGAGTAGCACTATGTACCCCAAAGGCTCTAGCTTCGTAGCTTGCAGCACTTACTACACCACGGTTGCTGCTACCACCTACTATAAGTGGTTTGCCACGTAAGTGTGGTTGCTTTAGCAGTTCTACATTTACAAAAAATGCATCTAAATCAAAATGTGCTATAATTCGTTGCATTAGTGGTAGGTATAAACCTATAGTTAGCTAAGGTTATACTGTAAATGTAGTAAAATAATTTAGCTCAATATAACTTTACCCGTATTTTCAATTTCTACAATAAATGGATTGTTGGCGGCACTATCATTAAGGGTAAATGGATGCAACTCCAAGTTTATAAATTGCCGTTTGAGGCAAGTTGTTTTCTCAATGTTTATAAAATAATTATCAGTAAAGTAATAACATTTTGAAAATGTATTTAGTCTAAAAGTATTTTAATTAATTAACATCAAATGCCGACCTGCCTACCGGCAGGCAGGTTGAATAAACAAACTTGCCTATCGGCAGGCAGGTAGTACAATAAGGCGAAGCCGAAATTGGACTATATTGTTTATCATTTCGGTATTACTGCTCCATACAGCCAAGTCAATATCGCTGTATTGGGTAGGTGTACCCTTAGCCATACTACCAAATAGTATGGCTTTATGCACTACAATACCTAATTGGTTCAATGCTGTTAGGTAGCCTTGTATTTCGTTGTTTATATCTTTTGGTCTAAACATAAAGCTAATTGTGTTATTTTTTCCAATTGCAATTGCACATATTCATTTGTAGCATGTTGGTGTAAGTTTTTGCTATAAACGGGGTATAGTATTTTTATATTCCAACTATTAATAATATACAGAAAATCAACTTGTTCGGGCAATAAAATTACATCAGCTTCTGCTGCTAACTTTACCAAATCATGTGTAAATGGTGGTGTATTTGTAATGCTTTCCTTTACCCATAGGGCTTTTAACAACTTTTCAATATATAAATGCATTGAAAAAAGACAGAATGCAAATCGTTTTCCATTAAAGAGTACTTGAGTTGTTTCCCAATCATCAATAGCACTTTGTTGCCAATATTGTATATGTTGTTCTTTGCTTAACATTATTGTAAAATAAGTAATTATTGTTAGTACATTAAACTTTTACATCTCTTTCTTTTGTGGGTAGGCCCGCCTACCAAAATGGGTGGGTGGAAAAAAACATACCAGAATTGTAAAAATGTTTTTTATTTTTATTGCAAATAAATACAATGCCTATAAGTACCGAAATGATATTTGCAAGTGCTGAACGATATGCCACAGTAAACAAAATTGCACTAGATAAAGTATATAAAAAATTAAATAAAGAGGGCAAATTGCCACCACTTAAAGAAAGCCAAATAACTACACAGTATAAGGCCGAAGATATAGCTTATAAAGTATTGCAAATCATGCTGGACGATGGTATAACAACTTATCAAGAGTTAGAGGAGCAGCACCACCAAGCACAAAAAGCCTACTTTTTATGCCCAATTAATATAGTGGTACTCAATTCATTAATAATAACTGCCCTTAACGATAACGATACCCAACGTTGGTTGGCTAAGGGAATAAAATTAGCCGAAAGCATATTTGATGATGCCTATGAAGCTGAAAATAAAGGACACTATTGGGGACTAAATGCAACAAGACCTTACATACGAATGCTCGAAACAAAATTCAATTGCTTAGTAGAAAATGGGAAAAAAAAAGAAGCTATAACAATAGCCGAAAGAATAATTTATTTGAACGAAAGTGATAACCTAGGTGTAAGAGATGATTTGCAATTAATGTATTTGAAAGAAAAAATGTATGAGGAATATATTGTCTTAATTGATAAGTACCCAAATGATTATTCGGTAGGGTTTTATTTTAATTATGCCCTTTATTTGTACCTAATAGAAGGCCCAAACCACCCCGACACAACTGCTGCAATGGAAGAAGCAATAGCCTTTAACCCATTTGTATTGGACTATATTACCAAAAAGAAAAATCCGATTAAATTAACATCAAAATATTATAACCCACAAAAAGTGGAAGGTGCTATACTTTATTATGAAACAAGTAAACACCTTTGGCTTACTGTATTTGGGGTGCAAAAATGGTTGGCAAAATTTGTATAATTGTTAAATAACTACCTTGGTGTTGAAAGCAAAAATATTTGGCAACATATTTTTTATAGCTATAAATATACTTTAGCTAAGCTATTAATCATCTACCCTATTGTGTAGTACAGTTGTTACTTTATTATTGTTAAACTGTATAGATAAATCATGAAATAAAAACCCTAGCCCACCACCACCAACTCCCATATTGTAAGTCCAATGTAGGTTCAGGCTGTCTTGTATAGTGGGCGACCCTAACATCTGTTTCACTTCATTGGTGTCTTTATTAATAAGAATTTTACTTTTTACAATATGGTCACCCATTTTAAATCTTCCTTGCTTATCTGCCATCCATTTTGTTTTGTCAAAATCTCTACTTGGCTCACTTGTAATATAAATAATATAAATATAAATTAGCCCAATATATATAATAGGTGTTATAATAATTGTAGAAACCCAAATGGCAACTTTTTGTTTTTGTTTATCCTTTATATATTTTTTGTAAAGCCACCGCCAAAAAAAGTAGGGGAGTATACCTATAATAAATAGAATGAAGTAAACCTCAATACTAGGCAGAATAAAAATTAGTGGTTCAAGTAGTAGTATCATAATCTTTTTATTTTCAAATTACTGCTCCGTGCAAGCCTTGTAAGTGTTCATCATAAGTGCAGCTATAGTCATTGGGCCAACGCCGCCAGGTACTGGAGTTATATAACTAGTAATTGGTGCTACTTGGCTATAATGTACATCGCCTTTTAGGGCGTAGCCCGATTTTTTTGTATTGTCCACCACCCTTGTAATACCCACATCAATTACTACTGCACCGGGCTTTACCATATTGGCCGTTACATACTCAGGTTTGCCTAATGCAGCTACTATAATATCGGCTTGTAAGCAAATGTCAACTATGTTAGGTGTATGCGAATGCACTAGAGTAACGGTGCAATTGCCAGGGTTAGTATTTCGGCTGAGGAGTATACTCATAGGTGTACCTACTATTGCACTACGGCCTATTATTACAGCATGTTTGCCTTTGGTGGGTATATTGTAATGCTGCAACAACAGCATAATGCCATAAGGTGTGGCAGGTACAAAAGTACTTAACCCACCCACCATTCGCCCCACACTTATAGGGTGAAAGCCATCAACATCTTTTTGTGCAGCTATAGCATTTATTATTTTTTCCGATGCTATATGCTCTGGTAGTGGTAGTTGTACTAATATGCCATCTACATCATCATCGTAATTTAAAAAAGTTATTTTTTGTAATAATTCTTGTTCTGTAACGGTGGTATCGTATTGTATAAGTGTTGATTTAAACCCAATTTCTTCGCAGCTTTTTACTTTGGCAGCTACATAAGTTTCACTTGCACCATTATTGCCTACCAATATTGCAGCTAAGTGGGGTACTTTTTTGCCTTTTTGCCTAAGTAAGTCCACTTTATGTTTTACTTCATTTTTTATATGTTGTGCAGTTAGCTTTCCGTCTAGTATTTGCATAATGCAAATATAAGTTTGATTATTGGTTTTATAAATACGACAAATAAATTGGTAATAATTTTATAATAAAAAAAACTGTTGTAAACTTTACTCCCACCACATTGTAACTTCACCATTATTGGGGTTTTCGTTACGTTCATTTAGGTATGTTTGCCACCCAAATGGTAAGTACTTTTTTGCAGGTTCAAAATTGTATTCGCCTTTATCTAAATCGCCACAGAGTGGTATGCGGTTTTCGCCCCAGTTACAAGGCCTTTTTACTTTGGTAGTATAGCTTTGCCATATACCAACGTATTGGTTATTGTAATATCCATCTCCATCTGCTTCATTATCATTAATTTTAAGTTCACCATCTTGTGTTATTTCCCATTTGTACATACATACACCTTCAAAGTGTCCGGTACTTTTTTGCGAAGCATCTTCATTAAAATAATAAGCTGCGGTAAGTAATCCCATTTCTTTAGGAGTGCCACCACCATAATTTAGCGGTGTGGCTTTAAATAAACCAGCTATAATTATAAACCCATCAAATACACATAGGTTGCCTTTTACCAAACTTTTGCCTTGTACTAGGTACACACCTTTTCTGGTATAGTCTTTACGTACACTTGTTATGTGCAACTGTAAGCGTTGTTTATTGCTACCAATAAAACCCAAAAAATTATCGTATTTATTTTCGCCCAACAATATAGTACTAAAATCTAAATCGTTAGCAGCAGTAGTGGTGCTGTAATCTTTTGCTGCTACTTTACACATTTTTTTTTCTTTAGCCACCCAAGCATTGGCGGTGGCTGGTATGGTTTGGGCATTTGCAAATGTATTAGCAATAAGTAAAATAGTAAAGGTTATTAATTTTTTCATGTTTTTATGCTTGTTAAATAATTAGTGCATACAGCCTACATATACTTTGGTGTTTTTTACATAAGCTTGTTTGTAATATTTCCTTGCTGCTATGGCGTCTTTTTTAACTGCAGCAATATCGCCACTTGATGCTATTACAATATAGTAGCCTTTGGCAAAACCTACATAAGCATTACTATATTCTATGCTTATATAATTGCCATTATCGAATCTGCCTCGGGCATAATAAAATGGGTACGATGCCTCAGGGTCTTCCGTATCTTTTGGTAGAGTGAGTCCAATTTTTTTGTTGGGTTCAAGGTTGCGATAATCTAATTTTACATTTAGTTTTTTAGCTGCTTGTTGAGCCACTTTATCGGCTTCGGTATAGCTTTTGGTACTTAGAATTATACAGAACGATTTTTTTATGTATGGTTCTGGTTCTGTTACTTGCGCCAATATTGGTTTTGCAATCAAACAAACAAAAAGTATAGAAAGTAATAATTTCATAAATTTTAACATTATTAGTTGGGTTATTTTTTTACTTAATTGTTTTCAACTCCACTCGTTGGTTATTTATTTTGCCTTCGGCAGATGCATTGCTATCAATAGGGCTTTTATCGCCATAGCCTTTGGCAGTAAGCTTTGTAGCGGCTATGCCCATTTCTATTAATTTTGCCATTACAGTTTTTGCCCTTGCTTCGCTTAGGGTTTGGTTGTTGGCATCAGTAGCATTACCGCTTTTACTGGCATGGCCGCCAATTTCAAATTTTAGCTCCGGGTGTTCTGTCATTAGCTTTACTATTCTATTCAATTCACTTATGCTTTCTGGCTTTAGGGTGGCTTTACCCGTTTCAAACTTTAAGCCTCTTGCTACAAACTTACCCGTAATTGTAGTTTGCTTGTAAGGATCTCTACCACCTGCTGCAAGGCGAATATTTTTGAGGTACACATCGTTGTAGTTTTGCATACTAAATGCAAATGCATTGGCTCGGCTTTCGTCCATTTGTGCATTTAATACCCTTTCGTTATTGTAATACACTTTCATACTTTTTTCGGTAACGGCTATGGATATATGTACCCAAGTATTTTTTAGTTTTTCTACATCGCTAAACTGCCCTGTAAAACTGCCAAATTTTATTTTGTTGAGTTCGCCATTATCGTAAAATTGTAAGGGTTCTTTTAAGTTGCCAAGTGTAGCATCATTACAATTTTCGCTATAAAAATTGCCCGACTCATCGGGTTTGCAAAAGCCAATGCTAATATTGCCAGGTGTAAGGTTTTCGTTGTATTTAAAGTACATATCAAACTCGGCTGTAAACCTATAAGGCAAGTACGGTGCATCAGTTTTAAACCTTGGGGCAAAAGATGAAGTATTGCTATTTGTTTCGCTACCTGGTATTTGTATTATTTTTTCGTTGCCTAATTGTTTTACTTCAACTCTGCCGCTATATACTTTCCATTTGCTTGGTATTTCATCGGTAGTTTCATTGCTGAGGTCATCGTACAATATGGTACTATCGGCAGGTACAAAGTCAAATTTACTGTACAGTTTAGCCTCGGTTGGCATACTGTTTTTTGCTTCATTTATATCAGCAGTTACTGCAACTTTTTGTTCTACTTCTATATTTTCTTCTTTTAGCACCTCAGGTTCAGTAGCCTTTGCTGCTTTTTTATTTTTACCTTTTTCTTTAGTTTTATTTACTGCATTTTCAGGTGCATTTACACCTTTGTCAAGGGTGTTATCTATTTTAGTATCTATTTTGGTATTAGCTTTTAACTTTGCTTTTTCTTTAGTTTCTTCTAGCTTGGCGTTGGCTTTATCTTTTATTTTTTGTATTGCACTTTGTGCAAAAATGGTATTGCTTATTAGTGTGAAAAATAAAATAGTGAGTAACTTTTTCATGGTTTTTTGTTTTGAGTGTTAATTAAAGTTTATTGGTTTTTGATTAGTTTTTGTGTTGTTATATTTATACCGTCATTGTATTTTACCAAATACATACCATTGGCAAGGTTACTAATATTAAATTGTACAGTATTATTTACAACTAATGTTTTTAGTACTACAATTTTATTAATGCAAAAAAAACATAATTTAAAACAGAAAACAATACTGTAAATAGGTATATTTGAGTAAACTAACTACCACTATGCAACTCTTTACATTGGCAGCTTTACTTTTTATTACACTATTTATATCAGCCCAAACTAGAGTATTAGACTCCCTACAAAAACGAATAAATGAAGAAACGGTAGATAGCCTTCGGCAAAAAATATATTTGAATATGGCTAATGCTACACGTAATACAGAGTTGAGCAAATGTGTACAGTATGCCTTACAGGCAAATGCTTTAAATAATAAAACCAACAAGCCAATATTGCTAGCTAGAGGGTACGATGTATTGAGTGTAGTGTATAGAAATATGCGGAAATTAGATAGTGCAGTTACTTGGGCAGAAATGAGCTTGAAAGTAAGGCTAGCAAACAATATTAATAAAGAATTGCCCAACTCCTACACCAACTTAGGCAATATATACATGGAAAAAAGCGACTATGCTACTGCACTTAAATATGGCGAAAAAGCATTGGAGATAGCCATTAAAAACAACGATAGTGTAGTAATAGCAAGGCAGTACGATAACCTAGCCAACGTACTAACTAAGCAAGGTAAGAGAACTGAAGAAATTGAGTATAGAATTAAAGCTACAAGTATAAGAGAGGCCTTACAAGATAATGAAGGGCTGCTGCTATCATACGGTAATTTAGGCACTGCCTACAAAAATTTTGGCGATGCCAAAACGGGTATGGGTTACTTAAAAAAAGCATTGGTAATAAGCAAAACCTTAGAAGATAAAAGTAAAGAAGCCACTATGTATGGCCGTATAGCTAACACTATGTTTGATATGACTGATGCTGAATTTGCAACATTAGCTGAACCAATTACTACCAAAAATGAATGTTCATTGGACTATCATTTTAAAGCCTTAGCAATACGAAAACAAATAGGCGACTCAAGCCTTATAGCTACTTCATATAGTGATATTGCTTACAATTATTTTCATAGCAATCAATACAATAAGGCATTAGAATATGAGTTAATAGCCTTTAATATTGAAGAAAAATTAGACCCAAACTCAAACGGTACGGCTATTGCCTGTGGTAGCCTTGGCGAAATGTATATGCAAAAAAATGACTTCGCTACTGCCGAAAAATATTTTAATAGGTCCATGGTTTTAGCAAAAGAATTAGGCATTGGCGATTTGATATTGGATAACTATAAATACATGGCACAGCTATACCAAAAAAAAGGCAATTATAAACTGGCTTATGAGTACAACAACCAATATTACACCATAAGAGATAGTGTAAATAGCGATGAAAATAAAAAGAAATTTATAGCCGCTACGCTAAAATTTGATTACGACAAAAAAGCAGTAGCAGATAGTGTACAACATGCCAACGAAACCTTTATTACTAATGCAAAACTAACCAAAGAAAGAGCTACAAAGTGGGGCTTTGGCATTGTGGCTTTAGTATCACTTATTGCAGGGTTTATAACATATAGGCAATACCAACAAAAGCAAAAAATAAATGCTAACCTAGCCAAGGCAAATGAAAATATTAATAAACAAAACACTACCCTAAAACAACTAAATACCGACCTTATAGAAAGTGAAGACAACCTACTACAAGCCAACGATACCAAGGAGCAATTAATTAGCATTATGAGCCACGACCTTATGAACCCGATAACAGCAGTACTTAATTACCAAACTGCCTTAGAAAGTAACCTTACTACAATGGATGCACCTGCTGCACAAAATGCGATAACCAAAATGGGCAACGCTATAAAGCCAATATATGGGTTACTAAACAATATGTTGCAATGGGCAGTGGTGCAAAAAAACGAAATATCGCCAAAGCTAACTGCTGTGCATATTAATAAAATATTGGAAGAAACAATTGCCCTTTATAAAAACCCAGCAGAGCTAAAAGAAATAACCATAGAAACCAATGCTACTGCAAATGATTTAATAACAACCGACGAAATGATGTTCAAATTTATAGTACGAAATATAATAGATAATGCCATTAAAAATTCGCCCAACAAAAAAGCCATACGTATAAAAATAAATGAGGATAACAATAACACCACAGTAACTATTGATAACGAAGGCAACCCAATAAATGAGACTTTACTAACCCAACTAAACAACCCAACTATAGACAAACACAATGCCACCGGCACAGGTGTAGGTATGAATGTGAGTAAGCAATTTGCTAGTGCTTTGGGCTTAAAACTTAGTTTTGAAAATATTAGTAATTATGGTTGTAGGGTGCTTATAGCAAAGCCTAATTTAGGTTAACCATTTATTGCGTAAGGCATATTTTACCAAGCCTACGGTACTAGTTACACCCAGTTTGTTGAGTATGTTTTTACGGTGAGTGTCCACTGTACCAATGCTTATAAAAAGTTCGGCGGCTATGTCACTGCTACTTTTTTCTTGGCATATAAGTTTTACTATTTCTATTTCTCTGGTGGTAAGTTGTGGAGTTTCTTTTTTATCAAAATGTATAACCGATGATTTTAAATAAAAGTCCTCATCTTTTGTTACTTCAAATATATCGGGGCTGTAAAACTGACCACCTGAGAGTACTATATTTATTACGTTAACCAACTCGACTACCTCTATATTTTTAAGTACATAAGCCGATATATTGTATTGCTTAAATTTTGGTAAATACCTATTCCCTTTTTGGTGGGTAAGTATTATTATTTTTATGGTGGTATTTAATTTTCTAATTTGCTCTACTATTTCCAAAGCATTCATATCGGGCAGGTGCAAATCGAGTAGGAGTAGCTCTGCTGCTGGGTTTGAGGCTACCATTGTAATGGCATTAGCACCGTTATTGGCTTTGGCTAATACATGGTACTGTTTATTTTTTTCTAGTAGCATTATTAATCCCTCAAGGTATAAGGAGTGGTCATCGGCAACTAGTATGTTAATCATTAGTAAGCAATTGAATAATATTATTTCAAATGTAAGTGATTATATTGGGTCTTGTTCAATTGGTTTAATGGTAGGTTGCTGTACTTGTTTATAACCAAAGGTAAATGCTGAAGCATATATTTATAATTACAATAGTATATAAATATGGTTACCGAAAAAAAAATGTAATGCTTTGGGTGTATGCATCAATTGCTTAATTATGTACAAAAAGCCCATGGGCTGCACCGCTTAATGGAATAACGTATGGCGAAGCCATATACCGTAATGATAAACAATATAGTCCAATTGCGGCTTCGCCTTATTGTACCATTTGTTTATTCATTCGGCATTTGATGCTTATTAAGTATATTGTTTTGGTCTCTATAAAATTTCTCAATTTCCTTACTTATGTAATGGGCGGTGGACTGTGGCTCAATAAGGTTATTGCTGCCGACAGCCCCAAAATTAAAAACTATGAAAATGGCTATCCAAATATATCTCTAATTTTTTCAAAAAAGTTTTTGCCGTCTTTTTCGGGGTTGGGTTTAAAGTTATTGCTAGTGCTTAATTTTTCAAGTATTGCTTTTTCATCGGTGTTTACTTGCTGTGGTGTCCATACATTTATGTGTATAAGTTGGTCGCCTTTTTCGTAACTATTTACACTAGGAAAACCCTTGCCTTTAAGCCTAAATACTTTGCCACTTTGTGTACCTGCTGGTATTTTTATTTTGGCTCTACCATCTATTGTTGGCACTTCTATTTGTGTGCCAAACACTGCATCGGTAAAGGTTATATGCAAATCGTAAGCTACATTTAAGCCCTCACGGTGTAGCTCGGCATGTTGTTCTTCTTCTATTAATACTATAAGGTCGCCGGCACCACCACCACGTTCACCTGCATTGCCTTTGCCTTGTACATTAAGCTGCATACCTTCTTGTACTCCAGCTGGTATATCTATATTTACCGTTTCTTCGCCATACACTCTGCCATCGCCTTTGCATACTGTACATTTGTTGGTAATGGTAGTACCTGCACCGCTGCAAGTAGGGCAAGTTGCTACAGTTTGCATTTGTCCAATAAAGGTATTGGTTACTTTTTTTACCTGCCCTTGCCCTTGGCAAGTGGAGCAGGTTTGTACACTATTTTTATCTTTAGCACCGCTACCATCACAAGTGGTACAAACTATGTGTTTTTTTACCTTTACAGTTTTGTTAGCACCTTTGGCTATTTCTTCAAAGTTGAGTTTAAGCTTTATACGTATGCTGCTACCCCTTACACCTGTGGCACGGCGCCCACCACCACCACGGCTTTGGCCACCAAAAAAACTACCAAAACCACCGCCACCACCATCGCCAAATATATCGCCAAATTGGCTAAATATATCGTTCATATCCATACCGCCACCACGGTTGCTTTGGCCAGCACCACCGCTAAATGCAGCATGCCCAAACCTATCGTATTGGCTTTTTTTATCGTTATCGCTTAGTATTTCGTAAGCTTCGGCTGCTTCTTTAAATTTTTCTTCGGCCTCCTTGTTGCCAGGGTTTCTATCGGGGTGGTATTGCATGGCAATTTTGCGATAAGCCTTCTTTATCTCATCGGTACTTGCATTTTTGCTAATGCCTAATATTTCGTAAAAGTCTCTTTTCATGTTTTTTTAATTTGATAATTTGATGATATGATAATTTGATAACCCTACATAACCCAACAAATTATCTGTATTCAACCTATCAAATTATCATTTTATTTATTATCAAATTATTTCCTAATTTCTCCAGTTATCAAATTATCAAATTATAGTATTATCAAATTACTTCCCCACCACTACTTTTGCAAACCTTATCAATTTGTCGTTGAGGTAATATCCTTTTTGTATTTGGTCTATTACAGTATCTTTTTGTGCTTCGGTTGCTGCAGGTATATCGGTTATGGCTTCGTGTAGTTCTACATCAAAGGGTTTGCCAATGCTTTCTATTTCTTTTACACCTTTGGCTAGTAAGGTGGTTTTTAATTTGGCAAATACCAAACTAATACCCTCTTTAATTACGGCAACATCGTCACTTTTTTGCAGTTGTGTTTCGGCTCTTTCGGCATCGTCAAGTACCTCAAGCATGGCTAATATTACATCTTTGCCACCAGTTTGTATAAGGTCTAGTTTTTCTTTGGCTGTACGTCGTCTAAAGTTGTCAAATTCTGCTACTAGTCGTAAGTATTTATCCTTTTGCTCATCAAGTTCGGTTTGCAATTTTTCCATTGCATCTTCTTCGGCCACGGCCTCGTTAAGGTGGTTGGTACCTGCTGCACTGTCATCGGCATTTATATTAATATCGTCGGGTGCAGTATTGTCAGTTATTATATCTTGTTCGGGTGTTATAGGTTCCATAAGCTTATTTTTTTTTGTGTAGGTATAGTTTCAATTTTTTAGCCAAAGGCTATAGTAGGTACAAATTGTCAGTTGGGCACCGTAGGTTCCAATGTGTATGCTTTGGGATGTATGCTAATAGTAACAGCAGCAAAGTTGCCAATAAGGGATTGTTTTATTACCAACCGTTCCCCATTTTTGGTTTGTAATAGCCAGTAGGTATTATTGCTATTATTATAATTAGCTGTGCCAATGTAGGGCATAAGTTTTGCTAGTTCCACTTGGCTACAGTTAATACGAAGTTGGGTTATAATATTATTATTGCTGCTGCCTGTAAGTATATAATTTATTCGTTTATTATCGGCATCAAACAGGCTTATTACAAATGTTTTGTCTTTAAGGGTTTGGTATTTTGCAGTTTTAAGGTTAGCCAATACATCGGTTACGGTGGTGGTTTGGGTTACAAATGTAAAGGCTTTGGGTAGCAGTTGTGCGGTAGTATATTTGGTATATACAAACTTTATGGTATCGGTTTTTTGGGTTTGTGCTTCGCAAAATGTTACGCAGCAAAGCAATACCATATTGAGTGCAATATATTTGAGGTTGCCCATAGTTTTATTTTTTTGTTATGGGCAAAGGTAAAGTTTTTTGTAGGTGTAAAAAAAGGTGTTGCCATAATTTACCAAATCCCCATTTACTTAAAAAAAAGTTTACTTTCGCTGTATGGCAGTAGTAAAATTAAATAAAAAAATAAGTAAGCGTATTGAGAGTGGACACCCTTGGATATATGCCAACGAAGTAGCCGAAATAAAAGGCGAATACCAGCCAGCCGATATTGTAGATGTAATAACCCACAACAACACATTTGTAGGCAAAGGCTACATAAACCCTCAAAGTTTGATATTGGTTAGGTTGCTTACCCGTAAAAAAAGTGAGGTGATAAACGATGATTTTTTTTACCAAAAAATAAAAATAGCTTGGCAGTACCGCCAACAAATTGGCTATACCGAAAACTGCCGCTTAGTATTTGGCGAAGCCGATGGATTGCCCCAATTAATTATTGATAAATTTAACGATTACTTTGTACTACAAACCCTCACCTTAGGTATTGATAAATGGAAACCTGCTATAGTAGCAGCATTACACAAATTGTTTACAGTAAAAGGTATATATGAACGTAACGATGTGCCAGTAAGGGAATTAGAGGGTATGCCCCAACAAAAGGGATTTTTAGGCGAAGCCTTTGATACCAATATTATAATAAACGAAAACGGATTGCAGTTTGCCGTTGATATTGAAAATGGACAAAAAACGGGTTACTTTCTGGACCAACAAGATAACCGCCGTGCCATACAGCATATAGTTAAAGGTGCCGATGTACTAGGCGTATTTACCTACACAGGTACGTTTGAAATACATGCTGCTGCTTATGGTGCAAAGTCGGTGCTGGGGCTCGATGTAAGTGCCAATGCCATAGCCATGTGTAATAAAAATGCGGAGCTTAACCATGTACAAAACATTGCAAAGTTTGAGTGTGTAAATGCCTTTGATGTATTGAAAACTTGGGCGAAAGATGGACGACAGTACGATGTAGTAATGCTGGACCCACCAAGCTTTGCCAAAAGCCGTAATGCCATAGACCAAGCCATAAAAGGCTACAAAGAAATAAACTTACGGGGTATGCAATTAGTAAAACCAGGCGGCTACTTGGTTACTAGCAGCTGTACTAACTTAATAGAACCCGAGTTGTTTTTGCACATTATAAGTATGGCTGCTAAAGATGCCAAACGAACCATAAAGCAAATAACCTTTAATGCCCAAAGTGCCGACCACCCCATAGTGTGGGGTTGGGAAAACACCCATTATTTAAAGTTTTTGATAGTACAAGTTTTGTAGAATATAATATTTGTGTAATACAAAATGTTAAGTTAACTTTACATTGCTAAAAAAAATTTATGCAAAAAATGAGATTACTTCCCAATAAACTTAAATGGGTTGGTTTGGGTTTAATAGTTATAACACTTATCGCATTTTCAATTGTAAAAATTATATATGGAAAAGCTCCTTTTCCATATATGAAAGAAATTGGTAGTAGTATTATCTTAATTGGTTTGTTGATTATAATTGTCAGCCAACAAAAAATTGAAGATGAGAGACTAACATTAATGAGATGTAAATGCTTTATAATTTCATTTTTTTATGTTATCACTGGTGTATTATTAAGCCCTGTATTTAAAACTGATAATTTTAAAGATAACTATGCTATTGCTATCCAAATGTGCACAATTTACCTCATAAGTTTTTATAGCGAATATTATAAATGGCCAAGCTTAGATTTTTTGTTTAAAAAAAATAAAGTTGGAAAATAATTTAAAAGAGATAAGGCAACAAAATAATTTATCACAAGAGCAACTTGCTACATTGGTACAAGTAAGTAGGCAAACTATTCTATCAATTGAAAAGTGTCATTACTTTCCCACGGCAATATTAGCTATAAAAATTGCTACTGTATTGAGTGTAACTGTAGAAGCCTTATTTACACTTACTACTACTGATTGGGCTTAACTTACCACTACCAACTTACCCTCATTGTATATAGGTACTACTGGCGAAAGGTTGGGTGTAAGGCAAAATTTCATATCCTCATCAACCCCAAAATTGTGAAGCCTTTCGTAATGCGAAGCATGGTTGGTTTTCATAAATTCAAATAGGTCTTTCTTGGCTTTATTGTACAGCATTTCTGCTATTATGGAGGTATCGCAACTTATGTTAAAGTGCTTTTTTACCTTGCTAATAACTGCACCTGCAAATAGCATATCTTCTATGTTTACCCTGTCTTTCCAAGCTGCACAGCCTAGCATTATGGGTTTGTTTTGAGTAAGTATATAATCACATACGGCATCCAAATTAGGAAACGAACCTGTTATAATATTGGGTGCATTATTGGCTAATGCCATGTGCAATAATTTAGTGCCATTGGTAGTAGTTAGTACCAAAGTTTTGTTGGCAATAAAGCTACGAGGGTACTCGCTAGGTGAGTTGCCGTGTTGCAAACCTTCGGCAATATGCCCATCTCTTTCACCAGCTGTAATGCCCTCTATTTGTTTACCTATTCGTATGCATTCTGCCACACTATCTACAGGTATTACAGCCTTTGCACCATTGTACAATGCATTGGCAATGGTACTTGTAGCCCTTAGTACATCTATTATTACTACGGTTGTGTGGGTTATATCGTATAGGTTAAGTAAGGCTGGTGAGGCACAGGTGGTTAGGGTTGGTTTTTTTATATCCATCGGGTTATAATTATTTATTCAAACGGCATTTTTACAACTTTTGCCTTTACATTTTTATCTCTAATGTTTACAAATATTTCGGTATTGAGGGTTGCATGTTCCTTAGCTACATAAGCCATACCAATGGCCTTGCCAAGTGTAGGGGCTTGTGTGCCACTAGTTACATAACCAATTTCATTATTATTAGCATCGTGTATTTTATAATGGTGTCGTGGTATTCCTTTTTCTATCATTTCAAAGCCTACTAATTTGCGGGTAATGCCAGTTGTTTTTTGGGTTTCAAAGTAAGCTTTGTTGGTAAACTCTTTTGTAAATTTTGTGATCCAACCCAAGCCAGCCTCTAATGGCGAAGTGGTATCGTCAATATCATTGCCGTAAAGGCAATAACCCATTTCGAGCCTTAGGGTATCCCTTGCAGCTAAGCCAATTGGCTTTATAGCAGCATCGGCTGCAAATATTGCATTCCATATAATGGAGGCATTATCGTTTTCGTTTTCAAAATATATTTCAACCCCACCTGCACCAGTATAGCCTGTGGCGCTTACTATTACGTTATTAATACCCGCAAATTTGCAACGGGTAAATGTGTAATATTTTAAATTAAGGATATCTACATCGGTTAATGTTTGCAATACTTTAGTGGCATTTGGGCCTTGTATAGCCAACAGGGCAGTACGGTCGCTTATGTTATGCATTTCTAAAGCCTCCCCCTTCCCCTCCAAAGGAGGGGTGATAAACTGTTGTATCCAATTCCAATCTTTTTCAATATTACTGGCATTTACTACTATCATATATGCCTCGGTATGGGTAGTGCTATCAGCACAATCTTCTAAACAATACACCAACAAATCGTCCACTATACCACCTTCATTATTGGGCATACAACTGTATTGTGCTTTGCCTTTGGTAAGTTTGCTTACATCGTTGGTAGTAATGCTTTGTATAAGTTGCATTGCACCTTTGCCTTTTACTACAAATTCGCCCATGTGGCTAACATCAAACACACCTATATGGCTACGTACGGCAGCATGCTCATCGTTAATACTTGTATAACTAATTGGCATGTTGTACCCTGCAAATTCGGCCATTTTAGCACCTAGTGCTATATGCATTGGAGTAAAAGGAGTTTTTTTCATTGTGGAGGTTTAGGGAGTTTTTTTTTGTAAAAAAAATTTATTAAAAAGTAAATACTAACTACTGCATTTTACTTAAATATTACTAAGGCTAAAAATACAATTAATAAATAAATATAGCTGCTAAACATTACTCTACGAGCTGCTGCAAGGTTCATATCGGTGTAAAGCCGATAACTTTGTAATACCATAAATATATTGCAAAGTAGTACAATATACAATGCTGGTGTTTGGCTCAAGTTAGGCTCGTTAATGCTTTGCATAAAAAACGGTGCAAGCCCAATAGGAATCATTAACAACGAATATATAAGTGCTTGCTGGGCACTGTATTTTGTTTGCCCTTGTGTGCTTGGCAATAGCTTAAAGCCAGCACTTTCATAATCCTTATGGGCTATCCAAGCTATGGCCCAAAAGTGTGGAAACTGCCACACAAACTGTATAGCAAATAGCACCCAACCACCTGCCCAACTTTGGCTGCCACCCTCACTTATACCTGCTACCCAACCTATAAGGCAAGGCAAGGCACCGGGCAAACCGCCTACCAGTACGGCTATGCTATTTTTCTTTTTGAGTGGGGTATATACAAATGCATATAATAATAAACTAATAGCCGATAATACTGCCGACCAACCGTTAAAGTAATTCCACATCATAAGCACCCCCAAACTACCAGCAATAGCTGCAAATGCTATTGCTTCGGTTACTTGCATTCGACCACTTGCTAATGGCCGGTTAGCGGTTCGTTTCATTATGGCATCGGTATCTATTTCTATTATTTGGTTTATGGCATTGGCACTACCTGTTACTAACATACCTGCTGTAAACAATAGTACCACCAACCGCCAATCAAACACAACAGCAGGGTGTAATAAATAACAAATAACACAACTAAATACTACCGTAAAACTTAAGGTAAATTTCATTAATAGCTTGTAGTCTGTTATTTTTTGCTTCCAATTCATAATCCGTTTTTATAAAAAATTAGTGCAAAGATAATGGTAGATGACTTTAAAAAATAAAATTGGTTATAAGTGCTTAGTATGGTGAATGTAAAAATAAAAAACGAATTTAATTAGTAGGTAACAATTACATGAATACTTTTTAATTTGGTTGTTGTAAGGTTTAGTTATATTAAAAAAAGGAAAGACCCGATAACTACTAAAAAAAGACCTTACTAATTGGTTTACTTATTAGCCCCAAAACTACCCAAACATTAAACAGACCCCTAAAAAACTACCACTTAGTAGTATTGCAATTACAAAAAATATAGTTCAATTTTACATGGCAAATATAATTCTGGCCAACGACGTTGAAAACAGTTACGTTAGTTCATTAAAAAAACTACAATTATTCAGTCTGTTGCAACCGACACGAAAGCTAGTCTATAAAAGTTTATTTGCTTACGGCAAAATTCCGAACGTATCCATAAAGTGCAAGGACACTTAAAATAGCCATAGTAGGAACACTGACGTTGATACAGTGTACGAAACTGTAAAAAGTTTCTTCAACAAAAATTTTAATTATTTATAAAATGAAAAAGTTTATTTTTGGTTTGATGGTGTTAATAATATCATTGAATGGTAATTCTCAATCAATTTTTTTTCAAAGATGTGGAACTGATGCAGCAAATTCTGCAAATCCTAATGATAACATTGGAGTAGAGCATAATGATGCATTATATTATTTAGCTAGCAATTATACAATTCCTCAATTGCAAAATGTGAATACATTATATAATGCAGGGATACAGTATATGAACAATACTTATGGTCCAAATTCAGCACCAAATTTCAGCACAAACTTTACAACTTCTACAATTAATAATTATTTGAGTGTATTAAGTCCAAGTGCACCACCAGCAAATAGTTTTTTTACTAATTCTGCACCAATTTCATCTATAGGCAAAGCATTTTTGAGTCAGTTATTAAATCAAATTTATAACCAATCTGCTGCAAACAGTGGTTACCCAAATATTAAATCAAAAATAGTGACTTGGGAAAATCAAATTTCAGCTTTGTCGGTTACAAACACAGAGAAATTTGCATTATATGCTTATGGCTCTACGCTACGTTATAGTTTACTTGCATGGAGTACTAACAATACTTTTACTAGTTCTATAAACTTCAATTCTCAAAATAAAAAGTTGAAGTGGTGGCAGTGGCTTTGTGTTGGATTAATGGATGCTGGGGGTGCTATTGCTGGTGCTACCCTTGGGGGAGGTGTTGGAGCAGTGGTTGGTGGTGCAGTAATGAGTGGTGGAACTGTAGCAGTATTTTCTACTTTTGAACCATAACATTTAAAAATGAAAAAATATTATTTCTTTTTTATGTTTTGTTGTTTAAGAAGTGAGGCACAAATTGATATTGGATTTCAATTAAGTAATTTTACTATAAAAAATAATTTTAATAAAGCCAAATTGCTTAGTGCTAATGGGTTTTCTACCACTTTTAATATTTTTAAAAGATTAGATAAGAATGTTCTTCTAGGTACAGGTTTTAATTCTAATTTCAATAAATTTGTAATTGATGGTATTTTTTTTAAAAGAAACGCTGAATTGGTTTTCGAACCTAATGATAATACGATAAAAAATAGTTATATAAACTTTAATTCAATAAGTGTACCATTAAAGTTTAAATTTCTTTTATTTGAAACTGAAAAAGGAAGTGATTTGTTTATAAATTTTGGTGGTTATGCTGAGTACTTATTTTCAACTGAACAAAATTATAAGAAATTTGATGTGGAAAAAATTGAGAAAATTAGACTTGATAGGAATACACTATTTGGATTAAATATTGATTATGGTATGAATTTCGCAATTACAAAAGAAAGAAAAATATTATTTGCAAATGGATTTAGTTATCAATTAACAAGTTTTTTAAGAAATGGTAATTCATTTAATCCACTCAATATTTATTTAAAACTTGCAATGACAATAAATACTAGTAAAGATTAAATATTAAAAAAAAATAAATATGCAGTATTTTAAATGCTGCATATTTTTATACTATTAAAATATGAAATTATCTCTTTTTAGCTTATTTTATTTATTAAGTTGCTATACTTTTTGCCAGACTATTTCAGGTGAATGGGTAGGTAACTTTAGTAAAAATAGTCTAACATCAAACCCCTTAAAATTAGTTGTTGATTTTGATTTAAAAAATGATTCAGTATTTATAGGTTCTTCACATTTATTTTATCAAAAAGGACTATTCGAGCATTATAATTTGAATGGCCGTTTAAATTTCAAAGACTCAATTATAACGTTTACTGAAACTTCTGTAATCAGCTTAAAAATAGGGTCATTTTCAAGTAACTGTTTAGGAGTTTATAATATGAAACTTGTTAGGAATGATTCTATAATGCGACTCGAGGGAATTTGGAAAGACAGAAATAATGGTTTGTTTAGTTGTGGAAAATCAAATTTGTATCTTGAAAAATTAAAACATCCAGTTATTAAATTGCAAAATACTGATACAATTTATTTACAAAAAACATCATCAATTCAAAGAGTTTTGGAATTGGAAAAGACTGAATCTGACTCAATTTTGGTAGAAATATACGATTATGGAATTGCAGATAATGACATAATAAATCTTTATTTAAATAATAAAAATATTTTAAGAGATAAAGTCTTAACAAATAGCCCAATTACTATTTGGATTAATTTAGATAGTAAATATTTAGTAAATAAGTTAAAATTAATTGCTGTAAGTGAAGGAGAAATTCCACCTTGTACAGCATTTATAAAAATTAAAACAAAGTTAAAAACTTATAAAGTGAATCTTGAAAGTTCTATTAGTTCTAATGGTTTAATTGAGTTTTTAATTAAAAATTGATAATTATAAATACTTATACTATGATTAAAATTATTACCAAATTATTAATCATTTTCTATTTCAATATATTTCATATATATGGACAGGATATTTTAATTACCGATAAAAAAAAGATATATGATTTCAAACCTGAAATCTTCACTTCCGGTTTTATAGATGTATTAAATAGTGGGCAGGTAAATGCCAGTGCAAGGTTTATTAGGCTCTTTATTGGGGAGCCTAATAAGCTAAGCATTCCTATATCGTTTTATGGTGGGGTTAGCAACAATACCTTTCAAAATCAAAACACTGGTGGGCAACTCACCAAAAGTAACGACCACTTAGTAAACCGATACATTAACCCTATGAGTGGGTTAATTAATATAAGCATTGAGGGTATTAAGTTTGGCAAGGCAAATGATACTGTAATTACAAAGTTTGGTTTTATATACCAAGTAGGGGAGAGGGTACTTAATGGTATTAGAGTAGGTTCAGTTACCAACCCACTTACTGGTAAGCCTACTAATTTTTTAAATGCTTTTGCTACATCGGGTTTGTACTTTCAAACAGGGGCTTGGGAACGTACCAATACCAAAAATGTGGGCATATTTTGGTTAGCAGGTCGGTATCATATTTGCCGTACTAACCCTAATGCTATAAAACAGTTTTTGCCCGATATACAAACCAATGGCATATACTACGGCTATTCCGTAGGGTTTGGCATAGAGATAAATAATTTAGTAAACATAAAGGCAATATATTACAA
>JAYWGN010000015.1:0-43314 GCA_043778255.1 Chitinophagaceae bacterium | reverse complement strand
TTATTTATTTGGGGTTTTTTAATATATGCAACAAAGCCGCTAACTTGTAGTGGTACAAGGTTGCAAGGGTTTACAAAATGAATAATAAAAGAAGTTGAAATACTAAGAAGTAGTAATAAAAAAGAGATGGTGTTTGTAGTGTGTACCCATAGTCTATGATAATTTAGTTATATAAATATACTAACTATTATTAATAATTCATAGCTTTTTGTAATAATTAATGTAATGGTAATATTGGCAGCTAAGTTTTGTTTTGTTAGGGTCTATTGTTAATATACATATTTTAGCATTGAAAAAATTGGTTGTTGGAAGGCTTCGCTATTCCAACAACGGCGGGGGTTCATTATTAAATTTGGGTCATTTGTTTTTAGCTAATAAATAGTTTTATAAAAAAAACCTCCACCAATATATTGGGCAGAGGTTTTTTTTAATTATTATTGTATAATAATTTGGAGCATTATTTTATTTTTACCATAAATATACAATCTTGTATTCTCTTTACTTGTTCATCTCTTGTAAGTGTTGCAATTGATTGTTTGTGTGTAGTAGTATTAAGGCTTAAGCTACTATTAAGGGTATTTATAATGTTACGCAACATTTGTGGTTTTATGCCTACGGCAAAACCATTTTCTTGTGTTTCTTTAGCCGATATTATGCCTATTATATCGCCATTAGTATTTATTACAGGGCTTCCGCTACTACCACCATCTACCTGTAAGGTTAACAAAAAGTTCTGCTTGTTTTGCAATGAGCCATTAGCAGCTTTTGAACTTATAAATCCCTCGTTATATACAAGGCTTGAGCCTCGGCTGTAGCCTAATGTATATACTTTTTGTCCCAGTCCTATTTCAGTATTCTTAATGGTATAAGGCATTTTTTTGCCAGTAGCAAATGCTGTATCTGTTATTTTAATTATAGCCAAATCATTAGCTTCATCTTGTAGTATTACTTCGGCTGTAAGGTCGCCATACTTATCGTTATATACATACAGGTTTTTATTGTTGCCTAATACATGGTTATTGGTAACCAAATAACCCGTTTCGTTTACGGCAAAGCTTGTACCAGTAATACTTGCAACAACGGATGGTCGTTTATTTTTTTCTGCAGTTTCAACTTTTTTATCCACTTTATCAATCTTGCTATTTACAGCGTTTACTTTATTATTAAGGGCGGTAAAGTCGTTATTTGTTTTTGATTTGTTGTAAGCAAATATGAGTGCCATACTGGTAACAGTAAATAGAGCAATTATAGTAGCAGCAACGGCTAGTTGTTTTTTGTACTTCGTAAAAAATGGTAGTACTCTTGCACTGTTTGTTGTGTTTATTTCGCCAGTTTGTACTAGTTGTGTATGTAGTTGCTCAAAGTTATTTTTGAGAGTTTTTCTTTCGGCATGTTTACCCATTTGTTTTAGAAAAAAAATATGCTCTACCACCATTTGGTCCACATCGGCATTGGTTTGGCGTAAGTGTTCAAAGTGGTTAAGGTCACTTTCGCTAAGGGTTCCATTAATATAATGTTCCACTGCATCAAGTAGTAAAATATCGTCCATTGTTATAAATTTTTATGTTGTGCAAAAAACAATTTTTTCAATCGCATTAAGCATTTATATTTTTGGTTTTTAGCATTATCGGCATTGGTATAGCCAAAGTTGGTAGCTATATCAACCATATTTTGTTTGTTGTAGTAGTAGGCTTCTAACAAACTTTTGCAGGGCTCACCTATTTTCTGCAAGGCATCTTGCAGCATACTATGTTGTTTGTTTTCATTTTCGTGCCACTCTATATCGTCTTCTACTGCTATTGTTTCTTCTATATGTTCCGATATTGTCCGTTTACTATTTTGTTGTTGCAATTTTTTAAGCCATAGTTTCCGTGCTACGGAATATATATAAGTGCTTATTTTGCATTGCAAATCAAAATTTCCTAATTTAGCTTTTTCGTATAATACTATTAAAGCCTCTTGAAATATATCTTTCGCATTATCTTCATCGCCACTATTGTTACGCACCAAGCTTTGTATAATAGGATATGACTCCTTGTATATAAGTTTGGTTGCAGCGGCATCGTTTACTATAAACAATGCTAATAGGTCTTGTTGTGCTACTAAATCTTTCAAGTTTGATAATGTTAATGCTAAAAGTACGGTTAAGTAACCCAAAACTACTCTAAAAAAAATATTTTTTATAAATAGGTTACCTTTTTTAAGTTTGGGTATATATATTCAAATTTAAAAAAATTACACAATGAAAAAAGTATTATTCGCACTAGCATTAGCTACAACATTTGTAGCATGTGAAGAAAAGAAAGCTGACGGAACAACTCCAGAAACTCCAAAAGGTGATTCTCCAAAGGTAGAAGTAACTGTAGTTACTCCTGATACAGCTGCTGCAGCTGCTAATTTGAAAAGAATTGCTGACTCTGCTGCTGCTGCTTTAAAAGCTGCTGGCACTAAAGCTGCAACTGAAGTAAAAGTTGCTACAGAAAAAGCAAAAGAAGTAGTTGCTCCTAAATAAGCATTAAAATTTATTAAAATTCTTTACCGAATATTTTCGGTGTAAAGATTTTCATATGGCAAGCAATCGTTAAAAGCCGTTCCTATTCTTAGGAATGGCATTTTTTTTGGTAATAATGTTTTTTTTAAAATATAACTTATCAATTTTATTATTTGGCACATCAACTTAACTATACTAACTTAGCACTATGACTATCATAAAGGTACAAAACTGGTTTTTTTATTACTCTTATTACTATTGTAGTATCTAAGGGGAATTATTTTTTGTACTATACCAATAACGTTACAAATTTATTTACCCCACGCAAACAGCGTGGTTTTTTTATGAGCAAAACATACACTATACAAGGGTTTGAAGGGAGTTTTCACCAAATGGCAGTAGCCAAATATACGGGTAACAAAGCATCCGTAATTTGCTGTGCTACATTTGCTGAAACATTTAACCTAACAAAAAATAACCCCACTTGCCATGGTGCAGTAGTGGCCATTGAAAACAGTATAGCAGGTAGCATATTGCCCAATTATACCTTACTACAACAAAGTAAACTGTATATAGTAGGCGAAATATACCTACCCATAAAGCAACACTTACTAGCTAACCACGGTGTAAGCTTAGCACAAATAAAAGAGGTACATAGCCACCCAATGGCATTATTGCAGTGTAGTAAATATTTAGATGCTACTCATTTTAAATTAGTAGAAACAGACGATACTGCATTGAGTGCAAAATATATACAACACCACAAACACACTACCAAAGCGGCTATAGCAAGTAGCCTTGCAGCTAGCCTATATAACCTACAAATACTAGTACCCAACATACATACCAATGCCAATAATTATACTCGGTTTTTAATTTTGGAAAAACAAAAGCTAACTTTAACAAATGACTGTAATAAAGCCACTATATACTTTGCTGCACAACATACAATAGGCAGTTTAGCTAAGGTGCTCACATTAATAGCTAAGGAGGGTATTAATTTGAGTAAGCTACAATCGTTTCCTGTAGCGGGTAGCAACTTTAATTATTACTTTTATGCCGATATTGAGTTTGATACACCAAAACAGTTTATAACCATCAATAGCATTTTACAAAAAAATACAATTAACTATAAAGTACTAGGCGTATATAAAAATGGTAAACGGAATAATACAACTAAAACTAATAAAAAATGATACAAGCAGCTAACCGATTAGCCACCGTTAATGAATATTACTTTAGTACCAAGTTGCAAGAAATTGCTACCTTAAATGCTACTGGAAGCAATATAATAAACCTCGGTATAGGTAACCCCGATACTGCACCACACCCTACAGTAATTGATACGTTGCAACAAGCTGTAACTAACCCAACCAGCCATGGTTACCAAAGCTACAAAGGAGTACCAACATTACGTAATGCTATACAACTATGGTACAATAATTTGTATAAAGTAACCTTAAATGCTACTACCGAAATATTGCCTTTAATTGGCAGTAAAGAGGGCATTATGCACTTGTGTATGGCACACCTTAACCAAGGCGACAAAGTGCTTATACCTAACCCCGGTTACCCAACTTATAAAGCAGCAGTAACCCTTGCTGGTGGCACTTGTGAGGAGTATGTATTAGCTGCTCTAAATAATTGGGAACCCGATATGGAAGCACTTGAACAATTAGATTTGAGTTCGGTAAAAATGATGTTTGTAAACTATCCACACATGCCTACAGGTGCTGCTGCATCCTTAGTATTATTTAAAAAAATAATTGACTTTGGGCTTAGCCACAATATATTAATTGTAAATGATAACCCGTATAGTTGCATACTTAGCAGCAACCCTTTGAGTATATTACAAATAGAAGCTGCCACTACTACAGCTGTGGAACTTAACTCATTAAGCAAAAGCCACAATATGGCAGGTTGGCGAATGGGTATGCTTTGTGGTAATGCCACCGTTATACATAATGTGTTGCAATACAAAAGTAATATGGATAGTGGGATGCTATTGCCTTTACAACTTGCTGCTGCTAAGGCTTTGGAGTTATCAACGGAATGGCATACTGCACTAAATAATTTATATGCCAGTAGAAAAATAATTGCCATGCAAATATTAGACTATTTGCAATGTACCTATACCACACCACAACAAGGGCTTTTTGTATGGGCTAAAGTGCCACCAACTTACACCGATGGTTATGCTTTGAGTGATTATTTGTTGTATCAAAAAAATGTATTTATAACACCAGGTGGTATATTTGGTAGCCAAGGCAATAATTATATTCGGATTAGTTTGTGCCAATCAGCAACCATTTTAAGCGAAGCTTTACAAAAAATAATGAACTAAAAAATTGTAATGAAACTAAAAGAGAAAAAAATAAATAAACAAATGGTTTCGCCAAATATAGCTACTACTTATACCATAGTTGGTACAGGGCTTATGGGTGGGTCAATAGCTTATGCTTTGCAAAAATATAAAATTGCCACCCACATTATAGGTGTAGAAAATAATAAAAAAAATGCAGCAAAAGCCCTCGAATTAGGTATTGTACACGAAATATTGCCACTCAAAAAAGCTATTGAAAACTCATCGATGGTTATATTGGCAGTACCCGTACATACTATCAAAAGCATTTTACCCACACTACTTAACTACACTACACACCATACAGTAATAGATGTAGGCAGTACCAAAACAGAAATATTACATTGTATAAATAACCATAGCAACCGTGCTAACTTTGTAGCTACACACCCTATGTGGGGTACGGAATATAGTGGCCCTGAAGCTGCACAAAAAATTGCTTTTAAAAATAAGGCCGTGGTTATATGTAATGCTAACGAAAGTGGCAAAGCTCAATTAGCCAAAACAGTAGCGTTATACAAAAAACTTGGAATGCACACTATATATATGGATGCCAAAGCACATGACCTACACACTGCTTACATAAGCCATATAAGCCACTTAACCAGCTTTGCATTAGCCAATACAGTATTGCAAAAAGAAAAAGAAAACAACACTATATTTGAGTTAGCAAGTGGTGGATTTGAAAGTACTGTAAGATTGGCCAAAAGTAATGCCACAATGTGGGTACCCATATTTTTGGAAAATAAAAAAAACATATTAGATGTACTTATGGAACTAGAAGTACAACTTGCCGAGTTTAAAAAAAACCTTATACAACACAACGAACAACAGCTAACTGCATTAATACTGCAAGCCAATAAAATTAAAAAAATATTACCATAAAATGAGTACACCAATTAAAACCTTATTACAAAAAAAACACTTAATTATTGCTGGGCCTTGTAGTGCCGAAACCGAAGAACAAGTACTACAAACTGCCACCGAATTAGCAGCTACCAACCGTGTAGATATATTGAGGGCAGGTATATGGAAACCCCGCACTAGGCCTGGAAGTTTTGAAGGTGTAGGTGTAATTGGGCTGCCTTGGCTTAACCAAGCAAAAAAAATAACTGGCTTACCAATAACTGTAGAAGTGGCTACTGCAAAGCAAGTAGAAGATGCACTTAACTTTGATGTGGATATGCTTTGGATTGGAGCAAGAACTACCGTAAACCCATTTAGTGTACAGGATGTAGCCGATGCCTTACGAGGTAGTAATGTACCCGTACTTATAAAAAACCCCATAAACCCCGACCTCGAATTGTGGCTTGGTGCAGTAGAAAGGGTGGCAAAAGCAGGTATAGCTACCATTGGCCTTATACACCGTGGCTTTAGTAGCTATGGCAATACCGAATACCGCAATGCACCTATGTGGCAATTAGCAATTGAAATGAAACGACGAAACCCTGAGCTGCCCATCATTTGCGACCCATCGCATATATGTGGCCGACGAGATATATTGCAAACCGTAGCACAACGTGCCATTGATTTGGATTATAATGGCCTTATGATTGAAAGCCATATAGACCCACTTACTGCTTGGAGTGATGCCAAACAACAGGTAACTCCCCAACGGTTATTGGAAATGCTTAATAGCATAATATGGAAACACGATACGGTGGACCAAACCGAATTTTTGAGTGTATTAACTACACTTAGAGAACAAATAAACCAGCTTGATGATGAACTACTACAACTGCTAAGCCAACGTATGAAAGTGGCCGATAAAATTGGCATTTACAAAAAAGATAATAATGTAACCATACTACAAAGCAACCGTTGGAACGAAATATTAGAACGTGCTATTGCCAAAGGCAATGCCTTAGGCCTCAGCAAAGATTTTATAACCAAATACTTTGATGCTGTGCATTTGGAAAGTATAAGCCATCAAAATAAAATAACTAGCTAAGCCCCAATTACCCGCTCATAAAGCTTTTCGTAGGTGGGTACTATATTGCTAATGTCAAAAGTGAGGGCATGGTTATAAGCATTTTGTTTTAAGGTGGCTAACTTTTCTGCATTGGTAAGTAAGGCAATAGCAAAGCTACTCATACTTGCTACATCGCCTACATTAGCCATATAGCCGGTTACGCCATGTATATTTATTTCGGGCAGGCCACCTGCATTAGTGCTTATAACAGGTACACTACTCGCCATGGCCTCGAGTGCTGCAAGGCCAAAACTTTCATAATCACTAGTAAGCAAAAACAAATCGGCTATGGGTAATATTTCTTCCATTTGTTCTTGTTTGCCCACAAACCTTACATCATCACAATACCCTAAAGTACGGCAAAGTTCCTCAGCCATTGGGCGCTCTGGTCCATCGCCAATCATTATTAATTTTGCAGGTATTTGTGTACGTACAGTGGCAAATATTTCCATTACATCTTGCACTCTTTTTACTTTTCTAAAGTTGCTGGCATGTAACAATACACGTTCACCATTGGGCGCTATTACTTTTCTAAAAGCATCAATTGGTTTTTTGCTAAATCGTTTTACATCAACAAAATTATGGATTACCTCTATTGGTTTTGTGATGTTAAAAAACTTAAATGTTTCTTCTCTCAAGTTATTACTCACAGCTGTTATAGCATCACTTTCGTTAATGCTAAATGTTACTACAGGAGCATAAGTTTTATCTTTACCAACAAGGGTAATATCGGTACCGTGTAGTGTGGTAATAAACGGAATTTTTATGCCTTCTTTATGCAATATTTGCTTAGCCATATAAGCAGCAGCTGCATGTGGTATAGCATAATGAACGTGGAGTATATCGAGGGTATTATTTTTTACTACATCCACCATAGTGCTTGCCAGAGCCGTTTCGTAAGGCGGAAAATCAAATAATGGATAAGTAGGTACCCTTACCTCATGGTAAAAAATATTGGGTTCAAAGCTGCTTAACCTTACGGGTTGTTGGTAGGTAATAAAGTGAACTTGATGGCCATTAAGTGCTAATGCTTTGCCCAATTCGGTAGCCAATACACCACTACCACCATAAGTTGGGTAACAAGCAATTCCTATCTTCATAAAATTTAGAATATTAGTAAGCAAGTTAGCGAATTTTTGATGTTAATAGCATTGGTTTTATTTATGAGTTTGTATATAAATAAAATAATGAATTTTTAATTTTTTGGAATACACTTTGGGGCTGTGAGCATTTGTACTATTATTCAGCATTTGTAACGGCTTTACGTTTGTAGTACCATTGCCAAAGGCAACGGTAGCTACCACATTACTTGTACCGAGTTATTCGGTATAAGTAAGCCCATGAGCAATATAACATTGTGTAAAAGTTTAATTAAAAAAAATAAATAATATTAAGAGCTGGTTGGCAACACATAAAAATTGTAGCGTTGCAATAATTCAATATTGTATTGTAAATATATATAAGCTACTTATATTTGCACACCTATTTTGGATATTATAAAATGCAAACAATTCAAAAGCAATCTTTCAAATCAAATCAATTTCCTCAACATTGGAAAAGAGAAGAGTCTGTATATACAGGTGACCACTTGATAGATGCTTATTTAAAAGGTAAGCAAGAGGGTAAAGATGAATCAGTTAAAATATTAACTAATCAATTAAAAAGGAATATTAGTATAGCTACTACAATTGCTGAAAGGCTTTATGTGTATGCAAATAAAAAGAAAATTAGTTTTAAAAGTATTCATTTAAAAGCAGATGGAATTACTAAATTTTCTGCTGTATTTGTAACTAAGCAAGAAGATTTTATTTCGGAGAAATTTCGGAATATTTTTATAGAAGCTCGAAAACTAAAAAATGAAGTAGAAAGTGATAGTTTCTATATTACGTTTACATTTATGCCCGACACAAAAAACTTAGACGAAAAGTCATTAACTGCCGATGGCTATTTTTTAAAGTATGACAAAAAATAACGAAAGACTTAACCATGCTTTATACAATGAAGCTGTTTGTAACTACCTTGAGTTGAATCAAGAATTTACAGATTGGATAATTACTACATCTTTTTACACTGCTTTACAATTTGTTTCCTATAAAATATTTCCTTTTGAAATGCCGTCAATTGTAGGTAAAAAAACTGTGATTAACAGCATTGATGATTTTTATAGATATAATAATAGTAGAAAGTTAAGCAAGCATGAATTATTGGCTGATTTAGTAGAAAAAAATTGTCCTAAAATTGCACCCGATTATGATTGGTTATTAAGTATGTCAATGACTGCAAGGTACACCAACTATATGCATGATAAAGTAATTGCTAATAAAGCTCGGTCATTAATGAAAGGAATTAAAAAAGTTTGCATGGCTTAACTTTATCAAGTTTTATGTTGTACGGATTTTCACTTTTTACACATCACCACCTACTTTATAAATACTTACTTGTATTAAAAATTCTACAAATTATACCAAACAGTGTTACATTTACAGTATGATAAAATATGTATGTACAACACTATTAATTGCCGCTAGTATAATAGCCAAAGCACAAACCACCAACGACTCTACGTTTATAAAAAAAATATACGATGAAGCTTTAGTAAATGGTAAAGCCTATAATAGTTTACGATACTTATGCAAACAAATAGGGAATAGAGTAAGTGGCAGTACGGCAATGTACAAAGCTGAGGCTTGGGGTTTGCAAACCCTAAAAGAGTATAAAGCCGATACTGTATATAGCCAACTTTGTACCATACCACATTGGGTACGGGGTGCTAAAGAGGAGGCAAGTTATAAGTGGAGTAGTACTACAGCAGGCAACTTACAAACAGCCGAAAAAACCGTAGAAATATTAAGCCTTGGCAATGCCATAGGTACCAATGGAACTGTACTAAAGGCACCCTTACTTATAGTCAAAAACTTTGATGACTTAGAAGCCCAAAAAGAAAATGTAAAAGGTAAAATAGTATATTATAACTATGCATTTAACCAAACATTTGTACGTACATTTAATGCTTACAGCGATGCTGTAAAATATAGAGTGCAAGGTGCAGCTAGGGCTGCAAAGTACGGTGCAGTGGCTGTTATAGTAAGAAGTGTAAGTTCGGCTAACGACAATAACCCCCACACTGGTGTACAACAATATAATGACACCATTACCAACATACCTGCTGTGGCTATAGGCATACAAGATGGTGATAACCTAAGCCAATTGTACAAAAATGGGAAAGTATTATTTAGCCTAAAAACTAATGCTACAATGCTACCCGATACTGTTGCTAATAATATAATAGCCGAAATAAAAGGCAGCGAAAACCCTAAGCAAATTATAACTATTGGTGGGCATTTGGATAGTTGGGATATTGGCGAAGGAGCACATGATGATGGTGCAGGTATAGTACAAAGTATGGAAATAATTAACCTTTTTAAAACCCTTGGTTACCAACCCAAGCACACTATAAGAGTAGTACTATTTGCCAATGAAGAAAACGGTGCAAGAGGTGCTGACAAGTATGCCGAATTAACTACACTTAATAACGAAACTAATATAGCAGCAATTGAAAGTGATGCAGGAGGCTTTACACCACGTGGTTTTGGCGGTAGTATGAATGATGAGCAGTATAAAAAGTTTAAGAGCTGGTTAACCTTATTGCAACAATATGGCATAAGCGAAATGAGCCGTGGTGGTGGTGGTACCGATATAGAACCACTTGCCGAAAAATATAAAACACCTACTATAAGCCTAATACCCGATAGCCAACGCTACTTTGATGTACACCATAGCCGTAACGATGTATTTGAAGCTGTAAATAAAAGAGAGTTACACTTAGGTGCAGCAGGTATGGCTGCATTGGTTTATTTGTTAGATCAGTATGGGTTGTAATATTATTTTTTTTGTAAAATAATACAATAAGTATTCCTTAAAAAAATTCGGCTATTTTTGTAAAGAAAAATAAAATACCATGCAAGATATAGAACTAAACCAACCTGAATTAGCAGTACCAAAAAAGAAAAAAAAATGGAAACTTAAGTTTTTCCTAATCTTTTTTTTAGTAATAGGATTTGCTTTTTATTTTTGTTTTTTACGTCCTTACAGTAGTGGCTTCAGAGAAGGGTATGTAACCAAACTATCCAAAAAGGGCTTCGTGTTTAAAACTTGGGAAGGTGAGCTTAGCAAAACAGTAATATCACCCGACCCTAACCCTTGGAAATACTCCGTAGCAAGTTCGGCTATTGCCGACTCATTAAACAATATAGACCAAAGAGTTTATGTAAAATTGCATTACAACGAATACATTTTTCAAATTTTTTTTAAAGGCGATACAAAGTATTTTATTGATAAAATACAAAAAATGCCAGCTATGCAGAATCAAGAAATTATTATACCGAGGTAGTAACAATTTGTTATACACAGCTAGTGGAAAACATAAACACCTAGTGTTAGCAAAGCAACTTAATTTTATACTTATAATAATGGCTAACACCTACAATGAAGTATAACCAAACAAGCTTAGATAAATTAGAAACCGTGCTAGATGAAAGTGGTTATGTATATAGGTACGAAAGGGGAAATTTTCAAAGTGGCTTTTGTATATTGGAAGCAAAAAAAGTAGTAGTGCTCAATAAATTTTTGAGTATTGAAGGTCGCATTAATACCTTAATTGAATTGCTAAGTTTGCTTACTATACCCACTACAACACTTACACCACAAAGCCTTAAAACTTACAACGAAGCACAACACAAATACTTGAGTAGCACCCAAACGGCACTAGCTAGTTAGGCCATTATGCTTTAGCTTTAAACGACCAAGTAATTACAAACTTTGCAATAACCTCTTTAGTAGCATTATAGCCAATAGCTGTAGCAGTAACGGTTTGGCTTGTTAGTTGGGCTATACAAGTAGCTATAGTAGTGGCAAATAACTGCCCATCGGCACATACAAATGTAGTAATGCCTGTTGCTTTTTTGTAATACTCAGCTTGCAAATTAACCACCAACATACTTACTTTTGGTTGGCGTTTGTATATATTGCCCAGTGCTAATACACCGGTACTCATTTCGGCAGCCATAGCCAAGCAAGCAAAGTAAGTACTACCAAACGGATTGCGACTGAACCATTTGTACGGTACGGTAACACTACACTCCTCAGCAGTAGCTTGTACCACCCGTACACCCGAAAAATATGCCGAGGGTAAATTTTTTAATAAAAATAAACTAAACTTAAATTTGCTGTTAATTACTTTCAAAAATTGTGGGTGCATATACTACTCATTGGTTGGATGGTGAAGTTATAATATTTTATTGCAAAAAAGTAGTACTTAAAAAGTACATAATAAATAGATTGTAAAAGAATAGTTAAGAAATAATAATAAATAGATGAAGAATCTAAAATGATTACAAAATGACTTACATTTGAACAGATACTCTAAAAGTAAAGTTTTCTTTAAATTTATAATTGAAATGTTAAACGGACAAGATATATTGGACGAAATAGAAGCAAAATCTATTACAGAAGAACAACAAATTAAAATGTTTGTAGAAAAGAAAAACTTCACTTTTACTCCCCAAAATGGAGTTTTAAAAAATCCTTTTTCAGTTGTTTCTTTATTTTCAGGCTGTGGTGGCATGGACTTAGGATTTTACAGAGAAGGGTTTAAAATATTATGGGCTAATGATATAGACCCTATTGCCTGTGAAACTTATAGAAGGAACATTGGTAATCATATTATAGCTGGAGATATTACAAAAATTGATTACAACACTATACCAAAATGTGATGTTTTATTAGGTGGGTTTCCTTGTCAGGATTTTTCAGTTATTTGGCAACGAGGCGGAATTTCTACCGAAAGAGGAAACTTGTATAGAAATTTTGTTGATTTAGTAGATTTAAAAAATCCGAAAATATTTATAGCTGAAAATGTAAAAGGGCTACTATCTGCTAATAAAGGTAAAGCTATTGAACAAATTGTAAATGATTTTTCAAAAACTGGAGAATGTGGCTATAATGTAACAGTAAATTTAATAAACTTTGCAGATTATGGTACGCCACAATTACGTCAGAGAGTACTAATAATTGGAGTACGTAAAGATATAAAAGAAAAATTTTTGTTGCCGAAGGCAACTCACCTCCCTACAAATTATGTATCGGCAAGAGAAGCTTTAAATGGTGTAGAAAAAATTAAGTTTAATAATGAACACCAAAATGTGCAACCTTCAACTATTGAAAAGCTTAAGTTAATACCTGCTGGTGGTAATTTTTCGGATATTCCAAAGTCTTCACCTCATTATGTAAAAGGTATGATATCTCATGTGTATAGAAGATTGCACCCCGATAAACCATCTACTACTATTATAGCAGCTGGTGGTGGTGGAACTTGGGGTTATCATTTTGAAGAGCCAAGACCTTTGACGAATAGGGAAAGGGCAAGATTATTTGGTTATCCAGATGATTTTGGTTTTGTAGGTACAATATCAGAAGTTAGACGACAAATAGGTAATTCTGTTGCTCCAATTGGCATACAAGTATTTGCAAAGCAAATTAAAAGTTTTTTAATTAATTTATAATTTAATGTTCACTAATACTGTTGGATTTGGTGGCAATTTCAAAGAAGTTCTAAAAACAGAATTTCAAAGTTCTACAAATATTGTAGTAGCTTCTGGGTATGCATCTGCTGATATAATAACAGATTTTAAAAAAGAATTTATTAAAATAGCAACTAATGGGGGTAGTGCAAAATTATTGTTAGGGATGCCATTTTATGAGGGATTAAGTAAACATAAATTAGAGTTATTAAATACACTTTGTAAAGAACTTAATAAAATAAATAAAGATTCAGGTGTTTATGTAAGTTATAGTAGAAAATACCATGGTAAAATATATCATTTTAGTAATAGCAAAAAAGATACTATTTATGTAGGTCCTTCTAATTTTTCGGCAAGTGGTACATTTGGAAATATTGAATGTAATGTATCGGTAGAGGATAGTAACACTAAAAGTAAAATTAAAAGCTTTTTACTTTATTTATTCTCAACTGATAATGCAATTTCGATATTAAATGCAGATATTATAATACCAGGTTCAAAAAAATACAAAAATAACCTTTCATTAATTAACTTGGATAATTTGAAAAAGTATAAACCAATTATTGCTTTAAAAGAAAGTTTAAATTATTTTGAGTATCCTTTAGAAAGAGTAGCAGAAAAAGAGAAATCTAATCTGAATGTTTATTTTGGTAAAGGAAGATTAAATGCTAAAACAGGTAATGTAAAACCTAGACCTTGGTATGAAATTGAACTGATAGCAAATGTAAAATTAACTTCAAACCCTCTGTACCCAAAGGGTGATTTTGAAGCTTACACAGATGATGGTTATATTATTCCAATGAGAACTCAAGGTGATAATTATAAAAATATAAGATCCAAAAATAGTTTACAAATATTTGGAATGTGGTTGAAAGGAAAATTACAAAAGTCTGGTGCTCTGCTGCCCTTAGCACCAGTAACAAATGATACATTAATAGAGTATGGGAATAACAAATTAACCTTTACTAAATTTGCTGAAGGAAAATATTATTTAACTTTTTAGCATTGGTGAAAAATATAAAATGAAACTTTATTTAAAAAATCTATCTCTGACAATTACTCAAGCATTGCAATAATGTAATCTATTTTATTACAAAAAAGTAGTAACATTGTACAAATAAAAAACTTCTATTGCTATACTACCTACTTCGTGCTATTGTAAGGTTTGCCTTATTGTTTTTTTGTAGAAAAATAGTGTTTAACACCAAAAAATATTGGAATACTAAAGGGCCGTTACTATTGGCAGTTAACCACCCTAACTCTTTTTTAGATGCCATTATAATTGGAGTATTTTTTAAGCAGCCTGTACATTTTTTGGCAAGGGGCGATGTATTTAAAAAATCAATTGCACTCAAACTGCTTACTGCTCTGCATTGCATACCTGTATACAGGTTACGTGAAGGTAAGGAGTACCTGCACCTTAACGATACTACATTTGAAAAATGCCGAGCCATATTTGCCAAAGGCGGTATTGTACTTATATTTAGCGAAGGCTTATGCCTTAATGAGTATAACCTACGACACTTAAAAAAAGGTACAGCAAGGTTAGCATTAAGTAGTTGGCAACAAGCCAATATTGGCTACAAATTAAGCATTTTGCCGATAGGCATAACCTACAGTTCATTTGCCAATGGGTTAAAAAAAGTATGGGTTAACTATGGCAACCTTATTACCCCAACTGATATTGATACTACCCAAACCGAGGGTAATATACATGCCCAAATAAATGCATTACTTACCCAACAATTGCAGCAGCTTTGTATTACTAATGTGCCTTACACAACCGATGCTATTACTAAATTTAGCTTTGTACTTAACAACAGCAAAGTTACTACGGCTGCACAGTTTAACACCATTAATACCCATACTACGGCAATTATACACTCCGTAAGAGAACAGCCTATTGCAGCTATACACCATAGTGCTACTAGTAGTAAAATGTATTGGCAAAGTGTATTATTAGCTGTATTATTATTACCCATTTCACTACCGGCATTGTTACTTTATTACCCAATATATGTGGCAGTAAAGCACAAAATAAAACGTTCCAAATTACCACCCGAACATTATGACTCTTTAATATTAGTGGCTAACACACTCGTATTTGTAGCTATACAACCGCTTATCCTAATTACGGTATTTATTAGTATAAAAAGTTGGACTTTAGCATTGGCATTATCAATACTGTTAATTGTGAGTACTTATTTTTTAACAAAATGGTTATTACATTGGCATAGGTTTTGGAATTACCACAAGCTAACTAACGAACAAAGAGTAACTTTGCAACGTTATTAACAAACAATAATAAAAAAAATGAAAATGAAATTTTTACAAACAACATTAGTAATTGCCAGCATTGCAATTGCAAATATGGCAACCGCTCAAAAAGTAAATTTGGTACTTACTAAAGGGCAAAAAATTAGTCAAGAAACTACAATTGAAAGCAAAACAGCCTTAAGTGTAATGGGTAATGATATGGAAAATTCAGTAAAATCAGTTGGCACAACTGTACTTGAAGTAACCGAGCAAACTAAAGATGCAACCGATGTAAAAGTAAGTAATGTAAAAGCAAAATTAAACATGGTATCTATGGGTAACGATTTGGATTACGATAGTGAAAAAAAGGATAAGAGTCCTTTAAGTGAGGGTATGAGCAAAATAATGGGACAATCTATAACTGCTACAATAGATAAAAATGGTACTATAGTAAAGGAAACAACCTTGGAGTTAGATGAAATGATGAAGCAATTAGCAGCAAGTGGTGCAGGTTTAAATTTGGCAAATGCAAATACATACTATATACAATCACTTATAGGGAAAGATATAAAAGTTGGGTTTACTTGGATAGATAGTAGTGAAATAAAAGGAGACCAAGTAAAAAAAAGAATAAACAATTATACTGTTAAAAGTATTGAAGGTGGAATAGCAACATTAGCAATAAGTAGTGTAGAAACCACTACTGGTACCATGCAACAAATGGGGCAAGAGATGGGTATTAGTGGTACCACAAAATCAACTGGAACTAAAAAAGTAGCATTAAGTACAGGATTGCTTATGGAGTCTGATTTAACTTCGGAAATAAACTTAAATATAGATGCGCAAGGTATGAGTATACCTATTACAGGAAGTTCAAAAAGTAAAACTGTAACTAACGTTAATTAAATTGTAAGTAGTACAATAATTAAAAAAAACTCCCTTAGCAGTAGTGCTAAGGGAGTTTTTTTAGTTGTAGTATAATATTTTTGTTACCTACCCCAAAAGCTAAAGCGTAACCATTTGCCTGTAAGCATTTGCTATTAGTTTGCAGGTTTTATTTCAGCCCAATTCTCGCCACGTTTTATTCGCAATATTTGTGTATCAGTTACTTTAAATTGCTTAACTAGCCGTTTCATTGGTTTATCTTGGTTAAGCAATTTTTTTAATAGCATCACTTTTGTTACGGTTAATTTTGTACTCTTCTTATTTTCTTTAGGTTCAGTTTTTCGTTTGGCTAATGCCTCTATTACGTAAGGGCTTTTTGCTTGGTGTTCATAGTTTTCTTGGGGTGTCATCCATTTAAGGTTAGTGGCTTGGTTGTTCAGTTTATCATAATTAATATGTGCCACTATAGTTTGGTTTGCTTTAGGCTTCGCCAAAAAATACTCCGCTACTAAGCGATGAACAAGTTGTTGGTAATTAATTGTTCTAGCTTTTAAATCGTCAGCAAAATCCTTACTAAGTTGTAGTTTCAGGCTTTCATACAGCTTTGTTGTTTCAGCTATCGAAGTTTTACTTTCCTCATGGTGAATGTATAATTTTACTCGCCTAGCCAATTTAAAAACTTGTTGTTGTACTAGGTCAAATTTTTTTTGAAGGTGTTCCTTTCTAGGCTTATACAATTTAGCCCTTACTATACGGTAGCCATTAACTAATGAGCCACTTATAATGTTACCATCCGATGCTTGGTTAAATGTTCGTAACCGTCCCCAATTAGAAACTTCAATACGCCCAGTGGTCGTTACTTCAAAGCCATATTGTACAGTTTTCCATTTTTCTGCTAATTGATGAGTTGCCATTTTTTGATGTTAAATTTGTTGAGTTAATATTACTGTTTTAGTTTTTAGTATATAGCCCAACGCCTTTTTATTCGCCTCTTAATTCATGCCCTGTAAGTGCAATAAATACATCTTCGAGGTTTGCCTTTTTTACTTCCTTAGGTCGCTCAAAGCCAGTGGCAACTAGTTGATCTATTAAGCCATCAGGTGTATTAAGGGCTATTATATTGCCATTATCAATTATAGCAATACGGTCGCATAAGTACTCAGCTTCATCCATATAATGTGTGGTTAGTATAATGGTAGTGCCTTTAGCTTTTATATCTTTTATAAGTTCCCATAGGCTTCGCCTAGCTTGTGGGTCAAGGCCAGTAGTTGGCTCATCTAAAAAAATTATTTTGGGTTTATTTATTAGTGTAGTAGCAATTGAAAACCGTTGTGCTTGCCCACCACTGAGTTGTTTTATTTTGCTTTTTGCTTTGTCTTTTAAGTTTACCAAATTAAGTAGTTCCATAGCATCAACCTGCTCACCATATAATCCAGCAAATAAGTTAATAAGTTCAATCAAATTGAGGCTTGGGTAAAACCCACTTTTTTGCAATTGCACTCCTATAAGTTGTTTTATGGCATCTGGTTTTTTATCTAAGTCAAATCCACAAACGGTTACAGTACCACTGGTTTTGGTACGTAGGGTTTCTATTATTTCAAGTGTGGTTGATTTACCAGCACCATTTGGGCCTAATAGGCCAAATATTTCGCCCTCCTTTACAGTAAAGCTTATACCTTTAACTGCATTAAAACTACCATAGTTTTTAACAAGGTTGGTAACTTCTATTATAGTGTCATTAATCATAGTTTCATTATTAATTATTAGTTTTTAATTATTAATTATCTAGTATCCATACTCCTTCAAATACAAATCATTATCTCGCCATTTGTCTCTTGCTTTTACAAATAATTCCAAAAATATCTTTCTATCCAAAAATTTTTCAATATCCATTCTTGCTTCTGTACCAAGTCTTTTTATCATTCGTCCACCTTCGCCTAGTATAATGCCCTTTTGGCTTTCACGTTGTACTATTATATTTGCCGCTATTTTTGTAAGGGTATTTTTTTCTTTAAATTCGGTTACAAGCACCGTACTTTGGTAGGGTATTTCTTCATCGTACAAAGAGTATAATTTTTCCCGTATAAGCTCCTGTACAAAAAATTTTGTAGGCAAATCACTTATAGCATCATCATCATAAAATGCTTGGCCAGTGGGTACATGTTCCAGTATTTTTTGTAGTAATAGGTCGATGCCCGTTTTATCCAATGCTGATATAAGTACAATATCGGTAACATAAGGTTTGTCTTTAAAATAGCCAGTAACATTAGCAATTTGCTGTGGGTTTAACTTATCTACTTTGTTAAGTACTAGTATTGTTGGCGACTTTATTTTTACGGCATCAAACATTTCGTGGGCTCGTTTGGTATCACCTTTAGCGTCAACCAAAAATAGGGCAACATCAGCATCTTCCAAAGCACCTTTTACTTGCTTCATCATTTTGTCATGTAGTTTGTACTCGGTACTTTCAATTACACCCGGCGTATCGGATATTATAAGTTGGTAATCTTTTTCGGTAAGTATGCCTTTTATTCTATGTCGGGTGGTTTGCACCTTTGGTGAAATGATGGCCAATTTTTCACCCAATAAAGTGTTGAGCAAAGTGCTTTTACCAGCATTGGGTAAGCCTAATATTGTAACAAATCCTGCTTTCATAAATATAAAGATACAAAACCTAACAGTTTTATTTTGAAGTAATTACAAATAGTTGTACATTTGCAACGCGAAGTAGAGCAGCGGTAGCTCGTCGGGCTCATAACCCGAAGGTCACTGGTTCGATCCCGGTCTTCGCAACTACTTCAACGACTCTATAATTAGGGTCGTTTTTTTTGTATAATTTTTTATATAGTATTTATTCTTTTTTCGTTATTACTATCATTTTCATCAAACTATTATAATGCTTTTTCAAATTGAGGTTAACTTCTTTAGATGATTTTGTAATTTCTCTATTTAATCTCGCTGTTTTGCCAAGTAGTTTTTTTATTTTGGGTGTAGGGCTTGTTTTTGTTTTCAATATTTATTGTTAACTATAATTGATTTAACCCATTTTTTTTTGCTGCATTTATTATAGTTCTACTGCTATTCCTTTTACTCTATTTATAAGGCGTTGTATATACTTTTCTTTGTAGTAATATACTTTAAGTTGTTGCCAATCATTTTGGCTTAAGCCATCAATTGTATGTAATGTAAGTAGGTGTTCAATGGGTTGTTTTATAGTGCTTTGCCATTGGTTAAGCAATGCTATATCGTTAGCAGTGAGGGTTTCATTTAGTTCCATCATTTTCATCAAAAAGTCGTTAGGTAACACAAATTTTTCATCAACAGTTATAATGCCTTGTAATTGTAATATATAGCCAATGGTAGCATACTCATTTTGCAATAATATGTACCCTTCGTTTACCTTACTACTTAAGTGCAAATTTTCTGTTTCGGATATATTGCTATTACTTTCATAATAATCGGGGTGGTATTGTTTGCTTAGTTGGTAGTATTTTTTTTTAAGCAAATGCTTATCTACAGCAAACCCTATGGCTATATCGAACAGTTGAAAGTAATTATTGTACATTTTGTTATTACATTATTGTACAAAATTAATATATACCAGCTACAATAAAATAATTGGGTTTAATTTTCAATGGTTTAAAAATTTAAGAATACTTTACACAAAAAAAATTAATTTTATAAAATGAAAAAATTTATTGCATCGTTAGTAACATTTACCATAATTGCTACTACTATAACTGCCCAACCCACATTTATAACCGATAGCTTAACCAATTATATTAACCAAGGGTTAAAAGATTGGCAAGTACCAGGCTTAGCTATAGCCATAGTAAAAGATGGTAAAGTAGTACTAAGCAAAGGCTTTGGTGTTGATAATATTGTAACCAAAACACCGGTAGATGCTGCTACCTTATTTTTTATAGCTAGTAATACCAAACTGTTTACTGGTACAGCATTAGCCAATTTGGAGTACGAAAAAAAATTGAGCCTTAACGATAAAATAAGTAAGTATTACCCAACCTATAAACTATACGATAAAAATAGCAGCGACCTTGTAACCATAAAAGATATGCTCACCCACCGTATTGGTACTACTACATTTCAGGGCGACTTTACATTTTGGAATACCAAACTTAGCCGTAGCCAAATAATGGAACGGATGCAATACCTAAAACCAACTAATGCATTTAGAGATGTGTATGGTTATTGCAACAGTTGTTTTTTAACGGCAGGCCAAATAATACCTAAAGTAACCAACCAAACCTGGGAAGATTATATAGCTAAAACCATAGTGCAACCACTACAAATGACTAACACTTATACTAGTAGCAATGGCATACAAAACCGAGTGCAACATATAGCCACACCATACACTACAAGCTTTACCAATACCTTACAGCAAGTACCATACGATGAGTGGGACAACCTAGGCCCAGCCGCTAGTATAGTAAGCAATGTAACCGATATGAGCCATTGGCTACAGCTACAGTTAGATAGTGGAAAGTACCAAGGCAAACAAATATTACCTTGGCCAGTATTGCAAAAAACAAGAGATGTAAATATTATAACTAGTAGCCGAAAAAGTAGTGTATTACCAATACACTTTAGAGGCTATGGCTTAGGTGTATTTGTGGCCGATTATAACGGTAAACAAATATATTGGCACACAGGTGGTGCAGCAGGTATGGTAAGTAATGTATGCTTTGTACCAGAAATAAATTTGGGGATTGTAATACTTACCAACAACGATAATCAAAACTTTTTTGAACTTTTACGGTATCAAATACTCGATGCATACTTAGGTGTAGCTTATACCAACCGTAGTACCAAGCCATTACAGGGTTTTAATGCCGATATGCAGCAACAAGTAGCCGAAGTTACTACTTGGAAAAACATTGCTTATAATTATGAACCAAACCTACCCAATACCAATACAGCTTATCAAAATTATGTAGGTACTTACACCAATAAATTATATGGTACTATAAAAATTACCGTAAAAGATAGGGGCTTACTTGTAACTTTTGAAAACCACCAAAACCTTACTGCCACACTGTTGCCAATGCCTAATAACGAATGGCTACTTACTTACAGCAATATTGAATTTGGCATATTCAAAACAAAATTTACCTTAAATAAAACCACCGTGAAGTCACTTACCATAAAAGCCAACGACTTTGTAGAGTACGATGCTTATGAGTTTGTAAAAAAGTAAGGTGCTAATTTGCTAATTAAGGAATTAAGAAATGAAAGAATTAATTTGATATGGATATTTTTGAGGGAAGTTTAAAAAATCAGTGAAGCTCATTGAAAGCCTTGGCGAAACTCTGCGATATTCTTTGTGTAACTCTGCGATAATCTTGGCGAAACTTTGCGATAATCTTTGCTTAACTCTACCTTAATCTTTGCATACTTCTTGTACCGTTACTACGGTATGCGAAACTTTGAAAATCAAAAAATCATAAAACCTAAAATCAAAAACCAACACTATACTTCCATCCAAGTATGGTCGGCTAGTAGCTTTACACTACTTATATAAGCTTTAAATGGACCATGGGTTCCCCACTCCTGTGGTGCTACTAAGCTCAGTAAATGTGTGCTATCATGCCTTTCATATACATGGTATATTTGCCCAATTTGGGGTTTAAAGTTAAGTTTGCTATCATATATCATTAAGCTTAATTCCTTACGTTTACGAAGCTCCTGTGCTTGCCTTGCTAGTAGTTCTATTTGTTGTTTTATTTGGTCGAGCTGCATATTAGTTTGCTCCTCCATAGCTGCTAAAGCTTTATGTTTTATTACACCCTCTTTAGTAGGGCGTATAGCTACACTGCCCACTGAGCTTGAGTAGGGCAGCACACTCATTTGCTTATGGTACACATCTATATTAGTATAAGTGTTAGTTGGCGCTACTATATTTTGAGTTATTTTTAGGTAGCCATTAGGCATTATTTCTTTTACAATTTCGAGGCAAAGTACCTCATCAATGGTGAAAAATTGTATGATAAGGGTTGATGAATTTTTTATTTCTGCTATATAACTTTCGGCAACTTCTTTATTATCAAAGGGGTTTTTTATGCCATTCGGCAAAATGCTATATTGAGTATAAAATGCCTCATTAGTAACAGTAACCCAATTGTGGCTTATAGTTAAATGCTTTTCATTTACAATACTTTCTATTTTGTAGGTAGCACTTTTTGGCCCAATATCTTTTTGGTAACTACCTTTTTCGGGAAATAACTGCCAACTTGCTAAAAAATTATATGCTTGTACCATTTTTTGTATAACAATATATTTACTAAATCGTTCAAATTTATGAGGTGCAAAATTAGGCATTTTTTTATTGTTAAATTATTTTGCCGTAAGGCTAATATTAAAAACTAATAACTAATTTTACATAATGAATAAGCATTATTGGCTATGGTGTATGCTACTAATAAGTATAACATCTTGCGAAAAAAATATTACCATTGTATCGCCAAAAGCAGCCGAAGTATTGGTAGTAGAAGCTACCATTGAAAATGGCGAATACCCAATTGTGCTGCTTAGCAAAAGCCTCGATTATTTTGGTAAAATTAGTGCTGTAGAACTCAACAATTCGTTTGTGAGTAATGCAACAGTAACCATAAGCAATGGCATACTTACCCACCAACTTAAAGAATATATACAACCCATTACACCAACGTATAGTATAAAATTTTATACTATAAACCCTGCTAACATTGCTACTGCTTTTAAAGGTATGGTTAATAGTAATTACAGCTTAACCATTTTAGCCGAAGGCAAAACTTATACTGCCACTACCACCATACCCAAAATAACAAGGCGAATTGATAGTATGTATGTAGCCGACTTGCCACCTGGCAATGATACAGTATGGAAACGAATATTTATAAAAGCTTACGACCAACCAGGCCTTGGTGATTATATACGGTACTATACCAAGCAGAATAGTGAGCAATATTTGCCTGGTGATCCATCAGTATTTGACGATGCTATAATTGATGGTACACAATATCAATTTGAACTGCCACGTGGCAAAGATAGAAACAACCCAAGCCCCGATGGGCAGTACAGTAGCTACTTTAAAAAAGGTGATACCGTTACTTTTAAAAACTCCAATATTGACAAAGCTACTTATGACTTTTGGCGAACTATGGAATATACCTATCAGTCCATTGGCAATCCGTTTGCTAGCCCTATTAAAGTGCTGAGCAACATTAATGGAGCACCAGCATTAGGGTACTTTGGTGGGTATGCTAGCCAGTACAAAACAATTATAATACCAAGGTAGCTGTATTTTTTTATTATTTGGGCGTATCCCTGCTTAAGCAGGGTCAGGCTTTCCATTACAATCTTTTTTGCAAGAAAACGGCAAAAAAGGATTTTCATTTCAATCCTTTACGCAATATTCAATATGTACTAAAAATACTTTCTTTTTTTTGTACTAATTTTGTAAATAAATACACAAATAATGGATACTACAAATACTACAACTGAACATACCCAATGCCTTATAATTGGCTCAGGGCCGGCAGGTTACACAGCTGCTATATATGCTGCCAGAGCAGGTTTGCAGCCTATATTGTACCAAGGCATACAACCCGGTGGGCAACTTACCATTACTACCGAAGTAGAAAATTATCCTGGCTATGCCGATGGGGTGCAAGGGCCACAAATGATGGTGGACTTTGAAACCCAAGCAAGGCGAATGGGTACCGATATTAGGTATGGCTTAGCCACTAGTGCCGACTTTAGCAAACAACCCTTTACCATAGTAATTGACGAGGAAAATACCCTAACAGCCAATGCTGTAATTATATGCACTGGTGCTAGTGCCAAATGGCTAGGCATACCCAGCGAACAAAGGCTCAATGGCTTTGGTGTAAGTGCTTGTGCTGTATGCGACGGCTTTTTTTTCAAGCAAAAAGAAGTAGCCATTGTTGGTGCTGGAGACACAGCCTGTGAAGAAGCTATATACCTCTCCAAACTATGTACAACTGTACACATGATAGTACGTAAAGATGCCGATGGTATGAAAGCTAGCAAAATAATGCAACAACGGGTAATTAACACACCCAATATAAAAGTATATTGGAATAGCGAAACCGACGAAATACTAGGCGATAAAAAAGTAGATAGTGTACGTATAAAAAATAATAAAACCAACGAACTAACAACTATACCAATTAGTGGATTTTTTGTAGCAATTGGGCACCAACCAAACAGCAGTATATTTAACCCGCAAATAACTATGGATGAGGCAGGTTATATAACTACCCAACCGGGCACTAGCAAAACAAATATAACTGGTGTATTTGCTGCCGGCGATGTACAGGATAAAATATACCGCCAAGCTGTAACAGCGGCTGGTAGCGGTTGTGTAGCAGCATTAGATGCCGAAAGATACCTAAGCGAAACTTATGGTCATTAATAATAGGGGGAGTAACTAAACTAAATATAGTTATATGGTAACACCAACAAACAAAGGTAATTATGACAATTGCCAAATACATGTAAAAGATGTGATACTCTATGGCAGCCATGGCTTATATAAGGAGGAAAATGTGTTGACTGCTCCTTTTTTAATTAATTTTACTTGCAGCTATATACCTACTTTTCCTATAGTTAGCATTGACAGTACAATTAATTATGAAGCCATATTTGATATTATAAAAGCACTATTTGCCACACCTTATCAATTATTAGAAACCTTGGCTTACGATTGTATGCAACAAATAAAAAGTAAATTTAATGTAGCTACTATGAGCCTCACTATTATAAAACAGCAACCCCCAATTGCTGCTATGCAAGGGCAGGTAGGCATTACATTAAATTGGAGTAGCAAGTAAGTATAATAACAAACACTTAACTATGAAGCTGCAATATAAAATTGGCATACTATTATTATTTACAACAGCTACACTCATTGGTTTTTTGATTAAAATACCCATGCCATTGCGGGGACACGACAAATTGTTACACACTACATTTTATTTTGTAGCTGCTTTATTTTTAAATTTATTATTCAAAAATTGCTTTATCCCCATATTTATTGCCTTGGTATTATTTGGCATAGCAATTGAATATTTGCAGCCTATAATGAACAAACTTACCCATACCAAAGTACATGGTCGCTTTGATATTGAAGATATAAAAGCAAATGTAAAAGGGCTAATGCTTTACAGTATAGCACACTGTGTTGGGTATATAATATTTATTGTATTGGGGAAATTAGGGAAGCAAAGTAGTACCTAAATTAAAAGAGCCGTTGAATGCAATTGAACCCTTGTAACCTTACCGCTAATTCGGCATGCTTTAGTATTTACCTAAATTAAAAGAGCCGTTGAAGGGAATTAAACCCTTGTAACCTTGCCACTAATTCGGCACGCTTTAGTATTTACCTAAATTAAAAGAGCCGTTGAATGGAATTAAACCCTTGTAACCTTGCCGCTAATTCGGCATACTTTAGTATTTAAATAAATTAAAAGAGCCGTTGAATGGAATTGAACCCTTGTAACCTTGCCGCTAATTCGGCACGCTTTAATATTTAAATAAATTAAAAGAGCCGTTGAAGGGAATTGAACCCTTGACCTCTTCCTTACCAAGGAAGTGCTCTACCACTGAGCCACAACGGCAAAAAAAAACCCGATGAAAAAACTTTTTTTCTCGGGGAATTAAATCATTAGAGCGGAAGACCAGGCTCGAACTGGCCACCTATAGCTTGGAAGGCTATCGCTCTACCAAATGAGCTACTTCCGCAAAAAATAATGTTTAATTATGAATGTTTCATTTTGGATTACAAAACTTAAACATTCATAATTAATAATTCAACATTATTACTGGTGGGCAGAGTAGGGTTCGAACCTACGTACACTCACGTGAACAGATTTACAGTCTGTCGCCTTTAACCACTCGGCCATCTACCCATTATTATAAAAAAAACCTGAGCCGAAAACTGGAGTCGAACCAGCGACCTGCTGATTACAAATCAGCTGCTCTACCAACTGAGCTATTTCGGCATTATTTAAAATATTTATTTAAAAGAACTATTACAAATCAGCTGCTCACTCCCGTCAAATCTTTTTATAGAGACTTGACGGGAAACTATTTCGGCATTATTTAAAATATTTATTTAAAAGAACTATTACAAATCAGCTGCTCACTCCCGTCAAGTCTTTTTATAGAGACTTGACGGGAAGCTATTTCGGCATTATTTAAAATATTTATTTTAAAAGAGCATTTCCGATAATTATTTAAATTTATGGAATGCAAATGTAAAGTATTTTTTTTATTGTAAATAAGAATAGTGGATTTATTTTTTATAATGTTTTTTAATCTACATACCATAATACCTTACTTTTAAGTATTACATTTTTTTATTAGTTTCCTCTTTGTTACTTATGGTTTTTATGTATACCTAACCTAGTTAAATACTATATTTATACAATCCTACTCAAACCAACCCGTCATGGTAATCAACAATTTGTAACAAACAGTTTATCATAGTTTCATAATTTTTTTCGCCCAATATGGTTTTGTATGTATTGGTGAGGGCTATTATATGAGTTTTGCATACTAATACCATTTTTTTTCCTTTATGTGTTAGTTGTATTAGTACACTTCGTTTGTCAGTAGTGCTAGTACTTATTTTTATTAGTTGTAGTGCCTCTAACTCTTTTACTACCTTACTCATTGCTTGTTTGCTTACTCGTCCCTTTACTGCTATTTCCTTATTTGTATTACCCCCTACACCAATATTCATTAAAAAAGGCATGTACTGCATTTTAAAATTAGGGTAACCATTTTTTGCCAACTCTTTTATTGCCCAATCATCAAATACACGTTTTACTATATAACTCACCTTGCCAAAGCTACGTGGAGCATGTAGGGCCATAGTATTAAGTTGTTCATCTATTTGTAGGGTAGTCATTGCATTTATAATATTTTTTTACAAAGGTAAAATAAATTAGTCAATTAATTTGACTAATTAGTCAACTTAGTTTACTTTTGTTTTTATAATACTACTATTATGGAAAATGAGGTGAAGGAAATAAAGCCCATAAAGGCTAAAAAAAAGTTTCAAATAAAATTTGTACTACTACCCATATTACTAGGTGTAGGAGGCTACTTTGCCTACACCAAAATAAATTATGCTATGCACCATGAGAGTACAGATAATGCTCAGGTGGACACTCAAATAGTGCCTGTGCTGCCCCGAATATCGGGCTATGTAAAAGTGCTGAACATTAAAGATTACGACAGTATAAAAGCTGGTGAGGTAGTAATGGAATTGGACGATGCTGAGTTGCAAAGCCAATTGGCTGAACAAATAGCCGATTATAATCAAGCTACCGTTGATATTGTAAATGCTAAAGCTAGCCTTAACCAAACCAATACTGGCTTGGGTGTAAACCGTGGCAATATTGATATTAGTAATACTCGTAAGCAAAAAGCATTAGCTGATTATACTAGGGATCAAAAACTTTATGCTGCCGAAGCCATAACAAAAAAACAATTGGATGATAGTAAATATAATTACGAATTAGCCATACAACAAACTGAGAATACTACAACTGAATTAACCGCTGCAAGTAGTAAAACTCCGGTAGCGGAAGCCAATGTACAAAAAGCTGAAAGTGTATTGGCAGTAAAACTGGCCAAAATAGAACAAACAAAATTGAAAATAAGTTATTGTAAAATAATAGCACCTACTACCGGAAAAATAGGAAAAAAAGTAGTGAGTATTGGGCAATATGTACAGGCTGGTACACCTATGTTTAGCATTGTAAACGATAGTACTTATTGGGTTATTGCTAACTTTAAAGAAAATCAAATACGAACATTATACCCAGGCAAATTGGTTGCTATAGGACTAGATGCTTACCCCAAACTTAAAATTACAGGTACAGTAGAAAGCCTAAGCGATGCTACTGGTGCTAAGTTTGCATTACTGCCACCTGATAATAGTAGTGGCAACTTTGTAAAAGTAACCCAACGTGTACCTGTAAAAATTGCGATTAAAAATATAGACCAATATAAAGATATATTAAGGGCAGGTTTGAGTGCAAGTGTAGTGTTAGAAATTGAATAAACATTTTACCCTAAATAAATAAAAAAAATAAACGTTGGCAACACCTAAAGGATTTGCAAAAGTAATAATTGTACTTACAACCATATCGGCTGCTATAATGGAACTGGTAGATACCACCATTATAAATGTAGCCTTAAGAGATATGAGTGGTAGCCTTGGTGTAAGTATTGAAGATATAAGTTGGGTTATTACTTCGTATGCAATTGCTAATGTAATTATAATACCGCTTACTGGTTTTTTGGGCGAATATTTTGGTCGAAAAAATTATTATTTAGTTTCCATTTTACTGTTTACAGTAGCATCTTACTTTTGTGGACAATCACATAATTTGTTGGAGTTAATTGTATGGCGATTTATACAAGGCATTGGTGGTGGGGCTTTGCTGTCAACATCACAAGCCATATTGTTTGATGCCTTTGAGCCAAAAGATAGAGGCAAAGCAGCAGGTATGTTTGGTATGGGTATTATACTTGGCCCTACACTTGGGCCTACATTGGGTGGTTATATATTGCAAAATTATGATTGGTCGTACATATTTTCTATTAACATACCCATAGGTATTATTGCATTTGCTTTGGCTTATATATTTATTGATAGAAAAGAAAATGAGGGTAAAAATAAAGCCTCAATTAAAATTGATTACACAGGTATATTAACTTTAATGATTGGTATAAGTTGCTTACAATATGTATTGGAAAGAGGTGTAAGTGAAGATTGGTTTGAGAGTGAAGTAATAAGAATTTGCAGTATTACTGCTGCAGTATTTTTAGTGTTTTTTGTATGGTATGAGTTACGTATAAAACAACCCGCTGTTAATGTACGGTTGTTAGGTAATAGAAATTTGGCCTTTACTACTATATTTACTTTTGTAGCTGGGTTTGGGTTATTTACATCTGTATTTGTATATCCTTTATTAGCACAAGTTGTGTTGGGCTTTACACCTTACGAAACGGGTTTGTCGTTACTAGCACCTACACTTGCTGGAGTTATTATAATGCCTATAATGGGTGTAATGTTGAGCAAAGGTGTTACACCTGTACCCTTTATTGCCATTGGGTTTGTGTTGTTTGCTTGTTATAGTTTTTTAAATGCTACTGTGAGTCCCGATATTGGGCGGGGCGATTTATTTTTTATATTTATATTAAGGGCATTGGGTATTGCTATGGTGCAGCTGCCGCTTATTAACCAAGCTGTGGCTGGGTTGCACCCCAAAGATTATGCAACAGGTATAGGACTTAATAATATGATGCGGCAAATAGGTGGTGCATTTGGCATAGCTATGGCCAATAATTATATTGCAAACCATGTGGCACAGCATCGTAATGATTTGGTTAGTAATATGCAAGGTGTTGCCGAAAGGCAAGCTGTACTAGCCCAAGGTATAATGGCTCGAACTGGTGATATAGCTACTGTTGCCAATAATAAGGCATTGTCCATTATAAGCCGTACTGTTGATCAGCAGGCTTACTATTTATCGTACCTCGATACATTTAGGTTTATAGGTATTTTTTTTATAGTAGTGCTTCCCTTTATATTATTTTTAAGAACTAAAAAAAAGAGTGCTGCCGAAATAGCCATGGCTACCAAAGCAGCTGCTGAAGCCCATTAATACCGAACTAAAGTTGAACAACACAAAAACATTTATTATGAAAAAAATTATATTGGCTTTACTTGTATTACTTATAAACCTATGGGTAGTAGCACAAACTAATAACGAACTAAAAGGGTTAATTAATCAATCATTTGCTTATTTTAACAAAATAAAGGAAATAGAAAATACCATAAATATTGCTACAGAAAAAGTAGCACTTATACAACTTAGCAACGACCCAGTAGTAAATGCAAGTAGCAATGTTAGCTTTGCTGGGCCAGTGCCACAGTTTGAATTGCCTTTGCCAAGTGGTACACGTACTGTACAGTTTCAACCAAGGGTGAGTTATGGAGCTAGTATTGGTGCTAGTTATAATTTATACGATTTTGGCAAATTAAAAGCTACAGTTGACAGAGCAAAAATTGATATTACAGCAGCCCAGCATAATGTAACCGCAGCTAAGCAACAAGTGGCTAACCAAGTAAGCATAGTATATTATAGTATTATATACTACCAAAAAGCTGTGGCAATTGAAGATTCCATCATAGTTTTTTTGAAAAAAAATAAACAAATTGTTGAAGCAAAATTTGCAAATGGTGATGGCTTAAAGTTAGATGTATTAACTATACAAGCAGCAATAGATAATGAAGAAAACAAAAAATTAGATATACAAAGTATGTTGCAAAAGCAACAAAATGTATTAGCTTATATAAGTGGTGTAAGTGCTGTAATGCAAACTGCATTTGACTTTGATACAAAAAATGTTGATACTAGTATTGCATTTATTGAAAAAAATAATATAGAATTTGCTTTGCTTAATGATAAAATAAACCAGACCAATGCCGATATTGCTACTATAAAACTGCAAGATAAACCAAGCCTGTTAGCAACAGGGGCTACCGGCATACGTAATGGTATAGCACCAAATATTGCCAACCCAAGGTTTAATTATATAGGTGGTGTTACCTTAACCTTACCTATATACAATGGCGGTAAAGTAAAGCAGCAATTAAAAATACAACAACAACTACTGCAACAAACTAACTTAGCCTATAATAGCCTCACTACAGCTTACCAAAAAGATGTACAACAAAGCTTAGTGGATATTGCTACTAACATACAACGAATTGAAAACCTAAAAAGCCAAATTGAACTTACCAAATATGCTCAAACTATAGCTAGTACAAGGTTTGTTAACGGTATAGGTAGTAATATTGAATTGCTTAATGCAGCTACTAATACCCAACGAGCTGCTTACAGTAACTTACAATACCAATACCAATTATGCTTAGCTCAGCTTGAGTTAGCAAGGCTACAAGGCATACAATATTGGTAATAATTATTAGTAGCATAATTTACTATTAGGTAGTGGCAACTATTGGTAAGTCTATGGTAAATGTAGTGCCTTTATGTAAAGTACTTTCTACTTTTATTTTTCCTTTATGTGCCTCTACCACAGCTTTTACATAAGTAAGGCCAAGGCCAAAACCTTTTACATTGTGTAAATTACCGGTATGTGCTCTGTAAAATTTTTCAAATATTCTTACCACCGTTTCTTTATTCATTCCTATTCCATTATCGGTTACTTGTAGGCTTATATACTTTTTATTGCTTACAGTAGCTATGCCTATACTTGGTGGTACATCGGGTTTGGTATATTTAATAGCATTATCCATTAGGTTACGTATAAGGTTGTTTATATGTACCTCATCGGCTAATATAGTATCATTTGTAGCATTTAATTTTAAGGTGGCTTCGCCTTTGTTTTCTTCAAGTATTATTGTAAAGTATTCAAATGCTTTGGTTACCATTTGGTTAAGCCCAAGGTTTTTGAGGTTAAGTTGTATTTCTTGTTTATCCAGCAGGGCAGCTTGCAATATACTTTCTACTTGCTTATTCATTCTTATATTTTCGTCTTTTATTACTCCCGTAAAATAATTCATTTTCTCCTCGTTACCAATTACCTTTTTATTCTTCAAAGCATCTACTGCTAAGCTTATGGTGGCAATTGGTGTTTTAAATTCGTGGGTCATGTTATTAATAAAATCACTCTTAATTTCACTTATTTTTTTTTGCTTTAGCATAGTACGTAGCGTAAGTGTAAATGCCGATATTATAATTACAGTAAACAGTATAGCACCTGCCAACATCCATTTTAATTCTTCTAGTATGGTAATTTTTGAGTTGGGTATTATAACCATTATGCTACCTTCGGAGGGTACTAAGCCTTCAAATTGGCTGCCACTTTCTGGTATTATGGGATAGGTATATTCTCGTTTGCCAGTATGTAATAAACCCAAAAAGTTGGGGGAGTGTAATTCGGGTTTAAAAAAACTACTTGTTTGTGTGGAGCTCGATACAGAATATTCTAAATCGGGTACGGTTAATTTTTCTTCGCTAAATGCTTTGCTAATTAATTCCCTTAATTCGGTATTGGTTACTTGGCTTAGTATATTATTGCGGTGTATACCATCGCCACTAAATGGGTTAGCTAATATTTCGGTTGTTTTAAATGGAAATGTTTTTTCGGCACTAAGGCTCAATAGCTTTTGCCCCGATTTTTTTAAGGCTCTTTCTACTCGTTCATCAAGCTGATCTTCCTTTACCTTAATCATATTTTGTATCCAATTTACTTGTATAAATATAATGCCAAGCAACGATAAGCTAATTAAACAAATAATAATTGGAAAAATTTTTTTCATAAAAAAAACAAAAAATGTTAGTACAAATTTACACTATACAAGCATTAATATAATGCTAAAATAAAGCAAGTACTTATGATGTGGATCTTTATTTTTTTAACAATATAGCAGCTAGGCCATAATCGGCAAATAATATTAATATGCAACTTGTAACTACGGCAGTGGTGCTCGATTTGCCAATTTCTAATGCTCCACCTTTTACATGGTAACCAAAGTAGGCCGATACTGTGCTTATTATAAATGCAAATACATAAGCTTTTACCATTGCAAATTTTAAATTATAACTATCAAAACTATCTAACAATCCCTTATCGTAATCGGTAGTAGTAAGTATGCCCGACATAGTACCAGCCAACCTGCCACCCAACAAACCAAGTGCTATTGATAGTATAATAAGTATTGGTATTACTAATAATGCTGCTAATATTTTTGGCCTAATTAAGTATGCTTTAGTGTTAATACCCATTACCTCATAAGCATCTATTTGTTCGCTAATACTCATATTGCCCAGTTCACTTGCAATTTTGCTACCCACCACACCTGCAAGTACTATACATACTACTGTTGGGCTTAATTCAAGTATCATACTATCTCGTACTATCGATGATATGGTTGACTTTGCAATAATTGGACTTACCAATTGGTAGGCCGTTTGCACTGTAGTAACCGACCCCAAAAACACCGAGATGATTATAACAATGGGCAACGAACCAATACCAATATCTACACATTGTTTCATAAACTCTTTCCAGTACATTTTGTAGCTTTCAGGTTTGGTGAACATACCTTTAAGCATCAATAAATATTTACCAAAATGGTTAAAAAAATTCATAGTGTAAAGGTAATGATAATAGGAGTAAATGTGTGATTTAGGATTTTTGATTTACAAAGATTATCGCATACCGTAGTAACGGTACAAGAAGTATGCAAAGTTTATCGCAGAGTTTCGCAAAGTTTATCGCAAAGTTTCGCTGAGTTTTTTAACTTTCTCATCTAATGAAGAAGCCACAAAGGTTCTTTCCCAATTATTAAATTAATTTCTTGATTCCTTAATTACTTAATTTGCAAATTAGCATATCAGCACATTATCTCATTATCAAATTAATTCTTTCATTTCTTAATTCCTTAATTATCACATTAGTACATTATCCAATCATTTCCTCAACTATAGCTATATTTGTACACACTCAATTACACCAATTATGTTTAGCCATTATACCTACACTGCAGCTGACCGCTTAATGCAATATGTACAAATAGATACCCAAAGCGACCCAACAAGTAACCTACACCCAACTACCGAAAAGCAAAAAACCTTGAGCAAATTATTGCAGCAGCAATTGCTTACTATGGGCGTAGCAGATGCTGTAACCGATGAGTATGGCTATGTATATGCAACCCTACCAAGCAATACTACCAAGCAAGTACCTACTATTTGCTTTTGTAGCCATGTAGATACTGCACCCGATTGTAGTGGTACTAACGTAAAACCCATACTACACCACAATTACAGCGGAGCTGATATTACATTACCCGACGATACTACACAGGTATTAAGTACTGCCAAATCGCCTTATTTGTTGCAGCATATTGGCGGTAGTATTATAACTGCTAGTGGTACTACATTACTAGGTGGCGACGATAAAGCAGGGGTGGCCATTATTATGGATTTTGCAAATTATATAATGCAAAATACTGGTATAAAGCACGGTACAATTCGCCTTTTATTTACCCCCGATGAGGAGGTGGGTAAAGGCACAGCCAAATTAAATATGGACCAACTTGGTGCTAACTTTGGCTACACACTCGATGGTGGCGAAGCTGGCAGTTTAGAAGATGAAACATTTAGTGCCGATGGGGTAACCGTAACCATACACGGTGTAATAGCTCACCCAGGCTATGCCAAAGGCAAGCTGGTAAATGCTTTAAAAATTGCAGGAGAAATAGTAGCGGCTTTGCCAAAAGATATATTGGCACCAGAAGTAACAGATGGTAAGCAAGGCTTTGTGCATCCTACACATATAGATGGTATTGCCGAAAAAGCAACCATTGGTTTTATAATTAGAGATTTTGAAGATGAAGGCTTAACCGAAAAAGAAATTTTTTTAGAAAATATAGTAAAAGAAATTGTAGTCAAACATAGCGGGGCTACTTACCAACATGTAGTAACAGAACAGTATAGAAATATGAAAAAAATATTGGATTCTTGCCCACAAGTAACTGCTTATGCCAAGCAGGCCATACAACGTACAGGACTTACCGTTAAAATTGAAAGCATCCGTGGCGGAACCGATGGTAGCCGACTAAGCTATATGGGTTTGCCCTGCCCCAATATATATACTGGCATGCAAAACATACATAGCAAAACCGAATGGATAGCCGTAAAAGATATGGAGTTAGCCGTACAAACACTTGTACACTTAGCTAGTATATGGGAAGAAAATGGTACGGCATAACACCCAATCAATATGTTAAAGTAAAGCAACAATACTTCGTATTTGTATTTTATGTACTTTGTAAAATGCTTATTATGAACCAAATTTTTGTAAGTTAGGTAATGCACATAGTTTGCACATTTTGAGCAAAAAAATGAATTTTATTTTTGATAATAAAAAAAATATTAAATTTATTGATTATGAAATATTTAAACTTAGCAATAATCTTATTAATTTATTCATGTAGTACATTAAACAAGACAACATATACTAAACTTAAATCCGACCAAAAATTTAAGGACAGTTTAATAAATGAAAAGTATGAGTACCTAAAAGAATATACAACTTGTAGTTGTATAACAAATGTTTACAAATCAACAAATTGTGATACAAAAGATATAAGTTTATCAATTTATGCAGAAAGTGTAAATAGATGGGGTATTGATACTTTAATGAAACTTGCTAAGCAAAAAGCAGCAACTATTAATTATGAAACTTATCAAGATTATTCCAATTTTAAAGCAGCATTTTTTAATTGTTCTCGTTGGGTAAACTCCGATTCAATTCGTAGAGTTATTAAATCTTATGCCGAGTCAGCTGTAAGTGAATTTATAAAAAATGAAAAAGAAGAAAGAGGTAAATTATAGTAAAAGTATCGCTGCTATTAGTAAATTGAAGTTTGCAATTACCGTTTGGTGCACTGTAAATTAGGGTTAGTTATTTGCACCTTAGGAAGTATATTTTTATATATTATTTAATAGTATGGCAACACATTCAAATTATAACACCCAATCAATATGTTAAAATAAAGCAACAATACTTCGTATTTGTATTTTATGTACTTTGTAAAATGCTTATTATGAACCAAATTTTTGTAAGTTAGTTAAAGTAATACCTAAGTAATGCACATGTTTAGCACATTTTTGGGCAAAAAAGCCTAAATTTGTAATAATCAACTTATTATTTATACACTAAATGGAATATCATGAACGTATACAGACTATTACTTATACCTATAGTAGCAGCTACCTTTGCTAGTTGCGGAGCACTTAAACCATCGGCCAATTACTATACCAAACAAAACTTAACTAATACCAAATATACTAAAGAGGAGGCTCCTCAGTTTTTAGAAATTAACAGCACAAGCCTAGCAAAAAGTACCCACACCAAAAAGGAAAGTATTGTAACCTTACCCACCCAAATTAGTACACCCCAGGCAACAGCAATAACCACCGAAACATTAAAGGAAACTGTAAATGCTGAGGCATTTGTAATGGCTCAGTTAAAGTATGCTATTATATTAGATGTGGCTGTTGAAACCATTACCAACCTTGGCTTATACACTGCTATTGATAATTGGTATGGTACACGTTACCGCTTTGGTGGTACTAGCAAAGGAGGTATTGATTGCTCTGCATTAATGCAAAAAATTTATGAATATGCATTTAACAAAAAAATACCCCGCACAGCCGTTACACAATACCGTGAAAGTACACGAATTGTAAAAGAAGAATTACAGGAGGGTGATTTAATATTTTTTCATACCACAAGGCCAGGTATATCACATGTAGGTTTGTACCTTGGCAATAGCAGGTTTGTACATGCCTCAAGCAGCCACGGTGTTACTATTAATAACCTCAACGAAACCTATTATAAAAACGGTTACAGAGGTTGTGGCAGGTTTGCTGCCGATTATGAGTGTAAGGAGTAAGTGTAATTTGGCATACCCAATATAGTTAAGCGTTTTTTAAAAATAGCGAAGTATAAATTATTTTTTAAGTAATTGCCATATACAAATTGCACATTTACAATGTTTAAGTGAGTAATGCTTATTACTATTTTTTAACTAAGCATAAAATTTATAATTGCCTCACAATGTATTTTAGTAGTGTCAAATACAGGTATTTCAAAATCGTCTTGGCTAATTAACATGGGGATTTCGGTACAGCCTAAAACTATACATTCCGCTCCTCCTTCAACTAACTCCTTTGCAATGTCTATATATCTTTTTTTTGTTTGAGGATTAACTAACCCAATGCCTAATTCTTCTCTAAGCGTTAGTTGTATATAATCTCTAGTTTCTTGTTGTTCTGGTATTATAACTTCAAGTTCAAATGCTTCAAATTTATTTTTGTAAAAGTCCATTTCCATTGTAAACTTTGTGCCCAATAATCCAATTTTTTTTAACTCCTTTTTATTTATTTCCTTTGCTGTTTCCGTTACAATGTGAACGATTGGCAAATTGATGGCTTCTTGTAGCTTATCAGCATAAAGGTGTGCTGTATTGGCACATAACGCAATTCCATCAACTCCGCTTTTCTTTAAACTATTACAGGCATTTAACAATAAATCATAAGAGTTATCCCAACTTTTACTGTAAATATCGCCAAAGTTTAAAGAATATATTACACATTCTGCAAAGTTTAATCCGCCTAGTTTTTTATTAATTCCTTCATTAATAAATCTGTAATAATCCAAAGTTGAGGTCCAACTTATTCCACCTACTAATCCTATTTTTTTCATTTTGTTTTATTATTGTAATGTACTTTTATTGTTTACGCTTTTATCTCTGTCTGTTTTAATGAGCGCTTATTTTAGTATCAGTTTCCAATGAAATAACGTTTCAGTTTCTCCAATTTTTAAAAAATTATTTTTTAGTAAAACAGTAAATGAACCAATATTCTCTTTTTCGGTAGAGGCAATTATTGAAAATACTTTTGGTTGAGATTTTGCCCAACTAATAATTCCACTAACGGCTTCCGTCATAAATCCTTGTTTCTGAAACTCCTCATAAGTTCCATATCCAATTTCTATTTCTCCAATAGCATTTGGTTCTCCTACTATACAAATGTCCCCTACCATTTTATTGGCATCTTTTAATATTGCGGTCCAAAGTGTTGTGTATAAATAGTTCTTGGTAGTATCTGCTACGTTTGGCAAAATTGTTTGTTCAAATGCCTCTTTTAGTTCAGGTGACATTGTCCTAGAGGTTTTGTTTAAGCATAATTCCTCTTCTAAAGTGTTATTACATTTAGCATATTTTACTAATTGCTCATAAGTCAATGGTTGTAATATAAGTCTATTAGTTTCTATCATATTTACTTGTTTACCATTTGGTTTAGCTATTACAATTGGTTTGCATTAATCATTTATGAAATCAAGTTTTTATTGAATGATACTGAATAGTAGTAATATTTTCCAGAGGACATTATTTAGTCTGTATTACAAAAACAGCTAACATTTAATAAGCTGCTTTTGTGCCATACTTAACTACATAATGCCAACCCTTTATCCCAAATTGTGAAATACTTTTTGTACATCTTCATCCTGTTCCAACTTATCTACTAACTTAAGCACTTCATTGCTTTGCTCCTCGTTAAGGGCAATTGTATTGGCAGGTATCCACTCGGTTTCGGCACTTATTACTTCAAGTTTTTTTTCCTCTAAGGCCTTTTGCATATTGCCAAATTCGTTAAAGGCACAACGTATTATAAGTACACTAGTATCATCTTCATTTTTGCTTTCGCCTAATTCTTCAAGTCCATAATCAATCAATTCCATTTCCAAATCATCTTGGTTAATGCCTTCGGGTTTCAGCTTAAATACACCCATTTTGGTAAACTGAAAACTAACACTACCATTACTCCCCAATGCACCACCACCTTTGTTAAAGTAAGCCCTAAGGTTAGCCACAGTACGGGTATTATTATCGGTTGCACTCTCCACCAATATTGCAATGCTGTGTGGGCCGTAGCCTTCGTATAGCAACTCATCGTAGTTAACAATATCTTTACCCATTGCCCTTTTTATAGCAGCCTCTACACGGTCTTTGGGCATGTTACAACTTTTTGCATTTTGGTAGCACCGTCGCAAAGCAGCATTATCACTAGGGTTGGGGCCACCAGCCTTTACGGCAATAGCAATTTCTTTCCCTATTCGGGTAAAATTTTTAGCCATTTTATCCCACCTTGCAAACATGGCACTTTTTCTAACCTCAAATATTCGTCCCATAATAATATGTATTAAATGTTATAAATATACAGTGTGCAAATATAGAGGTGAATTGCCAATATTTTTTACTAATTGTAAGTAGGCAGCAGTTTTATTTTGCTTTGCAAAATGCTTATGCTAAAAAATATTTAAAAAAAAACATAAAAATAATTTGCTAAAACTAAATAGTTTAGTATATTGCAGTCTAAAATAATTAGTGCTATGAATTTTGCCAATGTAAACATGAAATATTTACGCAAATTGCGAGGGTTAACTCAAGAGGAATTTGCTAATAAATTAAACATTAAAAGGTCGTTATTAGGTGCTTACGAAGAGGAAAGAGCAGAGCCACGGTTTGATGTGTTGGAGTCGGTTTGCGATATGTTCAAACTTAGTATGGACGAACTAATGCGTAAAGAATTACAGGACGATAATAGCGGAAGTTATATAGCCAAACGGCGTATGCAAAAAATGTTAGCACCATCAAATGTTATAACATTTGTACCCGTAAAAGCAGCAGCAGGTTACTTGGCCGGTTATGCCGACCCTGAGTTTATTGATGAGTTAAATACATTTACCCTACCAATGTTAAGTGGTGGCAATTACAGGGCTTTTGAAATTATAGGCGAAAGTATGATGCCCACACCAAGTGGCAGTGTAATAGTAGGCGAAAAAATAGAAAATATTGATGCCTTAAAAGCCAATAATACCTACATTGTAGTATCACGTAATGAGGGTATAGTATATAAACGAGTAATGAAAAATAACCGACTCAAAAATAAATTGACAATGATAAGCGACAACCCACAATTTGAAGCTTACAATATGAACTCCGATGAAGTGTTAGAAATATGGCAAGCACAATTTGTACTAACCAAAGCCAATATACAACAACGATGGGATGTAAACCAATTAGCTTCATTAGTTAATAACTTACAGCAACAAGTTACGAGTATGAAAAAGAAAATGAATTAGGTAATAATAGTATAACTCAAAAAGTTATTGGTTAATTTTATGTGCTATTAATTTAATTACTCATGAAAATTTTATTAACCATTACTTTAATACTTTTTTCAATTTGTGGCATTGCAAAACCACGAATTGTAAATATTGATGAAGCATTAAGTACTGCAAAGCATATAGTGTTTTGTAAAATTGTGAGCTTTACTGATAGTACTATTAGTTATGAACAAAGTTATTTTATTGCTGATTAAAATAGTAAAATAGCCATACCCAATATATTACGAATAACAAATTTAAAGGGATACGAAAAAAGTTATATCGGACTTAATATTAGTGGTAGTTTGCCCAAACTTGGGCAAAGTTGTTACATTGTAATTGATAGTTTAAATTTTGTTACATTATTTGGCATTGAAAAGGATACAGCTATTACTTTTTGGTCACCTATTTATACTGGTAGTGAATGTTTAATAAAGCATTCTAATTTATTTAATTGTAATAAAGAATCTTCAGCCATACACACCAATTCAAACCTAACCTATTGTTATACAAGTATCTATATTTCAATAAGTAATTTTCTCAATAACTTTAACCATAGCAAAATTGAGTGTGGTCGTATAATGTTTCAAAATGGGGAAATACTGTTTATCCCAGATTTTGCAGATAGCAGCGTTTATACCATTACTGATAAAAAATTGAACTGTAAAGATGGGCAGAAAGTATGTGTAGAATTCAAAATTATAAAGGAAAAAATTTATGAGTTGTATCAATTAAATTAGTTTTTGTTTAATTGCTTAGTTTAGCCAATCATTGAGCTTACTTCTTACTGTAAGCCAAACTCAAATATTTTATATAAATTAGAATATCGCATTTTATATTTCGAGCCTCGAAATGTAATTTTTCCTAATACTTATTTTTGTAGCTAATTGTCCTTGTGTCTTGTTTGCTTCTAGTTTAGTTTTTTTAAACATTTCACTAATTACAAAATATTGTGCTTTTATTTCAAATTTACCTCTCTTTTTTGTACCTATTGTACCATATTTTATAGTAAGTAATTTTTCAAAGTTTGTTGCAACTACTATTTTATCTTTTTATTTTTTTGTCATTTTTTTATCTTTTATGTGGTTTCAGTAAAGTATCATTGGGTTGTCCATTTTTTAATGGAATTGTGAAGCCTTACAAAAAAATTAGTCATTTTAATACTTACACTTTTCTTTACTTCACTATGCTACATAATCACCATTTACACTTATTTTTGCCGTATGGCAACATTTAATATTAATCAAACATTTAAGCGGCTACGTAACCGTTATAGGTTGGTTATTATGAACGATGATACCTTTGAGGAGTTAGCTACATTTAAGCTAAATCGTATAACAGTTTACATTGCTGTTTCTACCTTATTTATAGTACTCATTACTGCTACTGTGGCACTACTTTGGTTTACCCCACTTAAGCAATTAACACCAGGCTACAACCAAAGCTTTGGAGTAGATGCTAAGTACAAGCAGTTAAAAATAGAAACCGATAGCATAGCAAAAGTTACAACCTTACAAACGGCTTATATAAGCAACCTCCAAAAGTTACTAACTAACCAAAACCCTACTGCAGCTTTGGATACTAACTTATTGCAAATAGATACTACACATCAATAAAAATTGAGTAATCATATTTGCAAAGCAAAAAAATAATATATGAAACCAACCTATTTTATTCCAATCATAATACTCAATGCAATTATAATTGTTGCATGTTTAGTTTTTAGTACAGCTTTGTACAGCAATGGTATTGCTGCTACTGTTGTACTTTTTGGAAATCTTATATTGTTTTGTATTACTGTATTATCAACATTTTTTATTATAAAAGCCCTAACTGCTACACGTACAGTTAGCTTTATGCAAATGAGTTATGGCAGTATACTTTGCAAATTGGTATTGTGTGCTGTAAGTATATTTATATATATAAAAAATGCAAACCCAGTAAACAAACCTGCAGTGTATATACTAATGGTACTTTACTTATTATATGCCACATTAGAAACCCGTACCATTACCCAAGTAACCAAGCATATTAAAAATGCCAAAGGAAAAGCAACCAATTAGTACTTTACAACAGTATTTGCCTACGGGTAGTTATAATTTGGTACTTTACTACCTTAACCACTACAAAGTACAACTTACTATTACTAAGGATAGGAAAAGTATATTAGGTAATTATAAAACACCCCTGCCTAACCAGAATCATCGTATTACTATTAATGGTGGGCTTAATAAATATTCTTTTTTAATTACCATAATACATGAGTTGGCACACCTTATAACTTTTGAGCAATATAAACATACTGTAGAGCCTCATGGCAAACAATGGCAAACCTGCTACGCCACATTGTTACAGGAGTTTGTAGGTTTGCAAATATTTCCTAATGATTTGGTAATAGCCATACAAAAAACCCAACAAAGCCCTGCTGCAAGCACTTGTGCTGAGGTACACCTAACCAAAGCATTAAGCAAGTATGATGCACACAAAGAAGGGTATTTGTTTATTGATAATTTACCGGTTGGTACTACATTTACCACCGATGATAATAGAATATTTGTAAAAGGAGAAAAACGAAGAACAAGGCATTTAGCAACGGAAGTAGCTACAAAAAAGATGTATTTGTTTAGTGGTGTATATAAAGTTAAAGTAATTGATAATTGACAATTGACAATTGATAATTAATTCCTTCATTCCTTAATTCCTTAATTAGCATAATAGCACGTTATTACATTAGCACATTACTGCACTACCTTGCCACTACCACCGTTCCCTTGCCTGTTACCTGTTGTCCGTTATAGGTTATGCCTTGGTAGGTGTATATGTAAGTGCCTGTGGGTTGGGCTTTGCCGAGGTAAGTTTTAATCAAACAATATATTTCTTTTATAGCAAAAAAATATATGTAATGATATTGCTTAATAAATTAGGCAACAATTAATTAACATTAAAAAGCTTGACA
>JAYWGN010000014.1:0-44241 GCA_043778255.1 Chitinophagaceae bacterium | reverse complement strand
CAACAGCCTTCTAAGCTGTGGGTCACAGGTTTGAGTCCTGTCCAGATCACTTTTATAAAAGACTTTTTAAGCTTTGGCTTGGAGAGTCTTTTTTGTGTAATTTGGTAATGTACTATTTTACTTTTTTTATGTATTTTTTTACTTGTTAGTTATTCTTTAAATTAATTTTTAGATTTTATGCTATCTGCTTTTAACTTTTTTGCTGCGGCTTTTTTCTTTTTTTTATAATACCCTCTTAATAAAAAATTACTCTTCGCTGCTTCCATATTTTCGTTAAGCCCTTTTGTGGCACCTTGTATGTTTACCATTGTTGAGTCTAAAGCTTTTGTAAGGTTGCCATTATTTAATTTATTAGTAAATGCTGTAAAATTATTTGAACTTGTTTGCAAATTATTTAAGGTATTTTTTATACTCTCCGACATTTCATTATCGGCAATTAAAGTGGTTAATAACCCATTACTATTATTTATTTTGTAGGTAAATAGTGCTAACTGTTCTGTTATAATACCCACATTGTCAACACTTGCTTTGGCACTCATCATTATATCATCTATTTCAACAGCATTTTTACAAAGTATATAAGCATTATCTTCTACTAGCTTAGCACTGCTTTTTCCGTTGATAATAGTGAGTACTTTGTCGCCCATCAAACCATCAGATCCTATACTAGCTTGGGCATCAGATTTAATAAATTTCTGTATCTTTTTTTTAATAACCATAACTACTTGTACTGTGGAGTCAGATGTTAATACAATATCGTTAATGGTACCTACATTAATGCCCGAAAAACGAACATTATTTCCTACTTTTAAACCACTTACTGATTTGAATTGTACTTTTAAGGTAAATGTAGGACCAAATAAATTTTTCTCTTTTCCAATATAGTAAACTGTAACCACTAGTAGTGCTAACCCTACTATTACAAACAATCCTAACTTAATTAAAAACCGCTCTTTTTTTTGCATAAAAATGTTTTTTTTAAATAAAAAATGACCTTACCCATTCATCAGTACTATTTTCTAATTGGCTATAAGTGCCACCTGCATGTATAATACCATCTTTCAATAAAATAATTCTGTTTCCTGTTAGTTTAGCACAAGCCATATCATGTGTTATTATAATTGAAGTGGTGTTATATCGTTTTTGAATATGTATAATTAATTCACTTATTTCTTTGGATGTTATGGTATCTAACCCAGTTGTTGGCTCATCGTATAATATTATTTCGGGGTTAAGTATTATTGATCGTGCCAAGCCAATTCTTTTTCGCATTCCGCCAGATAATTCAGCTGGCATTTTATATATAGCATCGGCTAATCCTACCTGCTGTAGTGACTCTGCTATGGCTGTATTAAGTTCATTGTTTGTTATTTTTTTTTGCTGTCTTACTAACGGAAAGCTCAAATTTTCTTTTACACTCATAGAGTCATATAAAGCTGCATTTTGAAATAGGAAACCTGTTTTTATTCTTATTTCATTTAATGCTTTGGTTGTCATTTTAAGTACATCTTTGCCAAATAGCTTTATTTCGCCAGCATCGGCTTGTACCAATGCTACCATACATTTAATAAGCACTGATTTGCCTGAACCTGACTTTCCTAACACCACCAAACTTTCACCTTTATTAACTATAAAGCTTACCCCTTTTAAGATGCTATTAGTTTTTCCAAAAGTTTTAAAAACATTATTAACTTCAATAATTGGGGCTACGTCATTACCCATTTGTTTCATATTGTTACTTGTATCAATCATTATAATATTTTTTTCAAGAAAATAAATCGGTTATTTGTACGGCTAACATATCAATTATAAATATAGAAAGCGATGCAGCTACTACTGCAGCATTGGCAGCCTTGCCTACACTTTCGGTACCATTTGCGGCAGTGTAGCCTTTGTAACATCCAATTAATCCAATAAAAAATCCGAAAAAGAATGTTTTGATTGTTGCAGGCATTATGTCAGAAAAGCTGATTGACTCTAATATTTTGGAAATATAACGCAACAAGCTCATATCGCTATGGATGTTAATGCCAACAAACCCACCAAGTATACCTACGGCATCGGCAAAAAAAACTAAAATAGGTATCATTAATGTAGTAGCCAAAACCCGTGTAACCACTAAATATTTAAAAGGGTTAATTGCTGCTACTTCCATAGCATCAATTTGCTCTGTAACCTTCATGGAGCCTAACTCGGCACCAATACCTGAGGCTATTTTGCCTGCACATATTAATGCGGTTATTACCGGAGCAATTTCTCTCACTAATGAAAGGGCTACCATACCTGGCAACCACGATTCGGCTCCAAACTCTGCCAATGTAGGACGAGATTGTAAAGTAAGTACCAAGCCCATTATAAAACCTGTAATACATACAAGAGGCAATGACTTGTAACCCACAAAATAGCATTGTTTTAAAAATTCTTTAAGCTCATAAGGTGGCCTTATAACTTCCTTAAAAAACCGAAATGTAAACATAGTAGCATCGCCAACATTTGAACACAATGATTTGAAATGAGTAACCAAATTTTAAATTTTTTACGAATTATTTTAAAAGTTTTTTTACACTAATCTATTTTAAAAAAATGATTACTGAATTGTATAACGTAGCTAGTACTTATACTTTCAAATTTTTTAGAGTATCTAAAAGACCAAATGCTTGCAGCAACCATACAACTAGTACAATTACAACAACTGCATTTAAAATACTTTTTATTTTTCTATCCATTGGTAAATAAGTATTTATTAACCACAGAAACACACCTACAACGATAATTACGATAATAATAGTTAGTAATGACATAATTGTTTTTTTTTTAATTTTTAATATGAATACAAAGTTTAATTTTTTGGTTTTTAAGTTGTTACACAACTCTAATTAAATGTTACACAAATCACATATTTTTTAACTTTTCTTTTGAAGGTGTATTAATCATTAGGTTATTATAAATTTTGATTTTAACAATCTAATAATTTTACTATTAATAAGTAATTGTAAGTGTTATAATTAATCATTATTGTTATTTTAATATGTTGTGTTATCCGTAGTTTTTATTTTGCCAACTAACCTTTTTTCTATATGTTTTTGCAGCTTAGATTTTGGCTTAAGAGCTGCACTATCACCCATTAATAACCCCCAAGGTTTAAGTCCGTCTACTTTATCAAATATTATTTTTAAAATGGCAATAAATGGCAATGCTAAAAATATGCCTGATAAGCCAAGTAGCATACCACCTACCACTACACCAACTATTGTTATTAATGCATTTATTTTAACCTTAGAGCCTACTATTAATGGCATTAAAAAATTTGAATCGATAAAATGTATAATTTCAAAGCCTATTATAATCCACAATATATCGCTGAGATGAGTAGATGTAGTAAGTGTAATAATGCAAGAAAAAGCTATGCCAATAAGTATACCCACATAAGGAATAATATTGAAAATGGCAGAAAATACACCCAAAAATATAGCATACTTTACACCAATAATTAACAAGATAGTAGTGTTGGCAATTGCAATAATGCCCATTTCTATAATGAGCCCTAACATGTAGCTTTGTACTATTACCTTAGATTCCTCTAATACTGTATTAACTGCTGAGTTATGTTCTTTTTTAAATACAGCCACCAAAAATATTTTGATAGTGTGCCTATATGATAATAACAAAAATGAAAAAATTGAAATAATTATGAACTCAAAAAGCAACTGGGTAATAGTAAAAAAAGTTTCTCCTATTGCCAACTTGCCAGTATTGGTTACATCATCAGATGCTTTATTAATAAGTACAGTTTGTTGTTGAGAGGTTATATTGAATTTATCATTTATCCAGGTTTGTAAGGTAGCATAGTGCTCTAATAACCTTTGCTTTATTACAGGAATTTCTGTTATAAAGCCCGATATTTGATAAGATAAAAAATAAATAATACCGCCTACAATACACAATACTAGTACTATAGAAATCATTATTGCTATTGATTTGGGTAACCTTACTTTGTTTTCTAAAAAATTATTGAGTGGTAATAATAGTATAGATAATAATATAGAAAAAGCAATTGGAATAACTAAGCTTTGGCCATAAGTGATAATAATACAAAGGCATATTATCATTATTAGCTTAATAGTAAATTCAATATAAAATGGTATTGTTCTAAAATTTAAGATCATGATCCAAGTATCATATTTACATATTTATTATAGAATGAAGGCTAATAAAAATTATTGTTTTCTTAGCTTTAGCTTAACAAATAGAAAATATCTTGCCAACTAATTTTTTATTAAATATTACAAAGTAAACCCCTTGGTACAAGGCTACTATTACAAAACAGTTGTAATGCATATTGAGCATATAATTCTACATTGTGGGTAAAGCCACCCTAAAAAAAAATTAATGCTGCTGCAATTGTAGTAGTGTAATGACAAAAGCATTTAAACCTAATACCATATATAAATAATGCTACGTAACTATGGTTGTATAAAATATAAAGTAGGCACTATAATTGATTTGGATATGTAAACCTTAATATATTATGCTTGCTCCTACTGAAATAGTGCCACAGCTTAGTGAAGTATGGAATGAACTACTTAAAAAAAACTATGCTAACGAATTTGTATGTAACACAATAGGCTTTAGTACAACAAATAATATAGTGTATACCTACAACGAGGTTAAACTAATTAAAATATACAAATACTATGATGGGTTAGATATACAGAAAGTGAATAAACTATATTTGATACAAGCTTACGATGGTTGTATTGGCTACTGTATTACACCCAATGTTACAAATACTTGCTATAGTAGTGTATGCTGTAATAATTTTTTGACTAAAGAAGTAGCCAAACTTACTAGTAATAAAGAGTCAACAATTTGTTACTAATAAATAGTACTAAATAATAAAATATTAGCTAAAAATAAAAACTAAAAAATGGTGCTGTTTATTAAAAATATGATGAGTGTGAGGTGTAGAAAAGTGGTACAAGAAGAAGTGTAAAAATTAGGACTTTACTGTTTAAATATTCAATATGGCTTTGTAGAAATATTGCAAAACATAACCACCAATCAATTACTACAAATTTAAAAAAACTTGGCCTAAACAGGCTTATGCCTAATAGAAAATAAAAAGTACATATTAATTGAACTTATTAAAAACACGATTACAGAAATGATTAATTGTGAAAGTGAATTAGCAAACATTAATTATTCGTACTACCTAAGTAAAAATATTAAATTACGATTATACTTACCTCGCTAATATATTTTCAGAGGACGCTTAATATAACTATACAACAGTATATAATTAATCAAAAAGTGTTAAAAGTAAAAGGGCTAATGCTTTATAATGATATGAACATTACCGAAATATAGTACAAACTAAATTATAGTAGTGTAGCTTACTTATCTAATCAGTTTAAAAAAGTTACGGATTTTTCACCCTCTTATTACAAATAGCACACAACGTTAAATAGCTTATGTATGGAAAATTTGTAACTTATATACCCTTAGTGAGTATTATAATGCCCAATTAAATAAAAAAAATACTACACTTGCCTTATAAACACGGCGGCACGAAAATTGAAATATTGTTAGAAACAAAATTTTTAAAAAATGAAAAAAATGAAAATCTCATTTGCTATTGCAGTTGCAATACTAGCTTTTACGGCATGTACCAATAAAGCCAACAACGACGGCAAACAAGCCGCTGAAAACTTAAACAAATACATTGATTCCGTTAATACCTTAAACCCAAATTATACGGTTGAAACTTGGTCAGTGATGGATAGTGGCTACCAAGCAAGAGCTTTAAATGCAGAAAAGAGTATGGAGCAAATGATAGAAGAAGATAAAGTGAAAACAAAAGAAAGCAAAGAAAAATATGAAAAACTTAAAGCTGCATACGAAGCTAAATTAAAAGCAAATGAAACTGCTGCTGCAAACCCTACTAAAGTAGGAACAACTGCTCCTACTACAACAAAAGCTACTGTACCAGATAATAGACAAAGCTTAAGAAATAGATTGTTTGGAGAAGGTAAAATTGGTAGCGATATGAAGTTTGATTATGTAAAAGGTAGCAATATATTAGCCGTTTACAAAAGCTTTGTAAATACAGTAGCTGATAATAAAAAAGAATACACCAGAGAAGATTGGGATGAAATAAATGTACTATACGAAGCCTTAGATAACAGAAAAAATGCAGTAGAAAAAGACTTGCCAATAAGTGATAATATGAAAATTGCTAGCTTAAAAGTTAGGTTTGCATCAATAATGGCTACCAACAGAGGCGGTGCAAAAGTTAAAGAAAATGAAGAATCGAAACTATAAAACAAATAGATAGAAACATATAAAAAAATTAGGGTTTGACAAAGTCAAACCCTAATTTTTTTTGATAATACACACTACAGTAATTTGTACTGCTTTTGCTATAACTAGTATAAGGTTAACCATTTATAAATAGTAAGGTTATTATTAACAAAAGTACTTTACAGAAGTACATTAATTAAAAACCTCAATATTAATGGCCTGAACTCAATGTATGCTTAAGCATAAGCATTTAACCCAATAAATACAACGAAATTAACCATAAGTATGGTTAGCTACATAGGGAAAATAGGGTAAAATATTGTGTATTGGTACTGAATTACTTAAAAATAAAAAGTTGAAGTAAGATTTTTTATAATTCAGTTTATAAACTTATTTTGAATTATAAATTGCAGTAATTCAGTTTATTTACTATATTTGAATTATAAAATATTATAGTTCAACTTATGCAACAATTTAAAGCAGGTATTATAACCAAGCAAGGTACTTACAAAAGTTTTGAGCCTAATATCATTTGTAGGCAATGGGTGGTTAATGATATGCCATTAATAAACTTACTAACCAAGGCAGATAGAGCCTTAGGCAAATTAGATATGTATAGCAATTATGTACCTAATATTAATATGTTTATAACTATGCATATAACTAAAGAAGCTACCCAAAGCAGCAAAATAGAAGGCACACAAACCAATATGGAAGATGCTATAATGGACCAAGCTGATATAAGTGCCGAAAAAAGAAATGATTGGGAGGAAGTACAAAACTATATAGAAGCTATGAACACCTCTATTGCAAATTTGGATAAATTGCCTTATAGTAGTAGATTAATAAAACAGGCTCATAAAATATTATTGCAAAGTGTAAGAGGTGAGCATAAAATGCCTGGCGAATACCGTACTAGCCAAAATTGGATTGGTGGACCTAACATAACCACAGCCACATTTGTACCACCAATACATACTAGCATACATGAGTTAATGACCGATATTGAAAATTTGGTACACGAAGAGCATAACATATTACCCGATTTATTAAAAATTGCACTTATCCATTACCAATTTGAAACTATTCACCCTTTTTTAGATGGTAATGGACGTATAGGCAGGTTAATGATTACCCTGTTTTTGGTAACCAAAGGCATTTTAAAAAAACCAATTTTATACCTATCCGATTTTTTAGAAAAAAATAGAACATATTATTATGACAACCTTACAAGAGTTAGAGATAAAAATGATTTGCTTCATTGGTTCAAGTTTTTTTTAACTGGTATAATTGAAACGGCTAATAAAAGTATAAGCACATTTGACGCTATTATGCAATTAGAAAAACAAATAAATGAAAAAATAAAAACATTAGGAACTAGGCAAACAAAGGCACAACTTGTACTAAATTATTTGTACCAAAAACCAACACTAAATGCACAAGTAGTACAAAAAATTATTGGTAGCAAAACAGCAACCGCCTACAAACTAATTGAAGATTTGGTAAGGTTAAAAATTATAGTGGAAACAACGGGCTTTCAGCGTAATAAAACCTACATATTTGAAGATTATTTAAAACTATTTAAATAAACACCCATGAAATTATAAACTGAAAATACGGTACTTTTTTTTAAATTGTTAAGTATTAATTATTGTATTATCACTGCGCTATTACAATTTCCACTCGTCTATTTTTCTTTCTATTTTCATCGTTGGTATTGGGTGCTATTGGGTTTAGTTTACCTTTACCATATTCGGCAAATGTAAATGCTCCACTATTTTTTATTTCTTGTTGCAATAGTTTTGATACTGTTTTTGCTCTCTCTAACGAAAGTTTTTGGTTGCTGTCATCGGTACCAATATCATCAGTATAGCCATCAACCGTTATAGTGCCTTTGGTAAGTTGTACTAGTTCTTTCGCCATTTTTTTTACGGCAGCTATACCATCGGGTTTTAAATTGGCTTTGCCTAGGTCAAATAATATTTCGGCATTCAAACTTAACTTAATAGCCGACCCTATAGCAGCAATAGCATCAATATCGGCACCTGCAATGGTTGATTTTGTGTTTAAATCGGTAAGTTTTATATAATAAAAATAGTCGTTTGGTTTGGCTACTTTACTTATATCAATTGCTGCAGTACCGCCACTTATAGTACCTACGGCAACCCAATTTTTTCCATCTTTTGAAATTTCTACATTTGTTGGCTCTATTTCGCCGGCTTCAAATACAAATAAATCGGGGCCGTTTACATCAACCAAAGCATTGTTAATAAATTGTATAACTAACGAACCATTTAACCCCAAACTATAAATGCCTTTGTTATTTTTCAAATCCTTCATTAGCACATAATTGGGCGTACCTATACAATTTTCTTTAGCAAATTGTATGTTGCCACTAATATAGTTTGCCGTTACCACTTCATCGGCAAATGAGGCATCGCCCAAAGGCAAATACACTAACCCATTTTCCGAAACGTAAGTTTTGCCTACATCTTTTCCAAAATTTATTTTAGGGTTTAGTTTGTAAAAATCATTTTTTACTTTTTCGGCATCTCTTACTATTGCCTCAGCTTTATTTTGTATGCTTAGGTAGGTTATGCAATAGCCAGTAAGTGGCATCGACTTTTCTTTTGCATATTGTGCCAATGCAGTTTTTGCATTTATTGCAATCATTTTTGTTAAAAAATCTTGTGCTTCAATACTTGTTCTAAAAGCCTCTGGCACGGTAGGAAAATTTTTAACCTTCTCTTTTTCAGCTGCTGTTAAGTAGTTGTAAGCATTATCCACAGTGGATTTGCTATACCCATATTGCGAGTAGGAATAACCCGTGTTTGTATTTGGTTGCTTTGCTTGTTTACCCTCTTTTTTTGCAGCTTTTATACTATCTACCATTCTATTTAACCGCAACAAATAAGCCTCTTTCGATTCCTTATTGCCATTAGGTATTTGGGCAACTGCAGTTAAGCTAATTGCAATTAGCCATACCAATAGTATCGTTTTTTTAAAGTTCATTTTGGCTAATTTTAGTCTTTTCTTTTATACCTTTCTTTCATAAATTCAAAGTATATAAATCCACTTTTATCAAACCAATCTTTAGAGCCAAACTTTAATTCACATTCATTAAATTCTTTTAAGGCATCTTTTAAGCCATCTATAAATTCTATATACTTTGTATCGTAAGTAACTTTAAGTTTTTCTAATGATTTGTTGATGGTACTTTTTTGTTTTTGCCATGCCAATCCTGCCATTGCATGTACACCACTTGTATTGTCGCCAAAGGCTATTGCATTTTTGCTAAATGTGGTTGTATTGGTATAAATGCAATTGAGCCTACCGAGTTGACGGCGAAAAAAGTCCATTTTTGTTTTGGCACTTTCATAGCAAGTATAACATGCCTCATTCTCTTGGCAAGTGGCTTCCATACCTACATTGGTGTTACTAAAGTCGGGTGAACATTCAGCGCTACTCAAAGTATTAAAGCTGTCAAAAAAATCTTTAGCAGCATCTCTACTTTCTTGAAAATCGTTAAGGTGATCTAAAGAATTGCTAATGATAGATGCACCAGATACTACTCCATTATCGCCAAATATTTCGCCGGCACCGTGTTGTATAATGTTGCCCATTGTTTGTGCTTTTGCCATTGTAGCAAAGCATAGTATTAAGGAGAGCAATAATAATTTCATATAATTAAAATTTAGTTTTTTGATTTAGATTTTGTTGACTTTGGTGTTGGCTTTACATCAACTTTTGCTTTTTTTACAAATGGCGAAGGTAGTTTTCTATTAATTAATTCTTTACCTACCCATACCGTAATGTTATAGGTTTGTACTGGCTTATTGGCTACTACCATTATACCAAAGCTACCTTCGGTTCTAAATTTTTGTTGCCAAAATCCATTAACCAATTCACCCGATTTGTCGGGGTTTTTCCAATTGTCTTTACTCAAAAATATTTTACATTTTTGTGCTTTGTTTTTGTTATCAACTCCTATGTAAATAGGTTGGTATATACTTAAGCCTTTTACAAAAAAGTACATAGTATCCACTGTTTGCTTTACAGTTGTAACATTTATTTTACCATTCCAAATGCTGTCTTTTACATTTTTGTAAGGTATTAAAAGCAACTCTGTTGGTTTTACGTTTTTATCTAATGTAAAGGGCTGTGCTTGTACTACTATACTTACTGTTATAGTTAGTAGTAACAGTATCGTTTTTGTTAAGTTCAACATATTTTTTATTTTAAACCTATTTACGTTTTTTACTTGCATAAAGTATTTTATTTTTTTTGTATTGTAATTGCAGCCTTGCATTAAACCATACTCATTTTATTCAATTAGTTTTGGTCAGTCTCTCTTTTTTTTCTCCGTTCTTCGGCTCTACGTTCTCTTGCTTCTCTAGCCCTTTCTGCATCGGCTTTTCTTTTTTCTGCTCTTTCTGCTCTGGCCTGTCGTTGACGCTCTGCTCTAGCTTCCCTTTGTTGTCTTTCTCTTTCACGTTGGTCCTTATTTTTTTGTGCCCTTTCCGCACCTCTGCTTCTATTACGTTCCATTGCATTATTTGCATTACGTTCCCTATTTGCACCTGCTTGTTGTTCTCTTTTTTGTTTCTCTTTTGCGTGTTCGTTGTCTTTACGTTTTTGCTCTTCTTGCCGTTGTTGTTTTTCTTTGTCTTGTTTTTCTTTATTTTGTTTTTGCTTTTCTTTATTTGCTTCCTTTTCTTTTCCTTTTTTTTCATTGTTGGCATTACGTAAACAATCTTGATAAGCTCTGCCTTTTTCGGCACACTCTTTTGACGTTAACCCTTTGCAATCCGTCTTTTCACAGGGTGTACCATTTTTATTTTTATCGTCTTTTTTTTGTGCTATTATTGTATCATTGCTTAACAAAATAATACCTATAATTAACAATACAGTATTTTTTTTCATTTTATAAACAAAAGGTTTTTAATTGGTAAATGTAGTTTGAAATGTACCGGTAACCTCAAACTTATTTTGTGGTGTACAAGGCGAAAGAAATTTAGAAGCAACAAAAGAAAATTTTCCTTTTATTAACTTTCCTACTATTTCAGTAATTTCTATTTGGCCAAATGAGTAAGCACATTTACCTGTTTTGTATGATCGCCTTTGCCCCTCAGTAGTATAATAAAAAGCAGCATAGCTGCTTAGCGATTCGCCTTCTATTTTATATACTCCTACTGCAGGGTTTTGTGGTATGCTAATATCCATATAACAAGTGCTGGTAAACCCAAATAGGGCAAAGCCTTTTTTAGTATCGGGGTTTCGGGGTCGGCAAATAAATTCAGTTGCTTTAAAGTTAGTTTTTCGTTTGTATTCCGTAATACTTGCATTTACATAATTTAGTTTATCCACTTTTGTTCTTAATGCTTGGCTGTACAAACCATTTGTAAGTATTACTAATGGCAACAAAAAAATTAACGATTGTATCTTCATCTTTTAGTTTTTTAATTTTAAGATCGTTGTTATTTTATAAATATAATTAATGATATATTACTTATGGTAAAAAAATTATTTTATTTTAATAGAAAATTGAACATAGGTTTCATGTTCTGGCCCCGAAAAATTGTTTAAAGCTATTTCTTTTGTATTATTTTGGTTTACCCGAGGATAACCCAGTGAGTGTTTTCTGTAAGGGCCAAACTGAAAAATGTTAACTGCTTTATTGTCGATAAGTACATATTCATTAGTGTTTTTTAAATCTTCAATTTCTTCATTCATTACTGCATCCCAAGTAAAATCATTTGCTAAATCATTGCTCTTATGTGCCGAGCCTAATTTTATTTTAACTTTCATAATTAAACTAGCAATGCCTTTAGCAGAAAATAATGATCCAGAATCTATATAGAATAATTGCACTGCATTATCTGTAATTGCTGCATTTTGCAAGTACAATTGACCAGCAAGATTATGTCTGCCCCGCCTTCTATCTACTATATTTACTAATGGGTAACCCCCATTTGTAGTAGAGCAATAATTACAAATATTGTATAAAAACGGACATAAATAATTATTGTCTTTTTCTTTATTAAAAACTTTATAAATATTATTATCTCCAATTCTTTCACCTATGTTTTTCGTTTGAACTATGTTCATTCTATCTAATGCAACTCCATTGCTAATTGCAAGTGGGTTTTCATAAATTTGAAAGCTAATTTGTCCGTACATTTTTTTGCAATCGTTATTATGAATTGCACTAGTTAATATTCCATTAAACCTTACTTCAATTAAAACTTTGTTACCAATATATACACTTTTAATATTTTGTGTTGATATAGATAAATTTGGTTCGTTTTTTACAAACACCTTATAATCCAAACTATTTTTTTCAGCTAAATATACTATTGTTTTATCCTCGTTACTAAATTTAATAGATATGTTGTTAGATTGAAAAGGGAAATTTATATTTTTAACTTGTTTTATATCTAATATTTTTATACTATTTCCTCTATAATTTGGTTGTTCAAAAATTTGAATTGATGGCAACTCCTGAAATTTTACTGCAATTAATTCACTTAAATTAAGCGATATATTTGGTTCATTTTTTTCAAGTATAAAGTCACTTATATATTTTATTTGTACAAATGCTTTAAAAAGTCCTGGTCCTTTTTTAAATGATATTTTATTACCATTATTGCCAATATTTAAGCCACTTACATTTGTGTATTTTGTTACTTTATACGAACTACCTTGATAATTTGGGTGCTCAAATATTTCAATATAATAAGAACTGTCATTTAAAAACGTAGTTTTTGTTGTTACAATCTTTGCAATTTTAGGTTCTATAACAGTTGTATTTACTTGTTGCTTTTTTAAATCTCTAAGTTGTTTTTTTAATTGGGCTATTGCATCATTTTTTTCTTTTATTCGTTGTTTTATATTATTATTTTCTATTAGTAATTGATCTTTTTTTGCAAGGTCAATTTCTTTGTTTAGTTCTACTTTTTTATTAAATGCTTCTTTGTTTAAATCCTTTACGCTTTGTTGTATGGCTTTAACCTGAGTTTCAATCTCATTTATTTTTGCAATATTTTCGGCACCTGATTGTGCATTGATACTACAAGCAAATAAAATTAGTACAATCGATATAACGTATTTTTTCATAATTTTCTTTTATAAAAGCTCATCTGTTACTTTAATAATATTATTGGGTTTACATACAGCATTGCCAAACCTAATTGTATAAAACAAACCTAAAGATTGGTTTAAAATTGGCGGTATCTCTTCTAAGGGTGGTAAATGTTCGGTTAAATGATTTGCCAAATACGCTTTCCTCACCAAAATAAGAAATACCTTTTGGTAAACTACCGCAACTAGCTACACAAATTGATACAACACCTATTAAAATACTTTTCACTTTTGTAAAGTTTAAAGTTTGGTAACTCTAGGATTGGCTATATAAAATTCCGACTCTTCTGCTCCGCCATTTCTATTGTACATTATAAAATTTGTTACTGGCGATTGGTTATCCAAATTACAGGTTTCTAAATATATCCATACCCCTGTTTGGCAAGTCCACACTGTATTTGAAGTATTTCCACCATTGCCTATACCTAAGCCTATTGTACCTTTTACAACATATACCCACACCGATGCTACTGCTTTTGCAGGGCTTTCAGTAAAACTTTGATTTGCTATACCAGCACCGTTTTTACTTTGTTTTACGTGTAGCATATTTCCTGTGCCATAAGGGCATGTACTAGTTTCCACACTGGTTGTAAGGGTGTAAGTAGATGGCATTGGATTTGCTACGCCCCAAGTATTCCAATTTTGTAAACAAGTGCCTCCACCAGCACCATCGTTAGATATAGGATTTGTAAAAGTTTGTGGACAAGGAAAGCCTGCCAGTTGTGCTGCAAAATTACTGTTGTTTAATATGTTTGGTTTGGTTTGAGTTTTATACCCTGCCGGAATACAGCTTTGCCCAATTGTAGTTCCCCCAAGTTTTGGCATTGGAAAAAATGTAATTCCTTTTGTGTCTGGCACTTTAAATTTTGGCAAGTTATCTGTTGCAATTGTTGGTCTTAAACCATCTACTTTATCATTACCAGGTATTGGGTTTTGAGCAAATACACAAGTGTAAAGTATACTTACATTTGCAAGAAGAATTAATTTTTTCATACTACTTTTTTTAAGTTTTTAAATGATTGTTTAGGTTATGATTGTTTTAATATTATAATGGTGTCACTAAATTTTTTTGTTGTGTTATTTTTTTAATTTCTATTTTTTAACCCATGTTTTTAAAGTAAATAATTTTAATTTATGAACAATGCATAATAAATCTTTACCGTTTATTAAATAATATTTTATCTAATCACCACATTAAATTCATTACTTACATTATTGCCCTCATTAGCTTCTATAATTAGCTTAGAATTATCTATAATTAATTTTACTTTTCTTGAATAAGGGGCAGTTGGCCTTCTACTTGTAAATGATGAATAGGGTATTTTAAAAATATAGGTGCCATTTTTAGTTTGATTTGGTGCAATTGGTTCTTGTAAAATTACTTCGCTAAAGAAAACCGTGTAGGCCGAACTTCTACCTTCAACCTGCATGGATACCGTTAAGCCTACATTACTCACTGCTAAAGTTCCTACATTTTTTATACCACAATTTACTGAAACGGTAAACATGTTGGGGTCGCTATCATCTACTCCGCTATTTCTAAAATTAGTCATAGTTACTTTCAAATCGGGCTTGGGTGTTAATGCAGCTTGTACATTATTATTTATTGGTGTTATATCTTTAACACCATTTAATACCACAGTTGTATTCAATTTTGGTTGTTTTCTAAAATCGGCTTTCAAGGCAGCTAAGTCTTTTTTAGCGGCAGCTAATGCTAACTTCATTGCCTTTACTTTATCTTTTAATGTATTTGCTTGTTGTTTTAAAGCATTAGCTTCTGTAATTAATTGGGCTTTCTCGGTAGTATCTTTTGAATTTCTTGCAGCACTATTTTTTGCAGCAGTTTGGCGTAATATAGCTGCTATTTGTTTATTTATCTTGGTTATATCATCGGCTGCATTTGTTACTACTTGTTGTTGAGCATCTATATCTGCTTGGGTTACATTTTGTGCTTGGCTGTATACAGCACAAAACATATACAACATTGCTATTATTAGTATTTTCATTATTTTCATTTAAGTAATCGTTTTTCGTTTTATAAATAACATTTATTTTTTACCGATTTAACGGTAAATTTATTCACTGTATTATGTACTATTATTTTATAAATTTATTCCTCATAAGTTATTAAAACAGTAAATGGTTTTGCGCCAATATTTGCACTATTGCCAGTTTTGTTTATTATTACAATATTGTTGTTTTGTACTTGGTAATTAAATTCGTAACCAGCAGCATCTCTGTAGGATGCAGGTATTTTCCAAGTACTACTATAGGTTACAAAAATTTGTACGCCTATTACTTTTGCATCTGTAATGCCACTGCCTATTGCATAGCTTTGTAATGCATCTACTGCCGGGCCAGCGGCTACAAGAATCTTTTTCATTTTTATAGCAGGTGCACCAGTAGCTTGTGTACCTAACCTAGTATAATCTCTTATATTTACTTTAGCATTTAAGTTGAGGCTATCGGCATCAAAGTCGCCGTATATAAGGGCATTATCTTTATTTGCATTTGTATTTTCAATAAACAACTTATCGCTTACATTTAATGTTCCGCCGGAGTTGTTGCCCAAAAAAATATTATTGCTGCCGTTGGTTATTCCATCTCCCACCCTATAACCAATGCCAATATTGCTATTACCATCATAAACACCCGAAAAAGCCCCCCTGCCAATACCAATATTATCTGTTCCACGTGTATTATTGTATAGGCTTCTGCTCCCAATACCAATATTTCCTGAGGCTTGTGTTGGCCCAGAAGAAACACTTCCGTTACTGTATAGTGCCGAATCGCCTACGGCAATATTATAACTGCCTGTTTGATTACCATACAAACTTTTTGAGCCGACTGCAATATTTTTATTGCCAGATATATTATTGAACAAAGCTGCATAACCAAAAGTTGAATTGGAAGCACCTGATTGCAGTTTATTTAAACTAAAAGCACCTATACTTACTGTTTCGCCTCCAGTAACACCTAAGGGGTTAGAGACGCCAATACCCGACTCATAGCCAATAAAAGTATTGTAATTAGCATTGTTATATCTACCTGCTCTTGTGCCAATAGCTATGCTACCTGTATCTGGGGAATTGTTAAATGCATTGTTACCGCTTAGTGCAAACCTACCTATAGCCACACAACTAAGAGCAGTATCTTTATACTCCATTGTACCTACCCCAAGTGTGTTATTTTCGCCACCATCTAATAAATTATTTAATGTTCTAAACCCAACTGCTGAATTTAAAGTGGCTCTTAACGAATTTCTCATAGCATCACCCCCAATTGCAGTATTCCAAATGCCATCTAAGTCTGCATTAAGAGCAAAAGAACCTACGGCAACATTTTGTGAAAAATCTTTTCTGTTATTTAAAAATAATGCAGCATTGCCTATGGCAACATTCCCACTGCTTGAGTCAGCCATCCGCATTGCACTTCGGCCTATGGCAACATTTCTGTTTCCGGTAACATTATTTTCCATGGCATAACTACCAATAGATGTATTATTGTTAGCATCAAACCCTGCGGTAGTGCCGGTAAGCACCGATTGAGACCGATACCCAATTGCTGTATTAAAGGATTGAGCAACCTGCCCATCTAAACTTTTTAAAGCATAAAAACCTACAGCCGTGTTTGAGCTGCTGTTAATTGCATTGCCCATGGCGCTATCGCCAATAGCCACGTTTTCCGATCCGTTAAAACTTGTTGCCAAAGCTTTGTTGCCAAGTAAAGTGTTGCTGTAACCTGTAGTTAAACTTTTACCTGCATCAAAACCTATAGCAGTATTATTGCGATTAGTAGTTAAGGTTAATAAGGATTGATAACCCATTGATGTGTTTTGATAAGCACTATCAATAATACCAGATGGTGTATTATTTACTCGAAAACGTAATGCGTTGTTATTAATGCTACCCAAATAATTAGATGCAGTTACATTATTATTACCATTCAAACTCCAGCCTTCGTTACTGTTTTGCAACCATACCCAACTACTACTATTGTAATAATAAAACCCAATACTATCAGGTGCATTTTGGTAAATTAATAAACCATTTGCAGGGGTAGTAATAGCTAACTTTTCGGCTTTACTCATACGGGGTATAAGTATGCCTTTGGTGGTGTTTTTTACATCGAGTATGGCACTTGCATTTGCAGTACTACCATCGGTATTAATAGCCACATTTTGGGCTATACTATTTATACAAATTATTAGGGTGAGTAGTAGTATTGCTATACTTTTTTTCATAGTGGTTTTGTTAGGTACAAAAGTCCATTAGTTGCGCCTTAAAAAAAATACCCTATTAATGTGAGAAGGTAAAATAGCTTAACTTATACAACCTAATGTGTTATTTTATATACAGCTTCGGTAGCACTATTTACTTGCAATTTTTTATATACACTTTTTAAATGTGTACGTACTGTTTCCAAACTAATATCAAGTGAGGCTGCTATCATTTTGTAGCTGTTCCCTTTTACTAATTCGTTAAGTATTTCTACTTCTCTTTTTGTAATGCTAGTTGGCAATTCTTTTTTTGGCGTAGCCACAAGTGGAAATAACTGCAATACTTTTTTTGCAATAAGGCTTGTCATAGGTGCACCACCATTCAATACATCTTTAATTGATGTTTCGAGGTTGGTTATATCTTTTTTTAATAAATACCCACTTGCACCGGCACATATTGCATTTACAATATTGTCGTTATCTTCAAATACGGTAAGCATAATAATGGGCAAATCAATGTTAGCAGCTCTTATTTCTTTTACCGTTGTAACTCCGTTACTAGGCGGCATATCAATATCCATTATTATTACATCAGGCTGTAATATTTCTATATCCTTTAATACTTCGGTGGCATTAGGCATTGCGGCCACTACATCTAATTCACTATTCCATTCCAATAGCATTTTTATACTACTCCTTAGGTAATCATTATCATCGTATATCAATACTTTTATTGGCATATTATATTTTGCAAATTAATTATTATATGGTTAGTTACCGCTACCCAATTTATGTGAGGGGCAGTTCAAATTATTTTTTAACAAGGTTAGCAATCCTAAGCAACCGTAAGCAACACTTTAAAGTGTACCCTTTAATTGAGGTTTACCTGTAGCAATATAGTAGTGCCAGTATTGGCTTTTTCTATACTCAATGTGCCACCAATTGCTGCTGCTCTTAATTGCATACTTTTAGTACCTGTACCTGTAGTAATACTATTTTCTTTCCACTGCCCATTATCATTAATTGAAAGTAACAACTCATTTTTTAACTGAGTAATAGTAATTATTACTGCTGTTGCTTTTGAATGTTTGGATATATTGTTAACGGCTTCTTTAAATATGAGCAGTACATCTTTACGGTAGTGTAATGGCAATACTATTTCGGTGAGTTGGTTGTTGAAAATAAAATTGTTTTTTATACTAAGCGGCTCCAGTGTTTGTGCTGAATACTCTTTCATACGAACTATCAAATTTTCAAACTTCTCATTGTCGGGTCGTATACTCCATACAATATCACTCATAGTTTGTTGTATTTGCTTACTTTGTACGGCTATTTGCTTTAGCATTTCTTTAGCCTGTTGGGGTTTTTTTTCTATAGCCTGTTGCGATACATTGCTAAGTATGTTTATACTTGTTATAGTACTTCCAATTTCGTCGTGTAAGTTTATGGCTATTTCATTTCTTATTTGTTGTAATTTTTGCTCTTTTGCTCTATTTTCTTCCAACTCTATTAACAAAGCTAATTGGGCTTTTTTTTCTTCGTCTGCTAGTAATTTATTACGGTATGCAAAGCTGCTGCCAAACATTATCATTTCTAGTACCGTACCACACTCCGTGTAAAATATCCATTTATTAAACGGAAATTTATTTACAATAAATGGTATGGAATTGCCAGCATATAAAAATCCTAAAATTGAACCTAATGTAAAAAGTAGAGAACCCAAACAAAAAATACGAGTAATTTTATTATTTACCCTTAGGTATACAATTACAATACTGCATAAGCCAAGTGGCATACAAACTATAAGTAACCCACTACGTATAATTAACGAAATAGGTGCTGTAGGTGCTATAAAATAAGTAGCTAAAGCAATTACAAATAATACAATGTACACTTTTGTAAACCGTTTGAGCCATATATAAGAAAGCCTATCTTTTGTATTAAGCGTTAAAAAATTAATAGCAAAATATGTATAAAAATAATAGGAAATAATTAATATAGGTAGCGATGTGAATGGCCTTATTTTATAAAACCAACTTGGCAAACTATTACTTACCGCTACTTCGGTATTAACCATAGTGGTAAGGTAAAGTACATTAATTAAAATGTACAATACATAATATAAGTAGGTATCCTCTTTAAAAAATTGGTATTGAATTAATGTAACTATGGCAATAAAGTATAGAATTGTACTTACAGTTAGTTGTAAAAAAATTGACTCATAATTTTCAAAAGCACTAGTAATGCCTTTGTAGGTTAAAAAAAAGTTAGCCAATAGAAAGAGCACGGTAAACAATGTACACACTTGTACTTTATAATTTGTGTTTACTGTCATTATTAAAGATACCTTATTAGTTTTATTTACAAAGTAACTAAAAATTCAACCTTTTTTGTAGTAGGAGTTGGGTACAATAAAAATTATGGTGTAATTTGTTGACGGTATTATAAAAATATTAATATTATGAAACTACTATTTACTACTTGTTACTTGCTACTTACTACATTTATTTTTGCCCAAAATATTGACTCCGTTATACTAGGCAATTTAAAATACCGTAGCATTGGGCCTTACCGTGGTGGACGTAGTGGTGCAGTATGCGGTAGCTTTAAAAATAAAAATACTTTTTACTTTGGTGCTACTGGTGGTGGTGTATGGAAAACAATTGATGGTGGTAGCAATTGGAAAAACATTACTGATAAATACTTTGGTGGCAGTATTGGTGCAGTAGCAGTAGCCCCAACCGACGAAACTATATTGTATGTAGGCGAAGGCGAAAACACAATGCGTGGCAATGTAAGCGAAGGCCTAGGTGGTATATGGCGTAGCGATAATGGAGGCAAAACTTGGCAAAACTTAGGATTAAAAAATACTCGGCATATTGTTCGTATTGTAATACATCCTAAAAACCCCGATATAGTGTGGGTAGCTGCAATGGGGCATTTATTTGGCCCTAACAGTGAACGTGGCATTTACAAAACCACCGATGGTGGTAAAACTTGGCAACAACAACTTTTTATTAATAACCAAACTGGTTGTAGCGATTTGGTAATAGAACCTAACAACCCCAATGTATTATATGCTGGCATGTGGCATTTGTTACGTACGCCTTACAGTTTGCAAAGTGGTGGCATTGGTAGTGGCATATATAAAAGTACAGATGGTGGTACTACTTGGACCTGCTTAAATACTGCAAAGGGTTTGCCAAAAGGCATTTGGGGCATTGTAGGAGTAGCAGTAAGTACCAGCAATACCGACAAAGTATATTGTATATTAGAAAATAATACAGCTGGTGGAATGTATGTAAGCAACGATGGTGGCGAAAGTTGGTTGCTTACAAGTAGCGATAATAACATAAGGCAAAGAGCTTGGTATTACACTAAAGTATTTGTAGACCCAAAAAATGAAAATAAAATATATGCACCTAATGTTAACTTTATGCGAAGCATAGATGCAGGCAAAACATTTACCAGTAGCCGCACACCACATGGCGACCACCACGACTTGTGGATAGATCCCGAAGATGGTAACAGAATGATAGTAGCAGATGATGGCGGGGCACAAATTAGTTTTGATGGTGGTAATAATTGGAGTACCTATAACAACCAACCTACAGCACAAATATATAGAGTAAGCACCGATAACAGTTTTCCGTACCGCATACTTGGTGCACAGCAGGACAATAGTACCATACGTATAAAAAGCCGAACTTACGGCAATGCCATTACTGACGATGATTGGGAACCTACAGCAGGTGCCGAAAGTGGTTATGTAGTAGCCGACCCTACAAACCCCGATGTGGTATATGGTGGCAACTATGGCGGTTACTTAAGTAGGTTAAATCATAAAACAGGTGAGAACCGTGCTATAAGCGTATGGCCCGATAACCCAATGGGTGCAGGTGCCGATGTGCAAAAATTTCGCTTTCAATGGAACTTCCCCATTTTTTTTAGTCCCCACAATCCTAAGCGGCTGTACTGTGCAGGTAATGCATTATTTGTAACCGAAAATGAAGGTGCTAGTTGGCAACAAATTAGTGGCGACCTTACAACTAACGAAAAAGCAAAACAAGTAAGTAGTGGTGGAGTAATTACAAAAGATAATACAAGTGTGGAGTATTACTGTACCCTATTTACTGCAGCAGAAAGTACACTAGAAAAAGATTTGCTGTGGACAGGTAGCGATGATGGGTTAATTAATGTGAGCAAAAATGCTGGGCAAACCTGGACTAATGTAACACCAAAAGATGCACCAAACTATATAATGTGGAACTGTATAGAAACTAACCCGTACAAAAAAGGAAGTGCTTATATAGTGGGAACCAAATACAAAAGCGATGATTATACACCCTACATATATAGCACCGAAAACTATGGCACTACTTGGAATTTAATTACTACTGGTATTGATAAAATGCATTTTACCAGATGCCTAAGAGCCGATAAAAAACGACAAGGATTGTTATATGCAGGTACTGAGTATGGCATGTATATTAGTTATGATGACGGCAGCACTTGGAAAAAATTTCAATTGAATTTGCCTATAGTACCCATAACAGATTTAACTATAAAAGAAAATGATTTAATTGTAGCAACACAAGGCAGGGCTTTTTGGGTGTTGGACGATTTGAGTATAGTACAACAAAAAGACGCTACTCTAGTAAATAAAAATTTGCACCTTTATACTGTTAACGATGCTTGGCGTATATCAACCTCTGGCAATAGGTTTGGTGGTAGTGCAGTTGCTAATGCTGGTGCTAATCCACCTAATGGTGTTGTTATTAATTACTTTGTAAAAGCAGTAAACGATAGCACCAAAGCCACTATAGCTATTTATGATAAAAATAAAAAATTGATAAAAACATTTACCCAAAAGGATAAAGAAAACAAAATAGTGGTAGAAAAAGGAATGAATAGTTTTGTATGGGATTTAAAATATCCAGCCGCTGAAAAAGCAGAAGGTATGATATTGTGGAATGGCACACCAAGTACTATTACAGCACCGCCAGGTAATTATTATGTAACCATAAAAATAAATACCGATAGTAGCCAAGTGCCGTTTACCATAAAAGCCGAACCAAATTATTCAGTAACCCAAGCCGAATATGAGGCTCAATTTATTTTTTTGCAAACAGTACAAGAAAAATTTAATGCAATACAAAAAGCAATTACTACTACAAGAGTAATTCGTAAACAAATGGAGGAATTTGTAAGCAAACAGCAAAACCCGATTGACAACACTATTAAAATTATGGTAGATAGTATAAGTAAGCAATTAGCTAGTATTGAAGAAACTTTGTACCAAACCAAATCAAAAAGTGAACAAGATGTACTCAACTTTCCTATAAAATTAAATGATAAATTAAGTGGCTTGTTTGATGCAGCAGCAAGTGCTAATATGCCACCAAGTAAGCAAGTAAAAGAAGTGTATGAGGTAATAGCAACAGCTTGTGATGTGCAATTGCAAAAATTAAAAGCTTTGCAAAAAAATGAAATAATCGATTTAAATAAATTAATAAGAGAAAAGGCTTTACTTATAATAGGAGTGGTTGACACACTTTAAACTATATTAAATTTAATCATTGTGCAATTACAAAATAGTATTTTTATACTCTTAAATAAAAAACTAAATACCAGCAAAATATATGAAAACAACACATTTGACGATACTTTATTATTAGGTTCACAAGGATTTTTGTATAAGTAATTAAGTAAACTTTAATTTTTTTTACCCCACAACTTTATAATAACAAAAACTTAAATCTATCTTTACATTGCAATGTTAACCTATAAAGCAAAAGAAAATATATTAAAAAAAATTAGAGCTGCATTAGTAGAGCAAACACCTGTACCATTTATACACAGTGAGGGTAATAGCAATTTATTTGTAGCACCACATGATGATTTGGCGGTAATATTTGCTGAAGAATTTACTAAGCTCGACGGTAAATTTATATATGTAGATAACACAAAAGAGCTAATAGCAGCCCTATACCAATTAATGGAAACCCTACAATTACAAAATATATATTGTGTAGAGCAACCACTCATTACTACGTTAACCAATAACGAATGGCAACAACCATTATACCCAAGCCTTACCAACTGCGATGCAAGCATAACAAGCTGCGAATATTTGGTAGCCCGTACCGGTACTATAGTGCTAAGCAGCCAACAAACCAAAGGCCGCACAGCAAGTGTGTATTGCCCTGTGCATATATGTATAGCTTATACTAAGCAAATGGTGTACGATGTAAAAGATGCACTACTTTTACTTAAAGAAAAATATAATAATCATTTGCCATCCTTAATTAGTTTTGCTACGGGCCCAAGCCGAACTGCCGATATTGAAAAAACTTTAGTAAAAGGAATACATGGCCCTAAGGAAGTAATATGTATATTAATTGACAATGGATAAATGATAATTGACAATTGATAATTGACAATTGATAACTAATAGATATTTGAACATTGAATATTGGTAATTTAAAAATAAAACCCTAAAAACGTAATTCTAAATCTAAAATCACAAACAGCTTATGCATACCACCCCTTACTTATTTGTGTACGGCTCATTGAGGCAGGGCTTTCAAAGCGATGCTTACCATTATATAAGCCAGTACTTTACACTAGTTGGCAATGCTACTACACAAGGGCTATTGGTTAATATAGGTACACACCCTGTAGGCATAGCCTCCAATACTAACCAACATATTATTGGCGAATTGTACCAATTAAAAAACACAAATGAGTATGATTGGGCATTTGCTCAGCTCGATGATTATGAAGGCATACATGTAGAGCAAGGCGAAATACCACTTTACGTAAAAGCTACTACCACAGTACATTACAACAATACCGAAGTTACAGCTTGGGTATATTGGTACAATGGTAATGTTGATGGTATGCCCGTATTAAACAGTGGCGATATTTTCGATTTTATAAAAAAATAGTACCCTTATTGCAACCCAAAAAAATATATTACCTATCCGATTTTCATTTGGGTGCACCCAATGCAGCTACAAGTTTACAACGAGAAAAATTGTTGGTACAATTTTTTGATAGCATCAAAGCCGATGCTGAAGAAATATTTATTGTAGGCGATATGTTCGACTTTTGGTTTGAGTACAAGTATGTAGTACCCAAAGGGTATGTACGTATATTAGGCAAACTTGCCGAACTAAGTGATGCAGGTATTGCCCTACATTTTTTTGTGGGCAACCACGATATGTGGATGACAACTTACCTACAAACCGAATTAGGCATACCTGTATATTACCAACCCAAAGCCTTTGTACGTAACGGGTTAAAGTTGTTAATAGGGCATGGCGATGGCTTAGGCCCTGGCGATAAAGGCTATAAGCGAATGAAAAAAATATTTAGAAGCAAAGCCTGTCAGTTTTTATTTGGCATACTGCCACCAACTATTGGGTTGGGCATAGCAAATTATTTTAGCAAAAAAAGTAGGATTGCCACAGGCACAACCGACGAAGTTTTTTTAGGTGAAGATAAAGAGTGGTTGGTTCAATATTGCAAACGTAAATTAACCGAGGAGCATTTCGATTATTTTATATTTGGACATAGGCATTTACCCTTACACATACCTTTACCTAATAATAGCACTTATATTAACCTTGGCGAGTGGCTTAACTATAACAGCTATGCAGTACAAACTGGCACTAGTATTGCATTACAATACTATAAATAATTTAATAATTGAAAACAATACTCTCCATATTTATTTTATTGCTATCGCAAAATAGTACTGCCCAAACTACCACAGCTACCACCTTAAAGTTGTATAAAAAAGTACCTATTGTAGCTACTGATTTTAATGTAGATCAGGTAGGTAATATATATGCAGTAAGCCCTACCAAACAACTTAAAAAAATTAATGAAAAGGGCGATTCTTTAGCTGTATATAACCTTAACAAAAGGTATGGCAAACTAACCTATATAGATGTTACCAACCCTTTAAAAGTAATATTGTATTATAAAGATTATAGCACAGCCGTAATAGTGGATAGGTTGCTCAATATTACCAATATAATTGATTTGCGAAAGCAAAATATATACCAAGTAAATGCTGTAACCACTAGCTACGACGGACAGTTTTGGTTTTACGATGAACAAGAAGCAAAGCTTAAAAAAATAAATGATAAAGGCAAAATAACCCAACAATCCGTTGATATGAGGCAAGTACTTAACTATATGCCAAGCCCACTTACCATTAAAGAAAATAACCTAACTGTATACCTATACGATACCAAAAAGGGTGTAGTAGCATTTGACTATTATGGTGCATTAAAGTATCAATTGTTACTTGTAGGTTGGTCTAATTTTTATGCATTTAATAATTATTTGTATGGTGTAAGCAACGGTAGTATAGTACAATATAACATACTTACAGCAGCTACTATTACCACTACACTACCAGTGGAGTTAGCTAATAGCAAAATGATAGTAGCGGCCAATAAAATTTATTTTTTATTGGCAAACGAAATACAGATTTATTACAATCAAGAGTAAAAATTTAGGGTGTTCACCAATGGCTATTTATTAAGCCTCTACACCCAACCAAATGGTACCAGCAATATGGTTGCGGCTAGCATTGGTATGCTGTTGTAGTACATTATAAGCCTCTCTCCACCTAAGTGTGGCCAATAATGCCAAGGCAGTATTAGTGTAATCGGCAGTTAGTATGCTAGTAATATTAAGCAAGGTATTGGCTATCGCCAAAATGTTTGTGTTTCCACCTAAAGCAGTATTAATGGTATCAAAATTATCAATAACGGGCAGTTGCAAATGTGCAGCAAGGTAAGCACCGTTGCCCAACTGTACCTCGTCGGTAATGTATAAGTTACCAAAGGCAACAAAGTCTATTTTATGTTCCAATTCATTTTCGGCAATAAATGTGGCTACCTCTGTAGCTAACTTATTGCTAACATCGGCATTAAGTACATTATAGGCAGTTATAGGCATTTGCAATAGGCTATGTATAGTAGCCGTAAAGCCAATATCAATTTGTTTTTGTAAGCTCAAGTTAGTATTTACTAGTGTCCAATTACCCCCATTTTCTTCAATATGTAGGTAGCTTATATGGGCCAATTTGGTGTTAAGGTTTCCGTGTAGTGCAATTATTTTGTACAGCATATTTTTTATATTGTAAATACTTAATTATAGATTTGCCGAAGTTGCAAAAATAAATCTATTTTATTATGTTAGTTAATTTAAGTGCCAACCATAGTTTGCTCACCAATTGGGTAGCCGAGTTAAGAGATGTAAATGTACAAACCGACCGTATGAGGTTTCGGCGTAATTTGGAACGTATAGGCGAAGTAATGGCTTACGAAATAAGCAAAACCCTTACTAGCACTACCTTACACACTACCACACCTATGGGTACAGCCCTAAGTAACGTACTAGCCGAGCAGCCAGTATTAGCCACCATATTACGTGCAGGGTTGCCACTACACCAAGGTTTGCTCAATTACTTTGACAAGGCCGACAATGCCTTTATAAGTGCCTACCGTAAGCATGATGCTGAGGGTAACTTTGAAATATGTTTGGATTATATAAGCTGCCCCAAGCTAGAAAACAGAGTGGTAATAGTAAGCGACCCTATGTTAGCAACCGGTAGCTCCTTAGTAAAAACAATACAATACTTACGAGAAGTGGGCCACCCTAAAGAAATACATGTAGTAGCCGCCATAGCCTGTAAGGTAGGCATAGCTTATGTACAACAAGCCGAGCCAACTGCAAAAATATGGTGTGCTACCATAGATGAGGAGTTAACAAGCAAAGGGTACATAGTACCCGGCTTAGGCGATGCTGGCGATTTAGCCTTTGGCGTAAAAATACAAATGTAACAGGTGGCAATATTTTTTTATTATTGTAAAAAATGCATTAATAAACCGATTAAAACTTAACCTCCAAAAAAAATAAAAGCCATATCATTTTGCTAAGTGGCTTTACTACAATAAATTTGCACATTATTACTTAACAAATCTTTTACCTTACTAATGTCAACTGCAATAACAGCACCAATACGAAAACCATGGAGCGGAGGCAAAAGCCCATTCAATGTAAGTTATGGCAAATTAATGATGTGGTACTTTTTAATGAGTGATGCCTTTACATTTGGTGCATTTCTTATTAGCTACGGTACTATTCGCTTTTCAAGTGCTTCGTGGCCTGATCCTAACTTAGTGTTCAAAAGTTTCCCATTTTGTGGCGAAGCCAACATGCCACTGGTATTTGTAAGTTTAATGACGTTTATCCTTATTTTTAGCTCTGTTACTATGGTATTGGCAGTACAAGCTGGCCACCGTATGGATAGAAAGGCAGTAATAAAATATATGATTTGGACTATTATTGGTGGTGCTGCATTCTTAGGTTGCCAAGCTTGGGAGTGGACACACCTGATAGGCGAAGGTGCATTTTGGGGTCGTATTCCTACAACAGGTCTTCATGCTGCTGCATTTGCCAATGCTGATGGTACTGTGCCAACTACCAATTTTTCCAATTACTTTTTTACCATTACTGGGTTTCACGGGTTTCACGTATTTAGCGGTGTAGTTATTAATATAATTATGCTAATACAAACCATCAATTTCACATTTGAAAAACGAGGGCATTACGAAATGATAGAAAAAGCAGGCTTATACTGGCACTTTGTTGATTTGGTGTGGGTATTTGTATTTACCTGTTTCTACTTATTTTAATTTTTTAAAAAAAATACTGTTAATAACACATTTAATAATACTATGAGTAACCATAATGAAGCAATAGCTATAGGTGGCGAACATACAGCACACCCCGATAGTAGTAAACTAATATTTAAAACCTTAGGCATATTAACTGCAATTACATTAGTTGAACTCTGTGTAGGTATGCTTATAGCCCCCGATATGGTAAAGCATAACCACGGGTTAAAAATATATTTTAACGTGTTTTACCTAATATGCACATTAGCAAAAGCATTTTACATAGTAGCCGAATTTATGCACTTAAAGCACGAAATTAAAAACCTAATAATGACAATTATATTTCCTTTGGTTTTATTTGTTTGGTTTATAATAGCTTTTTTGTGGGAGGGCAGTAGTTACAAAAATAATAGAGACAGGCAAATAATTACAAGCCCAATTATAAAAACACAACCTGTTACAAAGCAAGCTGAAGAACGTTAATCTTTTAAATAATCTGTTTCAAATTTAATCCCTCTTTCAACTGTTATTTACAACAATTAAAGAGGGATTGTTGTTAATACCATAGAATGAAAATAAGCACCATATTTGCAATAATTGTATGCACAGTACTACCCATTAGTTGTTATTTTATTGTAAAAAATTACACTGCTACTCATGTAAAAATGCCTAAAAAATATTTTTACGACTCCGTAATTGAAGATACTGTAGATGGTAAAAAACATACGGATACTGTATGGCATAAAGTTAAAAACCTACGTATGGTTAACCAATATGGTGATACTGTAAGTATGGATTCGTTACGAGGTAAAGTAGTGTTAGTCAATTTCTTTTTTACACATTGCCCAAGTGTATGCCCAGCTATAATGGCTAACTTGCAAAAGGTACAAGCCACTATAGTAAAGGATTCGGATATACATATAGTATCTATTACTATGGACCCCAAACGAGATACAGTAAAGGCCTTGAGAGCTTATGCTAACAAATACGATATAAAACACGACAATTGGTGGCTATGCCGATTGGTAGATGATACAGTTGCTACAGTAATACAAAATGAATTTAAAGGCAACTATAAACTGGATAGTACCATTGACTTTATACATACTGAATACGTGTACTTACTCGATAAAAAAAGGATAATAAGAGGCAAAGATGTACCTAGTGAAGTAACCCCCGAAAACCCCGACGGTACAAGGTTTTACAATGGGCGGTTGGAGAAAGATATGGCACAAATTGGCTATGCAGCAGGATTAATAAAAGTAGAAAAAACTGTAAAAGGAAAGCCACCGTTTGTATTACTTATAATATCAATGGTATTATGTGGCTTAGTGTTTTTTTGGATGTACAGAAAACGAAAAAAAGAAGACTCCTAAGCAATTACACCTAACAATAAAAATCATAACTTATCTATATGCTACCACAAACAATTACTAAAAACGATAAAAAAGCGAACATACTCATTATTACATTTTCAATTATAGTATTTGTGGCAGTTACGGCACTTAGCCGCATTACAGTTAATGTAAATTTAGGGTTCAATAAACATTTGTTTGCAACTGTAAATGCCTTTATTAACTCTACAGTAGCAGTATTATTAATAGCAGCATTAGTAGCTATTAAACAAAAAAAATACCAACTTCACAAACAGCTAATGTTAACGGCAATGGTGCTATCTGTATTATTTTTGGTATCATATATTTGTCATCATCTATTTACTGGCGATACCAAGTATGGTGGTATTGGCACTGCCCGTACTGTATACTTTGTAATATTGATTACCCATATTTTTTTGGCAGCTATTATAATGCCATTTGTGTTGTATACTGCTTACAGGGCTTTAGTTGGCGAATATAGTAGGCATAAAAAATTAGCAAAAATAACATGGCCAATTTGGTTTTACGTAGCCGTTACTGGCCCAATTGTGTATTGGCTTATAAGCCCTTACTATACATAAGTTTTTTAGGTTGAAAAAAAAATTGTTATTTGCAATTGCTCTTAATCCAACAAATCTCTCTCTTTTTTTATCCAACCACAAAGTGGTTGAACCATAATTGCAGTGAATAAAATTCAGGGTTTAAGTAGGTCATTTAACCACGAAGTGGTTGAACAGTAATTGCCGTGAATAAAATTCACGGTATAAAATATTTGCCGTTAATAAAGTTCACGGTATAAAATAATTGCCGTGAATAAAATTCAGGGTTTAAGTAGGGCATCCAACCACGAAGTGGTTGAACCATAATTGCAGTGAATAAAATTCACGGTATAAGGTATTTGCCTTTAATAAAATTCATTGATTAAGTAGGTTATCCAACCACGAAGTGGTTGAACCATAATTGCCGTGAATAAAATTCACGGTATAAAATATTTGCCGTGAATAAAATTCACGGTATAAAATAGTTGCCGTAAATAAAGTACACGGTATAAAATAATTGCTGTGAATAAAATTCAGGGTTTAAGTAGGTCATTTAACCACGAAGTGGTTGAACCATAATTGCCGTGAATAAAATTCACGGTATAAAATAATTGCCGTGAATAAAATTCACGGTATAAAATAGGTTATCCAACCACGAAGTGGTTGAACCATAATTGCCGTAAATAAAGTACACGGTATAAAATAATTGCCTTTAATAAAATTCAGGGTTTAAGTAGGTCATCCAACCACGAAGTGGTTGAACAATAATTGCCGTGAATAAAATTCACGGTATAAAATAATTGCCGTAAATAAAATTCAGGGTTTAAAATAAACACAACAACATTTAATAATATTATAAAAACCAACTATTTAGTCACCATTTTAGCGAAGCCAAAAAATGAAAAAATTACCACAACACTCAAAAAACTAATAAATTTTAAAGCACCAATAGCATACCTTACATTTGTAAAAACATTACTTTAATGCTCTACAAAATTGGGTTGGTTGTACTACTCTCTACCTTTGAAATATACGTTGCCATAGCCACAGGTATGGGCTTTGGCCTTACATCAAGCTATTTGTTTTTTGCTACACTTACTGGCGGTATTATTGGTGTATTTGTAGCTGCATTTTTAGGCGATAAAATAAAATTATTTTTTCAAAAATTTAAAAAACCTTTACCCGAAAAAACTGTTGGGGGTAAAGCAAAATTTTTAATAACCCTACGAGATAAGTATGGTTTATTTGGCCTCGGGTTTATAGGTACTTTTCTTATGGGCGCACCTATAAGTATGGGTATAGGTGTAGGCTTAGGTATTAACCCCAAAACGCTAATTAAGTGGAGTTTGGTAGCAGTGCTTATTAGGTGTTTTGTGTACTCCTATTTTTTTAACTACGTAAAAAATTTATTATAATATAATGGATACAATACTACTAACAATTGAAAATAACATTGCAACTATTACCCTCAACCGACCGGATAAGTTTAATGCATTTAACCGTACTATGGCTTTGGCTTTGCAAAATGCTATTGCCAATTGCCAAACTGATAATAACGTAAAAGCAATAGTGATAACAGGTGCTGGTAAAGCCTTTAGTGCCGGGCAGGATATTGCCGAACTCGTAGGCGAAGCCAAAATGGAAATGAACAAAATATTAAGTGAACATTACAACCCAATAGTAACAGCAATTAAGAGTTGCACCAAGCCCATAATAGCAAAAGTAAATGGTGTAGCTGCAGGTGCAGGTGCTAATATTGCTCTATGTTGCGATGTAGTGGTGGCCACATATTCAGCCAGTTTTATACAAGCATTTAGCAAAATAGGACTAATCCCCGATAGTGGCGGCACCCACACATTGCCCCGCTTAATTGGTTGGCAAAAAGCTAGTGCAATTATGCTACTGGGCGATAAAATTACAGCTACCGAAGCCGATACTATTGGCATGATTTATAAAGCATACCCCGATGAAGTATTTGATGCTGAGTGTACCAATATAGCCACCAAATTAGCCCAACTGCCAAGTGTGGGGTTAGCACTTACCAAGCAAGCTTTACAACAATCATACACCAACAGTTGGCAACAACAATTACAAACTGAAGATACTTTGCAACAACAAGCAGCAGCTACTTACGATTATAACGAAGGTATTACTGCATTTTTAGAAAAACGAAAACCAGTGTTTATAGGTAAGTAAAATTTATACCATATATGACTACCCAAGCACAAGTAGTTGACCACATGCTACTACACGATAAGTACAGCCAATGGCTAGGTATTATTGTACTACAAATAAGTGAAGGCTATAGCAAAATACAAATGACAGTACGACCCGAAATGTTAAATGGGCTAGGTATAGTACATGGAGGTATTGCATTTGGCTTTGCCGATAGTGCTTTTGCATTTGCTTGCAATAACCGTAATGTAGTATCAGTTGCTTTGGATACTGCTATTAATTTTTTGAAACCTGTATTGGTAGGCGATGTACTAATAGCCCAAACAACAGAGTTGCACAATGGCAAAAGTACTGGCTTATATCAAGTTGCTATTACTAACCAACAGTTGCAAACAGTTGCAATATTTAAAGGCACTTGCTTTAGAACTAACAAACCAGTAGTAGCACTCTAAAAAAATAAACACCCCAAATTAGTTGAGTGTTTATTTTATGTTTAAAAATAGGTATTATAGGGTTACTAATTTTTCATGTTGCTTTGCTACTTTACGACCTCTAAAAAATAAGTACATGTTAAAAAACAACATTACTCCAAGGTAAATACTGTAGCCACCAATTTTGCTACTTAGTATTTCAAGCATGGTTTGCCTTGTTGCTACACTACTGGTAATTTCCATTATTTTAAATGCAAATCCTACATTGAGTAAGTAAAAGCCAGTTTCAAATAATCGGTTAGTAGCCGTTGCAATTTCTACTTTACCATGAAATATCTCTAGCATAAACGGCCTACTGTTTTTAAATAATGTATGCGCTACATACCAAGTAAGCACTAGTACTAAAGGCAAATAAATGAGATAAGCTTCAAAATTTAAAGTGTTCATAATTGTATATTTTAGGGTTTAAAAAAATGCTTTTTTGTAACGTAACCATATAGCAATATAGTAGTCATATTAATTACATGCAGCACACCAAGTAGTAATATTATATTGCCCAATTTGTTTACAATATAGGGTACTAATTGTGTGTAGGTAAGCACTTGCTCCCAGTAACCAATTGTAATAGCTACATAGCCAAGGTTGCATAAGTAATAGCCAGTAAGCAATAATTTGTTTACAAAGTTTGTAAAGTTTTCATCATTATCTAATATGCTGAGTATATAATATTTGCCATTGTTATAAAACCGTAAACCTACATGTATAGTAATATAATAACTGAGTAATAAGTAGGTTATAATTGCAATACTATTCATTGGTAGTGCTTTTGTAATGCAAAGGTAATATATATTATTGAACTTTCAATAAATAATGAAACATAATATTAAAAATAAAGCAACAAATATTTTGCTGCTTTATTTTCAGGGTTTAACTAATCCCATTACTGTATTATTATATTATACCTAATGGCTTGTTGCTTTATTATTTTTTCTACTTCAGTTTCCAATGTTTGTTCGGTTTTGTTTTCAGCACGTTTTTTACGTTCTACTATTAAGTAATTTTCTCGCTGTGTGTTAAGCGAATCTATTTGTTTTTGCACTACACCACGTTCCGCTATTTTGGCTTGTACAAAGGTTTCTAATGCTGCGGTACTTTTATTTTTTAAGCTATCGGGTAGCATTTTTGTATCAAGCCCTATTAGTACTTTATTATTTTTTTCGTAGGCATCTACTAAGTCCCAATTATCATTTTTGTAAGCAGCTTTGTTAGCTTTGGCAGCTATACGTTTTAAGCCCACACTTTTATTCATAGTAGTATTTAGCATATCCATTTTGCCTTGCTTAGTTTGGTTGGCAATTCCTATACTATTATAAGTTACATACGATCCATTCAATTGAGTGTTAAGTACATACATTGTACTGTCATAAGGCGTTGCTATATCTTCAAATTTTGCATTGGAGTTAATATTAGTAAAGCTACCACTGCCACACTCGCCACCTAAGTTCCAATGCTCTATTATGCCTTGCTTTTTGTCACCACAGTATATAGTATTTAATATTATTCCTTTTTGTTTGGCATAGGTACAAGCCTCGGTATATTTAAGTGTTCCTTGCAAAAAATCTTCGTTACCTGCTATAAATATTACCTTATAATTTTCGGGAGCTACATCCCACTGCAACTGTTCTATTGCTGTATATATAACCTTTCCGCAATACTCATCGCCGCCATTAGTAGTAAGTGCAAACAAATTTTCCGACAACGAATCTAAGCTATTAATAAACCCATTTATTTGCTTTACATAGCCTTCTTTTTGGCTATTACTTGTTCGGCCATATTCGTATAAGGCTATTTCAATAGTAGGTGCCACTCCATTGCAAGTAGCTTTGCCTAGCACACTCACCATATTCCATAATTGTGCTTTTGCTTGGTCTATTAAGCCGTCCATACTATTACTTACATCAAGCAGTATAGCCACTTGTACCTTGGGTGCAGCCTTTTTAGTATTATCCGCCAAGGCGGAAATATTTGTTGGTGCTTTTTTAGTTGGGTTAAATGCAATTGTTATTGTAGCTGTACTTGCTAAAGCAAAAAATGCCCAAACAAAACCTTGTATTTTTTTCATAAATTATAATATTAAATAGTAAGATGCACTAATATTAAAATTACACAAGTTTATTAGGAGTAAATATTTGTTAAAGTATATACTACTGAGCCATTTCCTCCACCGTAGCATTTATTAGTCTTTCGGTAATGGCATCGCACATTGGTTTTAAGGTTTCATAATCCCCGTTCTTCACTGCATACTTACCTTGGGTATGTATTAGCATAGCACACTGCTCTGCTTGTTCTGTTTGGTGCCCACACACATCTACCAAAGTTTCTATTACCCATTCAAATGTATTTACCTCATCGTTCCATACAATTAACTGGCAGCTATATTCGTGTTGTTCTAATACATCGGTATCGGCATTTTCCCAAGTTTTTGTATTTGTACTCATTATGGTATTTGTGTATAAAATATTTTTATACTTTTTACAAAAATAAAACTAATTTCAACTTAAATATACAAACGATTTAAAAATATTTGAAAAGTTATGCAAATTACATTTCACGGAGCAGCAGGTTGTGTTACTGGCAGTAAGCATTTAATTACTTTACAAAATGGCGATTCCATTTTATTAGATTGTGGCTTATTTCAAGGTATGGGCGAAGCCACATTTAACCTAAATGCTAACTTTGGGTTTGACGCTAAAACCATTACAGCCGTTGTACTAAGCCATGCCCATATTGACCATACTGGCTTATTGCCTAAGTTAATAAAGGAGGGTTTTACAGGTAAAATATATTGCACACCAGCCACCAAAGACCTTGCTAATATACTGTTACAGGACAGTGCAAATATACAAGAAATGGATGTAAAATTTGCCAACAAACGAAGAGCATTTTACAAGTTACCCTTGTACCAACCTTTATATACTCAGCAAGATGCTACTGATACTGCCACACATTTTGTAACACATAATTATGATACCCCATTTGCTGTAACCGAAAGTGTACAATGCACCTTTACCGATACTGGCCATATAGTGGGCAGTGCTGCTATTAACTTAACTATTGCCGATGGTGATGTAACCAAGCAACTCACCTTCAGTGGCGATGTAGGCAGGTACACCGATGCTATACTCAAAAGCCCACAACCCTTTGCCCAAGCCAATTACATAATAATGGAAAGCACTTATGGCGATACTTTGCATGACCAACACACCGATACACCCGATACCCTTTTACAATGGATTAATAATATTTGCATAGCAAAAAAAGGGAAATTATTAATACCAGCATTTAGTGTAGGTCGTACACAAGAGTTGCTATATGCACTCAACACATTAGAGAACCAAGGCAAACTACCTAAGCTTAGTTATATAGTGGATAGTCCATTAAGTGAAGATGCCACAACGGTGCTTAAAGCCTACCCACAATACTTTAACAATACCATACAGCAAGTAATACAGCAAGGCGACAAAGATCCATTTATGTTTGCAGGGTTGCAATACACCCAAACCGTAGAAGACAGTAAAATGCTTAACTACAACAACGAACCCTGTGTAATAATAAGTTCAAGTGGTATGGCCGATGCTGGCCGTATAAAACACCATATAAGTAATAATATAGAAAACAGTAACAATGGTATATTAATGAGTGGCTATTGCGAACCCAACTCACTTGGTGGTAGGCTTAAAACTAAGCCTGATTCGGTAACTATATTTGGGCAAAGCCATCAAGTAAATGCACAAATTGGCGAGTTACGCAGTATGAGTGCCCATGGCGATTATAACGATTTGTGCAATTGGCTCAGTTGCCAAAATGCAGCAGCTGTAGAGCATTTATTTTTAGTACACGGCGAACCAAAAGTACAGCAACACTTGCAGCAAACACTAATTGGTAAAGGGTTTAAAAATATTACGATACCCACATTACACCAACGAGTGATAATTTGATAATATGCTAATGTGCTAATAAAATAATGTGCTAATATGATAATGTGCTAATGTGCTAGTGTAACTACTTACGGAAGCTCTGCGAAAACCTTGGCGTAACTTTGCTATACAAACATTAAAAAAACTTAACGAAACTCTGCGAAAACCTTGGCATAACTTTGCGATACAAACATTAATAATATTAAAAAACTTAGCGAAACTCTGCGAAAACCTTGGCGTAACTTTGCTATACAAACATTAAAAAAACTTAGCGAAACTCTGCGATAACCTTTGCTTAACTTTGCAATACTAACATTAATAAATCTAAATTCACAAAAAGAAAATGTACAAATATTTACTTTCTATATTACTAACATGCAGCATAACTACTATAATAGCAGCCCCAATAACTATTACTGTACAAAACCAATACGAAGCTGCAATAGGCACTATAACACTTACTGCAGCAAATTACAATCAAACTATTACTAGTAACAAAGATGGGCTAATTACTATTGATTTACCTAATACAGATTCTGTAACTATGGCTGCACCCAATTGTACTACTACAACATTTGCAGTAGCAAATATTACTAATGGTAGCAAGTTAGCTTTGCATAAAAATTTTAGTTGGAAAGATTTAATAAACCCAATGTTCTATATTATTTATGGTGGGCTGTGGTTATTGCTATTTATTATATTTGCCGAAACAGGTTTGTTTGCAGGGTTCTTTTTGCCTGGCGATAGCCTATTGTTTGTAGCAGGTATATACAGCCAAAATTTAGCACATGAATTTTTAAAGTTACTAGGCCTGGGTAATTTAAACAATACTTTTATTGAACTTACAATACTCATTGCACTCATTGCTGCTGCAGGTATTGTAGGCAACTTTGTAGGGTATTGGTTTGGCCGTAAGGTAGGCCCAGCCATGTTTACATGGAAAGACAAATTTTTGTTCAAACAAAAATATTTGCTACAAGCACAAGAATTTTATACTAAAAATGGGGCAGGTGCCATAGTAGCTGCAAGGTTTATACCTATAGTACGAACCTTTGCACCCATTGTAGCTGGTATAGTAAATATGCCAAAGGCAAAGTTTACTTATTATAATATTGTAGGTTGTATAGCATGGGTTGCCAGTATGATTTTAATAGGACATTTTTTGAACGAAGCATATCCAAGCTTAAAAAATCATTTGGAATTAATTGTAATTGGAATTGTTGTAATTACAACTTTACCTGTACTTATAAAAATGTTTAGTTCAAAAAAAGTAGCAGCCAATTAGGTTATGGATAAATTACAAAAGCCATTTAATTTATTTAATATAGCCATTATAGTAGCTGCTTTGGGCTATTTTGTAGATATATACGATTTGCTTTTGTTTCAAATTATAAGAGTACCAAGCTTACAATCATTTGGGCTTAATGCTGCCCAAATAAAATCTAATGGCGAATTTATAATAAGCATACAAATGATTGGTTTGCTTATAGGCGGTATATTGTGGGGTATTATTGGCGATAAAAAAGGACGGCTTTCGGTATTATTTGGCTCTATATTATTATACTCTACCGCTAATATTATTAATGGGTTTGTACTTACTGTAAACCAGTATGCACTTATAAGGTTTATAGCTGGTATAGGTTTGGCGGGTGAGTTAGGTGCAGGTATTACACTGGTAAGTGAGCTTACGCCAAAAGAGAAACGAGGGTTAGCCACATCATTAGTGGCTGGTATAGGGCTTAGTGGTGCAGTGTTTGCTTATTTTATATCTATCAATTTCCATTGGCGTACTTGCTACTTTATAGGTGGTGGTATGGGTTACTGTTTATTACTATTACGTGTAAGTGTGGTTGAAAGTGGCTTGTATAATTTGGTACAAAAAACCAATGTTATAAAAGGTAATTTTTTACAATTATTTAGTAATAAAAAAATATTTTTAAAATACTTATATAGTATTATGATTGGGTTGCCTACTTGGTATGTAATAGGCATCCTTATTGCATTTTCCAACGACTTTGGTGCAGCATTTGGGCTTACCGAAAAAATAATTCCAGGCAAAGCTACTATGGTGGCTTATATTGCTATATCCATAGCCGATGTATTAATTGGGTTTGTAAGCCAGAGGCTGAAAAGTAGAAAAAAAGCCATTTACATTTTTTATGCAATTACAGCAATAATGATAGGTTTGTACTTTACTCAACACAATACAACTGCCACTACCATGTATTGGATTATAGCTGGGCTTGGCTTTGGCACAGGGTTTTGGGCTATATTTGTAACTATGGCTGCTGAGCAATTTGGTACTAACCTTAGGGCTACAGCAACTACTACTGTACCCAATATGGTGAGAGGTTCGTTGCCATTAATGTTATTATTGTTTAACGGTTTGCAGCCTACATTTAGTTATATAAGTAGTGGCATTATTACAGGTATTATTGTGATGGCATTAGCTACATTTGCTGCTATAAAGTGTAATGAAACTTTTGGTAAAGATTTAGACTTTGTAGAAACCTAATTTTTTTTCAAAATTGTTTTTTTTAACCAAATAAATTTCTATTTCATTGCTAGAAATTGCAATGAAAAATATATAGTTTTTAAAAATTTGAAAACACTGAATGGCAACAATTATAAATAATACAAAAGTTACTGCACTTAATCCCCCCTTGGGGGGTGGGGGGGCAAAATTTCTCATCCTCCGCTTTTCCTCTATAGGTGATATTGTACTTACCACACCAGTAATAAGATGCTTAAAAAAACAACTACCTAATACCACCATACATTATGCTACAAAGCTTGCCTACAGCAGCATTGTAGAGAGTAACCCATACATAAGTAAAGTACTTATATTAAGAGATAGTATGGAGGAGTTGTTGGCAGCTATTGCACTTGAAAACTACGATGGCATAATAGACTTGCACAACAACCTAAGAACTTTACAAATAAAAAAGCATTTTAAAAAAAAACCCGCTACTACATTTAAAAAATTAAATATAGAAAAATGGCTGCTCACTAATTTGAAAATAAATAGACTACCTAATGTACATATAGTAGATAGGTATATGCACACTGTGGAACACTTAAACGTAAAAAATGATGGACAAGGGTTAGACTATTTTATACCCGAAACGGATAAAATAAAACAAGCTGATATACCCACTAGCCACTTTGCTGGCTTTATAGGCATAGTAATAGGTGCAGCACATGCTACTAAGCAAATGCCCACCCACAAGCTAATGGAGCTATGTGCCGCAATAAAACATCCTATAATATTGTTAGGTGGCAAAGCCGATTACCTTACAGGCAAAGCCATAGCCGAACAAGATACTTTTAAAATATACAATGCCTGTGGCAAATTTAGTTTGCACGAAAGTGCTGATATAGTTAGGCAAAGCAAATTTGTAATAAGTAACGATACTGGCTTAATGCATATAGCAGCGGCTTTTAAAAAACCCATTATATCATTATGGGGCAATACGGTACCAAGCTTTGGTATGACGCCTTACTATGGCAACTACAATGTTAACAATGCCATATTTGAAATTAAAAACCTGTGGTGCCGACCTTGTAGTAAAATTGGCTACAACACTTGCCCCAAGCAACATTTTAAATGTATGGAACTCATTAATGTTAATGATATTGTAACCACAGTACAAAACTTTTTAGGGGCAACCCTAAAGTAAATTGCCTTGCCCAACTTACCTTTACAACCACACTAATAATAGCAATTATATGTTACCTAATATAAACCCCACTACTACAACTGCTTGGCACAATTTGCAACAACATTTTGGTGCAACCAATACAATACAAATGACCGAAATGTTTGCAGCCGATGCAAACCGTTACCAGCAAATGCATATAGAACATGAGCAACTATTATTTGATTATAGTAAAAACAGAATAACTGCCGAAACTATAAACTTGCTTATACAATTAGCTAACGAATGTAAGTTGCCAGATGCTATAAAAGCTATGTACAATGGCGATGCCATAAATGTAACCGAAGGCAGAGCAGTGTTACACACGGCACTTCGTAAAAATGCAGATGCTACTGTAATGCTTAATGGTAAAAATATAATGGAGGATATAAATGCGGTAAAAGAACAGATGAAAGCATTTTGCAATAAAATACATAACGGTGAATGGCTTGGCTATACTGGCAAAAAAATAACTACTATTGTAAATATTGGTATAGGCGGTAGCGACCTCGGCCCAGTAATGGTTACAGAGGCACTAAAACCTTATTGGGTGGCAGATATTAATATACAATTTGTAAGCAATATAGATGGTACACATATAGCCGAAACGTTGAAAAAAATAAATGCGGAGGAAACTTTATTTTTAATAGCTAGCAAAACCTTTACTACACAGGAAACTATGACCAATGCACATACGGCAAGAAGTTGGTTTTTGCAGCATGCAATTGACGAAAAGTATATAGCCCAACACTTTGTAGCATTAAGTACTAACGAAACTGCCGTAGTTAAATTTGGCATTGCTGCCGAAAATATGTTTCAGTTTTGGGATTGGGTAGGTGGCCGTTATAGCCTCTGGAGTGCTATTGGGCTTAGCATTGCACTTACTATTGGCTACGCTAATTTTGAGCAATTACTAGCAGGTGCTAACAATATGGATAAGCATTTTGAAACGGTAAGTTTCGATAGTAACATACCTGTACTAATGGCACTTATTGGCTTATGGTACACTAACTTTTACAACACTACAAGTGAGGCTATATTGCCTTACGACCAATACCTACACAGGTTTGCAGCCTACTTTCAGCAGGGCAATATGGAGAGTAATGGTAAGTATGTAAGCCGCAGTGGTGAGCCAGTAAGCTATACCACTGGCCCAGTTATATGGGGCGAACCGGGTACTAATGGGCAGCATGCATTTTACCAACTTATACACCAAGGCACGGCTATAGTACCTTGCGACTTTATAGCTTCAGCCCAAAGCCACAACCCTATTGGCAACCATCACAATATATTAATGGCTAACTATTTTGCCCAAACCGAGGCACTAATGAAAGGCAAATCAGCCGAGGAATTAGCTAATGAAAATACCAACAAAAACATACTACCCTACAAAATATTTGAAGGCAACAGACCCACCAATAGTATTTTAGTACAGCAACTTAACCCTTATACACTTGGGCAACTAATTGCTATGTACGAACATAAAATATTTGTACAAGGCATTATTTGGAACATCTACAGCTTTGACCAATGGGGTGTACAACTGGGCAAGGTACTAGCCGATAAAATATTGCCCGAATTGCAAACCGACCAAACTATAGCCACACATGATAGCAGCACTAACAGTTTAATAAATAAGTATAAGGAGTGGAAAAAAAACTAAACAGTATTACCTATTTTCTAGTTAAGTAATAAGTATAAAAATCGGCATCGATAACTAAACTATCATTTTTTATTTCTTTCATATAATATACTATAAACCCATTAACCATTTCATATTTATATGCAGAGTCAGTATCATTTGGAAACCCATTTGGGCCATAGTCATATACTTTTACTTTTTCTATTAAGGCTTTTTCATAAATATACGTTGGGCTTCCAGTATAAGCAACACGCCTTACTGTATCGTTAGGTAAAAAACTAATTATATCGCCAGTGCCATTATAAACTGAATCTTTAGTAGTGCAGCTAACTATTCCACATGCATAATAATGATAACGATTTATTTGCCAATTACCTGCTATTGCTGCCTTTATTTCAGGTAGTGTTTTTTTTAGCAAACTATGGTTATGAGGGTCTTCCTCTATTTTTGGTTTTTTGCAGGCTACACTACAAATTAAGAGTGTAAATAAAAGAAAGTGAATTATTTTTTTCATGTTTTTGTATTTTAGTAATGCTTAATAATAACAAATCTATTTAAAACTTTTGGTTTGTTTTACGCTCATCTATTTTTTTAACATTAGAATAAGGTTTAAAGTTTTGTTTCACAAATAAAATAAATTGCCGTTATTGGTATTACACAGTTGTGGTGGTACTGCAATTAAGTTGTAAATTTGCAATGCAATGAAAGTAATAGATAAAATAAATGAAGCCAAACAAACGCTAATATCGTTTGAAGTATTACCGCCACTTAAAGGCAAAGGCATACAAAGTATATTTGATGGGTTAGATCCGTTAATGGATTACAACCCCTCATTTATAAACGTAACGTACCACCGTAGCGAAACTACATTTAAGAAAAAAGCCGACGGTGTTTTTGAAAAAATAACCATACGTAAACGACCCGGAACCGTAGGTATTTGTGCTGCTATAATGAACCGTTACAATACATTTGCTGTGCCCCACTTTATATGTGGTGGCTTTAATAAAAATGAAACTGAAGATGCTTTAATTGACCTAGCATTTTTGGGGGTAGATAATGTATTGGTACTCCGTGGCGATGCCGCAAAAAATGAAACGGTATTTGAACCTGAACCTAATGGACACAAATATGCCATTGAGTTATTGCAACAAGTAACCAACCTCAACAACGGCGTATATTTAGAAGATGATATAAAAGGCGGCGGTAAAACAAACTTTTGTATAGGTGTAGCGGGTTACCCCGAAAAACACTTTGAAGCACCTAACCTCGATAATGATTTGCTACACCTTAAAGCAAAGGTTGATGCAGGGGCTGAATACATAACTACACAAATGTTTTTTAACAATACAAAGTATTTTGAATTTGTAGAAAAGTGCAGAGCCATAGGCATTACAGTACCTATAATACCAGGGCTTAAGCCATTAAGCACCAAAAAACAACTGACCATAATACCCAAAACTTTTCATGTGGATTTGCCAACGGAGTTGGTAAATGAAGTGCTAAAATGCAAAACCGATGAAGATGTAGAACAAGTAGGAACGGAGTGGCTAATACAACAAAGCAAAGAGTTAAAAGCAGCCAATGTACCCATACTACATTACTACACATTAGGCAAAAGTAAGATGGTGTATAATGTAATGAAAGAGGTGTTGTAGGTAGCTATACAAATAGTTTTTTTTTAGCTTTTGGGGCTTTCATCTTAAGTATTTTAATGTAACCACATATCCCTGCCCGGTTCTCACTACCGCCTATGGCGGCGAGTTACACCTAAGCAGGGCAGCCCATGAGGCTTTGGTAATACTATTTAGCTACTCCTATTCATATAGGTTTTATAATTACATAATTTTTTATTAGTAAAGTTTAATTAGCAAATATTTTTACATTTCTTGTTTTACATTTTACATTTCTTGTTTTACATTTCTTATTTTACATTTTACATTTCTCGTATTACATTTTACATTTCTCGTTTTACATTTTACATTTCTCGTTTTACATTTTACATTTCTCGTTTTACATTTTACATTTCTCGTTTTACATTTTA
>JAYWGN010000013.1:0-123025 GCA_043778255.1 Chitinophagaceae bacterium | reverse complement strand
AACAATAACTCACTCAAAAAACCCTCCAACACTACAAAGTTGGCTTAGTTTCTCAAAAGTCGTTTAATTGCCCAATCAAAACTTATTAATTTTTTTGTCATTGTCTTATACAATTTGCAATATAAAATTATGTTATTATTATAGTATTCCGTTTATTGTTTAGTAAGGGTTTGGCATACTGCATAACATTATCCTTAATTTTTCAACAAAGCTTTTGAACTTGCCAAACCCTTACAGTACTAAGTATTATTGAAAGTCGGCTTTATATTGACACTCAAAAAAAAACCATCCTGTTAAAAAATAACAGCATGGTTTTTATAATTTTAAAAGAACTTTTATTAGGCTTCTTTACCGCCTTTTAATTCGTCTTGTAATTTTTTAAGTTCATCCATTTTACCATCACGTGCCAAACTTGCTTGGTTAGGCCAAGTTGTTGGGTCATGCATTGTATAACGGCTACCAGCATCCGTCAGTATTTGCTTTAAAGCAGCTACATCAGCATCTGCTACTTGAGCAAAGGTACTAAAGCCACCCGCATTTAATAACTCTTCAATTTTTGGTCCTATACCTTCAATTTTTTTTAAGTCATCTTTTGCAGTAGCTGTACTAGTAGCAGTTGTAGTTGTTTCTTCTACCACTACAGCATCTTCGGCATTGGTTGCAGCTTTTTTGGCTGCACCACCTGCTCTACGAGTTTTCTTAGCAGGAGCAGCAGTTTCACCAATTCCTTTGCCATACACTTCATTAAAATCAACTAGTTCAATCATCGCTTTTTCGGCGTTGTCGCCTAATCTTATACCAAGCTTTATTATACGAGTGTAACCTCCAGGTCGGTTTGCTACTTTTGGTCCTACTACATCAAATAATTCTTTGGCTGCTTCTTTATTTTGCAAATAGCTAAATACTACCCTACGTTGGTGTGTATCGTTAGTTTTACTTTTGGTTAGCAATGGCTCTACATATACTCTTAAAGCTTTAGCCTTAGCTAATGTAGTTACTATTCGCTTATGTCGTATTAACTCTATAGCAAGGTTGCTTAATAAGGCTCTTCTGTGTGAGGCAGTTCTGCCTAGGTTGTTTACTTTATCTCCGTGACGCATTTTATTTATTTTTTTAAAAGGTTACCGATTACACCGTGTCAAGGAATGTAATCTACATTATTGTTAATTTCCTATATTTCTCCTACGGAAAAATTAGGGAGGTCTTAAAAATCACTTTTGTCCAAACCAAGTCTTATTAAGTCCATACCAAAACTCAATCCTCTTTCGTGTAGTACACTTTCAATTTCGCTCAATGATTTTTGTCCAAAGTTTCTGAACTTCATCAAGTCTTCTTGTTCGTATTGTACTAACTCGCTTAGGCTGTTAATTTTGGCTGCTTTTAGGCAATTAAATGCTCTTACACTTAGGTCTAAATCTTCCAATGGAGTTTTTAGCATTTTGCGTAATTGCAATACTGATTCGTCCACTACATCTTCTTTCTTTTCTTCCTTGTTATCAAATGTAATGTTCTCGTCGGTAATAATCATTAAATGCTGAATAAGGATACGACTTGCTTGTTTTACTGCTTCTTCTGGGTGTATGGTACCATCGGTTTTTACATCCATTATAAGTTTTTCGTAATCCGTTCTTTGCTCTACACGGTAGTTTTCAATTGTATATTTCACATTTTTTATAGGTGTGTATATACTATCAATTGCTATTACGCCTAGTGGTGCATTTTCATTTTTATTTTCCTCGGCAGATACGTAACCACGACCTTTACCAATTGTAAGTGTAAGGAACAATACTGCAGTTGTATCAGTAGTGCATATTAGTAACTCAGGGTTCATTACTTCAAATGAACTTGTGGCTTCGCCAATTTTGCCAGCTGTTAATTCGGTACTGTTAGTAAGTCTAATTTCTATTTTTTCAACACCTACTTCTTGCTCTACTATTTTTTTAAACCTTACTTGCTTTAGGTTTAATATCATTTCGGTTACATCTTCAGTAACGCCTTTAATTGTTGCAAATTCATGATCTACGCCTTCTATACGTATGCTAGTAATTGCATAACCTTCTAAAGAGTTAAGCAATACACGCCTTAGTGCATTACCAACGGTAACGCCATAGCCCGGCTCAAGTGGTCGAAATTCAAAAGTTCCTTCAAAATCAGTTGCTTTTTGTAATATGATTTTGTCTGGTTTTTGAAAATTTAAAATTGCCATATTTGGTGTATTTAAGTTTTTGTTATAAATATTTAAAAAAAGCGAAATTGCAAAAATATTGCTACAATGTATTATTTGCTGTACAATTCTACAATAAGTTGTTCCTTTATATTTTCTGGAACACTCTCTCTTTCAGGCATTGCAACAAATGTACCTACCATAGTAGTTTCGTTGAAATCGCACCAATTAATTTTTGTATTTTTTGGACGAATAACACTTGTAACTGCTGGGTTATGCATACTTTTTTCTTTAATAGACACTACATCGCCAGGTTGTAATACATAAGATGGTATGTTAACCAAATCACCATTAACGGTAATATGCTTATGACTTACTAACTGCCTTGCAGCAGGTCGGCTTGGTGCAATACCCATTCTAAATACGGTATTGTCCAATCGAGATTCTAATAACTTAATTAAGTTTTCGCCAGTAACGCCTTTAATACGAGCAGCTTCCTCAAATATTTTGCGGAATTGTTTCTCTAACACACCGTAAGTGTATTTGGCTTTCTGCTTTTCACGTAGCTGTAAGGCATATTCGCCCAATTGTTTACGTTTTCGCTTTTCGCCATGTTGCCCTGGAGGGTTACTGTTTTTGGTTAAATATTTACCATTGCCTAGTATAGGCTCGCCGAATATTCGGCTAATTTTGGTCTTTGGACCAGTGTAACGTGCCATATTATAATGTTCATTTAGGTTTTTTTTGTAACGGTAAACGATCTGTAAAAAACCTTGTAAAAAATTAATCGGTTACCCTTTGTTTGAAATGAAACTATTTTATTAATTGACAATTGATAATTCACAATTGACAATTATTTTATACTTATTCTTTTTGCTTTATTTATGTTAAATGAATAGAAAATTTAATAAATTATAGATAATCGTAAATAAAATTATCAATTGTCAATTATCCATTATTCGTTATTCTATACTCTTCTCTTTTTTGGTGGTCGGCAGCCATTGTGTGGCATTGGTGTTACGTCTTTAATGCTCGATACTTCTAAACCTGATTGGGCTAAAGCTCTTATTGCACCTTCACGTCCACTACCTGGCCCCTTTACAAATACATCTACTCTTTTAAGTCCTGCATCTAAAGCTACTTTAGCTGCATCTTGCCCTGCTACTTGAGCAGCATAAGGTGTATTTTTTTTGCTGCCTCTAAATCCCATTTTACCAGCACTACTCCAACTTATTACTTGCCCAGTTTTGTTGGTTAAGCTTATAATTAAGTTGTTAAATGTGGCTGATATATGAGCATCGCCACTACTTTCTACTTTTACAATTCGCTTTTTAGCGGTTTGTTTTTGGTTGCCTTGCACTTTTCCTTTTGCCATTTTTTTTAGGTAATCTTTTATATTTTTTTTGTAAGATGCGTTAGCTACATTTTACCTTAACCAACGTTGTAACAACCCTCCTTGTTAGAAGCCCACCTATCTGGCGATGTTACAGTATTTTAATATTTGCTTCTATTTATATATAAACAAATAAAACTAAGTAGTGGTACTACTTAGTTTTACAGTGTATTATTTCTTAGCCACTTTTTTCTTACCGGCTACTGTTTTACGTTTTCCTTTACGGGTACGGCTATTTGTTTTGGTTCGTTGGCCACGTACTGGCAATCCCTTACGATGCCTCAAGCCACGGTAGCAAGCGATATCTAACAAACGTTTGATGTTCATTTGAGTTTCGCTACGCAAAGCACCTTCTACCCTTAACTCATTGGTAATATAATTACGAATGGCAGACAATTCATCATCGTTCCACTCATTTACTTTTTTATCAAATGAAATGTTAGCTTTTACTAATATTTCTTGAGCTGTTGATTTGCCTATACCATATATGTAGGTTAAGCCAATTTCGCCTCTTTTGTTTTTTGGTAAGTCCACACCTGCAATACGAGCCATACTATTTTAATTGTTAATTGTTAATTATTATTTGTTAATTATAAGGTTATCCTTGCTTTTGCTTAAACCTTGGATTTTTTTTGTTTATTACAAACAATACTCCTTTGCGCCTTACAATTTTGCAATCCACACTTCTTTTTTTAATTGATGCTCTAACTTTCATTGTATAAGTTTTATTATTATTTCCTTAATTATAGTTGTTATTTATATCTAAATATTATTCGTCCCCTCGATAAGTCATAAGGACTCATTTCTACCCCTACTTTGTCGCCTGGTAATATACGTATGTAATGCATTCGCATTTTACCAGATATGGTGGCCAATATTTCGTGGCCGTTTTCTAATTTTACCTTAAACATTGCGTTTGACATTGCTTCGGTTATTATTCCATCTTGCTTAATTAGTGACTGTTTAGACATATTTTGGGATTGCAAAGGTATGTTTTTTTAACGTAGTGGCAAACATTTTTATATTTTTTTGTAACATATTGACTGTCAATGCATTTTACCTACTAATTAATGCTATAACTACTTAATTGCACAAATTCTTGTATTCGGTTTTGTATATCATCGGCGGTAATTTCAATTAATCGTTGTGTGCCAAATTTTTCAACACAATAACTTGCCATTGCACTTCCTATAATTATGGCTGTTTTCATATTTTCAAAACTTATATCGTCAGTTTTGGCAATATGCCCTATAAAGCCTCCGGCAAATGTATCGCCAGCACCTGTTGGGTCAAATACTTCGGCTAATGGTAATGCTGGTGCTGCAAATATTTTATTTTGGTGAAATAATAAAGCACCATGCTCCCCTTTTTTGATAATCAAATATTTAGGACCCATTGTCAATATTTTATTGGCTGCTTTCACCAAACTATATTCGTTGGTTAGCTGCCTTGCTTCACTATCATTTACTAACAATACATCAACCATGCTTATGGTTTTTATTAGGTCGTCCATTGCTATTTCCATCCAAAAGTTCATAGTATCCATTACTACCAATTTGGGTCTGGTAGTAAGCTGCTCTATTACGCTACGTTGCACTGCTGGTACTAGGTTGCCCAACATTAGGTACTTACAATCCTGATAGCTATCGGGAACTACGGGTACAAAATTTTCGAGTACATTTAGTTGCGTATCTAAGGTATCTCTAGTATTCATATCGGTGTGGTATTTGCCACTCCAAAAAAAAGTTTTTTCATCTTTTTTTATTTGCACACCTTCCAATATTACACCACGTTCAGTAAGTGCATCTAACTCGGCTTGTGGAAAATCGCCACCTACTACACTAATTTGCTTAATTGGAGTTGTAAAATTACTTGCACTCCAAGCTATGTAAGTACCTGCTCCACCTACTATTTTATCGCTTTTACCAAAGGGTGTTTCTATAGCATCAAAAGCCATAGAACCTACTACTACTAAAGACATATTAATTTGTTTTGCTTTTGTAAAAAAAAAATTTTTTGAAGTGCAAAGATAGGGAGTTTGGTTATTTGATAACGAGTAAAAGTGCCTGTGTGATAATTTGCAATTGGCTTTAGCGTTGTTACGGCATACTACTATTATTAATAAAAATTAGGAAAAGATGAAATTAATTTGACATACTCATAATTAAGGTTGCAATACAATAAGTAGCATTCACATTTGAAAAAGAATTGAAGGTTTATGGTTACTCAAAAACACAATAGCAAAACTAATCTTTCACTTCAATTTTAGGTAATAGGCTCATTATAAATATTACTATTGACCCAATAAAAATAATATATAATGCAGGAAGAATAGTTGGGCATTCGCCGGCTCTGCAAGTCATACCTATTGCAAAAAAATTACGAATGGCAAATGCTACATTTAATGCGTTAAATACAAAACTCGTTCGTTTTGCCCATATTTTGGGAATTATAAAAAGTATAGTGATAATGCTTACTAAAAAAATATGTAATTTACCTGGGCTTCCAAACTCATTGTTTTTTACAGTGCTAGTTAAGCCTCCCATATAATACATTGGGTCATCAATATACACCCATTTTTGGGTGCAAGCCCATATTACTACCAAGCAACTTAGTAAGCCAATTATATTGGAATATTTCATTTGTTATTTTATATTTTTTATAAATTGATAAGTTATTATTTACCCCAAAAAAATTATGTTTGCTTTGCTTTGTTGGTAGTTAATATTATAATAATTGCAATATTACACAATACTTCGCCTATGGAATAACATTCGGGCAGTAAGTTTAGTTTAACAATATTTAAAAGTAACCCTAATGTTAATAATAATTTACTGACAAAATTGCATTTAAATTGGTAAAAAACAACCACAGCTAATGGTACTAAAAATTGTAAAAAATTATAATTGAACCTTAGTGCAGGTAAATAATAATCGACTATAAAAAACAGTAAACTACTATACAATACTTGGTGCTTAAAGCTTCGATAAAAGCCATTATTGCAATAATTAATACCCCCAAATAAAACGATACTACTACCTAAAAATAAGCTAATTAGTACCCAAGTATTGCTAGGTAAATTATAAGTTACTAATAGCTTTTGTACCGAAAAAATATCGGCATTAATAAACTGTATATATGCCACCAACTCCTTACTAGCAAAGGTTTGTACACCTTCAATATAATTAGGCATGGCAAATGTTGGTTGCGGTAATTCGGGTATAGCATTGGCATTTTCTAGCCCATGTATTTGCATGGATGCAAAATATTGCTGCCATACCTGTATATTGTAAAATGCAATACTTGTTGTAATTAATACTATTATAGTGGCAAAATAAGTGTAAGCAAATTTTTTATTATTAAACATAAATGGTAAAAAAAGTATAGCAGCAGGAAAACGAATTGCTGTAAAAACACCAGCAAGTATTGCACTGAGGATTAAATTTTTTTTACCAAAAAAATACAAACTACTTACAGCCAAAAGGCTGTAAAAAATATACATTTGACCACTTAATACATGAAAACGCCACCCTACTACTAACAGTAATAAACTACCTATAAAAGCAATATAATAATTACTATAATTATGCTTAATACTAAAGTTGTATAACCAATATAAAATAGTAAAAAATGCTGCATAACTTAGCCAAAACCATAGGCCTACTACTCGGTAAAAAGGCAATTGGTTTAAAGGTTGGAGCAGCATTAATAAAGTGGGAGGCACTGTATTGCCATTAACTATTTGTTGTTGCTTTTCGTAGGGGTCAAGCAATGCTATACTTTCAACATTAGAATTATACTTATGAAAGTAAGGCGAAAGTTGATTATAGGCTAACCTGCTACCTACTACCCTAGTTTTAATATCGTTAAAAACTGAATATTTGTAGTGAGGTAATGTACTCCAAAATGATAAAATTATACATAACAATAAACAAAGGTGTAATAATAAATATTTAGGGCTTTTCATTTATTGGAAATAATAAAACTTGTTTACTTAGCATCTTTTATATCAAAAAAAAATCTTACCAATTTAAAAAATTTATAAAAATTTTAGAAAAAAGTAAGAAGTTTTTAAAGTGGAGGTCCCGACCAGATTCGAACTGGTGTAGAAGCTTTTGCAGAGCTTTGCCTAGCCACTCGGCTACAGGACCAATTTTGTTGTGAGATGCAAAATTAGTATTTTTATATTAAAATAACTTAGTTATAATAAAAAATAATATGCAAACCATAGCAGCATCGGAATTAATAATTAATAGCAGAGGCGGTATATACCACCTAGATACCACACCACATGAAATAGCCCATACCATAATAACCGTAGGCGACCCCGATAGAGTTGCCGATGTATCGAAACATTTTGATAGTATAGAAGTAAAAAACAAACATAGAGAATTTGTGGTACACACTGGCTACATTGGTAGCAAAAGAATAAGTGTAGTTGCTACGGGCATTGGCCCCGATAATATTGATATAGTATTTAACGAATTAGATGCCTTAGTAAATATTGACTTTGAATCTCGTACCATAAAACCACAGCTACAACAGTTACAAATAATACGAATTGGCACTAGTGGTTCACTGCAGAGTAATATACCTATTAATAGCTTTGTGGCTAGTACACATGGCATTGGTATTGATAACCTAATGAATTTTTACAGAACCGAAAATAATGAAGAGGAAAACCAAATACTACATGCATTTAACACCCATACACAACTGCACCAAGGTATTACACAACCTTATATAACAGGGGCAAATGCTGGTATTTTAAAACATTTTGTTGGCGGATTTCATCACGGTATTACCGTTACTTGCCCTGGCTTTTATGGGCCACAAGGTAGGGTACTTAGGTTGGGCTTAGCCAACCCAAAATTAATTGATCACCTCACCACTTTTCAATTTGGTAATCATATAATTACCAACTTTGAAATGGAAACAGCTGCTATATATGGCTTGGGCAAGGCATTAGGTCACCAATGCATATCACTTAATGCTATGGTGGCTAACCGTATAACCAAACAATTTAGTGCCGATGGCAAAAAATTAGTAGATAATTTAATTGAAAAAGCAGTAACTATAATAGCCAATATATAATATAATACCATGCTACAATTTAGCAAATACCAAGGTACAGGAAACGACTTTGTAATAACAGATAATAGGGCAACAAAAACAACCTACACCACCCAACAAATAGCCCATATATGCCATAGAAAAACTGGAATAGGTGCCGATGGATTTATAACACTGGAGCAACACACTACCTACGACTTTGAAATGAAATATTATAATGCCGATGGTAATGAAAGTACTATGTGTGGCAATGGTGGACGATGCTTGGTACAATTTGCTTATGATATAGGTATAAAAAAAGAAACCTATAACTTTATAGCTATTGATGGTAGCCACACAGCTACTATAGCCGATAATGGTTGGGTACATTTGCAAATGACACCCGTACATACCGTTACAACCATAGGGCAACACTATATATTGAATACAGGCTCACCGCATTATATAGTACCCGATAATGATGTGGAACATACTAATGTAACTGTAGCAGGTAAGCAAATACGCTACAATGCAACATTTGCAGAGCAAGGCATTAATGTAAACTTTGTGCAGTTACTTAACAGCGACTCCATATTTGTACGAACCTATGAACGTGGTGTAGAGGATGAAACCCTTAGCTGTGGCACTGGAGTTACTGCTGCTGCATTAGTACATGCCCACAACGATAGAGGCTTTAACGTAATAAATATAAAAACATTAGGAGGCAAATTACGAGTAGAATTTGACAAACTAGATGACCAAACCTATGAAAATATTTGGTTATGTGGCCCAGCTACTAAAGTATATGGAGGTATTATAAATTTATAAATAAAAAATTTGATAAACTTTTTTATTATTTAGTGGGCTAAGAAATTACAAAATTGTAGTAAACTTATACATATGGTTACAGCTGTAATAATATTAGGTAAGCACATTTACTGTAGATTTATAAAAAAGTATAACGAAAAAATATTATTAAATTACCTTAATAATATTACTGTACCTTTTGCCAAATAGGGTTTATTATTGTCACGGTTTGTATATTGCATTTTCCATACGTAAGTGCCTGTGGGTGCAGGTTCGCCTTTATATTTGCCATTCCAAGCATTACGCCAAAGGTTGGTTTGGTACATTACTTGCCCCCAACGGTTATATACTGTAAACACTAAATTATTGGCTTTTACAGCATACAAAGGTCCAAAGCTGTCATTAACCCCATCGCCATTAGGTGTAAATACGGTTGGTACATATTCGCCACAAAGTTTTAGCACATTTACGGGCTTTGTAATACTACTAGTACAACCCAAATTATTGGTTATTGTATAAGTAACGTTATAAGTTTTATCAATACCAAAGTCGTAATATATGTGGCTTGCATTGGTTGTGGTATCAGTAACACCATCGCCAAATTGCCAGAAATGAGTAAGGTTTTTACCCACAGCCGTGGAGGTAAATTGTACTGCTTCCTTTGGACAATTATCATCAAAATTGGTAAAGTTTGCTGCTATATAATTATCTAAATTTACTGTAGCAGTAGCTGTGTCAGTACAAAAGCCATTGGTAACTTGTAGTACTATATTTTTTACCCCAAATTGGGTAAATATAAATTGTGGTGTAGCAATATGTTGAGCATTTAAAGTATCATTAATATACCAGTTCCATTGATTTACTTCGTTGCCCATTGGGTGAAATGCCAATATGGTATCACGTACACAACCTAACTTAGTAATAGTATTAAAGTTGGCATTTACGGTGTCTTTTACGCTAAATGTTTTACTACTACCAACTGTACTTATTATAGCGCATTCATCTTCTAATGTAGTACCATCGCTACCTACTTTTAAGCTAATGGTAAATGTACCTTTGGTGTATAATGTAGTGCTTAGTTGCAGGGTTACACTATTAGTTAAGCCATTGTTACAAGTATTGGTATTGGCACTTGTAATGCTTACTGGGTAGGTACCTGCTATACTAAAGTCGCTACCATCGGAAGCTACGGTACTGCATTTTATTTGTTTGTTAGTAAATAAAATAGTTACCTGATTAGGTGCACAATTAAGCGGAGCAATACTATCAATTGGGGTTGGTATACCGGGTGTGTAAGTAAAGGGTAAGGAGTCGGTTATAGGTATTTGCTTATCGCAATAATCGAGTAAGGTATTATTGTCTGTACCGTTTTTAATATGCAAATAATAATTGCCAGTTGGTAGCACATTATTAAGTGTAACAGTTAACTCTTCAGTATCAAAATTATTGGTACAAGTAGTACCACTTGCTGCTGTTACAAGTATATTGCCAGGTGTAATATAAAACTCCGAACCTGTGCTGGTAAGGCTATTGCACAACATTTTTTTGTTCAGTTGTACTTTCAAACTTTTGCCATCGCAATTAGTTTTTGCTGTAAGCAAATGTGGAGGTGTGGGGTCAGTTATAATAGCAGTACCACCACCAAACGAAAGGCTATAGCCACTTTGAGAATTAGTGAAATGGCTTACCATTAATAAATAATTATGCCCTACTATTAAATTGGCAGGTCGGCTATACCTTGGCCTACCTATACCTTCACACACATATTGGTTGTTGCCACTGTTATCCATACCGGTATTGCCACCAGTGCCACTCCAATTACTAGCAATAGTGAGTGCTGCATTAGTGTATATATTTAGTGGGTTTTGGTTAGTTACATCGTATAACGACCAATCGTAATCGTCGCTATTAGTATTGGGGTTAATTAAAAAATGTAATGCACCAGCTTGAAAGCAAGTAAATTTATAGTAATAAGGATTTTTGTCGGTGTATAGGTTGCTGCTACAACTTGGCGATGGTACTGTACTGCCATTGCAAATAGGAACCGATGATTGGCTAAATGTAGTAGTACCACAAACAGGAAAAGCAGAGAGTGGATTTTGCCCAATATTACCGCATACCTGTGCTGTAGCATTTAACATAAGAAGAATAAGAAAAATAGTACAAAAAAATTTACCCATATAAACCATAAATACAAAGATAAACCATTTAACAAAATGTTAGTTTAACTAGTTGTTAATTATATTTGTAGTTCAATTATAAAAAAATGAAATCAACAGGATTATAATTACGTAACAAAAAAAACATTTGATACATTTGACATCATAACTAGTTTGACTCCTTATGACTCCTTATGACTCCTTTGACTTATATGACCATTTGACCCATTTGACTTATATGACCCAAACTACCCTTTAACTAATTTGACTCCTTATGACAACATCTGAAATATCATTTAATAATACACAAAATGCATTTGCATACAAAACCACTAAACAACTAAAAAAAGCCAAATTTTTATTTGGCTTAATGGGTAATAGTTTTTTGGTAAAAATAGGTACAAGGCTTACTCCTTGGGCTATTAAGATTGGTTTGCCTATTAAAGGTTTGGTACGAAATACTATATTTAGCCAATTTGTTGGCGGCGAAACTTTGCAACAAACTGCCACCGTGGCCAAAATGTTAGCTGCCTATAATGTAAAGGTAATACTAGACTATGGTGTAGAGGGTGGCGAAAGCAATAACGAGGCCTATAACTATGCAAGTGATGAATTTATAAAAGTAATTGACTATGCAGCTACCCAACCCAATATACCTTATATGAGTATAAAAATAACGGGTATAGCTGCTTTTGCATTGTTGCAAAAATTGGATATATTAATGCATGAAAGCAAAGAAAACACTTTAGTAAAAAAGTATCAAGCTGCATTATTACAATTAAATAATGATGAAAAAAAAGATTGGGAACAAGTAATAGTACGGCTACAACATATATGCGATACGGCCTCATTTTTAAATATTGGTGTATTAGTAGATGCGGAAGAAACTTGGATACAAGACCCGGTAGATGCCATTACTATGCTAATGATGGACACTTACAACAAAACAAAACCAGTAATTTATAATACCATACAACTATACCGCCATGACAGATTAGCCTTTTTAAAAACCTGCCACGAAGCAGCACTTGAAAGAAAATTTATATTGGCCGTAAAGTTAGTACGTGGTGCTTATATGGAAAAGGAACGAAAAAGAGCCATAGATAATAATTATACAAACCCTATACAAGTATCTAAAGTAGCTACAGATAATGACTATGATGAAGCCCTAAAATTTTGTATTGCCAACATTGCAACTATTGCTTTAATTGTAGCTACGCACAATGAAAACAGTAATTTGTTAGCCACTACATTAATGCAAAGCCTTACCGATAAAGCATTACATAACCATATACATTTTTCGCAATTATATGGAATGAGCGATAATATTACTTTTAACTTAGCCAATGCCAATTGTAGTGTAAGTAAATATTTGCCCTTTGGACCCATAGAAGATGTAGTACCTTACCTTATGCGACGAGCCCAAGAAAACAGTAGTGTAAAGGGACAAACAGGCAGAGAACTAGGCCTAATAAAAAAAGAATTACAAAGACGAATATCTTAATTAGGTAATAACAACAAACAGTTTGCTATACGTTGGTTAGCAACTGCAAACCCAATGGTAGCCGCTATTTCAAATACATTTGGGCCAAACTTATCGCCCACTAACATTATACGTAAAGGCAATTGCAGTTCGCCAGGTTTTATGTTTTTTTCAATAGCTAACGCTTTAAATATTGTTTCCAATGTAGTGGCATCGTTAGTTGCTGTTTCATTATATTTTTGTACTAACAAGTTAAAAAAATCTTTTTTCTCACTACTCCATTTTGGCAATATTGCCTCAATATTATACACAGTGGGATGCTCAAAAAAGTAACTAAGTTGCAACCAAAAGTCGGTTAGCAAATGGCAACGTTCTTTTACCAAACCTATTGTGGTAAGTAGTTTGGCAGCATCTAATCTATTATATTTATTGGCATCAAATTCGAGTAATCGTTGTGCCAAAGTTTCATTATCCATACTTTTTATCCACTCTTGGTTGTACCATTTTGCTTTTTCATAGTCAAACTTTGCACCAGCACTATGTACCCTTTCTATACTAAAATTTTCTATTAATTGTTGTAGGGTAAATATCTCTTGCTCAGTACCATTGTTCCAACCCAGCATAGCCAATATATTAATAAATGCTTCGGGCAAAAAACCAGTTTCTTTAAAGCCTTTTACTACTTCACCATTATCATTCCAATCCATAGCAAATACCGGAAAGCCATACTTAGCCCCATCACGTTTGCTTAGTTTGCCATTAGACCCAAGTATTAATGGCAAGTGTGCCCACTGGGGCATATCATTTGCCCAACCCAAATATTCCCAAAGTTTTAAATGTACAGGTGCACTAGGTAGCCACTCCTCACCTCTAAAGGCATGGGTTATTTGCATTGAATAATCATCAACCACTACTGCCAAATGGTAAGTAGGCATACCATCACGTTTTAATAATACTTTATCATCAATTAAGCTAGTGTCAAATTTCACCTCACCACGTACCATATCGGTAAAAGTTACTGTTTCATTTTCGGGCATTTTAATACGAATTACAAATGGTGTATTTTGTTGCAACAAATCCTCCACTTCTTTTGCAGTAAGGCTTAGCGAATTTCGCATTTTCAATCGTATTGTACCATCGTATTGTGGGTTAGTATTTTTTTCCGTTTTATAATTTGTTCGCATTGCCTCTAATTCTTCAGGTGTATCAAAAGCTAGGTAAGCATGTCCGTCTTTTACTAATTGGTCGGCATACTGTTGGTACATACCTGCTGCCTTACGTTCACTTTGTTTGTATGGAGCAAAAGCACCGCCAAGTGCTGGGCTTTCATCGGGGTTAAGTCCACACCAAGCTAAGCAATCATATATATATTGCTCGGCATTAGCTACAAACCTTGTTTGGTCGGTATCTTCTACACGTAATACAAAATCGCCCTTATATTTTTTTGCAAATAAATAATTGTACAACACTGTACGTACACCACCCAAATGCAACCCACCAGTAGGCGAAGGTGCAAAACGAACTCTAACTTTTGAACTCATAATACAAAGATAAGTTAATGCACTAATTTGAGAATGCTATAATTTAATGAGTTGATAATTATAAAATGAAATATTTGCAACAACTTTAGGTAAGCTAATATTACAAATAGTATGATTAAAATGGTAACTTCATTAGTAATTATGAAACGGTACTATTATATTATAATTTTTATTTTTTTATTTTTACAAAAAAATTATTGTCAACAGCCTACTTTACTTTTTAATCATCTTAATGTAAATAATGGATTATCGGCAGGGGTAATTAACTGCACTTACAAAGACTCAAAAGGTTATGTATGGATGAGTTCATTTGATGGCTTAAATAGATTTGATGGCATTACCTGTACTATATTTAGAGAAAATCTAAACACTAACGAATCAATACTAGGTACTATGTTTTTAAGCATAGTAGAAGACCTAAATTCAAATTTGTGGATTGGTAGCAATAAAGGGCTTAATGTATATTATAGAAAAACTAATACTTTTAAAAATTTTCAATTGCCTAACAGAACTGTTGATGAGCAAACTGTTTCGCCCTTTTATATTGATAATAATAATTTTATTTGGGTTCAGTCTGGTGCATTAATTTTTAAATTTAATACTACAACAAATACATTTGTAAAAGTAATAGATTATAATGCAGTAGGCAAAATAGAGGTAAATACAGTACCACAAAGCCTTTATAAAGAATTAGAAAAAATATACACTGTAACAAATAAATTACCCGAAATACAAGTTCACCATTTTACTAAAATACATCAAAATAATAAAGTAACATTTAACAATACAATTACCAATATTAAGTGTTTTTTGCCGGTACAAAATGGCTTTTGGATAGGTTCAAAAGCTGGGTTATATTATTACAACACTATTACTCAAAAAGCAAAACAAGTAGTGGAAAATAATACAAACTCAATAGGAGAAATAGAATGCTTACGCATTAATACCAAAGGAGTATTATGGATTGGCAGCTTACTTAAAGGCTTATATATGGTTGATACTAGCAGTAAAAAAATAATAGGTCATTATAAATCGGAGGGTGTTGACCCATTATCATTATCAGGCAACCAAATTAGTAATATTAAAATAGATAATGATAACAATTTGTGGCTCTCCATTTGGGGTAAAGGGTTAGACTATGTAAATCTTGATAAATTTAGCTTTAAAAATTATTTGCCAAAAGGCAAAGCTGATTTATTAAAAGTTAATAATTTTATGCGAAGCATAATTGAAGTTAATACTAATGAATTTTGGTGTGGCACACCATCAAATGGTATATTAATATTTGACAATAAAAAAACCTTTAAAACTGCTGTAACAAACGGTTTGCCCAATGCCATTGAACATTTATATGGTGATAATAAAAACAATATATGGGCAGCTACTTTTGTAGGATTATATGTAGTAAATGCCCATTCTAAAATTGTAAAAAAAATTGAACTAAGCAATACTAATATTGCCACTCAATTTAATTTTATAACACAGCTAAAAAATAATGATTTAATAGCATCGTCAAATGCAGGTTTATTTATAATTAAAAACAATAAAGGAACTTACCAAAGTAAATTAATAAAAGGGTTAACAAAAAGTGATGTATACCTTACAACTTTTGAGGATTCAAAAGGTAAACTGTATGTATCAAAAGCTTTTAAAGGCTTTGCTGTTGGGCATTTGCTTAATGATTCATTTGTACTAATAAAAAATTTTCCTTACACAGCCTCTATAAAATGCTTTACCGAATTAGATAATACTATATGGATTGGTACTACAATTGGATTATTAAAATATAATAACACTAATATAAATGTAGAAAAAATATATACAACCGAAAGCGGCTTAACCAACCAATATATATACGGTGTGTTGCCTTACAATAATAGCTTATGGCTTAGTACCAATGTTGGCATTAATCAATTAAACTTACTAACTGAAAAAATTAATACCTACACAACAGCTGAAGGTTTGCAGAGTAATGAATTTAATACCTATTCATTTTGTAAAGCAGCCAAAGGAGAAATGCTGTTTGGTGGTGTAAATGGCTTCAATGCATTTTACCCAAATGAAGTAAAAACAAATACCTATAATGCACAAATTGTGTTAAGTAATTTGCAAATAAATGATGCATTACCTAAAAAAAATTATAATTACAATGAAATTAATACATTGGAATTAACTCAATATGAAAATACTGTAAGCTTTCAATTTAGTGTACTTAATTATAACAATTCCAATACATCAAATTATTACTACAAACTTGAAGGCTACGATAAACAGTGGATAAAAGCAACAAATAATGCAACAATTAGATATGCCAATTTACCCTCTGGTGAATATACACTTATTGCTAAAACTAGTAATATTGAAAATATATCATCTGAATATACTCATACTTTGCAATTAAAAGTAGCAACACCTTGGTATAAAACTTGGTGGTTTGTAACGCTATTAATAGTAAGTATTGTTGGTATTATATTGCTAATAAATAGGGCATATTACTTACGTAAAATAGAAAAACAAAAAGCAATAGTAGCGCAACAATTGGCCATACAAGATGAAAGAAATAGAATAGCAGCCGATATGCACGATGACCTAGGAAGTGGACTAACTAAAATTACCTATTTAAGCCAAATGGCTATGCAACAAACTAATAAAGAAGATAACCTAGTAAAAATAAATAAAACAAGTGCCGAGTTGGTAGAAAATATGAGCGAAATTATATGGGCAATGAAAGAAGAAAACAATACAGTGCAAGATTTGATACTTTATATAAAAAAATATACCATTGAATATTGTGATAATAACAACTTGGAGTGTACCATTAACCAACCCAATGTATATGAAAATAGAATTGTAAAAGGCGAAAATAGACGCCATATATATTTGATAGTAAAAGAACTACTACACAACATAGTAAAACATGCCAAAGCTAAACAAGTAATAATAACTGTAACCATTACAAATACTTGGCAACTAACACTAACAGATGATGGGGTAGGAATTAATGAGAATGCACTATTACAAACAAATGGTAATGGACTAAAAAACATAAAAAAACGTGTAACTTCAATAGGTGGAAACATTACATTTAACAATATTAATAAAGGGACTGAAGTTGTTATTCATATTCCTATATAAGCCTTTTGTATCATTTTTTACATTCTTATAACAGTGTACATTTACAATTATGATAACAATATGTATAATAGAAGATATTACTGAAATACAAGAAGGGTTAAAATTAATAATTGAAAACGATGAACGATTTTTATTACTCAAATGCTTTGCTACAGCCGAAGATGCAATTGAACACTTACCCTTACTTATACCCAATATTGTAATAGCCGATATAAACTTGCCCGGCAAATCGGGTATTGATTGTGTACTCAATATTAAAGAAAAGGTACCAAACATACAATTTATAATGTTTACCATATACGAAGATAATGACCAAGTATTTGATGCCATTAAAGCAGGTGCCAATGGTTATATACTTAAAAATACGCCACCACATAAAATTATAGAAGCCCTTATAGACCTTAGCGAAGGTGGTAGCCCAATGACAGCAAAAATTGCAAGAAAGGTTATAGCAAATATGCAAACCAAGCCTACCTCACCCGAAATAGAATTATTAACACCCAGAGAAAACGAAGTAATACAGCTACTTAGCAAAGGTTATTTGTATAAAGAAATTGCCGATAAATTAACCATAGCAGTGAGTACCGTTAAACGTCACCTTAGCCACATATACCAAAAGCTACAAGTGCAAAATAAAACAGAAGCATTAAACAAAATGTATAGTAGATAATTATGAATAAATAATTAATAATTGGCAATTTGACTACTCGACATATTGCACATTAATTATTTAATATTGTTAACTGAATATTATTTGAGCAACTTAGCATTCAATAATTAAGACGTGGTATGTTAAATATTGAAAAAAATTATTTTTAAAATTGCTTTATTTATTACTACTACATTAGCACAACTTGTGCTTAGTATTTGTAAATATCTTATAATAAAAAAAATTAATTTTTATTCTCTACAATGACTATAATTCGCTATTTAACTTAGTGTGCTTATACCCTTACTTTGCACTACAATCAAAAAGGTATTTATATATAACCCTAAAGTAGTATTGCATACATTATACTGTAACATTACTTTTACCAAAAATCTATAATTTATGAAAAAACTTTACAGTGCTTTATTTATATTATTTGGCATTCAAAATATTAATGCTCAGTTGCTACTACCCCAAACACCCTGTGCTACTGCAATGCAAGGAACTGCAGGTAATATGATAATAAATTATACTATTGGCGAAATGGTACTAGTACAGCAGTGGCAAAGTAATGGATTATATATATCGCAAGGTATAATGCAGCCCGACTTATTTAATAATTTTGTTTTTTTAAATGGGTTTGTACCTGGCGAAATTACCGTGTTTCCTAACCCAACACCAAACCTATTGTCCATACAAATTAGCTTATTAAAACCAGGCAAATTGAGTTTGCAATTAACCGATGCATTAGGGCAAATTATAATTAGTGATGATATAACTATTAGTAGTTTTTTAACCCAAAAATATGATATGAGTAGATATGCATCTGCCACTTATTTTTTAAAACTACGTTATAAAAGTAACGATGGTGTGCAGGATAAAAAAGGCACATACAAATTAGTTAAGCAGTAGCTACAAATAAAAATCATATAGGTTACACTTCAAAAATTGAAAAACAAAATATTGAAAAACCAAACCCTAAACTTTAAAAAAATGAAAAAATTAATTTTCCTTATTACATTTTTGGTAACTGCATTTATAACCAATGCACAAGTGCCACAACAATTTAATTATCAAGCTATGGCTCGTAATAGCACAGGGCAAGCAATAGCTAATGCCAGTATTCGTTCTAAAATATCGATACTCGATGGTAGTGCAACGGCAGTAGTTGTGTATAGTGAAATTAGAAATGTAACTACTAACCAATTAGGTTTGTTTACCATTGCAATAGGTAGTACTGGTGCATTAAGCACTACTGGCAACTTTGCTACTATTGATTGGAGTACAGGCAAAAAATTTATTAAAGTTGAAGTTGATCCATTAGGAGGTAACATTTTTAGTGTATTAGGTGCTACTGAATTATTAAGTGTACCCTATGCTTTATATGCTGTAAACGGCAAAGTGGGTCCTATAGGACCAACAGGTGCTACAGGTGCACAAGGCCCTATAGGTATTACAGGTGCCACTGGTGCCACTGGTGCTACAGGAGCAACGGGTGCTACCGGAGCTCAAGGGCCAATAGGTGTTACAGGGCTTACAGGTGCTCAAGGCCCAATAGGCCTTACAGGGGCAACTGGCCCAATAGGACTTACAGGAGCAACAGGGGCTACGGGTGCTACAGGTGCAGTAGGACCACAAGGTATACCTGGCAATGCAACAGCAAATGGAACTATTAATACAGTTGCTAAGTTTACAGCTGCTACAGCTGTGGGCAATTCACAAATATTTGATGATGGTACTAATGTAGGCATTAACACCACAAGCCCTGCTTACAAATTAGATGTTGTACATGGTGGTGGTGGTGGCACAAGAGTAAAATCAACAGGTGGCTTTTCAGCTTTAGATATTGATGCTGCAAGTGGTGATGCTGCCTTACGCTTTGCAAATGCTGGTGTTAACCAATGGAATATTAGAAACAGACCTGCTGATGATTATTTAGAAATATTTGAACTTGGTGGTGGTGGTAGCCGAATGGTAATACAAGATGCTACTGGTAATGTAGGTATTGGAGAAACTGCAAACCCTAGTTATAAATTAGATGTATTGCATAGTGGAGGTACAGGTATTCGTAGCCGTTCCTCAAGTTCATTTTCAGTTTTAGATATTGATGGCTTTAGTGGCGATGCTGCTTTACGATTTGCAAAAAATGGTACAAATTTATGGAACACAAGAAATAGACCAGCTGATGATAACTATGAGTGGTTTGAACTTGGTGGTGGCGGTAGCCGTATGGTTATTCAACGTGGTACCGGTAATGTTGGTATAGGCGAAACTGCAAACCCAATTTATAAATTAGATATTTTACATAGTGGTAGTACTGGTCAAAGAATTAAATCAAGTTCAAGTTTTTCTACTTTAGATATTGATGGCTTTAGTGGCGATGCTGCTTTACGATTTGCAAAAAATGGTACAAATTTATGGAATACTAGAAACAGACCAGCAGATGATTACTATGAGTGGTTTGAACTTGGTGGTGGCGGTAGCCGTATGGTTATACAGCGTGGTACGGGTAATGTTGGTATTGGGGCAACTGCTAACCCAGCTTATAAATTGGATGTAGAACATGGTGGTTCTACTGGTATTCGTTCTAAATCTACAAGTGGTTTTTCAGTATTAGATATTGATGGTTTCAGTGGCGATGCTGCTTTACGATTTGTAAAAAATGGAGTAAGTCAATGGAACACTCGTAATAGTCCGAGTACTGATGACTATCAAATATTTGAACTTGGTGGCGGTGGAGAGAGAATGCGAATAGAAAATACAACAGGAAAGGTGGTTGTTAGTGGCGATTTTACAGCTTTAGGAGTAAAGGCCTTTACAATGGATTACCCATTAGACCCCGCAAATAAAACATTAATGCATGCAGCAGTTGAAAGCAACGAAGTGCTAAACTCATACAGTGGTAATGTAGTTACCGATGCTAATGGAAAAACAATGGTTACTTTGCCAGAGTATTTTGAAGCAATCAACAAAGATTTTCGGTACCAATTAACAGTTGTTGGTGGTACATTTGCCCAAGCTATTATAAGTAAAGAAATAAATAATAACACGTTTGAAATTGCAACAAATCAGCCAAATATAAAAGTAAGTTGGGAAGTAAAAGGCGTACGAAATGATAAGCGAATGCAACAAAATCCGTTTGTAGCTGTTGCCGATAAACCTGCATCACAAAAAGGAAAATATATAGATACAAAATCATGGGGAGTGGCAGAAAGTAAAGGGGTAAGTTACGATGCAAATATAGAGTCATCGTTAAATTACAAACCTATTGAAAACAATAAAAAGGTTAATCCTTCCTCACAAGGTGGCAGTTTAGATCAAGCTCCTGTAGCAGTTAATACCAACAAAGTAATTGATAATACAGGTAGTGTAAGTAATGTTACTACAACAGCTAAATTGCCAGTTGCTACTACCAACACCAATATTGGCAGCATAGCAGAAGAAACAAAGAAAGAGTTAAAAAAACAACCAAAAAAAACAACCGAAAAAGGCAGTACTGAATAATATTATAAAGCAACAATAAAAGCTGAGGCTACCCCTAAAAGGTAGCCTTTTTTTTGTAAAATAGCCGTTACAAAAATATCATCAATTTAATTTCTTCATTACTTAATTCATTCAATAACACAATAACACATGAACTCATCTGGATATTGTTCTTATGGTACAAAAGGCTCATTGTTTTTTAATCATTTTAATTGCATTTTTACAGTATCATGAAAAAAGTAACTTTTATTGTACTTATCTGTTGGACATAGCCTTTCTATTAATTCAAATAAAAAAAATACAAATGCTTTATACGCTTACTGCGATTGTTGATATTCAAAAGTTATTTAACATTTGTATCCTTTGTTTCTTTATAACAAACTTAACTGCCCAAACCACCTTTGACGTATTTACCTACACCGAACCAAAAGGTTTTGCTAAAGAAGATAAAAAAGGAATGCGTACTTACACCAAATCCGATAATAAAAATGGCACTTACTGCATACTAAGTTTATACACACAAACAGAAAGTAAAGGCACTTTACAAAACGATTTTGATGAGGATTGGCAAACCTTTGCTGTTAAACAATTGGGTGTAACTGCTACTCCACAAATGGATAAAGGCGATGAAATTACTGGTTGGAAAACCCTTAGTGGTGCTGCTAATTTCGAATTTAATAGTGGTACTAGTATGGCAATTGTAACCACTGCAAAAAAAGATAATATTGCTACTACGATTTTAGTAGTATCTAATGCACAAAATTTAATAACGGAGTTAGATGCCTTTTTTAATTCTATAAAATTAACTAAAACAAAAGCAATTGTTACTACAACTACTAAGCCACAAAACAATACTACAAACAAGAGTAGCATTGGTGTAAGATTAAGCGATAATGATATAGCCGGACTGTGGCTTAATTATAGTTTAGATATGAATAGTAAAATGATGTGGTTTGAAAGAGTGTTTTTTAGCGATGGGAAATCACTTTGCGTAATCCCCCGAAAAGGATTATTTAATTATAGTACAAGTAATGAAACAATATTATCTGTAGGTAACTATAGCTTTAATGGTAGTAATGGTACAAATAAAAAAACAGTAAATACTTTAAATGGTGATAAACTAAAATTGGTAAAGCCAAACCAGTTAGATATAGATGGTAAAGTTTATTTTAGGTGTGCTAAAGTAAACGGTCAAAAACTGCAAGTATCCTTAACAAGCTTTGCCAATGCTCAAGACCCTTCAATTCAATCATTGCCTTATGGCGATAAGCCTGTTATAGTGCTAAATAATAATGGTACTTTTATAGACGAAGGAATTTTTAACACTTACCTATTTGATAAAGCTACAAATGAGGTTATGGCCAAGCCAGGCAATGGCAATTACGAAATTAAAGACTACACCATTTTTTTGAAATATGAAGATGGTAGAGTAAGACAAGAATCTTTTTATAGTGCTTACGCCGATAAACTTGAAGAAGCAAAAATATTTTTTATTGGAGGAGCACAAATCAATAAAATAAAATAATGAAAAAACTAATTGCCCTTTGTGTCCTTTGTGCCTTTGTAGGAGATATAGCTGCACAATCTCCAAAAATATATAGACCAAAATGTATGGTAATAGATAGTGAAAATAATATGTTTATTGGCGAAGAATTTAATTTATACAAAGTAACCCCTACAGGTGAGGTTTCGCTTTATTATGACAATAGTAAAAACAAAACGGATAGGTTGGAGTTTAGGCAAATGGCAATTGACAAAGAAGATAATATTTATTTTATTGGGCGTATGGAAAATAAAATATTAAAACTTACTCCTAATAAAATTATAAGCAACTATGTGGGTAATAAAAATAACGATAGAGATAAACCAGTTGATGGCAAGGGTGCTGCAGCAGGTTTTACATTCATAAATTGTATAAGTATTAGTGGCGATGGAACGTTATATATAAGTAGTGCATACCCAAAATTGGCTGAAGAAGATACTGTTTTAAAAGATAAAAAATGGAATTGTGTTGTACGTACTATTGATAAACAATTGAATGTAAAAACGGCTAAAAGTTCTAAAACAAATAAACCAAAATGGTTTCACGAAGTAACCGATGTATTAGCAAATGACGATGGTAGTTTTTATTTTGGCGATAAATATGCCCTAAGAAAAAATGAAGAAACAAGCCGTACCGTATTGGCAGGGTTGCCAAAAAAAGCGTATGAATCATTAGCCAAAAAACCTCCTTACTATATTAAATTTATAATGGGTGATACTTCAAAAGCCGAGTTTGAAAGTGCCAATTTATTGTGCCGTGGCAAAAATGGAGAAATACTTTTTTTAGATAATCCTGTACTTAGAATACTAAAAGTACAAAATGGAAAAGTATCCAATTTTGCAGGTAATAATGATATGAGTTGCCACTTACAGGTAATATGTGGTGCAGCAAAACAAGGCTATAAAGATGGTGCAGCAAACGTTGCATTATTTAGCGGCATTGTTGCTATGGCTTTTGATAGTAATTGGAATTTAATTGTGTTAGATGTAAATACCAAAGCAAATGGCGTTACAAAAATTAGAAAAATTACGCCAACAGGTTTGGTAACTACTATTTATAATAATGGCGAAAAAGAAAGCTTTAATTAAAAATTAAATTATGAAAAAACTAATAACCCTTTGTGTGTTTACCTTGGCGAATGCCTTTGTAGGAAACATACAAGCACAACTTTTTAAAAAAATAAAAGACAAAGTAAATAATGCTGCAACCAATGCAACAAAAAGCAGTGGCAGCAATACATCTACCCAAAATGAAAATAACCAACCCAACTCTAGTAATGGCAATAGTAGCAAAATACTTTCGCAAACTATTGTAGGCTTTAATAGCACAACGCCTTACCCAACGCCAATTACTTGGGGCCCTTATAAAGATGCTGCAGGCAACCGCTATGGCATATACGATTTATACCGAAAGTATAATGCACTCGATATTTATAAAACCACCCAACAAGGCGAAACTTTTTTATACTACTCCAACGAAGCCAATAAAGGTTTAATGAAAAAAGATATATTGCCCGTTATGGATGCAGCAAACAATATTTATTTTATAAATACTACACAACGTTTTACATCTATCAGTCGGCTAACAAACACAGGCAAGGTAGAGTTTGTAGCAGGTGGGCAAAATACAAAGTGGGAAATTACCGATGGCACAGGTGCAAATGGTAAAATGGAAGAGATACAAAAAATGAAAATTTTAAAAGATGGCAACATTTATTTTACCGAAATATACAACAGCGAAAAAACCAAAATAACAGATTACACAGGTAAAATTAACAACGCTGCAATTAATGTAACCAATAGCCTTGTAATACTACGAAAGCTAACAGCAGAAGGAGTATTAACAACCCCAAAAGATAAAAATGGCGACGTATTTGTTCTCCATAAAAATTGGGATTTTGATATAGATGCAGCAGGTAATATTTATACAGGTGGCCAATACATTTACAAAATAACGCCAAACGAAGGATTGGTAAAAATTGCAGGAACCCCCGACCCATACGAAAAATCAGGAGAGGCTGCAGGTGGGGCAAAGCTGCGTTGGGTAATGGGAGATGTAAGCAAAGCAAAAATACCGGGCATAGATAAAATTTTTGTAAATAGTAAAGATGAGATTATTGTTTTTAGTGGCACAGCAAAACGTTTTGCAAAAATAAAAGGCAAAACAATAACCCTTTTAGCTGGCACAAATGAAATGAAATGTTGGAACCAAAATATTTGTGGTGGCGTAGATTGTGATAAAGAAATAGATGGTGCTATAACCACCGCAACCATTAGCGGTTTAGCAAATGATATGGTGCAAGATGGCGATGATATATATTTTACAACCTACGATTTAAACACTCTCCGTTACATAAATAAAGTTTTAAGTGTACGAAAAATTAGCCCTATTGGTACTGTAAAAACTATACAAACTTATACTACAGTAGCAGCTAACAAATAATAAAAATTATGAAAAAAATACTAACCCTTTGTGTGCTTTGTGCCTTTGTGGGAAATTAAGTCTAAGATAAATAATTTAACTATTTAATTAATATCAAAAATAAAAAAAATACTGACTCTTTGTGTGCTTTGTGCCTTTACAGGAAATCAAGTCTAAGACAAATAATTTATCTATTTAATTAACACCAAAAATGAAAAAAATAATAACCCTTTGTTTGCTTTGTGCCTTTGTGGGAAACCTACAAGCACAAAAACCTAAAACTCCAAAAGCAACAACAGCAGACGATATGAAGGCAATAATGAAACAGGCAGGTATGAGTAAAGAAGAAATGAAAATGGTAAAGGAAGTAATGGGTGCTAACATAAATAAACCATCCACACAAAGTGCTGCAAATGGAGAAGAGTTATTTACCAAAAATTCACAATTAATACCAGCAAAAAATGCTGCAAAAATTGCAAGCATAAAAAATAATTATAGCAATGCAGAAGCTACTGCAGCCATAAATAATCTATACACAAAACTATTAGCCAAAGGCGATGCTAAACAAATTGCTATGGCAAAAAAAGCAATGCAAGTGGCAACTACGCCTACTGCTTTGCTAGATGCATCAACTACTGCTATGCTATCGGCACAGCAACATACTGCATTATTATTAGCCCTAAAAGCTGCACAACAAAACCCTATAAATGCTGTAGCAATAAATAATGTAGCAGCACTACTTACACAATATGGCTACCCTGAGCAGGCCATACCATTTTTGCAAAAATTACAAAAAGAAAACCCTTTTAATAGCAGTATTTTAAACAACCTTGCTTTTGCTTGGCTTGCCCTTGGCGATGCTGAAAAAGCCTACCAGTATGCCTTTGGCAGTGTAATGGCAAACCCAAAGCACCCTCAAAGCAGGGCTGTAATTGCAGTAGTGTTAGAAAAAGAAGGTAAAACTACCGAGGCAAAAAAGCAAATAGAAATTGCCCAAAAACACAATGGCACAGCTATGGTAGATAAAATAAAAAAGAACAATGGAGGAGAAAATTTTACAAATTTTATCTCAACAATGAGTTGGGAGGATATTAAAAAAAAAATATCCGTTTACGAATATTTTCCAAAAGGTTGGCGTAAAACATTTGTGCCAACACAAAATAACCTTGATTACCATTTGCAATTTTTTGCCGATTTTGGTAGCGACCAAAAAATGAGAACAGCATTTGCTAAAAAAGTAAATGAGTTACAAAAAGCAAAAGATAAATTATCCGATGCTACAATGAACGACCCATCTCAAATAATGAAAACAGCAATAAAAATGGGTACAGCAAATGGTAATGTAATGCTTATGGCAAACAGAGTAACGGCAACAATTTCTACTGCTTTTGCAAAAGAAAAAAAAGACAATTGGGATAAAAAATTAGAAGGTTTACAGGAGTTAAAAAAGTGGGTGGAAAGGGGAGATTTTAAAACAACCCAAAAAATGAAATGCCCCGAAATGAAAGATATTATTGACCCCGAAAATACCAATAGAATACAAATGTATAACCCAAAACTACTTGCATTTGTAGAAGAGTTAGAAGAAGAGTATCGGTTTTATTACAATGCAATGGTTACGTGGACACTTTTACAAAGCACCGCAATTACAAAAGACCATGCCGAAGCCGATGCCTACGGTTTAATAAAAGAGTATGGCTCCAATGTAGATGCATTTTCGTTGTATTGGAAATTTTACCACCCCGGCCCAATGGATTGTGCAAAGGGTGGTGGCCAAGTGCAAGATGTGCCTGAATATAATTTACCAATGCCCGAAATACCAAAGTTAGATTGCCCAATTGTTTTTACTGTGCCATCAGGCTTTGGCTCAATAACCAATGGTAGCAATGGTTTTGGTGCTGCAAACGATTATGGCATTACACCAAATGGGGCTACCCCAATGCCAAATATGACAGCATCTTTTTCTACCAATGGCAATACTGTTGGCAATGCAGGTGTTAATAACGACCCACACATAAATGCAAGCCCAACAGGTGCAGAGCCTGCATTAGGCAATACAAATGCTACCGCAGATGATGATGACGATGATGTACAACCACTTTCAGAAATACCACCAAAACCATCAGCAGTAAATAATAATTGGGACGATGATATTGTACCCTTAACCCCTATACAAACCGATAAACAAAAACAAGCACAACGTAAAGCAGCCCAAAAAGCAACCAAAGAATTGATACATGCTAACAGCAGTAAAAACTGCAATGAACAACTAACCAAAAATGAAAAACGTTGGAAAAAATTTAGAGAAGCAGCCGAAAAATTAGATGCAACATTAGATGCCGAAGAGGCATTTGCAAAAGCGGAATTAAAGCGTAAACAAAAATTGTACGATGCTGCCCAAGATGATGATATAGTGCCGCTAACAAAAATTCCACAAAAAGATTTAGTGCAAAAACCTACAATAACCGAAAGCGATATTTCAAAATTTTATAGCAATGTAAAAGCTGCCGTAAAAGAAGCTATAACCAACAACGGCTTAACTACTACACTAAATAACGGCTTTACAATACCCGATAAAGTGGCAGGGTATGTAAGTGGGTTGTTTGACTAAAATTTTAAATGAATAATAATGAAAAAAATAATAACCCTTTGTGTCCTCTGTTCCTTTGTGGAAATAAAAAAAAACCAAAAAAATTTTAAAAAATAAAAATAAAATATTGTACTTTTCTGTTCAGTTGTGAGAAATAAAAAATTATTAAACATTTTCCAATCCCCTTACTTTTTCAACTCCTGTTCTCTAAATTTTTGGTAAAATGTTTTTGCAAATGTTTTTATATCATTGCTAAGTTCTACATTGTTGGTAGCTTTTTGGTAGGTATTAGCCATACCCATAAATGTTTGATAAAAAAAATCTGTCATTTCATCAACCATCATATCTTTTGTCCAAAGGTCAATACGTGGGCTACTTTTATCAGTACCATCCCAAAGCCCTAGTAGTAAGCCTTTAGCAAGTTGTTCTTCATCGGCTGTACTGCCACTAGCATTCCAATATATTGCTTCTGGCATTTTAGTTTCATCAAGGTTTACCTTTATAGTTATAGTATTTTGTTGCATATTTTTTATTAGTAATTTTAATTTATATTTTCGTTTTAGATTTTTATAGTTTCATTAATTATGGTACACATTTTTAATGCCGATGCATCCCAACTAAAGTTTTCAACATGTGCTATACCTTTCTGTATATGTTCATTTCGCAAAGTTTCATCTTTATAAATTTGTTGCATTTTTGCTGCTATATCTTCAACATCATTGGGGTTGGCATATAATGCAGCATTACCACCAGCCTCTAGCATACCCGTACAGTTACTTGTAATTATAGGTACTTGGCATTGCATTGCTTCCAATATTGGCACACCAAAGCCCTCGTATAAGCTAGGGTATATAGCACAGTAACTAGCAGCTACCAAAGGTGCTATGGCAGCAGGTTGTAAGTGCCCTAGTAGTATTACATCGTCTTTATATTTATAGGTTTGTAGTAGTTGGGTAAATGCATTATTTTTCCAAGCTAGCCGCCCAATAAGCACTAATTGATGATTGGTTTTTTGCCATTTTTTAAATATTGAAAATGCTTTTAATAAACTAATTATATTTTTCCGTGGGTGTATGCTACATACACATACAAAGTATTCGTTACCATTGGTGTACTGCTGTTTCACAGCAAAATGCTCTTGCCAAGGTAATGGTTTATATACTTTATCGGCAGCGTTATATACAATATTTATTTGGTTATTTTCAGTTCCATACTTCTCAATTATTGCCATTTTACTATACTCCGATACCGTAATAATTACCTTGCTTTTTTTTATAAATTTTGGAGTAAATGTATTGTAATAATATAAATGACTTTTTTTTATTGCCTTAGGATATTGCAAAAAAGCCAAGTCGTGTATAATGGTAATTTGAGGTACTTTGGTAGTAAGGCTACAAAATCCATCGGGGCTTATAAATAGTGAAGCCCTTAATTTTTTGAGCAATAAGGGTATTTTTACATTGTACCAATAATGCCACAATATAGGGTGTCTAGCTTTAGGTGGTACTACTACTAAGTGTATATTGCTACTCAGTACCACTGTGCTTTCATAAGGCCTATCGAGTATAAAGTAAAATTGATGTTGGGGTTGCAACGTTGCAACCCTAGTAAATAATTGGAGTATATAATTACCATATCCCTCAAGGCTATTTGTAATTAAAAACCTAGTATTTATAGCTATTACCAATGTATGTTATCAATATTTTTATTTGACTAAATTAGTAGCACAAAAAAAAGGAAATTAATTTCCTTTTTTATAAATAATTTTTTTTAAAAAAATTAAGTAACCGTATATTAACTGGCTATTACAGCTTTTGGTGCTACATGCTTACTTACTATTTTTGCAGGTCGGCTTTTACCAAACGAACCTTTAAAAATTTTACCTTTCTTAGTTTTTTTATCACCTCTTCCCATAATTAATATTTTTTTATTAGATGGCAAATATAATAAAAAACCCCCGAATAATTAAGATTAATTAATTGGGGGGCAAATAATTTGTAATGTTTGAGTATTACATTTTTTCAGCTAATTGCTTACCAGCTTTAAACTTGGCAACAGTTTTTGCTTTAATCTTAATTTTTTCTTTTGTAAGTGGGTTAATACCTAATCTAGCTTTACGTTTGCTAGTACTAAAAGTACCAAATCCTACTAAAGTTACCTTACCACCTTTTTTCAAGGTTTTGGTTACACTTGCAGTAAAACAATCTAATGCAGCACCTGCCTGAGTTTTTGTAATGTCAGCAGCATCTGAAATAGCAGCGATTAATTCAGCTTTGTTCATGTTTATTTATTTAAAATTTTTGTTAATAAAAACAAATATATAAAAGGTTTTTTATTCTATTATTATAATTTCTATATTTCTATCCCTAATTGCTTACAAATGCCATACAGTAAGCATTTCAACAATTAAATAACAATACTAAAGTAACATTTACAAAACCCTACTATTAACTACAACCCTTTACCACAAACAATTGTAGCTAATATAGCTTACAGCAAAGGATTTACAGCAATATACAATAGTTTTTAAAGTATAAAAATTATTTTTTTTATTTTCCACATTTAGTTCACAACCTCCATAAGCGACCTATAAGCTATACATTTATCGCCCCAAGTGGCCATAGTTTCAGCCCTTAGTGTAGCACTATATTTATCAATATAAGTAGTGTAATGTTCCATAGTAGTAGCCTTATATTGCACGGTATAGGTGGTTACATTGTCCTCCTCTACATTTAATAATTTTGCCATTGTATAAGTTTCAAAGCATGCAGTAGCCATTACTTGTGGTATATGGTGTTGTTGCATCCACAGTAGCCATTTATTAGCTATTAGGTTATCAAGTTGTGTTGTTACATTATAAATCAGCATCGTTTATTTTTTTTTAATATTTTTCGCTTCGCTTTAAAAAATTATAAGGGAACTTATTAATTAATAATTTTTAATTAATAATTAATTTCCACTGCCACTGGGCAATGATCACTATGTTTTACATCTGGATAAATGGTAGCATCTTTTATCATACTTTCCATTGCCTTTGTAGTACATATATAATCAATACGCCAACCCTTATTTTGCAGCCTTACACTCGGAAACCGCTGACTCCACCAACTATACAAGCCAGTATCAGTAGGTTTTATTTTTCGTAAGGTATCTACCCAACCACTATCCAAAAAGTTGGTCATCCAATCCCGCTCTTCGGGCAAAAAACCAGAGGAATTCTTATTGCCTTTGGGGTCGTGTATATCAATAGCATTATGGGCTATATTATAGTCTCCAACAAGTACTATATTTTTTTGTTTTTTTTGTATGCTTTGCAAATGTATTTGCATTTCGTTAAGCCATTGGTATTTGTAGGTTTGCCTTTCGGCACCACTTGTACCACTTGGAAAGTAAGCATTAACCAAGCTAAATTTTTCAAAGTCTAATTGTATAACCCTACCCTCATAATCACTCATTTGGTTGCCTGTACCAATTAATATGTTTAGCGGTTTTATTTTGGTAAATACAGCAACACCACTATACCCTTTTTTAGTGGCACTACACCAATAGTCATGGTAGCCAAGTTTATTAATTTCCGCTATATCTATATTTTCTCTCTCTGCTTTTGTTTCTTGTACACATACTATATCGGCAGGGTTAGTAGCAAGCCACTCTATAAATCCTTTTTTTATTGCAGCCCTTATTCCATTAAGGTTGTAACTTATTATGGTCATTATTTTAAACTAATTTTTAGTGGTTTAGTGAGGTAATTATTTTGTTCTTAGCAAAAATTAAGCATCCTTTTTCCTAATCACCAATATCTTTTATTTGAAAGGATTATTGTTATAACAAATAGCTTAATCTCGTATAAATTATAAGGTTTACCATAACCTTTTTAAAGGTAAACTATTTAAACTTTTTATATATTTTCCATTAGAAAATTCAGTTATTGTAAACGCTAATTATTTGACCACTACCAATATTGTGATTTCCTTCTTTAATGGCGAATGTATCGCCTTTGCTTAATTCTTTTGGTATGGTTTCAGCTGACAATAAATGTATATCTGCTGCATCACTAGTGCCAGGCTTAATTTCCTTATCTGCCTTTAATGCTATAATTCCACAATACATTTTTTTTGTATTAAACGAAAAGTTAGGTCTGTAACCGTCCATTATACCAGTTTTTCTTCCACCGTCTTTGGTAGGTAATAAAGTTAGGTATGCTTTAAAACTATAGGTTTTTGATGATTTCATATATCTTCATTTTTTCACAAATTGAACTAAATTTTTTTAATTTACTTTCGTTAACGCTAATTGCCATAAATGTATCTAATATAATCTACTCTAATTCCAACTCATCGCTATGTGCTATATCAATATCAAACTCCATAATATACTTATAAGGAGGAGAATAACGTTGCTCGGTAACTTTTTTTACATAATTTAATACCAACTTTTTACTCCTAAAAAATTGTTTTACTTCTAAAGTATTTCTGGAAGTTTTAAATATCTTCTCTTTTTCAAAATCTTTATACTCCGCCAACGAAATAGCCCTAAACAACTTTATATTCAAATTTACAATAATAATATTTAAACCAAAAATTTATGTTAGCATTTATAACTTTCATAAAGCACTACAATAGTTTGCTCATTTCATTTTAATACTTCTATTTTGCTAAAGCAAAGTTATTATATTTGCAAGGCAAAAAATATTTTTACCAAAAAAATAAAAAAATATATATGAAAGTAACCGTAGTAGGTGCAGGTGCAGTAGGCACTACATGTGCCGATAACATAGCCCGAAAGCAATTGTGTAGTGAGTTAGTAATTGTAGATATTAAAGAAGGTTTTGCCGAAGGCAAAGCTATGGACTTAATGCAAACAGCACAGTTAGAAGGCTTTGATACAAAAATAATTGGGAGCACCAACGATTATAGCAAAACGGCAGGCAGCACAGTTGCAGTAATTACAAGTGGCATACCACGTAAGCCCGGTATGACAAGAGAAGAACTTATTGGCATTAATGCAGGTATAGTAAAAGGTGTAAGCGAAAACATATTGAAACATTCGCCAGAAGCTATTATAATAGTAATAAGCAACCCAATGGATACCATGACTTACCTAGCCCTTAAAAGTACAGGCTTACCTAAAAACAGGGTAATTGGTATGGGTGGTATATTGGACAGTGCAAGGTTTAGGTACTACTTAAGTACTGCATTACAATGTAGTGCTAACGACTTACAAGCCAACGTAATAGGCGGCCACGGCGATACTACCATGATACCCCTTACAAGGCTAGCCACGTATAGTGGTGTACCAATAAGTACCATACTAAGTGAAGCTGCTTTGGCAAAAGTAGCAGCTGATACTATGGTAGGTGGTGCCACACTTACTGGCTTGTTAGGCACTAGTGCTTGGTATGCACCAGGTGCAGCAGGTGCATTATTAGTGGAGGCTATTATACGTAACGAAAAGCTATTAGTACCCTGCTGTGTAGCACTTGAGGGTGAGTATGGCCAACAAGATATTTGCCTAGGCGTACCTTGTATAATTGGGCGTAATGGTTTGGAGCAAATTGTTGATTTTAACCTAACCGAAACCGAACAAGCAGCCTTTAATAAAAGTGCCGATGCTGTACGAAGTATGAATAGTGTGTTAGCCACACTTACTTTGTAATTGTACCATATCAATTAGTTTTATTTATAGCCCACCATATATAATTCACTATTATTTGGTGGGTATTTTTTTATTTTTTTTGGGTAAAATGAGGACGTTGAGGTTACTATAATTCTCATTGAAATCAAACAACTTTAAAGCAACATTATAAATGCATCGGTCTATTAAAAAAGTAACACTTTAGCTAGGCTTTGCCAAGTACTGACAAAAATACTTTTATTTGGTTATAAGCAATCTTAAAATAATCAAGATGTATAGATTTACCAAATTTATTTCTTAATTTCTCCATTTCTTCATTCCTTAATTTTTTCATCACCACTTTATTAACCGCTAAAAAAGTAACCCTAAAGCACTGGGCAGGAGTCTTCTATAATATGATAATATCTTAAAAAAAACTGTTGAAAAAAGTTTTTCGACAGAAAAATCTGTAGTTTTTTAATAATTAACTACTAATTTTTCAGCATACGTTTCGGTTTTTTTTGGCAACTATTTTGTAAGCTATCTTTTCCACAATCCTTTGTGGCAAATGATTTTAAAGACAATATGGCAGCCTTAAAATGTGAAAGATAAATATTTATAGCAAAATGTATTTTGGAAAACAGCAGCCCACTGTAAAACAATAGAAAAGTATTACAATAAAATCGTAAATTTGATTTAGTTATTTTACTATTAACAATAACCTACATTTATTATAAAATTATGGAAAATGATATATTGCATTTACGAGTAAAAAAAGATTATGCACAGCATCTTTTAGACTTACTACTAAAAGATGACGCTATTGAAAATGTAGCAGAACATGAAGATTTTGAACTAACACAAGAGCAAAAAAATGCTTTAGATGTTGAATTAGAATTAAGAGCAGAAGGAAGAACTAATTATAAAAAATGGAACGATATGAAAGGTAAATATGGACTATGAACGATTATAAAATATTATTCTCTACTAATGCAGAAATAGACCTTAACAACATACAATTATATTACCAAAAAATAGACCCAAAAATTGCTTACAACTTTATAACTAGTTTAAAAAACAGTTGAATGTAATTACATTTTTTCCTTTTGGTTTTCCCATTAAGTATAAAATATTTAGAACTAAGTTAATTAAAGGATTTCCTTATACTATTTTATACGATATTGACGAACAACAAAACATTATTTACATTAATCGAATTTTTCATAACAAACAAAACGATACTACTATAACATAACCAACCACTATTCTGTCCTATTAGTGCTGGTCTATGAAAAAAAGTAACACTAGAACTGGCATATTCCCAGTGCTTTCAAATTACTTTTTATGAAAGTAGGAATTTAATACTAATAAATTAGCTTAGTACCCACTGGCGCTGGTCTATGAAAAAAGTAACACTAGAACTGGGCTCTGCCCAGTTCTTAAAAATTACTTTTGTTTGAAAATAGTCAACTTGAAATATACAAGTCGATTTCATTTATCAAATTCAATTCTTAATTCTTTCATTTCTTCATTCCTTAATTTCTTAATTCTTTAATTAGCAAATTATCGCATTATCGTATTAGCACATTTTTCTCCCCCACTGGCTTTGATCTAATAAAAAAGTAACACAAATGGTGTCCTCTGCCCACTGCTGGTAAATTACTTTTATTTAGAAATAAGCAATATATAATAAACAAGTCAATTTCATTTATCAATTTAATTTCTACATTTTTTAATTCCTTAATTAACTCAATAGTACAATAGAGAATAATACAATTGTAAGCAAAACCTACATCAGTTGGTAACATACCATTGCACAATTTTAACTACTGGTAGCAAGTTTGGTAGTTAACGATGCATTGCCTATTATTACAATAATAAGTAAAGTTTTGCCATCCCTTTTATTTATTTTATTAATTTGCAAAAAAGTATTAACTTTGCAATCCATAAAAAAATTAATTAGGTAATGGCAAATCATAAAGCTACCAAAAAAGACGTAAGACAAGTTGCAAAAAGAAGAGCAAGAAACATGTACCATGGCAAAACCACACGTAATGCTATACGTGACCTTAAAGCCATTGATACTAAAGATGCAGCTGGAGAAAAACTAGTTAAAGTATTGAGTATGATTGATAAACTAGCCAAAACTGGTGTAATACATAAAAACAAAGCATCTAACCTAAAAAGTAAATTAACTAAAAGAGTTAACGTAATAAAATAACTTTTTATTAAAACAATTATATTATAATCCTAGTGTAAAAACTAGGATTTTTTGTTTATAAACACTTGCCCTATTTACATTAAGTTAACATAACTCTACTATCTTTACAATTAGTAAAAAAAATAAATATGAAACAATTTTCCGTTTTATGTATGGCTGCATTATTTACCTTACATAGTGTAGCACAAACAAACCCAACACCACTTACTTTACCCACCACACAAGATTTTGGTACTACTACCTTTGCTACACCAAAGCCCGGTATGGCTAGCTGGAGTGGCGATGGGGCAAGGCCTTACCTTACACAAGCCACAGCCGAAGCAAGTGGTACAGGTACCGATGTTACTATAGTAGCAGCCGAACCAGCAACTGCAGGTAGTGGCGGACAGTACGGTGGTGCACCAAGTGCAAATGGCAGACTAAGCATTTTGCAAAGCAGTAATGCCGTAAATGGTACTACACAAATTGGTATGAGCATTGTAACCACAGGTGCTAGTACAGTTAATGTAGCTTATGACCTTACAATGCCTGTTATAAACCCAAGAGATTTTGGCATAGCCTTACAATATAGAGTAGGCAATACAGGAGCCTTTACAACCGTAGCAGGTAGTGCAGTTGTATATAGCAATGCTAGTACTAACGGTGGCGATGCCGATGGCCCAAGTGATTTTGATAGTTATACCTTTCCATTACCAGCAGCTGCTACTAACCAAGCCGAAGTGCAACTAAGGTGGGTAAGTTGGCAGCCAAGTGGCTCAGGCTCAAGGAGTGCCGTAGGGTTAGATAATGTAAGTATAACAACAGGTGCAGTAACCCCATGTGCCGAGCCTACAGCACAAGCTACAGCACTTACACTTACGCCTACAAGCAATAGTATTGGTGGCAGCTTTACGGCTGCAAGCCCGTCACCTAACAATTATTTGGTTATATACAGCACAGCAAGCACATTATCGGCACAACCAGTTGATGGCACTAGCTATACAGTTGGTGGTACTTTGGGTGGTGGTATAGTAGTACAAAGTAACAACCTTACTACATTTAATGTAACTGGCTTGGCTGCAACTACTCCATATTATTTCTTTGTATATAGTTTAAATAACCAAGGCTGTAGTGGCGGTCCTAATTACTTAACCATTTCTCCACTTAGTGGCACTAGTACTACTACTGCAGTACCAGCTTGTACTACACCTGCTGCACAAGCTACTACATTGGTACTTACACCTGGCAGTTCAAGTGTATTGGGCAACTTTACAGCGAGTGCAACAGCTAACCGATATTTGGTAGTACGTAGCCTTGTTAGTACTTTAAGTGCTACACCTGTTAATGGAACTACTTATACAGTTGGTCAAGCATTAGGCGGTGGCAGTGTTGTATCGTTTGCTAATAGTACTACATTTACTGCAAACGGATTAGCTGCTGCAACCCTTTATTATTTTTATGTATTTGCTGCTAATGCAGGTTGTACTGGCGAACCATTTTACCTAACACCATCGCTTAATGGTACAGCCACTACATTGAACAATGGAGCACCTGCTACTTACTATAATGCTGCGGCTGGGCTAAGTTGTGCTCCATTAAAAACAGCTTTGTACAATATAATATCTAGCGGAACTACGGTATTGAGTTACACACCTGGTGTGTGGAATGCTTACCAAACAACGGATATGAAACGAAATTTTGAAAATACTGCCGATATTATATTTGATATGTATAGCAACCGAGGTACAGGATTAAATGAACCTTACGAATATACTTATGGTACTAACCAATGTGGTAATTATACCACAGAGGGCGATTGTTATAATAGAGAGCATAGTATGCCACAGTCGTGGTTTGCAAGTGCATCACCAATGGTGAGTGATATACACCACTTAGTACCAACTGATGGTAGTGTAAATGGAGCAAGAGGTAACTTTGCTTATGGTACAGTTGGCACGGCTACATATACCTCACAAAATGGTAGCAAAAAAGGTAACTGTGCTTACCCAGGCTTTACTGGTACAGTGTTTGAACCTATTAATGAATACAAAGGCGACTTTGCCCGAATGCAATTTTATATGGCTGTACGGTATGAAAATTTAATTGCCGGTTGGCAAAATAATAGCAATGCAAACGATGTATTAAATGGTACTAATTATCAAGTATTTGATGATTGGTACTTAAAACAATTATACGATTGGAACATACAAGACCCTGTAAGTGCCAAAGAAATTGCCCGTAACAATGCAGTATTTGCCATACAAGGTAATCGTAATCCGTTTATTGATAGTGCACAATATGCACTCAAAATTTGGAGTTGTACAGGCTTAATAGGCGCTGCACCTACACCACCACCCACACCAATTATAATTAATGTAAGTAACAAATGCCAAACCGATGCTACTGCAAAAGGTAAGCTTACCAACCCGCCTACAACTGGTGTAGCTGTATTGCTTGATGGTGTTGCTATAACTTATAATACTGTTGATAGCAGCTTTACTTATTTTACCAACGGTACAACTACCATTGGCAACCATACCGTAAGGGCCACTTACACTAATGCAAATGGTACAAGCCAAAAAGATAGCATTTATGCTGTAACAGCAGCCGTACTACCTACTATAACTATAAGTGGCAACAGCACTGTAATTACAGGAAACAGTACCAACCTAAGCAGTGTACTAACTAATGGTGGTACTATACCAGCTTACCAATGGCAAGATAGTGTGAGTGTAACCGGTTGGCAAAATATAGCAGCTGCAACCAACGCAACATTAACCTACACACCAGCTGCCACGGGCAACAAAGTTAGATGCCGCCTTACCAGCAATGCCACCTGTATTACAACAGCAGTAGTGTTTAGCAATGCCATTACATTTACCGTATCGGTAGCTGCACCGCCAGTACCTATAGTTATTAATGTTAGTAATAAATGTATAACCGATGCTACTGCAAAAGGTAAATTAACCAACCCACCAACCTCTGGAGTAACCATACAATTAGATGGTGTAGCTATAACTTACAACACGGTAGATAGCAGCTTTACTTACTTTACTAATGGTAGCACAACAGTAGGCAACCATACAGTAAAAGCTACATATACCAATGGTAGTGGTAGCACATTTAAAGATTCAATATATACAGTAACAGCCGCTACAGTACCAAGCATAAGCATAAGCGGTACTACCACTGTATTTGTAGGCACTACTACTACACTTACTGCTGTTATTACTAATGGTGGTACTACCCCAGCCTACCAATGGCAGGACAGTGTAGGTGCTACAGGTTGGCAAAATATAACAAGTGCTAACAATGCCTCATTTGTATATACACCCATTACTACCGGCAACAAAATTAGATGCCGATTAACTAGTAATGCCACTGGTACTTGTATTGATGTAACACCAGTACTTAGCAATGTATTAACCTTTACGGTAAATGCAGTAACGGCCGTAGGTAATGTAGTACGTAATGAAGGTATAAAACTATACCCTAACCCAGTAGTAAATAACTTGCTACTAAGCGACCTTAAGCTTACTGACAAATGGCAAACTTTAGAGGTAATACAAATGGATGGTAAACACAGGTTAATGACCTTTGGCATACAAAATAAAACTACTGCTACCCTTAATGTTAGCAAATTAAGTAGTGGTATATACATAGCCAAATTAAGTAGAACTAATGGCAGAAATATTTATATAAAGTTTGTAAAAAACTAACGTAATACATTCGCTATTTTATATTTTGGCTTCGCCAAAATAATAAAAAATACAAATTGCATTTGAAATGATTAATAACATTTCAAGTGCAATTTTTTTTTGTGCTTACAGCAAAATGCTATTGTTAATGAATATTATTTGAGTATATAGTTTGTTTACACTTTAAATTGTTGTTAGCTATTCTAAAAAATAATCAACTATTCATTTACTTAAATTATACTCTTAGTGCTATTGTTTTATTAATATAGTAAATCAATTTTTTGTGAGTAGCTATTACATTGTAAACGGAAAAAAAAAGCACAAAAAAGACCTACATCAATAAAATGTAGGTCATTAAATAATTGTAAATGTAGCGTATTACTAAGCTACAAATTGCAACTCCAATGTAGTAGGTACGATACTTAAAGCCTTACTAACAGGGCACCCTGACTTAGCACCATTGGCTAATTCGATAAATTGAGCTTCGTTCATACCTGGTACTTTACCCACTAAGTGTAAGGTAATGCCTGTAATGCCAAAGCCACCCTCTACCGCATCTAAAGTTACAGTAGCATTTACTGTAAGTGTATCGGCCACAAAACCAGCTTGTGCTATAGCAAAGCTCAAGGCCATTGCATAACAACCACTGTGTGCTGCTGCAATTAACTCCTCAGGGTTAGTGCCTAATGCACCATCTTCATTTTGAAACCGTGTTTTAAAACTGTACGGAGTTTTATCAAAAAATTTGTTACTTGTACTTAAAGTACCTGTACCTTCTGCACCTGTACCTTGCCACACTGCGGTGGCGGTTTTTTTCATTGCCATATTTTTTTATTTTAATTTGTAAATATTTTTTTCGTTAAGGTTTTTTTGTAAAAAAATATTAATTTTGTAGGAGAATGCTTTTTAAAACGAGGATTTGGTTGAAACAGATTTAAGTTTTATTTAGCATTTTTTTTATTTTTATTTGTAAATATTTTTTTCGTTAAGGTTTTTTTCTTTCGTAATACAATACAACCGATGCTTTTTCAATTGTATTTAACCATAAATAATAGCCTACTAAAGCTGGGTTTGTATTGGCATCTAATCCTAACTTATCAGTTTTAAGTGCATGTATGGTAAATATGTATTGGTGTATACCATGGTTTTCGGGTGGGCAAGGGCCACCAAAGTTGTTAGCTCCAAAGTCCGTTTTGCTTTGTATGCTGCCTTTAGGCATAAGCTTACCATTGGCTGTACCAGCACCACTTAATAACTCAGTTATACTATTTGGTATATCAAACACTACCCAATGCCAAAATCCGCTGCCAGTGGGTGCTACTGGGTCGTATACAGTAATAGCATAGCTTTTAGTACCTTTAGGTGGGTTACTCCAACTTAACTGTGGCGATACATTGCTACCATTGCAACCAAAGCCGTTAAATTCAATTTTTTTGGTACCGTTACCACCCATATCATTACTTTTTAAGGTAAATGATTGAGCATACACACTACCACTAATTATAATAGAAAGTAATGCATTACAAATGATGTATTTCATAATTAAATATTTATACAAAGTTAGTTGGTGTAAATGATATTGTAATTGTTGTTAAGTAAAATTAATGTAAGCTTTACAATATTACACAATGCCCAGTTCAACTTATATTTGCACAAATATATCAGTAACACCAATTGAAAAAATATTTACAGCAACTATTTCCCGTAATTATTGGAAAATACCTCAATGCAACAGCTTTTATTTTTCCTAAATATACAGGTAAAAAAGCATTAGCCATATTTGGCACACCACGTAAAGGACAAATAAGGGTGAAAGATGCGGCATACTTACAAACCTACACCAAACAATTACTCACTTATAACAACCAAACATTTGCGACTTATTATAAAGGTAATGGTGCATTAAAGCTAATGCTAGTACATGGTTGGGAAAGTAATAGTGCAAGGTGGCAACACCTCATTAATTATATAGAAACTATACATAATGCCACCTACATACTTATAGATGCACCTGCACATGGTGCAAGTGAAGGCACTACATTTGACTCCATACAATATGCTAATTATATAAATGTAGCCTACCAACAGTACCAACCTACTGTACTTATTGGGCATAGTATTGGTGCTGGTAGTATTGCTTATTGTATACATAATGTTGCAAAGTTGCCAATACAAAAGCTCGTATTAATGGCAAGCCCCAATACATTTACCGAAATAATAAATGTATATATTAATATTATAAAATTAAATAAAAGAGCACAACTAGCATTGCACCAAGCTATTGAACAAAAATACAATTTAAAATCAACCGAATATAATGTAAGCAATTATGTAAAAAATATAAATACAGCTACAATAATTGTACACGATGAGGAGGACGAAATATCGCCATTAATAAATGCACATCAAATTGCTAATAATATGAAACACGGCACGTTGCATATTACTAAAGGCTACAAACACGGCTTACAAAACAAAACAGTATTTGAAATTATAGGTAATTTTTTAAAATAAATTGTAATTTCACTGCACAAAATATTATACTATGAGTATACATAAAGATATAAAAAAAATAACGACTAATACCCTACATAAAATGAAATTGGCTGGTGAAAAAATAAGTATGATAACTGCTTATGACTACAGCTTTGCAGGTATATTTGATGAAGCAGGTATTGATGTAATACTAGTAGGTGATAGTGCAAGTAATGTAATGGCTGGCCACGAAACTACCTTACCCATAACCTTAGATCAAATGATATACCATGCCCAAAGTGTAGTGCGTGGTATAAGCAGATGCTTTGTGGTAGTGGATTTGCCATTTGGCAGCTACCAAAGCAACCCCGATGTAGCCCTAGCTAGTGCCATACGTATAATGAAAGAAACTGGTGCACACTCCATAAAACTTGAAGGTGGCGAACAGGAACTTGATGCTATAAAACGTATAATTGATGCTGGTATACCTGTAATGGGTCACCTTGGGTTAACGCCACAAAGCATATACAAATTTGGCACATATAATGTAAGGGCTAAAGAAGAAGAAGAAGCTACAAAATTAAAAAAAGATGCTTTGCTATTACAAGATGCAGGTTGCTTTGCTATAGTATTAGAAAAAATACCCGCTACATTAGCTAAGCAAGTAAGCGAAAGCCTAACTATACCTACAATAGGTATTGGTGCTGGTATGCACTGCGATGGGCAAGTATTGGTAATGCATGATATGTTGGGCATTAATACCGAGTTCAAACCACGTTTTTTGCGACAATACCTCAATATGCATTCGCAAATAACAGCAGCAGTACAACATTATATAAAAGATGTAAAAGCATCGGAATTTCCTAATGAAAAAGAACAATACTAATTATTAAATAATAGCTATTAGCGGTGTTAGCTGATATGTTAAATAACACCCTAAAAATTAGAGTGTTTATTAATTTTTGACTAATTTTGCTAAAATTTTGAGTCATGAGTTATCCAATTATTGACATAGCAAATAAGATTATTGCCAACACTGACATTAATCAGGGAGAAACTATATCTAATTTGAAGTTGCAAAAAATGCTTTATTATTTGCAAGGTTTTTTTATTGCCGTATTTGACAAAAAACTTTTTGAAGAACCTATCGAAGCTTGGCAATATGGACCAGTTGTTCGAGATGCCTATTTTCATTTTAAAGAATTTGGTCCATCTTCTATTTCGTTAAAAGAAGACGAAAAAATAATTGGCTTACCACAAACCGAAGCTGAACTTTTCAGAGAAGTAATGGAAGAGTATGGACAATTTTCTGCTATTAAGTTAATGAATATGACCCACGAGGAATTGCCTTGGAAAAAAACTTTTAGCGAAAACCCACAAGGGGAAATTTCATATGACCTTTTGAAAGAGTACTTCAAAACTCAAATCGTTGAGTAAATGAGTAAAATCAGGAAAAAAAATGCTCAACAGAATAAAATAAAAATACCCTCTAAAAACAGCATTGAATTAGACTATCCAATTTTTTGTTTTAGATATTTGCAAACAGTTTCTAATGGAGATTATAAATTTTATTCTGACTTTGTTGAAAGACTAAAAAAAATAAGTGGCTTAACTTGGAATCAAATTAATGTTGCAGACAGACACGGCTTTGGTACAGAGAAAATGCCTGTTAAACAAATTAAACCTCAATTACCCAAATTTGTAACACCAGAAATTTCCCACCTATTAGTATTTAGGGCAAACGGTGACAATAGACCATTTTTAGGACTGCGTAGTGGAGTGGTTTTTCACATTATATTTATCGAAGAACAATTTGGAGATGTGTACGACCATAATTGACAAACACATCAGCTAACAAGGGGTTTGGCAAAAGTGGGGCAGATGTAATAACAATCAGCTTTTTGTAATTCTATTAGTCTTTTGTTCCAGCTTGACGGAATGCTATTTGGCTTTTTGTGTTATCTTAATGATCAGTAATTTTATTGGGCTTCGGTTTCAGGCTGACAGAAGTCTAATTCCCCACCTGCACAATACCCTGTTCGTTTGCATACCGCAATTACTGTACAGGTAAAAATACAATATCACATTAGCATATTATTTACTCAACTTCTACCTCCGCTGAGCAAATACAATGCTGCCATCCTTACGGCAACTCCATTTTCTACTTGTTGCAATATTATACTATTTTTATAACCATCTACCACATTACTATCCACCTCTACCCCACGGTTTATTGGCCCAGGATGCAACAAAAATATTTCCTTTTTAAGTACATCTAAGTTGCTACGTTTTACACCATAAGCACTATTATACTCTCTTAGGCTGCTAAATAATACGGTGTTTTGCCTTTCTAATTGTATTCGTAATATATTGGCTGCATCGCACCATTGCAATGCCTCTTGCAAATTGTAAGTTACTTTTACATTAAATGCTTGTTGCAAATAAGTTGGTATTAGTGTAGGTGGCCCTACTACCATTATTTCTGCTCCTAGCTTTTGCAACAAATACATATTGCTTATAGCTACTCTGGAGTGTAATATATCGCCAATAATGGCAATTTTTTTACCTTGCAAAGTGCCTAGTTTTTCTTGTAACGAAAATGCATCTAACAAAGCCTGAGTGGGATGTTCGTTAGTACCATCACCAGCATTAATAATGGCTGCAGGTATATATTTGGCCAAAAAATGTGGCGCTCCACTTGAATGATGGCGAATTACCACCATATCAACTTTCATACTCAATATATTATTTACCGTATCAAGCAAAGTTTCGCCCTTACTTACACTGCTTCCACTTGCTGTAAAGTTAATGGTATCGGCACTTAGCCGCTTTTCGGCAAGCTCAAATGATATTCGGGTTCGAGTACTGTTTTCGTAAAATAAATTTACAATAGTTACATCTCGTAAGCTTGGTACTTTTTTAACGGGACGTTGTAAAATGTCTTTAAAGTTTTGTGCTGTCGATAATAATAAATTTATATCATCGGTTGTAAGGTCCTTAATGCCTAATAAATGTTTGGTAGATAGTTGCATTAAGCATCAAAATTAGGGAAATAAGTTAATTTAATGAAGTTTCATTTTTTTTACAAAAAACTATAAATTAATTTTTCTATTTTGCGAAGCAAAATAAGAATAAATATACCGTTAAATACTTTTAAAATAGACTACTTGGCAACAAAACTGACATTATTTCCATAATGATTGTAATGGTATTACTTTTGTAAATACCTACAAAAATTAATATTATGCAAAAAGGAAGTATAAGAGTGCAAACGGAAAACATTTTTCCTATAATTAAAAAATTTCTATACAGCGACCACGAAATATTTTTGAGAGAACTAGTGAGTAATGCTACAGATGCTTGCCAAAAGTTGAAAACACTGAGTAGCATTGGCGAAGCTAAAGGCGATATAGGCGAATTGAGGATTGATGTAAAAATAGATACTGCTAATAAAACCTTAACTATAAGTGATACTGGCCTTGGTATGAACGCCGAAGAAATAGATAAATACTTAAACCAAGTAGCCTTTAGTGGTGCAGAAGAATTTGTGCAAAAGTATAAAGATGCAAGTGTAATTGGGCATTTTGGATTAGGATTTTACAGTGCATTTATGGTGAGTGATAAGGTTGAAGTATTTTCAAAATCGTACAAAGGTGGTGAAGCTAGCAAATGGGAATGTGATGGTAGCCCAGAGTTTGAATTGAATGTAGCTGAAAAAGAAAACCGTGGAACTGATATTGTGTTGTACATAAATGAGGAGAGTAAAGAATTTTTAGAAGAAGGCAGAATACAAGGGTTATTAAATAAATTTTGCAGGTTTTTACCTATACCAATTTACTTTCACCAAGCTGTACCAGTAAGTACCAAAGAGGACGAATTAGTAGAGGCTGAAGTTATAAATGAAGATGGTAAAAATGATGATGTAGCTGTACCTGACACATCGATTACTCCCCCCTTGGGGGGCGGGGGGCTTATTAACAATACAGCACCAGCTTGGACAAAAAAACCAGCCGACCTAACAGATGAAGACTATGTAAATTTTTATAAAGAGTTATACCCGTACAACGAAGCTCCTTTATTTTGGATACACTTAAATGTTGATTATCCATTTAACCTAACAGGTATATTATATTTTCCTAAAATAAAACAGAGCTACGAAATACAAAAAGATAAAATACAATTGTATAGCAATCAAGTATTTGTAACTGATGAGGTTAAAGATATAGTACCCGAATTTTTGATGCTACTACAAGGTGTACTGGACAGCCCCGATATTCCATTAAATGTAAGTAGAAGCTACCTACAAGCTGATGCTAATGTGAAAAAAATAAACAACCATATTACTAAAAAAGTGGCTGATAAATTAGAAGAAATATTTAATACAGACAGAAAAGCATTTGAACAAAAATGGGAAAGCCTTGGCTTATTTGTAAAGTATGGTATGATAACGGACGACAAGTTTTTGGATAAAGCCAACAAGTTTCATATAATGCAAACTGCTACACAGCCTACCAAACAAGATGAAGAAGTAACGACAATGAGTTACACCATAGATGAATATAAAAAGGCAACAGAATCTACTCAAAAAAATAAAGATGGTAAAACGGTTATTGTATATACAACCGACTTGGTACAACAAGACAGTTATATACAACAAGCCACCAGTAAGGGTTACAATGTAGTATTGCTTAATACATTGGTTGATGCATCGTTTGTAAGCCAAATGGAAAGCAAGTGGACCGATGTAGTATTTACAAGGGTAGATGCAGATATAGCCGAAAACTTAATAGATAAACAAGAGGCAAAAGAAAGTGTATTGAGTAAAGATGACAGTGAAAAATTGAAAAATTTATTTACCCTTAAAATAGAAGCCCTTAATGTAACAGCCGATGTAAAAGGATTAAGTGTAGATACGCCACCTGTAGTAGCCACCCGACCAGAATTTATGCGCCGTATGAAAGATATGGCCAATATGGGAGGAGGTATGGCACAGTTTTATGCACAAATGCCCGATGAAGTAAACCTTACTATTAATGGCAACCACCCTATATATAAAGATGTAGTGCTAAAAGCCGAAGCACCACAACAAGAAAAACTAGTACGTAACCTAGCCGACTTAGCCTTACTAAGCCAAGGTTTGCTTAAAGGTAACGACCTTACTAACTTTATAAATAGAAGTGTAGATTTGATTAGTAAAAACTAGGTTGAATAAACAAATACTATAAAACCCTACCTATTAAAGTAGGGTTTTTATTTGTTATAGTTAATTATATTACCACCAATTTTTTTTAATTTTACACAAATGAAAATAATATTTATAAATTTTTTGTTTGCAAAAAAATGGGTTACTGTACTATTAGTACTAGCCTTAATTATAATAACTTATAACTGTAGTAACAAACCAACTACTACTATTAATACACCTAATACTACCATACTACAACAGCCTGATACCACCACTATACCTAAAGATGAGTTTGGTGATATGGTAAGGTATGGTAGAAATATACTACTGCAAACAGCCTATTACATAGGCCCAAATGGCATAGCTGGGCATTACACCAAAAACAAAATGAACTGCAGTAACTGCCACCAAGAGGCTGGTACAAAGCCATATTCGCTAAACCTAATGCTAAGCCATACCAAGTACCCACAGTACCGCCCAAGGGAGGGCAAAGTGTTAACCTTAGCCAACCGTGTAAATAATTGTGTAATGAGACCCCATAGTGGCGACCCACTACCACTTGATAGTAAAGAGATGACTGCAATATTAAGCTACCTAAAATGGATAAATAATGAAGGGCTTAAAAATGCAACTGCCGACGGTTATGAAAATGTAGAATTACCTTTACTAGACCGTGCTGCAAGTAGTACAAATGGTAAAATAGTATATGAAAAAAACTGCCAAAGATGCCATCAGGAAAATGGTGAAGGGCAAATGCTACCTAATAATATTACTTACTTATACCCACCACTATGGGGGCAATATGCCTACCAACCTGGTAGCAGTATGCACCGTGTAACCAAACAAGCCCGATGGCTCAAAAGTAATATGCCACACGAAATGGCTTACTGGTACAAACCCATACTTACCGATGCCGAGTGTTATGATGTAGCTGCTTTTGTTAACAACGATTCACTACACAAAAGACCAAACCCAATTACATTTGACTACCCCAATATTAACGATAAAAATATGGATTATGGCAAAGGCCCTTACCGTGATACATTTAGCGAATACCAACATAAATACGGCCCTTGGCCTCCTATAATTGCTTACTATAAAACCAAAGGTTGGAAACTAGTAAAGTAATTTTTTTTTGAAAAAAAACAAATCTTTTAACTGTTATGAACCCTAATATTAGTAAACTATTTGCAATAGCACAAAAAAATGAAAGGCTAATTATTGGTTTAATGAGTGGCACATCGGTAGATGGGTTAGATGTTGCCCTTTGCAAAATAACTGGTAGCGGCAGCACTACAAATATTACAATATTACAATTTGAAACCGTAGCTTATACCAATGAGTATAGAGAAAATGTAGCAGCCCTATTTAGCAAAAAAACAATAGACCTACAAGCCCTCTGCCTTACTAACGAATGGATAGGCATACAACACGGCAAACTAATATTGCAATGCTTACACAAATGGAATATAACACCCCATACTATTGATGCAATAGCTAGCCACGGACAAACCATATACCATGCACCACTTAGTTTGCATGGGTTACAAGCCTTTGGTAATGGCACTTTGCAAATAGGCGATGGCGACCATATAGCTGTAACCACTGGCATTACTACCCTTAGCGACTTTAGGCAAAAGCATATAGCAGCTGGTGGAGAAGGTGCACCACTTGCCGTATATGGCGACTATCTAATATTTGGCAGCAAAACTGAAAATAGGATACTACTCAATATTGGGGGTATTGCTAACTTTACCTACTTACCAAGTACTTTAAATATGGGTGAAGTATATAGCACCGATATAGGACCAGGCAATACAATAATGGATGCCTATTGCAAACAATATTATAACTGCAATTACGACCATAATGCCGAAATAGCTACCCAGGGTATAATAAATAATGAATTACTAGATGCACTTGAAAATGAGGCATTTTTACAACAAAAGTTCCCCAAAACTACAGGACCAGAACTGTTTAATTTATACTATTTACACAAAGCTCAAGTAGGTACTAGTACGGAGTTGTTAAGTAATAATGATGTAATGCGAACCCTCAACCAATTTACGGCTAATTGTATTATAAATGCATTAAAAAAGGCTACAAGTAACAATGCAACTGTTACAGTATATAGCAGCGGTGGCGGTATGCACAACCCTTTGTTAATGCATACCTTAACAACTGCAATGCCCAATATTACATTTAAAACAACCAACCACCTTGCTATTAACCCCGATGCAAAAGAAGCCGTATTATTTGCTGTATTAGCCAACGAAGCTCTGGTGGGCAATAATCAAAACTTTAATACCAACCGTACCGATATACCTGCCGTAAGTATGGGCAAAATAAGTTTTGCCCAGTAATAAATATTTTAAAATATTTTTTGCAAAGCATACTATTAAATGCATCTTTGTGAAACAAAAAAAATAAATGGAATTGGTAAAAAAAAATATTGCCTTAGTAACTGGTGGTTACTCTGGCGAAGCCCAAATAAGTTATAAAAGTGCCCTACAAATTGAAAACAATTTGGATACTGACTTATTTAATATTTATAAAATAGATATACGAAAAGATAATTGGTATTACCAACCCACCACAGGTGGCGAAAGCACGGTTAATAAATGTGACTTTACAATACTTAATAACGGCGTAAAAATAAACTTTGATGCAGTACTCATAGGCATACACGGCACACCCGGCGAAGATGGTAAATTGCAGGGTTATTTTGATATGTTGGGCATACCTTACACAGGTTGCAATGCAGCTACAAGTGCTATTACATTTAACAAACGTTACACTACTGCAGTAGCAGGTGCTAGTGGTATTGCTGTCGCAAAATCGATGCTGTTTTTTAGTACCGATGATAAAAGTACCTGGCAAAATGCAACACAATTAACCTTTCCATTATTTGTAAAACCTAACAATGGTGGAAGCAGTATTGGTATGAGCAAAATTGTTGACGCTACAGAAATTGATACTGCATTTACTAAAGCATTTGCAGAAGATAATCAGGTGTTGGTAGAGGAATATATTAGTGGAAGAGAATTTACAATTGGAGTATATAAACACGAAGCTACTATTATTACCCTTCCTATTACTGAGGTAATAACGCATAATTTCTTTTTCGATTTTGAGGCAAAATACCAAGGTAAAAGTGAAGAAATAACACCTGCAATAATTACCCCAACCGAACAGAGTAATTTGCTAGATGCAGCAAAAAAAATATATGCCATTTTTAATTGTAGCGGTGTAGTACGTATTGACTTTATATACAACCCTACAAGCCACCAAGCCTACATGCTTGAAATAAATACTGTGCCCGGCCAAAGTGAAGCAAGTGTAGTACCGCAGCAAGTAAGGGCAAGTGGAGGTAACCTCAAACAGTTTTATACAACCCTTATACAGCAAGCATTGGGGAAGTAAATAGTAAAATTTAAAACTGCAACTGCAGCCCATCATAAGCCAATGTAATACTTGGTGGCAATTCATTATTAATGTCATTATGCTTACCCAATTGGTGGCTTATATGGGTAAAGTAGGTTTGCTCCACTTTTAAATGTACTGCCATATCAATGGCTTGTTGCAATGTAAAATGCGATAAATGAGGTTCTTTTCTTAAGGCATTTAACACCAATACTTTGGTACCATGTATTTTAAGTTGTTCGGCTTCATCAATTTTATTGGCATCGGTTATATAAGTAAAATCGCCAATTCTAAAACCAAGCACAGGCATTTTATAATGCCATACCGTAATAGGCGTAAGTGTAATATCGCCAATAGTAAATGGCTCATTAGTTATAGGTACAAATTGTAGTAAGGGCATACCCTCATAGTCAAAAGGTTCAAATGCATAATCGAACTCTCGGCGTAGCCTAGTTTCTGTTATTGCATTTACGTACAACAACATATTTTTTTTGGTAAAAAAATTAAAGCCTCTTACATCATCCAACCCTGCTATATGGTCCTTATGGGGATGTGTAAAGGCAATAGCATCTAAAGTTACTACTTTGTGGGTAAGCATTTGCTGCCTAAAGTCGGGAGTGGAGTCAATTACCACGGTTGTAGTATTTGTTTGTATAAGTAGGCTACTTCGTAATCGTTTGTCTTTACCATTAGTACTGCTACATACAGCACATGTACAAGCTACCATTGGCACACCGCTACTAGTACCTGTACCCAAAAATGTGATTGTAAATGGAACTTGTTGCAATATAATAAGTTGTTTTTATTTTACCCAAAAATACAAAATACCATGAGTAGAAAATTTTTATTTTTAACCAAAATATATACAGCCTTAAAACAACAATTTGGGCGGCACACAGGCTTTTCGCTACAACTTGCCTACCGGTAGGCAGGTCTTTTTTGCAAGAAAACGGTAAAAAAGGATTTTCGCTGCAATCCTTGCCGCGGCTTACGCATTTTAATATAAGTACTTATTGCTTATTAAGCTAAAGGCTAACAATTTTGTTAAGCTACATTAACTACTGTTTACATTTCTACAATTTAGAGTATATTTGCATAAAAGCCCAAAACACAGCTGAATGAACAATTTTAATGCGGACAAACAACATACACTTTTAAATGCAATTAGCATATCTGGCACAGGTTTACATACTGGTATTAATGTAGATATGAAATTAAAACCTGCCAATGTTGGTTTTGGCTATCAGTTTCAACGTATTGATTTGCCCGGACAACCCATTATAAAAGCCGACTGCGACCTAGTAACCGATACGAGCCGTGGTACTACCATAGAGCAAAACGATGCTAAAGTGTGTACCGTAGAGCATATATTGGCTGCCTTAGTAGGTATGGGTGTCGATAATTGTTTGATAGAAATAAATGGTCCCGAAATACCTATAATTGATGGTAGCAGCCAACCCTTTGTAGAAATTATAGAAGAAGTAGGATTACTGGAACAAGATGCTGCAAAAATATGGTACACCATTGACGAAAACATTTACCATTACGATGAAGAAAAAAGAGTAGAAATGGTGGCTATGCCAGCATTAGATTATAAAATAACTACACTAATTGACTTTAACAGCCCTGTATTAGGCACTCAACATGCTCAGCTCAAAAAAATGAGCGATTTCAAAACCGAAATTGCACCGTGCCGTACATTTTGTTTTTTGCATGAGTTGGAAATGCTAATTGATAATAATTTAGTAAAAGGTGGCGACATTAATAACGCTATAGTGGTAGTAGATAAGCCAGTTACTGAAGAGGAAATGACAAGGTTAGCCAAAGCATTTAAAAGAGAAAAAATAGAAGTAAAAAGTGAAGGTTATTTGAATAATTTGGAACTACGGTTCAGCAACGAACCAGCAAGGCATAAGCTGTTAGATGTAGTAGGCGACCTTGCCCTTGTTGGCTACCCTATACGGTCGCATATAATTGCCAACCGGCCTGGCCATAGTAGTAATGTAGCTTTCGCTAAAAAAATAAAGCAATACATTAAAAAAAACAAACACACTAAAGGTGTACCTACTTACGACCCCAACCAGCCACCAGTATATGCTTTGGAGCAAATAGAAAAAACATTACCCCACAGGTTTCCTTTTTTATTGGTTGATAAAATAATTGAATTAACCGATACTCAAATAATTGGTATTAAAAATATTACGTACAACGAATTCTTTTTTCAAGGGCATTTTCCGGGCAACCCTGTAATGCCAGGTGTGTTACAAGTAGAAGCCTTAGCACAAACGGGTGGCATACTCTGCATTAATTCGCAAAAGGAAGGACAATACGATACCTATTTTTTAAAAATTGACAATTGTAAATTTAAACACAAAGTAGTACCTGGCGATACATTAATACTAAAAATGGAATTAACCGAACCAATTAGGCGTGGTATTTGTGTAATGCACGGTAGTGTATATGTAGGCAATAAGCTAGTAAGCGAAGCCGACCTAACTGCACAAATTGTGAGAAGAAGCTAAAATATAATGCTAGCAAGATAATGAGCTAATATGCTAATTAGATAATGTGCTTTTGCCTGTATTATGAATACAGTATGCTATTTAAAAAGTGAAGAAATAAAGTAAAAATTTTGATGATAAAATAGTTTGATAATAAGATAATGTGCTAATATGCTAATTTGATACTTTGCTTTTGCCTTTATCAAGAACACAGTATATTAGTTTTGATAATATACTTACAAAGTAATTATCAGTTGTCCGTTATCAATTATCAATTATCAATTAAATAAACAAAATGATACATCCACATACATACATACATGCCAATGCAAAATTGGCGAACAACGTTAAGGTTGACCCATTTAGTGTAATACACCAAAATGTTGAAATTGGCGATGGCACTTGGATTGGTAGTAATGTTACCATTATGGAAGGAGCAAGAATTGGCAAAAACTGTAATATTTTTCCTGGTGCAGTTATAGGTGCAGTACCACAAGATTTGAAGTTTGAAGGCGAGCACTCCATTGTAGAAATTGGTGATGGCACTACTATTAGAGAATTTGTAACTGTAAACCGTGGTACTAAAGATAGAGGCAAAACTAAAATTGGAAACAACTGCCTTATAATGGCTTACTGCCATATAGCACATGATTGTGTGGTGGGCAACAACTGTATAATGAGCAACAACACACAAGTAGCTGGCCATGTAACAATGGGCGACTGGGTAATACTGGGTGGTATGTGTGCTGTACACCAATTTGCACAAATTGGAAGCCATGCATTTATAGCAGGTGGTTCGTTGGTAAGTAAAGATGTGCCACCCTTTGTAAAAGCAGGCCGTACTCCACTTAGTTATGCAGGTGTTAATAGTGTAGGTCTTAAGCGAAGAGGCTTTACCACCGAAAAAACAAACCATATATTGGATATATACCGCACCATATTTAGCAAAGGGCTTAATACCACACAATCGTTACAAATAATAGAGGAGGAATTTGAAGTATCCGACGAAAGAGATGAAATAGTAACCTTTATAAGAGAGAGTGCTAGAGGCATTATAAAGCGATATATAAAAGGCAATACCGATGACGATATCAGTATTTAATATGGGTAAACGGTACTTGAATGAGTGGATATTTAAACAAGTAAATTACACTTTTGAGCAAGGCAAAAGCTATGCTTTAATAGGTGCCAATGGCTCAGGCAAAAGTACCTTATTGCAATGCATTGCAGGTGCTATACACCCTACCAAAGGCAGTATTACATACACTACAAATTATAACACTATACCTACCGATGCTGCATATAATTACATAAGTATGGCTGCACCATACTTGGAGTTAGTAGAGGAGTTAACCCTTTGGGAAATGTTTCAGTTTCACCTAAAGTTTAAACCATTATATAGCAGCCTTACAATAACACAAATAATTGAGCTAGTACAATTAACCAATAGTACACACAAACAAATTGGCAACTTTAGTAGCGGTATGAAACAAAGGGCAAAATTAGCCTTGGCATTTTTTAGCAACACTACCACCCTACTACTTGACGAACCAACCGCCAACCTCGATGAGCAAGGCATTACACTGTACCATACCTTACTACAACACTACCATTACAACCGTACCATTATAATTAGTAGCAATACATTACAGGAGTACCGTAGCTGCCAACATATACTCAATGTTAACGATTATAAATAATTTACTGTATAGTTAAGCAAGTTTTTTGAACCAAGTTATCTGCCGTTTTGCATAGTTTCGGGTATGCTGTTTTATAAGTGCAATTGCCGTAGGCAAATTTATTTTTCCATTATAATAATCAAACAATTCAGTATAGCCAACAGTTTGTAATGCATTAAGGTGTTGGTGAGGTTGCAGCTTTTCCACCTCTGCTATTAAGCCCATAGCAATCATATTATCTACTCGGTTATTAATACGTTGGTATAGTTCAGTTCGTTCTACATGTAGTACATTTAGCTCCACATCAAATTGCCGAGTTACAGGTGTGTGTAGTTGGTATTGCCTTATGCTATTGCCTGTATGCATTACTACCGCTAATGCCCTAAGCATACGGTGTGCATTGTTAAGGTCGTTAAGGTTAGTATAACTTTTGTCAAGTTGTTGTATTTCATTTTTAAGCCAATTAATGCCTAGTTCATTGTATTGGTGTAGTAACCTTTCGGTTAATATGGTGGGTATACTCGGTATAGCATCTACACCGTTACGTAGTGCATTTAGGTATAAGCCAGTGCCACCTACAGCTATTATAACATTGTTAGTTTCAAATAATTTATTTACTACTGTTAATGCATATTTTTCAAATAGTGCAACGTTCATGTTACTATTAATGCTATGGCTATTAATAAAATAATGGGGTACTAGTTGCAACTCCTCTTTGGTTGGTTTGGCAACACCAATATTTAGCTCATTGTAGCATTGCCTACTATCGAACGATAGTATACTAGTTTCATATTGTGTAGCAAGTTCTATGGCTTTTGCTGTTTTGCCGGTTGCAGTAGCACCTGCTACTACTATAATTTTTTTATTATTTTTCATGTATTAGTATGTTACCTATATACTGCTAATACTGCTGTACTACAATTAGTTTAACTAGTAGTAGTTATTAAATACAAGTTAGGCAAGTTCTTGTATAAGGCTTGTTAGTGTACTCCAACTACTACAAATTATTTAATTTCTTTTTGCTTTAAATAGGGTAACCATTTCATTAATAAGCAAGGCCGACAATGCACCAATTACAAATATTGAAATAAACTGAATAGGTCTAATACTGTCAATACCTTTTATTCTTGTAAAATTTACAATTGATATTAATAACAAAACAGCTATTATTATCCTACGTTTTTTTTCCATAATTATTAGTTTGAGGTTATAAGTGTAATAAGTAACAAATGCTTTTACATAAATAATAAATTAAGATAATTAAAGGACAAAAAATTAAATTTCATCTTCTAATTGTTGGTTTTCCTCTTGCTCTTCTGCTTCATCTTCACCATCTTCTTCATCTATTACAATATCGTCTGGTTCACCTTCGGTACCATAACCCTCTACAAGTGCCGACAAGTCATACTTTTCTTCCACTTCGGTTACTTTACCATTACCCATTAATCCTTTAGTACCATATTGGCTTGGTGCTATCCCTTCTTTACGCATTGTAAGTGGGTAGTTGTTGGGGTTAGTTTCCTCTTTACTTACACTTATAAGTTCCAGTGTAAATACCCAATTTTTAGTAAAGTCATACTGGTATATAAATTTTTCGGTAGTAGTAAATATTTGCGAACCAATAGTAGTATCGCTCATTAGTATAGGCTCTACCACATAATTTTTTTCGTACTTAACCAACGTAATTTCTTTACCACGTTGCCATGTATTGTTGCTACGGTAAAATGTGGCTTCGTGCTTAGCATCAAATTCAAAAGCCTTTAGTATAGCTTCATGCAGTTGTGCAAAAGTATTTTTGTGGTGTACATTTATATCTCTGTATATACTATCATCTTCTTGGTACGAAATTCTGAATTTTAAAATAGCCATTAGTTAGGTAAAGTTGTGTTGTAAAAATAGGTTTTTATTTACCAAATATAAAAAAGAAAATATGTACTACAAATTTGTTGCTATATATATATTTAACCAAATTACTGAGCCTTCACTTGCATATTGGGGTACAATGCTTTTGCTCTTTGTACTACAAATGCATAAGCAGCTTCATAAGTATTTTCAATATAGCCATCGAGTATAGCATCTTTTATGGCAGCTTTAAGTATACCTACTGGTTTGCTTGGTGGTAGGTCAAATAATTCCATTATTTTTTCACCATCTATTGGGGGTTGCCAACTTCGTATATGGTCTCGTTCTTCTACCGCTGTACATCGTTGCCTTACAAGTTCAAAGTTTTCAAGGTATCGTTTTACTTTTACTGCATTTTTACTAGTAATATCGGCATTGCAAAGCAGCATCAAGGCATCATAATCATCGCCAGCATCAAATAATAAACGCCTTATAGCACTATCCGTTATTTCTTTTTTGGTAAGGCTTATTGGTCGTAAGTGTAGCAGTACCATTTTTTGCACAAACCTCATTTTTTCATTTAGTGGCAACTTTAATTTATCAAATATTTTGGGTACCATTTTGGCACCTACTACTTCGTGCCCATGAAACGTAAAGCCTTTGCTAGCCTCAAATCGCTTAGTACGTGGCTTAGCAATATCATGTAGTACCGCAGCCCAACGTAGCCACAAATCGTTGGTGGTGTGGCATATATTATCTACCACTTGTAAGGTATGCAAAAAGTTATCTTTATGCCCTTGGTTATCTATATATTCTGCTCCTTCTAATGCCACCATTTCGGGGAATATTAGTTGAAGCAACCCTGTACTGCGAAGCAACATAAAACCTATACTTGGCTTTTTGCAAAGCAAAATTTTATTTAACTCCTCGGCTACACGTTCCTTACTTATAATAGCAATACGGTGTGCCTGTGCAGCTATGCCTTGCAGGGTAGTTGGGTGTATGGTAAAATGCAATTGTGTGGCAAACCTTATAGCACGTAACATACGTAAAGGATCGTCGCTAAATGTTTGTTCAGGTGCTAATGGTGTACGTATTATTTTTTGTTGCAAATCGGTAATACCATCAAACGGGTCAATAACTTGACCATAACTATGAGGTTGCAAACTTATAGCCAAAGCATTTATGGTAAAGTCTCTCCTTAGTTGGTCTTCGTTAATAGTACCCGTACTTACTGTTGGTTTGCGGCTATTGTAAGTATAACTTTCTTTACGGGCACCTACAAACTCTAACTCTATGGTTGGCAATTTTATTTGGGCTGTGCCAAAAGTTTTAAAAATGTTAATAGTAGGCGATGGTGTATAAAAACTAGCTACTTTTTGAGCCAAAGCAATACCATCTTTATTGGTAACAATATCCACATCTTTTGTGTTACGATTTAGTAATTTGTCCCGTACAAAACCACCAATTATATAAGCCTCACAGTCAGTTTGCTGAGCAGCTTTTGCAATAGTTTCAAACAATTTTATTTCCGCCGTAGTGTAATGTATTTCCATTGATTACAAAGGTAGCTAATAACTTAATTGTTTTATTTCTTCATTTCTTAATTTGTAATTTCAAATTTATTCAAGTACTTTTGCAACATAACAACGGCTGAGTAGCTCAACTGAATACCTGCCTGCCGGCAGGCAGGGAGTACCGAAGCGACAAAAAAAGATATTGGCTGAGTAGCTCAACTGAATAGAGTACCTCACTACGAATGAGTAGGTTCCAGGTTTGAATCCTGGCTCGGTCACAAATTAAAAAAGACTCTTCAACATAAAACTTGAAGAGTCTTTTTTTTTTTACAAAAAATATGCTCAACTGAATACCTGCCTGCCGGCAGGCAGGGAGTATCCCGTCTGCAAAGCGGGAAGGTTCGAGGTTTGAATCCTGGCTAGGGCACAACGTAAAAAGATTATTAAAATAAGAAATCTTTTTTTTATATTAGCTTTACATAACAAATAAATTTGTTAATATGTACTACTAATAACTACCCTCCAACCACTAATAAATAACCACCAACCACTAATGACTATTGAACAAATAGAAGAAAAACTAAAACAAACTATAAAGAACGTAACCCCTCAAAATTTTTTAGCTAACTTTTTGTTAGCTTACGGTAGTACCAATGCCGAAATTAAGAGATTAGAAAAAGGTACTTTAAATGCAAGTAAAATACTTGGCGAAACTATACTTAAAAAGAAACTTTTTTTTAAGGAAGTAAATACAGCAGCGTTAGAAAACATTTTGCCAGCTATGGCAAGCCAAAAACTAATTGCTAAACATAAAGTAAGATTTATACTTGCTACCGATTACACTACCCTAAAAGCTATAGATACCAAAACCAACGAAGTAGTAACCACACCAGTAAAAGACCTATTGCAACACCTTAGTTTTTTTTTGCCATTGGCAGGTATGGAAAAATACCAAACCCATACCGAAAACGAAGCCGATGTAAAAGTAGCCGTGCAAATGGCCAAGCTATTTGATGAAATAAAAAAAATAAACCCCACCAAAACCCAAGAGCAAGTACATAACCTCAACATTTTTTTGAGCCGCTTATTATTTTGCTTTTTTGCCGAAGATACCAATATTTTTACCCCCAACTTATTTACCAGCAGCATAAGCAACCATACCCAAACCGATGGTAGCGATTTGCAACATTACCTACAACAATTATTTGTGGTATTAAACACCGAAAAACGAAATACAAAGACACCTACCTACCTTACCACTTTTCCGTATGTAAATGGTGGCTTGTTTAAAGCCAATACACCACTGCCAGTATTTAATACCAAAATACGCCAAGTAATAATAGAGTGTGGTGGGCAAAACTGGGCAAGCATTAACCCCGATATATTTGGAAGTATGATACAAGCCGTGGTAACACCTGACCAACGTGGCAACCTAGGTATGCACTATACCAGTGTACCCAATATAATGAAGGTAATACAACCGTTGTTTTTAGATGAATTGTATGACGAATTAACTGCCGCCAAAGGCAGCACTATAGCACTTAATAAGCTACTTAGCCGCATAGCCAACATACGCATATTTGACCCTGCCTGTGGTAGTGGCAATTTTTTAATAATTGCTTACAAGCAATTACGACTGTTAGAAATAAAAATACTAACCCAATTAAAAACAGGCAATATAAATAATACAGTAACAACAGGCTTTGAAGACCAGCAAACCAGACTATTTAAAAAACAACAACTAACCTTAGCCGATGCCAAACCAGTAAGCCATTACCAAATAGAATTATTTAGCCGTGTGGAACTCAACCATTTTTATGGTATTGAGTTGGATGACTTTGCCCATGAAATAGCCAAACTATCCCTTTGGCTGGCCCAACACCAAATGAATATGGAGTTTGATAGCCTACTAGGTGCCACTACCCCAAGCCTACCCCTAAGTGATGCTGGACAAATAACCCAAGGCAATGCCACCAGGCTTAGTTGGGAAACCGTATGCCCAAAACCAAAAGTTGGCGAAGTATTTATTTTGGGAAATCCCCCGTATATAGGTACAAGAAGACAAAGTGAAATACAAACACAAGATTTGAAAATTGTTTATGGTAAAGAATATAAAAGTGTTGATTATATAGCAGCTTGGTTTTACAAAGGAGCAAATTACATAAGAGGTTGTAATGCAAAGGCAGCTTTTGTTTCTACCAATTCAATTTGTCAAGGAGAACAAGTTGGCTTAATATGGCCAAATATCTTAAATGAAAATATAGAAATTGATTTTGCTTATAAAGATTTTAAATGGAGCAATTTAGCACAAGCAAAAGCAGCCGTTATAGTTGTAATCATTGGTTTGCGAAATAGATCAAACCAAATTGCAAACTTGTTTATTAGAAATATTAAACGAGAACTAAAAAATATTTCACCCTATTTAGGTGAAGGTAAGCCAATATATATTTTTAGTAGAGCAAAACCTATTTCTGAATTTCCTGAAATGAATTTTGGCAACATGCCTGCCGATGGAGGAAAGTTACTTTTTACTACAATTGAAAAAGAAGAGTTTATTGAAAAATGCCCTGAGGCAAAACACTATTTTAAAAAACTTTTAAGTGCTGATGAATTTTTAAATGGTAGTGAAAGGTGGTGTTTATGGTTAGAAGATGTTGAATTAAGTGATTTGAAAAAAATACCAATGATTTGGCAAATTGTAAATGAGTTAAAATTGATAAGAGAAAATAGCTCAAGACCACAATTAGCAAATATTCCACATCTTTTTGCCCAAATTACCCAACCAAAAAATCAAAACTATATTTTATTCCCCTCCACAACATCTGAGAGACGAAAATATATACCTTTGGGCTTTTTTAGTGCTGAAACAGTTGCTCATAACAGTTGTTTGATTGTGGCTACTAATGCTACTTATCTATTTTCAGTATTTATGAGTAATATGCAAATGGTTTGGGTAAATGCTGTTTGTGGTAGATTAAAAACAGATTATAGATATTCTAAAGATATTGTTTACAATAATTTCCCATTCCCACCCATAACCCAAGCTCAAAAAGATATACTAGAACAGCATACCCACAACATACTTAAACAAAGAGCCCAGCATACTAGAAAAACATTGGCAGAACTATACGACCCTAATAAAATGCCCGAAGGCCTTCGCCTAGCACACCAAGCCAATGACCTAGCTATAGAAAAATGCTACAGAGATAAACCCTTTGAAAGTGATGAGGAACGATTGGCCTATTTATTTAACCTGTATGAAGTAATGATAGCCGAAGAAAAAACGAGAGGTACTTTATTTGCCGTAGAGGCTAAGGCTAAAAAAAGTAAAAAGAAATAAGTATGGAAAACAATAAAGCAATTGCAGTATTTGATAGCAAACAAATTCGAAGGACTTATGATGATAAAACCGAGATTTGGTATTTTTCATTGGTTGATATCATTGAAGTATTAACAGAAAGCCCAAATCCACAAGTGTATTGGAGGGTGCTAAAAAAACGATTAAAAGATGAAGGAAATGAAACCGTTACAAATTGTAACGCTTTGAAAATGGTGGCATCTGATGGCAAAATGAGGCTTACTGATGTAGGCAATGTTGAACAAATATTTCGACTCATCCAATCCATACCAAGCCCAAAAGCAGAACCTTTTAAGCAATGGTTGGCAAAAGTAGGCTACGAAAGGCTGCAAGAAGTACAAGACCCAAGCCAAAGTATTGGCAGAGCAAGAGAAAATTGGCAAAAAATGGGCAGAAGCGATAAGTGGATACAGCAACGAATGACAGGGCAAGAAACGAGGAATAAGCTAACCGATTATTGGGCAGAAAGTGGTGTACAAAAAGGAGAAGAATTTGCAATGTTGACCAATATTATTCATCAAGAATGGACAGGATTAAGTGTAAAAAAACATAAAGAAGTAAAGGGTTTAAAGAGCCAAAACCTACGAGACCATATGAGTGAAGCTGAACTTATTTTTACTGCCTTGGCAGAATTAAGTACAAGACAAATAGCCGAAACAGACCAAGCTAAAGGATTAAATGCAAATGCAAAAGCCAGTAGAAAAGGTGGTACAATAGCCAAAGATGCAAGAGTAGCCTTAGAAAACAAAACAGGTAAAAGTGTAGTAACAGGAGAAAATTTTTTACCCATAAAAAAGGATAAAAAGAAATAAGTGTTTTCAATTAACAAAGGGACATCATAGTCCGTTTGTTAATTGAATTAATAAAAATAAGATGAAATTATGCCAAACATTATACAAGTAAATTATAACCAAACAGGAGAAAGTACCCAACAAAATAATATGGGTATGAGGGAAATGCAGCATAAAGCTTACCAAAGCCGCAATGCACAGTACCTACTACTAAAAGCCCCACCAGCAAGTGGCAAAAGTAGAGCCTTAATGTATATTGCTTTAGATAAATTGGCTAATCAACACATTAAAAAAGTAATAGTAGCCGTACCCGAAAGAAGTATTGGTAGCTCGTTTGAAAATACTGATTTAATGAGATATGGTTTTTTTGCGAATTGGGAAGTAAAAGATAAATATAATTTGTGTACTGTTGGTAGTGATGAAAGTGAAAGTAAAGCCAACATATTTATTGAATTTTTAGATAACGATGAAAAAATATTGGTTTGCACCCATGCTACATTACGCAATGCATTTGAAAAAATAGAAAGTAAATTATTAAATGACACACTTATTGCCATTGATGAATTTCACCATATTAGTGCCGATGTAAATAGTAGGTTAGGCGAATTACTAAGGGCAGTAATGGCAAATACAAATGCACATATTGTGGCTATGACAGGTAGTTATTTTAGAGGAGATAGTGTACCCATTTTATTACCTGCTGATGAAGAAAAATTTGAAAAAGTAACTTACAATTATTACGACCAACTCAATGGCTATACTTACTTAAAATCATTAGGCATTGGCTATCATTTTTATCAAGGTAAATACACTACTGCATTTAATGAATTGTTAGATACCAATAAAAAAACCATACTACATATACCCAATGTAAATAGTAGAGCTGCAACTACTAACAAATATGAAGAAGTAAACAATATATTAGAAAGCATTGGGGAAATAGAAGATATTGATGGTAAAACAGGTGTAATAACAATAAAACGAAAAACGGATGGAAAAATAATAAAAGTAGCTGATTTGGTAGAAGACGAATTTAATAAGCGCAATAAAATTCAAGACTATTTAAGGCAAATAAAAACTGCCGATGATATGGATTTAATTATTGCACTCAACACAGCAAAAGAGGGTTTTGACTGGCCATTTTGTGAGCATACATTAACAGTAGGTTACAGAGGTTCTCTTACAGAAATAATTCAAATAATTGGTAGATGCACCAGAGATAGCGAAGGCAAAACAACAGCCCAGTTTACCAACCTTATTGCACAGCCCGATGCAAGCCAACAAACTGTGGTAGAAGCAACCAACGATATGCTAAAAGCCATTACAGCATCGCTATTAATGGAGCAGGTATTAGCACCTAATTTTAAATTTAAAGCAAGGAGTTTTGAGGAGGAAAAAACAGATGCTGGCACAATATTAATTAGAGGGTTTAAAAAACCAAGTACCAAAAAAGTAGAAAAAATTATCAATACCGATTTGAATGATTTAAAAGCAAAAATATTGCAAGATGATACCATTCGAAAATCTACCGTAGGTATGATAGACCCACAATATGTAACCACTACTTTAATTCCAAAAATTATTAAAGAAACTTACCCTGACCTCAACGAAGAAGAAGTAGAAGAAGTTCGTCAACAGATTGTAGCAGATGGATTACTGCGTAATGCTGTATTTAAAGAAGAAGGAGGAAAACAGTTTATACAATTAGCCGATAAGTTTATAAATATTCAAGACCTTTCTATTAATTTAATAGATAGTATAAACCCATTTCAAAAAGCTTACGAAATATTAAGCAAACAAGTAACCCCACAAATACTAAAAGCTATACAAACAGGAATTGAGGCTACTCGTATAAAAATGGACTTTGACGAAGCTGTTTTTTTATGGCCAAAAATTCAAGCATTTGTATTAGAATATAACAAGCAACCCAATATTAATGCCAACGACTATGAAGAAAAAAGAATGGCACAAGCAATTATTTATTTAAAAAATCAAAAGCGAAAAGCAAACACCAATGACGCAACAACAACAGCTTAAACATATATTTGATAACGACCCTTTTGATTTACTTAAATTAGTATACAAACACAAACAAATGCCAAACGATTTACTGTTGAGTAAATTTAAAAATATAATGGAGTTTTATGAAGAACATAGCCGACCACCAGAGCAAAGTAATATCAATATTCAAGAATGCGAATTGTATTATGAGTTAGATGCATTAAAACAAAACCTTGAAAATTGCAAAGTTTTGTATCCTTATGATGAATACGATTTATTGGAGTTTGATAATTCAATTGAGCCTAAGCCAATAACTACCCTTGCCGATATTATTAATAATGACCCATTTGGATTATTAACAGATGAAGTAAATATTTTTGATTTAACAAATATTAAGGCAAATACAGAAAGTGAAAAAGCTGATTTTACAGCAAAAAGAAACCCTTGTAAAGATTTTGAAAATTATGAAGCCCTATTTATACAATGCCAATTAGAAATTAAAAATGGCAATAGACAACTCATTAAATTTAATGAAGACCATATAAGGCAGGGTAGTTTTTTTGTGGTAGATGGTATGTTGGCTTATGTAAAAGAGCTACAACAAATAACAAAAGGCAAGCACAGTAAATTAGATGGAAGATTACACTGCATATTTGATAATGGAACTGAATCTAATTTATTATATAGGTCTTTAGGTAAAGCATTATACAAAAATGGCAAATCGGTTACCGAAGTGTTAAAAAAAGTAAGTATACTACCAATACAAAGCGAAGCTGAATTAACCGGCTATATTTATATACTCAAAAGCAAAAGTAAAAACCCAAATATAAAAGCAATACCTAACTTATACAAAATAGGTTTTTCTACTACCATAGTAGCAGAAAGAATTAAAAATGCAGCTAATGAACCAACCTATTTAATGGCAGATGTTCAAATTATTGCCTCCTACAAATGTTATAATTTGGATGCCCAAAAATTTGAGAATTTAATACATTCATTTTTTGGAAAAGTATGTTTAAACATTGATGCACACAACAATTCAGGCTCAAGACATGCCCCAAAAGAATGGTTTTGTGTACCACTACCAATTATAGAACAAGCAATTTATTTAATAATGGAGAATAAGTTGAAAGGGTTTAAATACGAAGTTGATATGGAACGTATTGTGATAAATACCTAACAATTAAAATATTCAACACACCCTATTTCAACTCTTTTCTTTCATTAAAGTTGATTGTTATTTAATGAATCGCTGAATTCAAATAACAAGTTTACCCTTTAGGTTTTTTTATTGGAGTTTTGCTAAACAGTTTTTTTAATATTGCACTTATAATACTATATTGTATTATCAAAAAACTGCTAAACTATTATTTAATTATGAATAGTAAATGTATACTAATAGTAAGTGTTATTTGTTTGGTATGTATTGTTAAAGGCTTCACTCAAAAGTTAAATTGTTATCCAAAGCAACTTCCAATTAATTGTAGTAACAATTGTGCTAATTTAATTTTAAAAGCACCTTCGGTAAAAAGTACTGAAGACTATACCCATAAAGATATACCTTACCAACCTTATGATTATGTAACCCCTACTGCTACAACAGATGCTACTTTATATGCCGATGATAGGCACAGTGCTGTGTTTAATTTGCCATTTAATTTTTGTTTTTACGACACCATATTTACCAAAGCAATTATAAGCTCTAACGGATACATAAGTTTTCAAACTGCTTTGGCAGGTGGCGGAAGTGTGTATACCGCTACCACACCAATACCTACTATTAGTTATCCAAGAGCCTCTATAATGGGTGCTTTTAATGATTTAGATGCTTCGCCTCAAGTATGTCCACCTGATAGAAAAATAGAATGGCGATTAGAAGGTACAGCTCCATACAGACGCTTTGTAATTAGCTTTTACAACGTAGGTAATTTTGTACAAGGTGTATGGAGTGCAACAGGCACAAACTGCAATTCATTAAACCCTAATACTTTTCAAATGGTACTTTATGAATCAACTTCATTTATAGAAATATATATTAAGAAAAAAATATGCCAATCTTTCACATCTAATGGTAGCATATTAGGCATACAAAATTGGGCTAGAAATAAAGCAATAACTGCACCTGGTAAAAACGGTGTTTCGTGGACTTCAATTGAACAAGGGTTCGGATTTGTGCCAAGTGGAAGTATTACGCTTATACAAAGTGCAACCTTACATAAGCTTAATGGAATTATACTGGGCAACTTAGAGTTAAGCAATATAAATAGTGACTCTACAACATTTACCTACAATAATTATTGCTTAACTAATGCAACTACTGATACACTTATTATTAAAGCACTATACAATAGTTGTAGTGGTGGTTTGCCCTATACACTAAGTGATACCATTTATGTAAATAAAGAAAGTGCTGGTGTACCTGTATTACAAACAACCAATGCCTTATGTAACGGTGTAGCCAATGGCACTATAAAAGTTACTAATGGTTCAGTAGGTACTACATATTCAATTGATGGTGTTAATTACCAAAGTAGTAACATATTTAATGTAGCAGCTGGCAACTACATAGTATACAAAAAAGAAATAAATAATTGCATTCAAAGTACCACCACCACTATAACTGAGCCACAAGTAATTACTATTAATACAGTAATAACTACTGCACAATGTACCATTGATGGTAATGTAATAATTACTAGTAGTGGTGGTACTGCACCTTATTTATACTCAAAAGATGGTGTAACATACGTAACTACAAATAGCATTAATGTACAAGCAGGTAACAATACAGTATATGTTAAAGATGCTAATAACTGTGTTAAAGAAAAACTGATTACCGTAGGTTTAACCAATACATTATTTGTAAATACTATAAAAGATACTACCATTTGCCAAGCCAATACCATACAACTAAATACGGTAAGTAATGGTACTACTTTCATTTGGAATCCTAGTTCCAACTTAAGCAATGCCACAATACTAAGCCCAATTGCAACACCTGTAACCAATACCAAATATTATATAACTGCTACATTAGGGGGCTGTATTAAAAACGATTCAGTTACTGTTTCAATAAATACTGCTCCTATTGCAAATGCTGGTAGTGATACGAGTTTTTGTGTTGGCAAAAGTTATGAGCTGCAAGGTAGTGGTGGCAGTACTTACAACTGGCAACCAAGTACAGGGTTATCCAATTCTGTTGTTAGTAACCCTACCACTACACCTAATAATAGTATACAATACTGGTTAAGTGTAATTGACAATAAAGGGTGCAAATCATTAATAGCTGATACTGTAAGTATTAATGTAACACCACCTATAATTGCTTATGCTGGTAGAGATACTACCATATTATTAGGTCAGCCATACCAATTACAAGCTACTGGTGCTACTTTTTATACATGGACGCCAACTATAGGTTTAAGCAACCCTAATATTGCAAACCCAGTAGCTACACTTTATAATGCCCAAACATATACTGTGAAAGCAACAACAGCTGATGCTTGTGTAGGTGAAGCCGCTATAACCTTAACCGTATTAATAGGACCAGAAATATATGTACCAACTGCATTTACACCAAATAATGATGGGCTTAATGACCAACTAAAAATATTTGCTGTTGGTGTAGCTAAGTTTAATTATTTCAAAATTTTTAACCGTTACGGTATAATGATATTCTACAGTACTAATATTAATAATACATGGAATGCTACCTATAAAGGCATACCGCAACCAACAGGAACTTACATATATATGCTAAGTGGTAATACCGAAAATGGTAGAGAAATTTATAAAAAAGGAACAGTGGTACTATTAAGGTAAATATTGTTCATACAATTAAAAATATTGTGATGCTACAATTATTAAAGTTACCTATATGCCATTTTTGGACACCTTAACAATTTGATTTCCCTCTTAATTATTATATCCATTTTGCTACAATTATCCAATTACAAGGCAACAATACAAGGCAGGGTTTATCATAAACAATACACAATACTAACAAAATACCCGAAGCTGCTTGGTAATTTTTATAATTGTTAGCTCAATTCAATTACCCAATAAAAAAAGCTGCAAGTTATTACACTTACAGCTTTTATATTTTTTTAAAAATCCTAATTTATCTACTTACTCCTTCTTTCCCTTGAGGAATTGAGTGGATCTTTTCCTCCCCCCTTGGGGGGATTATGGGGGGCGTTACTCCTCCTCATCAAAGCTCATAGCCTCTTTGGTAGTTTGTAGTATATCGTACTCCTCTTTGCTACCTACTATTATATTTTCAAATTCACGTAAGCCAGTACCAGCTGGTATTAAGTGTCCTGTTATAACGTTCTCTTTAAGCCCTAGCATATCATCGGCTTTACCATTAATGGCCGCTGTTGATAATACTTTGGTTGTTTCTTGGAACGATGCAGCGCTTATCCAACTTTGTGTACCAAGGCTAGCTTTTGTAATACCTAATAGCAATGGAGCCGATGTTGCAGATGTTGCATCTCTAAATTCTACCACTTTCTTATCTTCTCTACGTAAGGCTGAGTTTTCATCTCTTACTTCTCGTAAAGTTACAATTTGTCCTGGCTTCATTTTTTTGCTATCGCCACCTTCTGTTACTATTTTTTTGTCAAATATATAATCGTTCTCAGCAACAAACTCCATTTTATCTACTGTATCATCCTCTAAGAAACGAGTATCACCCGGATCCACAATAGTTATTTTACGCATCATTTGCCTTACTATAACCTCTACGTGTTTATCATTAATTTTTACACCTTGTAATCTATATACCTCTTGTATTTCATTTACTACATACTCTTGTACCGCAAATGGTCCTTTAATGCTTAGTATATCAGCAGGTGCTATTTGTCCGTCACTTAAGGCTATACCAGCTTTTACAAAGTCACCTTCTTGTGCTAATATTTGGCGGGTTAATGGTACTAAGTATTTTTTTACTACACCATCTTTAGCCTCTATTATTATTTCACGGTTACCTCGTTTAATATTACCAAAGCTTACTACACCATCTATTTCTGCTACCACAGCTGGGTTAGCAGGGTTACGTGCTTCAAACAATTCAGTTACCCTTGGCAAACCTCCCGTTATATCTTTAAGTTTACCCAATACTCTAGGTATTTTTACCATTACTTGTCCGGGCTTCACATCTTCACCCTCCTCCACTACTATGTGTGAGCCTACAGGTAAGTTATAAGTACGGTTTTCTTTACCTTGTACCATTATCATCGGTATCTTATTCTTATCCTTAGTTTCAATTACCACTTTTTCACGGTGTCCTGTTTGTTCATCACTTTCGTCACGGTATGTTACACCATCTATTACACTGTCAAATTGTATAAATCCTTGTACCTCAGCTACTATTACGTTGTTGAACGGATCCCAACTACATATTGCATCACCTTTTTTCACTTTCTGCCCATCTTTTACCAATAAAGTACTACCATAAGGTATATTATTAGTTACAAGCATTCTTTCGCCTTTCTCATCCATCAAACGTACTTCACCGGTACGGCCAATTACTATTTCTGTTTTGGCACCATCTTTACTATTTGAGGCTACTTTACGTACACCGTCAAATACTACCATACCATCAAACTTTGCAGGTAAGGTATTTTCTACCGAGGCCGATCCTGCTACACCACCCACGTGGAAAGTACGTAGGGTAAGCTGTGTACCAGGCTCACCAATACTTTGGGCAGCTATTATACCTACTGAGTCGCCACGTTGTGCTAGTACACCAGTGGCAAGGTTTTTACCATAGCATTTTACACACACACCACGTTTGCTCTCACAAGTAAGTACCGATCTTATTTCTACAGTTTCTAATCCACTTGCTTCTATTGCTTTCGCAAAATCATCACTTATTTCTGTACCAGCAGTTACTATTAATTTTTCAGTTACAGGGTCAAACACATCATGTACCGATGTACGACCTAGTACCCTATCATACAAATCTTCTACTATATCTTCATTATCTTTTAAGGCACTTATTGCTATACCTCTTAGTGTACCACAATCTTCCTCACTTATTACTACATCTTGTGCCACATCCACCAACCTACGAGTAAGGTAACCAGCATCGGCTGTTTTAAGGGCAGTATCCGCCAAACCTTTACGAGCACCGTGGGTACTAATAAAGTAATCTAGTACACTCAAACCATCCTTAAAGTTACTCAATATCGGGTTTTCAATAATTTCACTTCCGCTGCTACCACTTTTACGAGGTTTTGCCATAAGCCCTCTTATACCAGCTAACTGCTTTACCTGTTGTTTGCTACCTCTAGCACCACTATCCAACATCATATATACCGAGTTAAAACCTTGCTTATCAATAGCCATTTCACGTATAAGAGTTTCAGTTACTTTAGTATCTACCCTACTCCATATATCTACTACTTGGTTATAACGTTCGTTGTTGGTTATTAATCCCATATTGTAGTTGTCCCACACTTCTTTTACTTCGCCAGTAGCATTTTCTACTAATGTTTCTTTAATTTCTGGTATTATAAGGTCATTAATATTAAACGATAAGCCACCTTGAAATGCCATACGGAAACCCAGTGTTTTAATATTATCCAAAAATTTTGCCGTAGTTGGTACATCGGTAAATTTAATAATATTACCAATTATTTCTCTAAGGTTTTTCTTGGTCAATAATGCATTTACATAACCTACAGTTTTGGGTACATGTTGGTTAAATAATATACGACCTACCGTAGTTTCAGTTAATTTGTTGGTAAGTGTTCCATCATCATTTCTTACATCTACTTTTACATGTATGTGTGCATGTAAATCAATCTTTTTTTCATTGTAAGCTATCAACACTTCTTCTGGCGAATAAAACCTCATACCTTCACCTTTCATTACCACATCGCCCATTGTTTTTTTACCCTTACTTATGTAGTACAAGCCCAATACCATGTCTTGCGATGGTAAAGTAATTGGTGTACCATTTTGTGGGTTAAGTATATTGTGCGATGCAATCATTAGCAACTGAGCTTCCAATACAGCAGCATGGCTTAGTGGTACGTGTACCGCCATTTGGTCACCATCAAAATCGGCGTTAAAACTACTACACACCAAAGGGTGTAATTGTATAGCTTTACCTTCAATTAATTTTGGCTGAAATGCTTGTATGGACAAACGGTGTAACGTTGGTGCTCTGTTCAATAATACGGGGTGACCTTTCAATACATTTTCCAAAATATCCCATATAATGGCCTCTTTTTTATCTACTAACTTACGAGCCGATTTTACCGTTTTTACAATACCTCTTTCAATTAATTTTCTAATAATAAATGGCTTAAATAATTCAGCAGCCATATCTTTTGGCAAACCACACTCACTCATTTTCAAATCGGGGCCCACCACAATTACCGACCTGCCGGAGTAGTCAACACGTTTACCCAATAGGTTCTGTCGGAAACGACCTTGCTTACCTTTTAGTACATCACTCAATGATTTTAAGGCTCGTCCACCTTCAGCTTTTACAGCATTCGATTTACGTGAGTTATCAAATAAGCTATCTACAGCCTCTTGCAACATACGTTTTTCGTTACGCAATATTACTTCAGGAGCTTTTATTTCTAACAACCGCTTCAAACGGTTATTTCTTATAATTACCCTACGGTACAAATCGTTCAAATCTGATGAGGCAAACCTACCACCATCTAAAGGCACAAGTGGACGTAATTCAGGTGGTATTACTGGTATATACTGCATCACCATCCACTCAGGTTGGTTAGCTATACGAGTTTTAGCATCTCTAAAAGCCTCTACTACACTCAATCTTTTAAGTGCATCAGCCTTACGTTGTTGGCTAGTTTCATTAGCAGCAGTGTTACGCAAATCGTAACTTAGTTGGTCTAATTCTATACGGCCAAGCATATCATGCACAGCTTCAGCACCCATTTTTGCTATAAACTTATTAGGGTCTTCATCGGGCAAATATTGGTTATCTTTTGGTAAGGCATCTAATATATCTAAGTATTCCTCTTCACTTATTAAGTCGCCAGGGTTTTGGCCTTTATCGGCTCTTATACCACTTTGTATTACTACATATTTTTCGTAATATACTATACTTTCTAATTTTTTGCTACTTACACCAAGTAAGTATCCTATTTTGTTAGGCAAACTTTTAAAGTACCATATATGCACCACAGGTACTACCAATTTAATGTGTCCCATTCTTTCACGTCGTACCTTTTTTTCGGTAACTTCCACACCGCAACGGTCACATACAATACCTTTATAACGTATTCTTTTATATTTGCCACAGGCACACTCATAATCCTTTACAGGGCCAAATATTCTTTCGCAAAATAAGCCATCTCTCTCCGGCTTATAAGTACGGTAGTTAATGGTTTCGGGCTTCAATATTTCACCAAAGCTTCTTTCCAATATATTATCTGGCGAAGCCAATCCGATGGTAATTTTTGAAAATGCCGCTTTTGGTTTCTCTTCTTTTCTGTATGCCATATTTAATAATTAATAAATTAATAATAAGTTACAAGTAACTTTTTTTGTTTGCCCTACCATTTTTTTTATTATAAAAAGTTTTGGGGCTGTCAACTTTTTGTTCACTGTTTAGCTTTATTTCTCCGCCCATTTCATAAACCTACTTCGCCTTTGGCTTTGTAGGTGTTATTCCATTAAGCGGAGCAGCCCTTCAGCATTTTATCTTTATTCAACTTTTTCTCAACCTATAGCTTCTTCTGTTCCTACTTCCCCCCCGACTTTTTCGGGGTGGGTTCCTACTTCCCCCCTTGGGGGGACTGAGGGGGGCTCTGGAGGCTCTGGGGGCTCTGGGGGCTTCGGGGGGCTCTGGGGGGCTTCGGGGGCTTAATCAAAAGTCAAATCCAATCCTAATCCTCTAAGCTCATGCACCAATACATTAAACGATTCTGGTATGCCAGGCTTAGGTACATTTTCGCCTTTTACTATACATTCGTAAGCTTTTGCTCTACCCAATATATCATCCGATTTTATGGTTAGTAACTCTTGTAGTATATTACTTGCACCGTAAGCCTCTAATGCCCAAACCTCCATTTCACCAAACCTTTGTCCACCAAACTGTGCTTTACCGCCCAATGGTTGTTGTGTTATTAATGAGTATGGTCCTATACTTCGAGCATGCATTTTATCATCCACCATGTGGTGAAGTTTAATCATGTATATAATACCAACGGTAGCTTTTTGGTCAAATCTATCACCCGTTTCACCGTCATATAAGTATGTATGCCCAAAGCTTGGTAAACCAGCCTTATCTATATTTTCTTTAATTTCAGCCACTGTAGCACCATCAAATATTGGTGTGGCAAACTTGGTTCCTAACTTTTCACCAGCCCAACCTAGTACCGTTTCATATATTTGTCCTAAGTTCATACGGCTAGGTACACCTAGTGGGTTAAGCACTATATCTACAGGTGTTCCATCTTCAAGGAAAGGCATATCCTCCTGTCGTACTATTTTTGCAACTATACCTTTATTACCGTGGCGACCCGCCATTTTATCACCTACTTTTAATTTACGCTTTACAGCCAAATACACTTTTGCTAATTTTAATACACCTGCTGGTAATTCATCACCAATCGAAATATTAAATTTCTCTCTCTTGTATCTACCTAATTCTTCGTTATACTTAATAGTGTAATTGTGTAATAAAGTATTAATGTATCCATTTATTTTATCATCACTGGTCCAACCAAGTGGGTTTATATTTAGGTAATCCAACTGTCCTAAATTTTTCACCGTAAACTTAGCACCCTTACCAATTTGCATTTCACCAAAGTTGTTGCTTACACCACTACTATTATTATCTTTCAATAAGGTTAATAGTTTAGTACTCAATAATTCTTTAGTAATATCAACTGATTGTTGGTGCATTTTTTCCACTTTTTCCAACAATGCCTTTTCCCTTATTTTTCCCATTTTATCTTTCTTCACCCTTTGGAAAAGTTTTTTACCAATTACAATACCTTCAGTACCACTTGGTGCTTTAAGCGATGCATCTTTTGCATCACCAGCTTTATCGCCAAATATTGCTCTTAATAATTTTTCCTCTGGTGTTGGGTCACTTTCGCCTTTTGGCGTTATTTTACCAATAAGTATATCACCTTCGTTTATAGCAGCACCTACTCTTATTATACCATTATCATCAAGGTCTTTAGTAGCTTCTTCACTTACATTGGGTATATCGGGTGTTAATTCCTCTTCGCCCAATTTAGTATCTCTTACTTCTAATTCAAATTCAGTAATATGCACCGATGTAAATAAATCTTCTCTTGCTACTTTTTCATTTATAACTATGGCATCTTCAAAGTTGTACCCTTTCCATGGCATAAATGCCACTTTTAAGTTTCTACCTAATGCTAATTCACCATCTTTTACAGCATAACCTTCGGTTAAAAAATCGCCTAATTTTACTTTTTGCCCTTTTTTAACAGCAGGAACTTGGTTAATACAAGTTTCTTGGTTAGTTTTTATAAATTTAGTTAATTTATACACCATCAAATCAGCTTCAAAACTCACTAATTTATCTAGTTCGTTACGGTTGTAACGTACATGTATTTCGTTACCATCCACAAACTCTACCACACCATCACCTTCACTCATTAGGTGAACTCTAGCATCTCTTGCAGCTTTTGCTTCAATACCAGTTCCTACTATAGGGTTTTGCGGCTTTATTAATGGTACAGCTTGGCGTTGCATGTTACTTCCCATTAAGGCACGGTTAGCATCATCATGCTCTAAGAAAGGAATAAGTGAAGCACTCAAACCAACAATTTGGTTCGGTGCAACGTCCATAAATTCCACTTCATTTTTGGCCAATATAGGGAAATCACCTGTTTCACGGCTTTTTACCAATTCTTCTTTTATATTTCCTTTTTCATCAATCTCCACTTTTGCCTGAGCTACTTTTGCCAAATCTTCCTCTTCAGCACTTAGGTAGGTAATTTTATTCATATCTACCCTACCATTAGTTACTTTACGGTATGGAGTTTCCAAAAAGCCCATGTCGTTAACTTTGGCATGTACACAAAGCGTTGAAATTAATCCAATATTTGGTCCTTCGGGAGTTTCAATAGTACACAAACGGCCATAGTGTGAGTAGTGTACATCTCGTACCTCAAATCCTGCTCTCTCTCTGCTTAAACCTCCGGGCCCAAGTGCCGAAATACGACGTTTGTGGGTTATTTCCGATAATGGATTGGTTTGATCCAAAAATTGTGATAATTGAGAAGTTCCAAAAAATGAATTAATTACACTCGATAAAGTACGGGCATTAATTAAGTCAACTGGGGTAAATACTTCATTATCTCTTACATTCATTCTTTCTCGAATAGTACGAGCCATACGTGCTAAACCTACACCAAATTGTGCATACAATTGTTCACCTACAGTTTTTACACGTCGGTTACTTAAGTGGTCTATATCATCAATTTCAGCTTTACCATTGGTTAATTGTACTAAGTATTTTACAATGGCTATTATATCGTCTTTAGTTAATACTCGTTTTTCGTTGGTAGTTTCAAAGCCTAACTTTTTGTTTACTTTATAACGACCAACTTCGCCAAGGTCATAACGTTTGTCGCTAAAAAACAATTTGTCAATAATACCTCTTGCCGTTTCATCATCGGGTGCATCAGCACCTCTTAGTTGACGGTAAATATGCTGTACAGCTTCTATTTCTGAGTTAGAAGTATCTTTATTTAATGTGTTGTAAATAATATTGAAATCACCACCAACTTCTTCTTTTTGAAGAAATACAGTTTTAATTTCCATTTCAATAATGGTAGCTATATTTTTTTCATCTAGTATAGTGTCTCTTTCCATTATAACTTCGTTACGCTCTATACTTACTACTTCACCAGTATCTTCATCTACAAAATCTTCTACCCAACTTTTAAGGACTCTTGCAGCTAAGCGTTTGCCAATTTGCTTTTCAAGTGTTTTTTTATCGGCATTTACTTCATCGGCCATGCCAAAAAGGCTTAATATATCCTTATCAGTTTCAAAGCCAATTGAACGTAATAAAGTAGTTACAGGAAATTTCTTTTTACGGTCAATGTAAGCATACATTACGTTGTTAATATCGGTTGCAAATTCCATCCAAGCACCTTTAAAAGGTATTACTCTTGCAGAGTAAATTTTGGTACCATTCGGGTGAACCGACTGACCAAAAAATACACCTGGAGAACGATGTAATTGTGATACAACTACTCTCTCAGCACCATTGATAACGAATGTACCACGTGGTGTCATATAAGGAATATTACCCAAAAATACATCTTGTACTATGGTTTGAAAATCCACATGTTCTTCATCGTTACAACTAAGGCGTAGCTTAGCTTTGAGTGGAACTGCATAAGTTAATCCACGTTCCATACACTCTAATATAGAGTAGCGTGGCGGATCAATAAAATAATCCAAAAATTCCAACATAAAAATGTTACGTGTGTCGGTAATAGGAAAATTTTCTTTAAATACTTTAAACAAGCCCTCATTATTACGTTTGTCGGGTGTTGTTTCTAATTGAAAATACTCTTTAAATGATTCTAACTGAATGTCTAAAAGATCCGGAGTTTCAGCTAAATGTTTGGTTTTGCCAAAATTTACCCTTGGGTTGATTTTTGTTGCAGACATATTTGTATTACAGGTTTTTTATAAGTTTTTATGGTAACTATAAACCTTGAACATAGTTAACATATTTAATTTGTTTTCAGCTAATTAAGCATAAAAAATGAGTAAGAGGCATGAAAATTTTTAGTGTAAGTTGCAAAATTACAAAAATTAGACCAAACTGACAAAATGTTTTTTTGGGGTATATACTAAACATATAATTGAACACAAAATTTTACAAGTTTACTTGTATAATATGATGTTACAAATGGAAGTATAAAACTTGTAAAAACTTATAAAAAAAACCTTTCATTAGAAAGGTTTTAGTTCCCGGGGCGGGACTTGAACCCGCACTCAATTTAAGTTGAACAGGATTTTAAGTCCTGCGTGTCTACCAGTTCCACCACCCGGGAATGGGTGGTAAAAAATAATCCCGAGTATTCGGGATTATTTAATGAGCGGAAGACCGGGCTCGAACCGGCCACCTCGACCTTGGCAAGGTCGCGCTCTACCAAATGAGCTACTTCCGCTTAATTATAACTAATGTTTGCAATAGCGATGGCTGCTGAAAAAAAAAGTTAGTTTTTGCTATATGTAAAGAACTTGTGTTATTGAATTTTGGATTGCAAAAATAGTAAAAAAATGCAAACTACAAAATTTTTATTTATCGGTTGTATAAGTAGGATTGTACTGTGTGCTTTTAGGAACGTCTGGTTCGCCAATGCCTTTCCAACGTTTAGTAAATAATAATGAGGAACAGCCTACTACAAATGCAAGTAAACAAAATATAGTAACGTAAAATAAAAACCTTGAAGAAGACACCCAACTTTTTGAGAGGTCTTTGTCGTCAATTGGTTTTACTACATTTTCCATAATTCTATAATTTTTTTGGTTATTACAAAGGTAATGGTTCGTAATTACAATTGAGTAATTTGGGTAAATGTTTTTTTCTTTTTTATAAAATAATTGTACACAATACTCTTATTCAATACACCCTCTAAATTGATGATACTAACTCTTGTAAACTTATGCAGTTGCTTGTTAGTAACAAGCCATTTTACGAAGTATATATGAGCTTTAGCTACGGCTTTAAAATGGCTAAATTCGCCACTGAACAAAAAACGATATGCTGCAATAGCATCTAACAAAAAACGAAAGCTTATGGTGTAGGTAGCTTGCCAAATGGGAAGGTTTTTGGCTAACATAATTAAATTGTTTCTAAAGTTAAGAAACGTTTTAGTTGGGCTACCTTGTTGCAACGTACCACCACCTACATGATATACTATAGATTGTGGACATACCATTACTTTGTACCCTGCTAACTGTACCCGCCAACACATATCAATTTCTTCTTGGTGTGCAAAAAAATATTCGTCTAAGCCACCTAACTGTTTGTAGATGGATGCTTTAATGAAAAAAGCAGCTCCACTGGCCCAAAATATTGGTATACTATTGTTAAATTGACCCGTATCAACTTCTATTGTTTCAAACACCCTACCTCTTGCAAATGGATAGCCAAACTTGTCAATATAGCCGCCACTAGCACCTGCATGTTCAAACAAATGTGGTTGGCTGTAACTTAACAATTTGGGTTGGCATACGGCAATAGTTGCATTGCTTTCCATAAGTTCAATAATAGGCGTAACCCAATTAGGCGTAACTTCAACATCGCTATTGAGCAGTACATAATAATCTGCATTTACTTGTTGTAAAGCTGTATTGTAACCCTTTGCAAATCCTTGATTGGTGGGTATATTTATAATTTGTAATTGAGGATATTGGGTAGCTAAAAATGCTACACTATCATCGGTGGAGGCATTATCGGCAATTATTATATCGGCATTAGTATAAGTGGTTGCTACTACGGAAGGTAAAAACTTTTGTAGCCAATGTTTGCCATTGTAATTGAGAATAACTATGGCTACTTTTGGAACTTGCATTTTGTAAAAATAATATTTTTATACCTAATAAAATAATTGAGTAAAATTTGCTGCTACTACAACTAAATAGAAGTTGTTAATTTAAAATACCCTACATTTATTTTTATAAAAAAAAGTGTAAAGTGTAAAATGGATATTAAAAAAACAAAGTTAGGTACTATAATAGCCACCTCATCGGTTGGTACGATGATTGAGTGGTACGATTTTTATATATTTGGGAGTTTGGCAACAGTAATTGCCACACAATTTTTTCCGAAAGGAAACCCAACTGTAGCTTTTTTATCAACGTTAGCCACATTTGCAGCAGGGTTTGTAGTGAGGCCATTTGGAGCAATTGTATTTGGTAAATTAGGTGATGTAATTGGACGGAAATATACATTTATGGTAACTTTATTGTTAATGGGTGGAGCTACATTTTTAATAGGTTGTATACCTAGCTATAATACAATTGGATATTGGGCACCTGTACTTGTATTACTACTGAGGTTAGTACAGGGGTTAGCCTTAGGAGGAGAGTATGGTGGTGCTGCAACTTATGTAGCTGAACACAGCCCTGTAAAAAAAAGAGGCTTAATGACAGCTTGGATACAAACCACAGCAACTGCAGGGTTATTTATATCGCTAATAGTAGTAATGATTACAAGGCAGAGTATGAGTATTGATGCATTTAATAGTTGGGGTTGGCGAGTACCATTTTGGGTATCAATTATAATGGTGGGTATTAGCTACATAATAAGGAAAAAAATGGATGAGTCGCCATTATTTGAAAAAGCAAAAGCTAGTGGAACACTTAGTAAAAACCCACTAAAGGAGAGTTTTGGTAAAAAACAAAATTTTAAAATTGTATTGTTAGCATTATTTGGAGCAGTAATGGGACAAGGTGTAATATGGTACACTGGTCAGTTTTATGCTAGTATTTTTTTGGAAAAAATAATGAATATAAATAAAGAACAAGTAGATAGTTTGATGTTTGTAGCATTAATAATGGGTACACCTTTCTTTTTGGTATTTGGTTGGCTAAGCGATAAAGTAGGCAGAAAATGGATAATGATGGCAGGTATGTTATTAGCTATACTTGCCTACAGGCCTATATTTGACACAATGTACCAAACTATAAATGCAAATAATAAAGTAATAAGTACAACAGAAAAAAATGCAACACTTACAGAAAATAAAGAAAAACCAACTACCTATGACTCTATATACAATACTATAAATAAGTATAGTGATGGAACAGTAATTAAAATAAATACAGTAATACCATTAATTAATAATAAGCCAATATTAGAAAAAGGTGAAATTAAAAGTATTACAAAAACAAGTGTTACAATTACAAGTAATGATAAATGGAAATTGATACTATTAGTATTTATATTAGTGTTGTTTGTAACTATGGTGTATGGCCCAATTGCGGCTTTTTTGGTGGAGTTGTTTCCAACAAAAATTAGGTATACAAGTATGAGTTTGCCCTACCATATAGGCAATGGTGTATTTGGTGGTTTGTTACCAGCTGTAGCTACTTACTTAGCTACAAATGCTAAAATAAATAATGACCCTCAATGGTATTTACAAGGCCTCTGGTATCCAATTGGCGTAGCCACTGTTTGTTTAATAATTGGTTGTATATACATAAAAAACAAACCCTCTGTAACTGAATAAAAAAAATGAAAAATGAAACAAATTAAAAAAATATTAGGCATAATTTGGATTATATTAGCACTAGTAATAGCCTACTTTGGTGTAACTATATTAGGCATTGAAAAATTTAAAACTGGTGTACAAGATGACCTCATATTTGGAATAATTGTAGTAGCAATATTGTTGCCAATAATAGTAGGTGGCTTGGTAATGTTTGGGGTATATGCTTTGCAAAATGAGTATGCTGAAAATTAAAATTAAAAAAAAATGCAATCCTTAAAATTATATAAAGTATTAATAGGCTGTAAGCCAAAAGGCCGACAGACAGAGCAACACGATGTTTTTTTTGGCATAGCTGAGAACTTACAAAGTTTGATACCACAGTTAAAAGCATTTTGGCCAGAGGCCGCTAATACTATGCATGTAGATGCTTATAGAATTATAAAATATGTAGATGGCTATGAAGTAATGATACTACCAAAAAATACGAAAAAGAAAAGTGAAGCACAATTATATTTTATAAACTTGGGTGGTTATAAACCCAACGAATTTGAAGAGTTCCATTATAAAATGGTGGTAGCTGCAACAATTAAAGCAATAGCCATACAACAAAGTAAAAGCACCACATTTTACAAACATACAGGGTTTGCAAAAGCTACTAGCCATGTAGATGATAAGTATGGAATAGATGTAGATGATATAATGGATATTGGAGAAATACTACATAAGGATTTAAAAAATAAGTATACAATTGTATTAAAAAAAGTAACGAAACCCTTTGTAGAAGACAGTATGCACTTAGGATACTTTAAAATGAGTAAAATAGAAAATGGAACAATACTAACCTATTAACTATGTGGCATAAAATAATACATAACAAAGGTTGGAGTTGGTATGCAGCAAAAACACCATGGTGGTTAATGTGGTATTACAAAAAATTGATATGGCGAATACCCACAAAAGAGAAAATAATTTATTTAACTTTTGACGATGGACCCATACCTAAAGTAACCGAGTATGTATTAGCAACATTGGCTCAGTATAAAGTAAAAGCAAGTTTTTTTTGTATTGGAAAAAATGTAGTTGACAACCCAACCATTTACCAAAAAATTATTGACAAAAAACATAGTGTGGGCAACCATACATACAACCACTTAAATGGTTGGAAAACACCTACTACAAACTATTTGCAAAATATAAATGAAGCAAGTAATGTAATACATAGTAATTGGTACAGACCACCTTATGGACGTATAACAAAAAAGCAAATAAAAGCACTACTACAATTAAATGCGCCAATAAAAATTATAATGTGGGATGTACTGAGTGGTGATTTTGACACTACAATTACCCCTGAAAAATGCTATAGAAATGTTATAAATAATGTACAAGCAGGTTCCATTATTGTATTTCACGATAGTGAAAAAGCTTATGAAAGGCTACTTATAGCCTTACCAAAATGTATAGAATGGTTACTGAGTAACGGTTACACATTTAAAACGTTAGATGAATGGTATTAAACAAGTTGGTATAACTTGTTGTTATTTATTGTAATTTTACCTTAACAATGATAACCAAAGAAAGCATACAACAAATTATAAGCCGTGTAGATATAATTGATATTGTAGGCAGCTTTGTAAAGTTAAAAAAACGTGGGGTAAACTATATGGGGCTTTGCCCATTCCATAATGAAAAATCACCCTCATTTACAGTAAGTAAAACCAAAGAAATATACAAATGCTTTGGCTGTGGCAAAAGTGGTAATAGCATTAGCTTTGTAATGGAACATGAAAAATACAGCTATGTAGAAGCACTGAGGTGGTTAGCAAAAAAATACAATATTGAACTTGAAGAAACTGAAGTAAGTGCCGAACAGAAAGAACAATTTGCTATAGCAGATAGCTTGTTTATAATTAACAGTTTTGCTCAACAACATTTTACTAAAAACCTTACTACCACTACCGAAGGTGCAGCAATTGGACAAAGCTACTTTACTGAGAGAGGTTATGTACAAAGTACAATTGATAAGTTTCAGTTGGGGTATAGCTTGGAAGACAGAACACATTTTGCGACAGCAGCACTACACAATAAATATGATAAAAACTTGCTGCTAAAAACAGGCTTAGTAACCGAAAGAGATGGAACAATAATAGATAATTATAGAGGCAGAGTAATATTTCCGATACATAACCAGAGCGGAAAAATATTAGGCTTTGGTGCTAGAATAATAAAGAAGAATGATAAAGCACCAAAATACATAAACACACCTGCCAACGAAATATACGACAAGAGTAAAATACTGTATGGGCTTTACTTTGCTAGGCAAACGATTGATAAACAAAATGAGTGTTTGCTAGTAGAGGGCTACACAGATGTACTAAGTTTGCACCAAGCAGGTATTGAAAATGTAGTGGCAAGTGGCGGTACATCACTCACCTTAGATCAGCTACGACTTATAAAAAAATTTACAAAAAACCTAACCATATTATACGATGGTGATGGTGCTGGTATAAAAGCTGCAATACGTGGGTTAGACCTAGCTTTGGAGCAAGGACTTAACGTAAATGTAGTACTAATACCCGATGGCGAAGACCCTGATAGTTATGTAACTAAAATAGGTGAAACAGCCTTTAAAGCCTTTGTGGCAGCTAATAAACAAGATGTTATACTGTTTCAACTAAAGGTGAGTTTGCAAACTGCAGGTAACGATAGTACAGCTAAAAGCAACCTAGTAAACCAAGTAGCTGAAACTATAAGTAAAATAAATAAAACGGAAGACTTTACAAGACAGCAAGATTATATAAAACAATGTAGCCAAATACTAAAAATTGATGAAGCGGGATTAATAAACTTAGTAAATAAATACATACGGGAAAAAATACAAAAAACGGAACAAGAAACAGCTAGAGAACTTGATAATACAACCCAAACCCAACTAGTTGCTGTACCTGAATTGAATGATGATACCATTAATTTATTGTTTAGAGATGAATTGCAAGAACGTAATATTGTACGGGTACTAATGGAATATGGTGACAAATTATACGATGGAAGCATAACCGTAGCCGAACATATATTGAAAGATGCAATAGACCTAGAACTGTTTGACAATAAGGATTTAGTTGCATTTATTGAAAACTACCAACAATTATTTAGCAATGGTACATTGCTTACCACAAAAGAATTCTTATTTAATGAAGATAAAAAAATAGCTACACTTGCTGTATCACTAATTGACTTTCCGTATGAAGTGAGTGCCAAATGGAAGGAAAAGTATGAAATGAATGTAACCGACATTGAAGAAAATTATATAGCCGATGTGGATAGCAGTATTGTATACTTGCAATTAAAAAAAATTAGGAAACTTATAATAACTAACCAAAAAGAATTAGAAACTGAAATCGAATATGCCGAAAAAATAGTATGTATAGAAACACATAAATTATTGAAAGAGCAAGAACAATTACTTATAAAAAAAATAGGTGCAGTAGTAATACAGTAACCATAAAAAAAGATTTGAAAATAAAACTTACCATATTATTTTTACTAATTGTAGTAATAGCCCAAACCCAAATATATAATAATTGGAATTTTGGTTTTGGTGCTAGTATTAACTTTAATGCCAATGCTAGTGGCGGTTTGCCTACCAACAATAGTTTTCATGCTATGAGAGCCGATGAAGGTAATGCCACCATTAGCGACAAAAATGGCAAACTTTTATTTTATACCAATGGCCGAAATGTGTTCAACAAACTTAATGATACTTTGCTTAATGGTGGCAATATAAACGGTCATAAATCATCGTTTCAATCGAGTATAATAATACCACACCCAGGTAATGTAAACTTGTATTACATAATAACATCCGATGCCTTTGAAAATGGATTGGTAAAGGGCTACAACTACCATATAGTAGATATTACAAGAGATAATGGAAAGGGTGAAGTAATAAGCAAAAACAACCCACTGCAAGCCCTAGGAACTGAAAGATTGACAGCAGTACAACATGCTAATGGTGTAGATGTATGGGTAATTACTAACGATAAATATAGCAACACATTTAGGTGTTGGCTTATAACTTGCAACGGCATACTACCAACTGCTGTAGTAAGTACAGTAGGTGTACTATTAAATACATACCCCGATATGGATATTGGTGCCATGAAAGTAAGCCCAGATGGGACAAAACTATGTCAAACACATTTGCCAGATGTAGACTTAGCCACTAATACTAACTTTTGTCAACTGTTCGATTTTAATAATAGTACTGGTGTAGTTAGTAATGCAAAACAACTCTTATTTCCTGGCAATTATGTGTATAGCGCTGAGTTTTCGCCTAACTCGCAACTACTCTACTTAACCGATGTAAACCACCAAAGCATACTACAAGTAGATGCCAAACTGCCTACAGCAGCAGCTATAATAGGTTCAGTAACATATGTACCTTGTGGCTTTGGTATATTTGGAATACAAATGGCACCCGACAAAAAACTATATACTACTAGGGTAGGTAATCAGTTAGGTGTAATACAACAACCCAATATTAAAGGGTTGGGCTGCTCCTTTAAAGACACTGCATTTCATTTGAATGGTGCAATAGCTCAGTTAAATTTGCCTAATGTAATTAACAATGCATTTGTTGATAATAAAAATGATTTTACATTTAGTTATATTGATAGTTGTACAGGTAAATTACAGTTTAATGCATTTAGCAATTTGCCAAATATTGTTACTTATAACTGGAACTTTGGCGATGGTACTACCGCAAACACTATAAACCCAATACACCAATACACGGACCTTAACAGATTGTATAATGTACAATTAATTATAACGAGTACTAACAGTTGTGCTACCATTATAAGGTCGCAAATAGTAGTACCGCAAGGTGTGCTGCTAGTACCTAACTTTACCTATACCCTACAATGCGACTCGGGGCTAATAGCCTTTACCAATACAAGTTATAACGAACCACTACAAACAAATTACAGTTGGAACTTTGGTGATGCCAATACTAGCAATGCCACCAACCCAACACACAAATACAGTACCACAGGCACTTACAATGTTACATTAAGTTATGCTAACAATAATAGTTGCTTTGCAAAAACAAAAACAATATCCATTACTTACGAAAAAATAACGGTAACAACACTACCCGATATTACTATAAATGAAGGCGCTGCACTAACACTACTTACCACCAGTAATGGTACACAATATACTTGGACACCGAATAGCAGCATTAACGATACTGCCCTACTACAGCCAACTGTAGCACCATTACAGGATATTGTATATGTTGTAAAAAGCCAAAATGCTACAGGTTGTTTTGGTATTGATACCATTAAAATTACGGTAATTCCGCAAAAAGAAATTTATATACCCACAGCATTTACACCAAATGATGATACAAAAAATGATGTGTTAGTGCCAAAATTTAGCACCCTATTACGTAACGTAACTTTTGATATTTACAACCGATTTGGACAAAAAATATTTACAGGTACACCTGCTAATAATTACAGTTGGAATGGGCAATATAAAAATGCTATAGTTAATACTGGAGCATACATATTTCAGTTTACTGCACTTAATATTGAAGGTAAAAAAGTACTAAAAAAAGGAACAGTTATGGTGTTGTATTAGAGGCAACATTTTTTGGTACGGGTAGTACTAATTGTAATACAAAAGCAATACCTATAACCAACAATACACCTATAACATTGAGCCACAAAAAGCCCTTAAAATGCAATATAAAATGTATATAAAATATGGCTAACTGGCTTATAATAGCACTTACAAATACAGCTGTTGATTTAATAAAAGGTATAAAAAATGCAACTAAAAACAGCCCCAACATAACACCGTAAAACAGTGACCCCAACACATTAACAGCCACTATAAGGCTACCCATACTAGTAGCAAATTGGGCAGCTACTATACAGAACAAACCCCAAGCTAATGTATATTTTTTTGAAATTATATACTCTTGCTTTTCGGTGTAAACGGTGCTATTATACTGCTTATGCAAATCAATAACACTGCTACTAGCTAAAGCATTTAATGCAGCAGCAATACTACCCCAAGCCGCCAAAAAAATCATAGCAATTAATAAACCCACAACCCCAATAGGTAAGTAAGTGGTTACAAAGCTAAGGAACACATAATTAGTATCGTCAACATCGGTAGTTATATTTGCTTTTTTTGCTATAGTAGCAAAGCCTTTTTTGTATTGCAGTAGTTGTTGTTGCAAGTAAACAATGGTAGTGTTTGGGCTTTTATTTTGTAGGGCTTCGCCCAAAATAGTTTGGGTGTTAGTATAGCTTTCAATGTAATAAGTAGCACTATCTTTTTGATTGCTTTGCAGTAATTGCTGGGTTACTTTTGGGTTAAAATTTATAGGTGCTTTTTGATATTGGTAAAAACTAAAAACCAATATACCTACTAATAATATTAAAAATTGCATCGGTATTTTTAATAACCCATTAAGCAATAACCCTACTCTACTTTCTTTTACTGATTTGGCTGTAATGTACCTGCCAACCTGACTTTGGTCAGTACCAAAGTACGAAAGTGCTAGAAAAAAACCACCAATTATTCCGCTAAATATATTAAACTTATCGTTCCAATTAAAACTACCCTTATCAGTAATACCAGTGGTTATTACATTCATTTTGCCAACATTGTTGGCTATATCAATTGCATTAGCAAAGCCCACACCCTTGGGCAATAAGTGTACTGCATAATACCCTGCCAATACCATACCTGCTATTATAATTACAAACTGCAATTGTTGGGTGTAAGCCACAGCCTTAGCACCACCCTTTACGGTATATATTATAAGTATGCCACCCATTATTATGTTAGTAATATATATATCCCAACCAAATAAACTAGAGAGAATAATTGAAGGTGCTACAATACTAATACCAGTACTTAAACCTCGGCTCACCAAAAAAATAATAGAGGCAAAAGTTCGGGTTCTTTTGTCAAATCTTTTTTCTAAAAATTCGTAGGCAGTGTATAAGTTTAACTTGTGAAATATGGGTACAAATGTAACACAAATAACCACCATAGCTAATGGCAAACCAAAGTAGTATTGTATAAACCGCATACCATCGTTAAATGCCTGGCCTGGCCCACTTATAAACGTTATGGCACTAGCTTGTGTACCCATTATACTTAGCAATACTAGGTACCAAGGTAGCTGCTTATTACCTCTAAAATACCCATCTAAATTGCTAGTAGCTTTACTTCGGTATATGCCATAGCAAACTATGCTTAGTAAGGTAATGGTTAATATAATCCAATCGAGTAAATGCATATTGTAATTGACACTTAATAATTGACGCTTAATAATTTTGTTAATACTAAAAAAGAGAGGTTTTTATGCTCTCTTTTTTAGTAAATATAAGAATAGTTACTATTTAACAAAGTCCTATTCTATTCCTTGTTAATTATCAATAATAATTTTATTTCATTGTTTTTATAAGGTCGTTGGCTTGGCTTACATAAGCATCATTTTTTGCTTCGGTAGCTAGGGTAATACATGTGTTTGCAGCCACTTTAGCTTCATCGTTTTTACCTAAGTTTTTTAATGCTTTAGCTTTTAACAAATACATCCAAAAGCCTTTGGCATTGCCTTCTATAGCTTTATTAACGTACTCCAATGTTTTGTCATTATTTTTTTCCCAATCGTAATAAAAATTGGCAGCTTGCCAGTAAGGTTTTTTCTCGCCTTGTAAGGCTGTTTCTATTTGGGCTTTTAATTTATTTTTAATATTCACCGCTATCGGGAAGGTAACATTCCAATTATCCCAACTTATTACAACGTCAATACTTTCACTTTTTACATTGGCAAAGTTAATGGTAAATGTTTCTACCATTTGTTTTTTATTGGTTGTATAAGGTGCTTTAAGCCTTACTACATCTTCAGTTTCTTTATAGCCATCGCTACCCCAATTGGTTACTCCTTTATTAATTATTACATCCCAATCGCCAGTTTTGCGAGGTATTGTATACAGCACATAATTACCTGTATCAATAGTTACACCACCAATTATTACAGGTTCGTTAAATCTTATTTTTGTGGCTGCATTAGCACCAGTACGCCATACAGCATCATAAGCATCTTGGTTGCCTATTACCTTACGGCCTTTTAAGTTAGGTCGGCTGTAAGTAAGTTCAATACTTGCTAAGCCAAAGTCTTGCTTTATAGTTTGGGTACTACTTGGTTGTGGCATTTTAATTTGTGCCGTTGTAGTAGTTGCTATTGCAAATACTACCATGAGCATTGTTATTAATTTCATAAAAAATTTTTTTTATTTAAGTTGCAAAGGTAAAGGGTATATACAAACCAAAAAAAATATAATGTATAAATGGTATGGTAATAATAAACCGTGTAGGCAGTAAAGCTACAAGGTATATTAGTATTTTTTTTGGGTAAATTGTATTTAAAAGTTGGCTCTTATACTTACTATAAAGTTACGCCCAGGTGCCGACAAGCCAGAGGCAAATACTCGATAGTTTTTATCCAATATATTTTCAACACCAACCATAGCCTTTATTTGCTTATTAAGTGCAAGGGTAGTATGCAGGTTTATAGTAACCCAACTTGGCATACCATCCTCAGTTGCATATTGCAAATTATCTTCACCACTTGTGCTGTAATCTTTCAATCTTTTCCAACCGTTGTAAAGGCTGTACAGTTCTACATTCCATAGCTTTTGGTTATGGGTAATGCCTACCTTGCCATATACTGGTGGTATATGATCCAAAGCACTTTCGCTACTACCATTTGTACCTTTTACTCTACCTTTAATATAGTTGCAAGTAGCCTCTATTACCGTATTATTTTGTATAAATGCTTTTGCAAATATTGAGGCTCCGTACAAAAAAGCTTTGGCTTTATTTTGGCTTGCCAATACGGCACTATTTACACCTTGATATACAATGGAGCTTTGCCCATTAAAGGTAAAATTATCAACCAATATTGCATTTTTAAATTGTGTATAATATATTGAAGTTCCAACCTGTATAGTACCAACATATTTGTTTGTATTTACTTCAGCATTATAGGTATATTCGGGCTTTAGGTTGGCATTAGGCACTACCAAACTGCCTGCTCGGCTATCAAATACTTTGCCCATATCATCAATATTAGCTGCTCTAAATCCTGTACTTATTATAGCGGCCAATTTCCAATTGGTAGTACTATTATAGGTAATACCTGCATTGCCACTTAGTGCAGTATTACTTTGTGCTACATTACTAAACGGAAATTGGCTAACCGTTTTATCTACAAAGTTTGAGGTCAAATTTACTTGTGATACCCTTACACCACCACTAATATTTATCTTTTTAGTTAGGCTATATATTTCTTGAAAATAAGCTGCTACAGTACTCATTTTATTTTTACCATCGGGGTATCGGGTGTTTATATTTTTTTGCGTTACATTGGTTACCACATTTTTGCTGAAAGCAACCGATTGTACATCGTTAAGCTGTAAGTCAATACCAATATGGCTTTCCTCTTTGCCTTGCTTATGCAAACCATCTAAGGTGTAAGTTATTAATTGTACATTTTCTATACGGCTATTTCTATTTTTATTGTTCAATCGCCTATCGTATCTACTTTCTTCTACTGCTTGGTATGCAAGTATGCTTTGTATTTTTTGTAAATAGTTATTGCTAATATCTATATTGGCTTGATAGCTGGCTAAGGCTCTTTTTTGAGGCCCATAATACCACTCTGCAAACCTTGGCTGTACTCCTGCTAGTTCAGTTAACCTATCGTACCTTGGTATATTACTACTGTTAGTGTATTGCAAGTTTATTATATGTTCCTGCCCCTTTTTGGGGGCAAATAAAAACTTTTGTAATAAATCAACTTGTGTGTATGCACTATTTTTTTGTTTATTATAATTTCCATTGGGCAATACATAATCGTTACCATTAATTGAGCTTATATAGTAGGGCTTTTTGCCAAAGTTTGGATACCTATCGTCTCTTTTATCGCCTTGCTTTACATCACCAAAATCGCTATAAGTTAAAGAAGTAAAACTTGCCCATTTATTACCCCCAATATTAACTTGTGCATGTGTTTGCAATTGGCTGTTAGCACTAGCATAATTGCTAGCTATAGCGCCACTTACTTTGGTTTTGGCCTCAGTATTTAACACAGGTTTTTGTGTGTACATACTTATAACACCGCCCAAAGCATCGCTACCAAATTGGGTACTTGCAGGGCCATATAGTATATCAATAGCAGCAAGTGCATTAGGGTCAATAGTTATAATATTTTGCAAATGACCAGCACGGTATATAGCATTGTTCATACGTACACCGTCTATCATTAGTAATATTCTACTAGCTTCAAACCCTCTTATAACGGGGCTTCCACCACCACTTTGGCTTTTTTGCACTATTACTGCACCGCTATTACTTAATACTTCGGCTGTAGTTGGTGCCAACATATTCCAATTGGTATTGGTAATTTTTTTTGTGGTAAATGGTATTTTATTTGCTGGTTCAGCAAATCGGTAGGCCGTTACTCTTACTGCCTCCATATTTATTTTTGTGCTATCCTGTGCAATTATAGTATTGCATAGTAGCATAGCAACCAAGGCTGCTAAGTTCAGTTCTGTTTTCATTTTTTGTAAAAAAAAATTTAGCATTAATAAATTTCGATTCCTATATTATTAACCTAAATACGTGGAGGAGGAGGAAGTATTGGGTATACTGCATTTGTTACTTTGCAAGTAAGTTGTTCAAATATAACTTCGGTATATTGTAATATAATTTGATAACTAAAGGTTACATTTTTTCCAAAAAAATAATGGCAAAATAATGGCGTTATAGTTAGGTGCTTTTCTTTATTATTATGGTAATTAAATGCTGTTGTTAGTTTGGTTTCTTCCTCATCATACCAACCTGTAATAGTAGCTATACCTTTGTGGTAGGCAATTGTAGCTACATCAAACAAATTATTATTAACTATTAACTCCTCACCAACATCTTCCCATTGTAGTGTACTACTATCAAGTACTATGGTACTAATTGCTTTGTTTTCATTTCTCTCTTTGTAATTATACTGGTAGTGTATTTTTTTTGCAAAGTAATAACTACTCATAAGCATAGGGAATATAACAACTACTAATAGTAACGATGATAATATGTTAACTTTTAATTTCACTATTACAACGTACTATCTTTATACAATACTTTTAAAGTTGCTTCTGCACTTTTTGCCCAATTAATAATAGCAGCTTTTTGAGTATTATTTAATTTAGCATCTTTATGTATGTAAGTATAATTTTCCATAGGCATATAATCTGTTTCTACGCTTTCTGCTATTTCACCAATTTTTTTTATGGCTCTTTTTGCTTTGTAAGTAGTAAATTCATCAAAGTTAAAATGCCGTTTGCCATCTACGACGTGGTTGTTAATAAGCCAACCTAAGGGCATTACATTGGCATACCAAGGGTATCGGGTATTGTTGCTGTGGCAATCCATACAAGCTACGTTAAACAGCCGTTGCATGCTGTCATTAATTGGTACTAACTTGGTAATATTATTGGGTTGTGTACCTGTATGTATATTTTTTGAGGGTCGTATAAATTGCATTAGTAGCAATATTGCTAATAAAATGTAGCCCCCTATTTTAAAATATTTTTTCATTATTTAGTAATTGAGATTGTATTATCAAAATGCTCAATAAGCTATAAAAAAACTTGTTATTGAACACTAAGTTTACCTTATTAAGCTATACCTATTATTTACCACCATTACCATTTACAACTAATGCCCTGTTATTATTTTTGCAATATTTCTACCCACAATCAATGCATCTTTTTATTTTTAATAATCAAAGTATATTTAGTACTACTTTCTCCTTTAATTGCACAACTATTGTTCAATAATAACAAAAGTAGATTTTTATTTGCTATTTACTTGAAAGTTCGTCTGTAATTGTTAACAGTTCTGCATAATGACCCCAACTTAATTTTCCTGACACTGTCTGGAAAATTGGGAATTTAAGATAAAATTGTGTACATAAGTAAATGTTACTTTTGCTAAGTTCTTTAACAAATTGAAATTTTAAGTCTTTTGCTATATTAAGAAGTAAAGAACTACCATATTCTGCTTTTTCCTTTCCAAACTGCTCAAATTCCACAATAATTCTACCTATTTCCCAATTTGCTTTTACTAATTCTATATTTATTGCTTTTACAACATTCTCTTTTGCATATTGCAAAGTTGTAGCAATATTGCTTAATAATTCAAAATGTTTTTTGTTTGTTAGTTGCATTCAAATAATTAAAATTTTTTTGTTCAAAAGTACAAATAATATCTTTCGCTCTATTAAATGATGATTTTTGGTGTGTTACTTTTGGGTTGCAGCCAACGAATAGAGTTTGGCGAAATTTGAGGATGTGAAAATCGTTAAGTCTGTAACCGTTAATCATTGAAAACAAACCTGCTTACCTGCAAGCAAATGTACAAGATAACAACTAAAAGCCCATAGGTGTTTATCCTGCCCAAATCCCGTACATACTGGACTAATGCCGAAAATAACAACTTCAACCCCCAATATTGCAAAACCCAATGTTGGCTGCAGTACTAATTTGTAGGGAAGGTATTTACATTTGGAAGAGTTCGAGTATAGTTTATGGTATCTTGTATTCCAACTGTGAAAGTATCAATTAGTCTTCTATATTTTCCAACATTTTTATCCCATGCTGTATAAATTATAGAGTTTAAACTATTTGGCAAAATTCTATTCATAATTGTTGTGTCTAAGGTTTGTCCATAAAAAATATGCCTTGTATTTCTTGATAAATTTACTAGTGTGTCAAATGGATTATTTGAAATAATTAATCGAGTTTTAAGATAGTTGAATTCTCGGGCAGTTAGTTTAATATTATTTGTATTTCCCTCGAGTAGTTTAACTGTCGAACTAAAATCGAAGTTCTCATCATAATCTACTTCTGCTTGAAAGCTTAAGCTCTTGCCGTCGCCGTTAAAAGTTATATTAAAATCGCCATTCGAATTTGTTCTTGTCGATGTAATTAAACTGGCACAAGAAATACTGAATGTAGTTTGCCTGCATCCATAAATTGACACTTTAGCATTTGAAAGTCTTTTATTTTTTACAGTGTCAATTACAAAGCCTTTTACGGTTGTAACTATATTCTCTGGAATTACTTTTTTACAAGAATAAACTGTAACCAAAAATATTATTGTTACAATCATTAAATTTAAACCTTTCATAATTTATGTTTTAAAGTTTTGAACGTATTGCAGCCAAAAGTTGCAATTGACTTTAATTGTTTTAGACTTTGCCCTTCTTTTTTTTCAATTGTCGCCCAAGAAGCATCAAATCTATCAATTTGGCTAATTATTGAAATTAATTTCCACTCTAGGTCAATTTTAAGGTTGTAAACTTCATTTTCCATTTTTCAAATATAGTAATATTTTTCAAAATGATACGATACGATTTTATATGATAGTGATGCGATAGTCGAAGCTATCAACGTAAATTGAACTATACATATTTAAATTTAATAAGAATTGGACTATCTCTAATTTATTAAAAACAATATTTTGTAGCTGCTGTTTTATTACTATTTGAGAAAATAATTATTTGTAATATTTTACCAAAAAAAATATTACCACCCACTTGCCAATACATCGGCTAAATGCATGGTAGAAATTCCATCTTTTCGGTTATCGGCATAGCCTTGTATATGCATTAGGCAGCTTATATCGGTTGATATGATGAGTTTGGCATTTGCTGCTATTGCATTGTCAATTTTTTGATCAGCCATTGCTGTACTTATACCTGCAAACTTTACTGCAAATGTACCACCAAAGCCACAGCAGGTTTCATTATCGGCCATTTCTAAAAGTTGTAATCCTTTTACATTATTCAATAGTATACGGGGTTCGTTATGTAATACATATTCTCGTAAGCTAGCACAACTATCGTGGTAGGTTGCCGTTTGGTGTAGTGTAGCGCCTACATCGGTAACTTTAAGGTGATTTACCAAAAAATCGCTAAACTCTACTACTCTTGCTTGTAAGTTTTTTACCTCATTATGTACCGATGAATTGTTGAAAATAGTAGGATAATAATTGCGAATAAAGCCGGCACATGATGCCGATGGTGTTACTATTATTTTATCGCCTTCAAAATCTTTTAAAAACTTAGTGCATACCTCCTTGGCTTCGTTACGGAAACCCGCATTGTATGCAGGCTGACCACAACAAGTTTGGTTGGCATTGTAGGTTACATTGCAGCCAAACCGTTCTAATACTTTTACCATATTAAAAGCCGTATTGGGGTACAGCTGATCCATAAAACAAGGTATAAATATTTGTACATCCATATAAGAAAAATATTTTTATTTATAGTCCGCCAAGGCGGATGTGTTTGCTATAATTTGTAAGCTAACATTTTTAATGCGGTAATTGCTGCTTCTTTACCTTTATTACCGCTATTGGGCTTTATACGTGCCAAGGCTTGGTCTTCGTAATCAACTGTAAGTATGCCAAATATTATAGGCATTTGCAACGTAAGGTTGAGTGTAGTTATGCCTTGTGTTACAGATTGGCATACATACTCAAAGTGTGGTGTACCGCCTTTTATAACACAGCCAAAGGCTATTACAGCATCAATTTTTTGCGAAGCAGTATGTACAATACTACGTATAGCAAAAGGTAATTCCACTGCACCTGGCACCGTATATTGCAATATATTGGTAACTTGGTGTTGCTGCAAAGTGCCTATACAACTAGCTTCTAGCACATTAGTAATGTGGCTGTTCCATTCAGTTTTTACAATTACAATACAGGCATCCTTGTATTGTTGGATGCCTGTTAATTGTTCTAAATTATTTTTGGTTGCACTATGCATAAGGTTAATTTTCTACTCCTAATCGTCCGAGGCTTTTTTCTACTATTTGTATTTGAGCAAATGTTGGGTACTTATCTTTTATGGTAGCGTAATGTTTTTTTGCATCTTCGAGGTTACCAATTTTTTCGCTAAGTTGAGCAGCTTTTAGTAAGTAAATGGCACTATTTTCATCTTCGGTAAATGCATTTGCTGCTTTTTCGTAATAGCCAATAGCATCTTTACAAATACTATTATCAACCTTACCATTTTGTGTGCCTAATTCGCTTTTTGCATCGCCCATTAAGTTCAATCGTTTTGCATTTATTTGTGTACCAAAGCCTCCTGCATCGTCAAACATTTTAAATGCTTCGGCTGGTTTGCCTATTTTTAAGTAACATACTCCAGCTTCCATACGGGCAATGTTAGCAGCTTGTGTACCTTTATTTTTATTAATTACTTGTAACAATCCCATACCATTAGCCCCACCATTTAAAGCTACATCAAATGAGTCCGTTTCTTTCATACTCACTCCAGTCATTACGTCGTTTTCGGCTTTTAATTCTTTTACAGCATTGCCGTTGCCACCTGCAAATTGGCTATACAATACATAAGCTAACACTGCACATAAGGCTATACCTATGTATAATTGGTACTTTTTAAAAAAACCAACGGCACTTTGCAATGTTTCGTTTGATTCTAACTCTTTGCTAATAGCACTCTTTGGTGCTTGTTCTTCATTTTTTATTTCGTCAGCCATTGTATATTATATTTTATTTATTGGTAAGTTTAGTCTTTAATGTAAGGGTAATCTTTTTGTGCATATACATCTTCATATACTTCACTATCATCGGGCCACGGACTATCTTCAGCAAACTGCACACAATCGGCTACTTCAGTTTCTACCCTTTGTTGTATAGTTTCTATTTCAGCCTCGGTTGCCCAATTATTATCTTTAAGCATTTGCATAGCTACTTCAACGGGGTCTTTTTCTTTGTAAGCTTCTACTTCGTCTTTGGTTCTATACTTTTGAGGGTCGCTCATACTATGCCCTTTGTAACGGTAAGTTTTCATTTCTAAAAGGGTTGGTCCTTCGCCAGCTCTTGCTCTTTTTACTGCCCTTGCTACACCATCGTGTACAGCCTCCATACTCATACCATCTATAGCATCACTTGGCATATCGTAAGCATCACCAAATTTGTAAATATCTAGTACATTAGAGGTACGGGCTACGGATGTACCCATTGCATAATTATTGTTTTCACAAATAAAAATTACAGGTAGTTTCCAAAGCATAGCCATATTAAAGGTTTCGTGGAGCATACCTTGCCTTGCAGCACCATCGCCAAAAAAGCAAAGGACTACATTTTGAGTGCCTTTATATTTTTCGGCAAAGGCCAAACCAGCACCAGTACCTATTTGAGCACCTACAATGCCATGACCACCAAAAAATTTTTCTTTAACCCCAAAAAAGTGCATACTACCACCTTTGCCCTTACTACAGCCTGTTGACTTACCATACAACTCGGCCATACAAGCCCTTGCAGTAATGCCTTTGGCTATTGCCATGGCATGGTCACGGTAGGCAGTTATAAATATATCGTCGGGTTGGGTAGCCGTCATACAACCTGCTGCTAATGCCTCTTGCCCAATGTACAAGTGGCAAAAACCTCTAATTTTTTGCATACCGTACAATTGCCCGGTTTTTTCTTCAAATCGGCGAAGTAATAACATCAATTCGTACCAATACAAATAGGTTTCTTTTGAAAATTTTGTTGTCAATGTTTTCAATTTTTATTGTGCAAATATAAGGGAAAATACTTAAAAGCAAAGTTAGGGGAAATTAAGAATTTAAGTAAGGAAGAAATTAAGTTAGAGGTACGAAGTTAGAGGTACGAAGTTAGAGGTGGGAGGTACGAAGTTAGAGGTGGGAGGTTAAAAGTGGGAGGTCTGGGGTTATTTTTAATTCTTTTTTAAATAATAGTTCAGTGTATGAATAAGCTGTAATTTTAATAAATATTTACAATAAAAATAAATAACCAATGACAGTATTATTAGAAATAAAAGATAGCAAAGCTGCACCACTTATGGAGGTACTTGGTGGATTAAAATATGTAAAAGTTAAAAGTGTAAACCCTGAAAAAGAATTGCTAAAGCAGGAAATAGCAGAAGCTGTGCAGGAACTTATACTTATACGACAAGGTAAAAAAAAGGCTCGTAATGCTAAAGAATTTTTAAATGAATTATAATGTAAAGTCAATTAATCTATTTGAAAAGCAAACCAAAAGATTAATGAAAAAATATCCTTCATTAAAAAATGAATTAATACAACTAGTAGAGGAACTTGAAGTACAACCAAATCAAGGTATATCAATTGGGGGAAATTGTTATAAAATACGATTAGCTATAGCCTCAAAAGGAAAAGGAAAAAGTGGTGGTGCTAGGGTAATAACCAATTTTGTAATTAATAATAATACGGTTTACCTACTTTCAATATACGATAAATCGGAAAAAGATAACCTTACTGACACTGAGTTAGCAGCTTTGTTAGCCTTATTACCTACATAACAGTTAACTTGCCTATTATTTGGGATACACCATTCTGTAATCTGTTTTGGTTTTACCTTTAGCTATATTATCTAGTTTTCCTCGTATAAGTTTTCGCTTAAGTGGCGATAAATAATCAATAAATAATTTACCTTCTATATGGTCGTATTCGTGTAATATTATACGGGCTGTTACACCATTGTAAGTAGTTTGTTGTGGTTCAAAGTTTTCGTTTAAGTAACTAAGGGTTACTGTTTCGTGGCGGGTTACATCTTCCCTTATTTTAGGGATACTTAAACAACCTTCGTTGTAAGCCCAAGTGTTGCCAGTTAGGCTTACAATTTGTGCATTTATAAATAGTTGCTTTACACCCGGTGCATCGGGGTATTTGCCCTCATCTTCTTCATCAAGGTTTTTAAATATTAGGGTACTATCCACCATAAATAGCCTAATATTTTTATTAATTTGTGGTGCTGCCAAACCCACACCATTACTGCTGTACATGGTTTCCCACATATTGGTTATTAACGTTGCCAATTCGGGGTATTCGGTTGTTATATCTTCACCTTTTTTTCTAAGTATTTCAGCTCCGTAGGCTACTATTGGTAATATCATAATTTCTTTAAGTTGACAAGTAATAATTGATAATTTACAATTACAAATAGTTTATAATGTTTTTAAACAAGTCATTTATAACTTTATTATCAGATTAGTACAAAAATAATTATTCCCTACTAATTATTACTTATTAATTATTACTTATTCATTGTTACTTAATAATAAGTTTAAGGCAGCATTTGCTACAAAGCAACCAAACACTGCCGGCATATAACTTATAGTACCTATTAGTGATTTTTTGGGAAATGCTTTTTCACTTACTATTATTTTTGATTGGTCGGCAGCCTCGGGGCTATATACACAAGTTACCCCTTTGTATATTCCCATTGCATGTAATTTTTTACGAACATACCTAGCCAAATTACATTGGTGTGTATGGCTAATATCAGTAATAGTTACTTGTGTAGCATCTAATTTGCCACCTGCACCTAGGCTACTTACTATGGGCAAAGCCTTATCAACACAAGCTTTTATAAATGTAACTTTAGGTGTTAAGGTATCTATACAATCAACTGCTATATCAAAGTTGCCTTCGTTTATAAGTGTATAAGTTAGTTCATCTTTTACCCATTCATTTATAACAGTTACTTTCAGTTCGGGGTTTATATCTTTTAATCGTTGTGCCATTACGGTTGTTTTAGCCAAGCCAACGGTACTATGCAATGCAGGTATTTGGCGGTTACAGTTACTAAGGTCTACAGTATCAGCATCGGCTATAGTAATGCTACCTATACCAGCCCTTACTATCATTTCGGCAGCAATGCCACCTACTCCACCAAGCCCTACAACAAGTACATTTTTTTGCATTAAATTGTAGGTTGCTTCATCGCCTAACAATAATTGAGTTCTACTAAGCCAATAAGGAATATTCATTTTATATTTTGTACTTATTTGAGTTTATAAATTTAACTTTAGCAATAATATATTAATATGGTAAAGGTACTCATTACTAGTTTTTTAATTACACTTAATATTTTTTGCGAAGCACAAAAAATAAAAATACTGACTACACACAACAAAATAAGTTTACGTGGCTTAAGTGTAGTAAATGACAAAGTACTATGGGTTAGTGGCAGCAAAGGTACAGTAGGCCTAAGTTTGAATGGAGGTGATACATTTAAATGGGTTACAGTTAAAGGCTTTGATAGTACTGACTTTAGAGATATTGAGGCATTTAGCAGTACCGAAGCTATTATAATGGGTATAGGCGAACCTGCTTATATACTTAAAACTAAAGATGCTGGCGAAAGTTGGAAAATAGTTTATGAAAACAAAAGCAAAGGTATTTTTTTAGATGCTATGGAATTTTGGAACCCACAAAGTGGTATTGTAATTGGCGACCCTATTGATGGCAAATTTGTATTTGCCCGTACATTTGATGAGGGTAATACTTGGCAAAATTTGCCTTCAAAAAATTTGCCAATAGCAGCAACGGGAGAAGCTTGCTTTGCAAGTAGTGGTACTAATATAAGAAGCTATGGTAAAGACCAAGCCATATTTGTGAGTGGTGGCTTACAAAGCCATATATTTATAAAAGATGCTATTATAAAATTACCTATAATACAAGGTACTGAAAGTACAGGTGCCAACTCCATTGCTATTAATAAAAACAAAAGAAATATTATAATAGTTGGTGGCGATTTTAATGCCAAAAATGATACTACAAATAATTGTGTGTTAAGCTCCAATGGGTGTAAAACCTTTACTAAGCCAGCCGTTCCGCCAAATGGCTACCGCAGCTGTGTGGAGTATTACGGCAAATCTAATGCAATAACTTGTGGGCTTAATGGAGTAGATATAACCAACAATAATGGAACAGATTGGACAAATATAAGTACCGAAAGTTTTCATGTATGCCGTAAAGCTAAGGACGGAAAAAAGGTATATTTGGCAGGAGGTGGCGGTAAAGTGGGAGTTTTTATTAATAATTGAAAATTAAAAATGAAAGTTATATTTTTTATAATAATTACGATACTTAATGTAGTGCAAGTTTGCTATAGCCAAACTGAACAACAACTACTTACTACCAACTGGACTTTTGCAAAAGCATTTACCAATAAGTATTACAAAGCCATAGTGCCAGGCTGTGTACACACTGACTTGCTTAATAATAAACTTATACCCAACCCATACTATGGCACTAACGAAACAAAGTTACAATGGATAAACACAACAGACTTTACCTACAAAACAACGGTGAATATTAACCCTACTATTTTTGCGAAGCAAGAAATAGAATTGGTATTTGATGGCTTAGATACGTATGCCAAAGTATATTGGAACGATAGTTTGATACTAGAAGCCAACAACATGTTTAGGCAATGGATAATACCAATTAAGCATTTTGCAAAGCAAAAAAATAATACACTTACCATACAGTTTAAAGCAGCGCAAACCGTTACTGATAGCCTTGCTAAGCAAAACTTACCACTGCAAATACCCGACAATAATAGGTTGTATGCCCGTAAAGCTGCTTATCAATTTGGGTGGGATTTTGCCCCTAAATTAACTACTTGTGGTATATGGAAAACGGTGAAGTTAATTGGTTGGAACAATTATAAAATACAAAACCTAAGCCACCAACTAATAGCAAATAATGAAGATAGTGCTACTATACAAGTAACTGCAAACATGTATGCCAATATTGAAATGACCATACCATTGGGGTTAGCAATAGATTTGATAACAACCAAAAAAGAGATAGAAAAGAAAATAAAAACTAAAGCATTATTTTATAAAAATTACAACGAAAGTTATAAAAATGTAGAAAATAATACGGAAAATAATTATACTACAATTACGCTAAAATTAGAAAAGGGAATTAACAAAATTGGTACATTGCTTACAATACCCAAACCAAAATATTGGGAAGCTAATGGAATAGGACAACAACCAATGTATTGCTTACAATTATATACTGACCAAAAAGTAATTACAAAAAATATTGGTTTACGAACTATTGAATTAGTAACCAAGGCTGATAGTATAAGCGACTTTGATAGCCTTAAAACACTTACTGGCAAAGGCTTTTACTTTAATGTAAATAATAAACCTTTGTATATAAAAGGTGCAAATATAGTACCGCTGGATATGTTTCCGAGTAGAGTAACCAAGCAACAATATACTAATATAATAGCAGCAGCTAAAGCTGCAAATATGAATATGCTTAGGGTATGGGGCGGTGGCATATATGAAAACGAAGATTTTTATAATGCTTGTGATGCAGCTGGTATATTGGTATGGCAAGATTTTATGTTTGCCAATAGTATGCTACCAACCGATACAAGTTTTTTACAGAATGTACAACAAGAAGCTACCTACCAAATAGAACGATTGCAGCACCACCCATGTATAGCAATATGGTGTGGCAATAATGAAATAGATGAAGGTTGGCAAAATTGGGGTTGGCAAAAACAGTATACTATTAACCGTACAGACTCCACCAAACTGTGGAAAACTTATGATACCATATTTAATAAAATACTGCCTACGATTGTAAATAGCCTTACACCCAATACCAACTATTGGCCAAGTAGCCCAAGTATAGGCTGGGGTAGGCATGAGAGCCTTACACAAGGCGATGCACACTATTGGGGTGTATGGTGGGGGTTAGAACCTATAGAAACTTACCAACAAAAAATACCAAGGTTTATGAGTGAGTATGGTATGCAAAGTATGCCTACAATTGCTACTATAAATAGGTATAGTACACACAAAGATTGGGATACGGCATCGGCAGTAATGAAGCTGCACCAAAAGCACCCAACTGGTTACGCTAACCTGCAAACCTATATGGGTAGGCTGTTTAGCAAACATATAATAGATAGTGCAGCTGCTGTACTAACAAAAAAACAACAATTTGAACATTATATTTATAAGACCCAAGTACTACAAGCCGAAGCTTACAAAATAGCTATAGAAGCCCATAGAAAAAGTAAACCCTACAATATGGGCACTATGCTATGGCAACTTAACGAACCTTACCCTACTGCAAGTTGGAGTATAATAGATTACTATGGCAATAAAAAACCTGCTTACTACCAAGTGCAGCAAAGTTATAATCCACTACTTATTATAAATAGCAAACTAAATGATTCTATAATACAAACTACTGTATTAAATGATTTGCAACATACCGTTGATAGCATATACCTTAGAATAAATGTATATGATTATAGTAGTAATAATTACGCCGATAATTATTTAAGTAGTGAAATTGATAGCATACAAGCAAATAATAAAATAGTAGTTGAAACAAAAATAGACAGCTATGGAGAGGAATATCCAAATAATTATATAACTAGCTATATAGATACTACCGATAATTATATAGAAGTAGCACCCAATTACGTACAGCTAAAAAAGTATAGTAGTAAAAATAGCATTGAGCCTTTTCAGCCAATTAGGCTAGTACCTGTATTTGAAATAGTTGAAGATAAAATAATGGTAATAGCTATAAAAATAAGAGCACAAAGTACAAGGCAAGATGTATTAAGAAACCCTTTTTTGTACCACCTAACTTTACAAAATATAACTGAGGCAAACTATACTCCTATATACATACACCGAGGTTGGAGTGATAAAATTATACTTACCAAACCCATTACTGAAGCCCAGTTCAACCAATTACGGTTATATACCACTAACTACGAAGTACCCATAATACCTAAAAACACAGTGGGGGTAAAAGCAAATGTTAGCCCTATCAATTATATTAGAATGATTAATTTTAAAAAAGATATTATAATTGAAGCCCCAAAGGAAAAATTAATAATTAATAAGGAATAATTAAAAATGTGATTCTTATTGAGTAGTAACAAATTAAAAACTGAAGTTGATAATTTATATTTCAAATGTAATTAGTTTGATGAATACTCTATTATTCATTGACAATTGTTCATTGTCCATTATCAATTGTCCATTATCAATTATCAATTATCCATTATCCATTATCAATTGTCCATTATCAATTGTCCATTATCAATTATCCATTATCAATTGTACATTATCAATTATCAATTATTACACGGTTCGTTTGTAATCAAAATTTTCTAATTCATTAGCAACTGCCGTTAGGAAAGTAGCACCTAATGCACCATCTACAATACGATGATCGTAACTCATACTTAGGTACATCACATGCCTTATTGCTATACTATCGCCATGGGGTGTTTCTATAACTACAGGTCGTTTTTTAATAGCACCTACTGCTAGTATGGCTACTTGAGGTTGGTTAATAATGGGTGTACCCATAAGGCTACCAAATGTACCTACATTGGTAAATGTGAAAGTACCTCCCTGAGTATCATCGGGCTTTAATTTATTGTTACGGGCTGCATTAGCTAAGTTGTTTACATGCTTAGTAAGCCCTACTAGGTTAAGTTGATCTGCATTTTTAATAACAGGTACTATTAAGTTGCCACTTGGCAATGCTGTTGCCATACCTATGTTTATGTCTTTTTTTATTACAATATTATCGCCATCAATGCTACTATTAATTAACGGATATTTTTTTATACATTTGGTAATGGCCTCTACAAATAAAGGTGTAAAGGTAATTTTTTCGCCTTCTCGTTTTTCAAAATCTTTTTTTACACTATCTCTCCATTGCACTAGGTTAGTAACATCGGCTTCGGTAAAGCTAGTTACATGTGGGCTAGTGTGCTTACTATCCACCATGTGTTTGGCTATTAGTTTTCGCATTCTATCCATCGCAATTATTTCTACATTGCCACTTGGGGTAGTATTAGGCTTAGTATCTGCAACGGCTACTGCCATTGGGTTTGCTTGAGGCATTACAACAGCTTGTTGAGTAGGTGTAGTTGGTATTGTATTACCTAATTGCTTATTGGCAACATAATCCAATATATCTTTTTTGGTTACTCGCCCTTCGTTGCCAGTGCCATTAATTTGCTCTAACTCTGCCATACTTACTTGCTCACTAGCTGCTATATTAAGTACAAGTGGTGAGTAAAATTTGTTATTACCCGCTGTAGTACTTACAATATTGGCTATAGGTTGTATGGGTGCTTGTTCGGCTACAACCGTTACTGGATCAACAACAGGAGGTGTTGTAGCTACTTGGTTAGTTACCATTGCCTCAGTACTTATTCGCACTATAACTTTACCAACAGGCACAATATCATTAACATTATACAATATTTCTGTAATGATACCAGCTGTTGTGCTTGGTACTTCGCTATCTACTTTATCGGTAGCTATATCAAGTATAGTTTCATCTTGTGCTATGGTGTCGCCTACTTTTTTGTGCCATTTTAGTATGGTGGCTTCTACTATACTTTCGCCTAGCTTAGGCATTACTACATCTATTATGGGCATATTTATTTTATTTTTATTGTGCAACAAATAACTCAATCGTTATTTCAAAATTAACTTTTTTAATGCATCTAATTACAAATAATTATATCAAAATAAAAAGCATTTCTACAGTAATAAAAAATTGTTATTGGTTTGCTACCATTATTTTTTCACTGCTTTTTTAGTGGGTGCTTTTTTAGCAGCTGTTTTTGTAGCTGTTTTTTTTACAGCAGCTTTTTTTACAGGTGTTTTAAATGCATTAGGTTCTATGGCAACTATCATTTTTTTTACCTCATCCAAACTTATAGTAGCAGCCTCGTCGGGTGTATATTTTGTACCATCAGCTTTATTGGCCAATTTAAGCATTTTTTTGCCAAATCGTATAAATGGCCCCCAACGTCCATTTTCGAGGGCAATTTTTTCGGCAGCCCAATTTTGTATAAATCTATTACTTTCTTTTTCTTCTTTTTTCTCAATTAATTCATTACAATCTTTTTGGGTGAGTGTATCGTAATTGTAAGCCCTTGGTATGTTTATAAATAAGCCATTCCATTTTATAAATGGTCCAAACCGTCCTTTGCCTTTTGTAACGGGTAAGTCTTTGTAATGAGCTATTGCAGCATCTTCTTTTTGTTTGGCTTCTATTACTTCTATGGCACGGCTAAGGGTTACATCAAGTGGTTCTTCGCCTTTGGGTAGGCTTACAAATTGTTCGCCATACTTTACATAAGGGCCAAACCTACCAATATTTACACTTACCTCTAACTCATTATGTAAACCTAGTGTCAGTGGTAGTTTGAACAAATCCATAGCCTCATCAAATGTAATAGTTTCTATACTTTGGGTGGCTTTAAGTTTAGCAAATTTAGCTTTATCTTCATCGTTTCCTGTTTCGCCTATTTGCACCATTGGGCCAAATCGTCCCATTCGGGCTATTACTTTCTTACCTGTTACGGCATCTATACCAAGGTCTCTTTCGCCACTTTGCCTTTCGGCATTTTCTATAGTATCTTCTATATCTTTATGGAAGGGATGGTAAAAGTTTTGCAACATTTTATGCCATACGGTATTGCCATTAGCCACTTCATCAAACTCACCTTCTATTTTGGCTGTAAAGCCATAATCCATAATATCCTTAAAATGCTGCATTAAAAAATCGGTAACTACCAACCCCAAATCGGTAGGAAATAATTTTGATTTTTCGGCACCTGTATTTTCACTTTCTGTAATTTTAGTTATTGTATTATCAACCAATTTTAATAATCTAAAATTTCGTTTTACACCATCTTTATCTTTCTTTTCTACATAGCCACGTTTTTGTACGGTGCTTATAGTTGGTGCATAAGTACTCGGTCGGCCTATACCCAATTCTTCTAATTTTTTTACCAAGCTAGCTTCGGTATATCGAGGGTTAGCACGGCTAAAACGTTCTGTGGCACGTAGTTCCCTTATAGTAAGGCTTTGCCCAACTTTAAGTAAGGGTAGCATACCTTCGGCATCGGCATCGTCTTCTTCCTCATCTTTATCTTCCATGTATACTTTAAGAAAACCATCAAATTTTATAACCTCACCCTCAGCTTTTAATTGTTCTTTATTGGTGCTTATATCAATTCTTGCAATTGTTTTTTCTAACTCAGCATCACTCATTTGGCTGGCTATAGTTCGTTTCCATATTAGCTCATATAATCGCTTACCATCAAGGTCGTCAATGGTGCTATTTTCCATATAAGTAGGTCGTATAGCTTCATGGGCTTCTTGTGCACTTTCGTTTTTATTTTTATACTTTCTGTTTTGCAAATATTTAGTACCAAAGCTATTAGTAATTGCATTGCTAATATCAGCAATTGCAGTATCACTAAGGCTTACACTATCGGTTCGCATATAACTTATTTTACCTGCCTCGTATAACTTTTGTGCTATTTGCATGGTACGGCTTACACCATAGCCCAATTTTCTACTAGCTTCTTGCTGTAGTGTACTTGTAGTAAAAGGTGCTGCTGGTGTACGTTTGCCAGGTTTTACTTGTATATCGCTTACTGTATAATTTGCATTTTTACAACTCTCCAAAAACTTTTCGGCATCGGCCTCCGTGTTTTGTTTTGCACCTTCTGCCTTAAATGTTACAGGTTTATTATTAATATCAATGGCACTAAATGCAGCATCTAATTTAAAACTACTGGTTGCATTAAATTGGTTAATTTCCCTTTCCCTTTCGGCAATTAGCCTTACACTTACACTTTGTACACGACCAGCACTAAGGTTATTACGCATACTAATTTTACGCCATAGTACAGGGCTAAGTTCAAAACCCACTATCCTATCCAACACCCTACGGGCTTGTTGTGCATTTACCAAATTCATATTTACCAACCTTGGGTTGGCCACAGCTTTTAATATTGCAGGCTTTGTAATTTCGTGAAACACTATTCGTTTGGTGGTAGCAGGGTTAAGCCCTAGCACTTCGCACAAATGCCAACTTATAGCCTCACCTTCTCTATCCTCATCCGTTGCTAACCATACTTCTTGGCTTTTTTTAGCTAAGCTTTTAAGTTCGTTTACTACCTTTATTTTATCATCTTGCACCTTATACCGAGGCATAAAGTTGTTGGCAATATCAATACCCATTTCATCTTTTTCCAAATCACGTATATGCCCAAAACTGCTTTTTACTTCAAAGTCAGCTCCCAATATTTTTTCAATTGTTTTTGCTTTTGCTGGTGACTCTACTATCAATAAATTTTTTGCCATAATTGTTATTCCTTACTTAATTAGTGGATTGTATTATTTATGTTTCCGTTGCAAGATTAGTAAATTTTTGGATTACTCCTTTAATTTATTTTTTTACTCACTTTCACATTTGCACTATTATTACAAATATTACACCAAATAATTACACCATATTTTAAGCCAATTTTTTTAATTTTTTGGGGCAGTCAACTAATTAACTACAGTTGAGTTCAGTAACGGGCTTTACGCTACTACCTCCGCCGTTGGCGGAGGGTATTCGCTGCAATCCCTGTGCCATTGAGCAATAGTACATTTTTCAACTATTCAAGTTGAACTACAGTATTTAATATAAATAACGCTACAACATAGTTAGTAACATGTAAAAAATATATATGGTTAGTAAAGTACCAATTGCTAACCCAATAAGTACGCCATAACTAATATAAGTAGCAGTAGGAGTTTTTTATTTACACAAAAAGTTAGCTTAGTATACTACTACAATTTCCATAGCTTACTATAATATTAATATGCTAACTATAAAAAACTAAGCTATTTCCCTTCTAATTTATTTACATAATCCAAAGTGCCTAATCTAATTTTGAGGGGTATTTTTGTACGTTTTTCAAATTGCAATTCTCGTTTGCAAATATAGCCAAAGCATTGTGTATAGTAAGTATTAGCTGCAATTGTAGTACTTGGTACAGCCATATAAATGCTTGGTAGTAACTGTGGCTTTACTGCCATTGAATAGAAGTATTGTTTAGGTTGTTCTGGTTTGTATTGCAAACGCATTTTACCATAATATTGAGTAGCACTTGCTTTTGCAAAAAGCTGTGCAGTAGCAGAGTTTGTGCTACATAACAGTAGTAGTATTATCCAAATAATTAAACTAAATTTCATTTTTATTATTAATATAAAAGTACGATAAAAATTACAATTAAGGTTTGCTTAGTATAAATTAACTGCTAATAAAACCCTAAATTTACGTCACTACATTTCACCATAATTAATATAACTTTGACTAATGGAAATAACCCCACAATTGTTTGATGAGTTGGCACACTTGGCAAGGTTGCAATTTGCCGATAATGAAAAAGATGCCATAAGGTTAGATATGCAAAAGATGATACAGTTTGTAGAAAAATTAAATGAAATTGACACTACTAACGTTGCACCATTAGTACATATTACAAGTGCTATACAACAACCTCGAGCCGATATTGCCAATAATGGCAACACAACTGCCGAAGTATTGCTTAATGCACCTGCAAGTAAAAACAATTATATATTAGTACCCAAAGTAATTGATAATACTAACTAATGCAACCCGTACTACAACTACAACATATTAACAAACATTATGTATTAGGCACACAACAATTGCAAGTACTACAAGGCATTAACCTAACAATTAATAACAACGAGTATGTTGCCTTAATGGGACCATCAGGCTCGGGCAAAAGTACATTAATGAATATACTAGGCTGCCTGGATACACCAACTAGTGGCACTTACCTACTTAACCAACAAGATATAAGCACACTTAAAGACGATGCTTTAGCAACAATTCGTAGTAAAAATATTGGCTTTGTGTTTCAACAATTTAATTTGCTACCAAGGCTTACAGCCTTAGAAAACGTGGCATTACCACTTGTATATGCTGGAATACCAAAAAAATTACGTAACCAAAAAGCCTTGGAAATGCTTACACAGGTGGGCTTACAGGATAGAACACACCACAAACCCAACGAACTTAGTGGCGGACAATGCCAACGTGTTGCCATAGCTAGGGCATTGGTAAATACGCCAAGTATAATACTTGCCGATGAGCCAACAGGTAACCTAGATACCAAAACTAGTGAGGAAATAATGGCACTATTTGCTACCCTACACCAACTAGGCAACACCATTATATTAGTAACCCACGAAGAGGCAATAGCCAACCAAACCAACAGAATTATAAGGCTGAAAGATGGAATTATAATGAGCAGTTAACAATTAATAATTAATAGTTAATAATTGTATACTTCTCCATAATGCCTTGTTTTATTTTGTAAGCTTTTTAAAATAACAGTATTAAATATTTAAAACTTAAGTTAAACTTTAATTAATAAAATACCTCGTTAATAGCACAAATGTAACTAACTCCTACTTTCACCCTTAATGGCATTAATAGTCACCTAACTATAACTAAAATATTTTAAGCTACTTCTATTTCTTCAACAGTTCAGGGAAATTTTTAATAGCTTTTTGGTACCTTGGTACCGATACATTACCTACATACCCACCTACTCCTTGGTGTAGTTTTACATAATCTTGATGCTCCTCTTCGGCAGGGTAAAATGTTGAAGTTGGAGTAACATCAACCGATATTGGGCTTGTATATTTGCCACTTTCAGTTAAGGTTTTTATATATTGCTCTATTGCATTTTTTTGGGTATCATTATTGTAAAATATTATTGAGCGGTATTGTGTTCCATTATCTGGTCCTTGGCCATTTACTTGAGTTATATTACCCGAGTTAAAATATACCTTCAACAAATCATTATAGCTAATTACATTGGGGTTATAAGTAACTTCAATAGCCTCAGCATGCCCTGTACTACCACTACCTACTTGGTAGTAAGTAGGGTTTTTTTCGGTACCACCAGCATAGCCCGATACTACGGTACTTACTCCTTTTATTGATTCAAATATTTCTTCAACACACCAAAAACATCCTTGAGCAAATACTGCTTTTTCAACAGCTGCTGTAGGTTCATTTTTTTTAAATAGTAATGAGGTTCCATTAATACAATAGCGTTGTCCGGTAGGTTTGGGTCCATCGTTAAATACATGACCCAAATGCCCATCGCATCTAGCACAGCTTACCTCATCTCGGCTCATTCCCAATGTATTATCGGTACTTACTGCTACACTTTTGGCACCAAAGGGTTGGTAAAAGCTTGGCCATCCTGTACCGGAATTAAACTTAGTATCGGTACCAAACAAAGGATTGTTACAGGCTGCACAGTAAAATATGCCCTGATCTTTTATTTCATTATAGGGGTGCGAAAATGGAGCTTCAGTGGCAGCTTCACGTAATACTTTGTATTGGTTGTCGGTAAGTTTTTGTTTCCATTCGGCATTAGTAAAGCTAACCTTGGTAGTCCAGTTAGCCTCTACATTAGTTGGCAATGCCACAGTTTCGGTTTTTGCTACGGCAGTATTCCTTTTTTTTGATTGTGCACAACCCACCACAATAAACAACAATAAAAAGCTCGTTAAGTACAGATATTTAATTTTCATTTTTATATTTTTTTTTATTAATTTAATAAACGTTTTACTATTTAAGTTAGTTTTAGTAATAAACACTTTAACATTTTAATAGTACTTTTTGTTGGTGCAATAAGCAAATACTTTTTAAGCATATTTAATTACAAACTAATATTGACAAAGCATTTAACCTAAGTACGTATAAGCTATTATTTCCTTACAATGCAAAGTAGTTTTATTTTTAATGTAAAAAAATATACTTACCTAAAATACTTGTAAATTTGTTGCCACACTAACATACACAATATGAGCAAACCATTTACAATTGCTATACATGGCGGGGCTGGCACTATACTTAAAACCGATATGACACCACAGCTAGAAGCAGCTTATGAAACGGCTTTGCACAATGCACTTGATGCAGGCTATGGAGTATTAGAACAAGGTGGCAGTGCCGTTAATGCTGTAAAAGCAGCCATTGTAACTATGGAGGATAATGTATTGTTTAATGCGGGCCGTGGCTCAGTATTTACCAAAAAAGGTGTGCAAGAAATGGATGCTGCTATAATGAATGGTGCCGACCGTAGTGCTGGCTCAGTAGCGGGTATTAGAAGTATAAGAAACCCCATAGAACTTGCAGCGGAAGTAATGGAACATAGTAACCATGTTTTTTTAAGTGGTAAAGGTGCTGTTGATTTTGCTATTAAGCAAGGCTTAAAATTAGAACCCGACGAATACTTTTTTTCACAATTTAGATACGACCAATGGAAAGCAATGCGGGACTCCGATAACTACTCACTTGACCATACCAACCAACAGGTAGATGAACTAATGAAAGATAAAAAATTTGGTACAGTAGGTGCAGTAGCTTGTGACGTACAGGGCAATATAGCAGCTGCAACAAGTACAGGTGGTATGACTAATAAAAAGTATGGACGTATAGGCGATAGCCCTGTAATAGGTGCTGGTACTTACGCCAATAACCTAACCTGTGCTATAAGTTGTACAGGCCACGGCGAGCCATTTATACGTGGTGTAGCTGCTTACGATGTAAGCTGCCTTATGGAGTACAAAGGGTTAAGCTTACATGATGCAATGAACACTGTAGTAATGGAAAGATTGTTAGTACTTGATGGTGAAGGTGGAATGATTGGTGTAGATGCCCTAGCAAATACCGCTATGATATTTAACAGTGCTGGAATGTACCGAGGTGAAAAAAATAATAGTGGCATTAACAAAGTTGCCATATATGCTTAATGCAAATTAGTATTTTTTTTATATAAAAAAAATGAGTTGACAACCTACCAACAAATACTAGAATTTATACTAGAAAAACTACCCATGTACAGTAGGATTGGTGCAGCGGCATACAAAACCGATTTGACCAATACAATAGCCTTATGCAATGCAATTGGTAACCCACAGCACCAAATAAAAACTATACATATAGCAGGTACTAATGGCAAAGGCAGTACTAGCCACATGTTAGCTGCAGTATTGCAACAAGCAGGGTACCGTACTGGCTTGTACACATCGCCTCACCTTAAAGACTTTAGAGAACGTATAAAACTAAATGGTATTGAAATTGAAAAACAATTTGTAGTAGATTTTATAAATAAAATATTGCCAGAAATTGAAAAATTTGAACCCTCTTTTTTTGAAATTACGGTAGCTATGGCTTTTGATTATTTTGCTTCGCAAAAAGTAGATATTGCTATTATAGAAACAGGACTTGGCGGCCGATTAGATAGTACCAACATAATACAACCAATGCTTTGTATTATTACTAATATTGGCTACGACCATCAAAATATATTGGGCAATACCTTAGCAGCAATTGCTACTGAAAAAGCTGGTATTATTAAAAAAAATACCCCAATTATAATTGGCGAAACCATACCGGAAACTAAACCCATATTTGTAGCCAAAGCCATACTAGAAAATGCTCCTATACAATTTGCAGAAGATGACATAAAAATAAATAGTGAAAACTTACAAATAGAAAATAGTATTATAAATGTAACTAATACGCTAACTAATGTAAGTACAACTTACACTTTAGATTTGAATGGTATATACCAAACCAAAAATATAAAAGCAGTTTTGTTAGCCATTGATTATTTAACAAAAAATGGATACAACATTACACTCGAAAATACTCAGTATGCCTTAGCTAATGTAAAAAAAATAAATGGACTATATGGTAGATGGCAAGTAATACAACAACAACCTTTGGTGGTGTTAGATGTGGCACATAATGTTGATGGCATACAACAATTGCTATTGCAATTAAATGCATTTAACCAAAAAAAATTGTATAATAACTTACATATAATATTGGGTATGGTTAAAGATAAGGATATTGCTACTGTACTAATGCTACTACCAACTACAGCTACATATTACTTTACACAAGCCAGTATACCAAGGGCATTACAAGGTGAATTGTTGCAACAGCAAGCAACAACTTACCAGTTAGTAGGCCATACTTATGCCACTGTTAATGTAGCATTAGCAGCAGCAAAGCAAAGTGCAAATACCAACGATATTATAATAGTATGTGGTAGCATATTTTTGGTAGGCGAAGTGGAATTGTAAATTACCAAAAATATTATTAGCATTTTGTTAATTTAAATTAATTTATTTTTTGCAACAATTTTTTTTATCTGTATTTTATATTTGTTTCTTAACTAAATTAAAAAATTTACTTTTAAAGAGAACTAACTTTATTTTATTATACCTTACCTAAAATTTATAAAAGCCTCCACTATACATTTTTTTTCATGAAGTGTATGAGTATTGAGTAAGTGTTAGTATTGGTGTATAATTATAAAAAAAAGCCAACTCAACATTGACTTTTTTATTGGTTTTTGATTAGTGATGCTACTACTTTACAAACTGTAACACATCGCCCTGGGCTGTTTTAGCTATATATATGCCATTTGGCAAACTGTTGCAATCTATGGCAAGTGCATTATTTCTCATAATTAACAATTGTCCATTAAAATTATAAATATGTACTTGGCTTGGTATTTCAAGTTGTATATGGTTACCAAAATATGTAATTACATTATTTTTTTTCGTACTTCGTCTGAGCATTAATATATTGCTATAATCAATTGAACCATCTTGGTTGTATATGGCTAACCTGTAGTAAGCTACATCTGTGTTGGTATAATCATTTACACTTTTTTCACCGTTAGTGTAGTCTAAATCTTTTATATTTTCAAAATTAGTAATTACGCTATTACTTTTTTGTAGTACAAGTTTTTCAATATTTATTACATTAACTACTTCATATTTTATAGTATTGTAATTAGTATAGCAGCTCCCCAAAAAAGAAACTACTTTAAGAGGCACTATCAATTGGTTAGCGGCTATTGCATATTGTGCTTTACCACTATTAAATGTAAGCCCAGTACGGCTTGTTGTAATTATACCAGCAGTATTTGTAGTAGCTACATGGGTACCATTGGCTTTCCAACTATCGGCGGGTACTACTCTATCTATTTGGGTTAAATTAGCCATTACATTGGTACTTGCTGGTGTAGTTTCATTAGTGCTTAACTCCACTGTTAATGTTTTATTATTCCCAATTGAGTTAAACAAAGTAATATCCCAATAACCATCGCTATTTTGAGTATTTATTATTTTACCAAATCCACCAGAGTTTGCAACACTTAAAGGCAAACCATTTATACTACTGTTGCCACTTATATACTCTACTTGTAAGTAACCATCGCCACCAACTGGTGCTGCAGTTATTGCAATTTTTAAGGTTCTTAGGGCTGTGTTGTCGCCTGTTTTGCCCATTGGGTATAATGCCTTACTAGATGTAATGACGTTGGGGGTACTATTAAATAGCTTTCTAAATTTGCCCCATATTACACCAGCAGTATAACTAAGGCCGTACTCAGTGTTTAAATCTATTAAAAAACCATTAGCATTGAGTATGCCACTTGTAAGGGTTAAATTGGTAAACCTTAAATTGTTCATAGCATTTACTTTAGCAGTACCTGTTTTTACTAACTCCATATCATTTACAATAGTACTACTGGCATAACTATCGGTTATAGTTTGGTCGTTACTACCAGAGCATATTAGTTTGCCATTACCTGAACCAGTATAAGAACTTAGGTTAGATAACGTTATGTTTCCTTTTACCTCTAGGTCATAAGTACCAGATTTACTTTCGGCTACATAACCAATATAGCTAAATGCAGCGGTACCGTTTATTACAATTTTATAATTGTTATTAATACCTGCTGGGGTTATATCTTTGTATAATACTGTACTGCCTATTGAAACAAAACAATTTATATTTTGACAAAGGTTAATAGTACTGCTAGCTGGTGTAGCTAATACTAAATAGTGTGCATTGTTATAGTAAGATGGCGAAATGTTATAATCAATATTGCCAAATATAAACCCATCGGCATTTACACTCATAATTGCTGGGTTGCAAAGTATGCCGCTCTCCATATAGTCTTGCACATATAAGGTACTTCCCGTTTCAAAATTTTCGATACCATTCCACATAGTGCAATTGCTAGAAATTTTTGGTGCACCACTTGTATTAATATTTAAAGTACCGCCACTCCTTACTATTAAGTTAGCAGTAGTACCGCCGCTAGGCATACTAAAGTTGTTGGTAGTACCAAAGGTACCACCGCTTTCAATTTCTAGGTTGTGTATATTATCAAAAAGTGTAGTAGCGGTAGTAGTGTAACCGCCAGTTACTGTAGTACCACTAGTAATAATTATATTGCTAGCAAATACCTTAGTAGTAATACCAATAGTACCACTTACTGTAAAAATAACCTGACCAATAGCACCTACATAAGCATTGGGAGAGGTAGTTTGTGTAATCCACGCCGTGCCGTTATAACGTTCCCATGCTGTGGTGGTTAACATACTGGGGTTTACTGCTGTTGATAGGGTTCGCCAATCACCATTTGCAATAGTATAAGCTTTGCTATAAGCAGGCTTACCAATAATAGTAAAGCAGCAGAAAATTAGCCTTAATACGTTTAAATTTTGTTTCATTTTTATTGTTTTAGAATTCAAAAATAGATTTTGATACATATAACAATAACTGTAAATGAGTATATGTGCTTACTAATTGAGTAAACGTGCAATAAATATTAAATATGTTTAATTATTAATTTTTTATGCCATTTACCCTACACATTAATTAAAATAATAGTGTTGTTATATAACATTTTATAAAATAATTTTTTGTATGGTTTGTAATTATAAGAAGATGAGATGTTTTTTTTGTAACAATAAATTGTTACAAAAACAAAGTAGGCTAAACCTAATAATTGATAGCAGTTGTAAAAAATATGAGTAAACGAGTTGTAAAAATGAGTATTTGAAAAAATACGTATTATAATTGTTTGTAATTTTACCTATTGAAAAAAATTTTACACATACTAATTACTATTAATACCCAATTATGTATTGGGCAAAGTAACATACTTAGCAAACACTTTACACCGAATGATGGGTTAGCGAGTAGCGAAACTTATTGTTTACAATTAGATGCCTTTGGGTATTTGTGGATAGGAACTGATAGAGGACTCAATAAATTTGATGGTAAAACTTTTGAAATATATACAACTGCCAACGGACTTGGAACCAATTTTGTTGATAAACTTTTTATAAACCCCAATAACCAACAATTATGGGCAAGGTGCCTTGATAAAAAGTTGTATTATTTAGAAAACGAACAATTTAAACCATATACTCACAACTCTGCTTTACAGGCAATACTCAAGATTAACGGAGACGATTTGCAAAATGTTACATTTAAAAATAATGAAGTACAAAAAATATATACCAAACGTAACGGAGTACTACAAGTACAAAATAATACCTTAACAAAAATTGAACAAAAAAATTACTATCAAAACCATTTATGTATTGATAGTATAACCAATGCACCAAGTGTATATTATAATAATTATGATAGTAATTCGTTATATTATGATGGAGTAAAAATAAAATTGGGTAAAATAATTAATACTTTTGATCGTAGAGTATTATTTATAAAAAGAAAAAATGGACAACTGATAGTAGTAATAAATGAGTGGATATTTGAAATAAAAAATGGTACACTACTACAAAAAATCAAACTTGCAAAGCCTGTACTTTCTATATACGAAGACCTAACCAATCACTTATGGATAAGTTGTAATACTGCTAATGGTGTGTTTAGGTATCCGCCCAATGCTTTTCCAAGTAATACTAATTATGAAATTTTGTTTCCTAACGTTTTGGTAAGTTGTGTATTACAAGATGCTGAAAAAAACTTTTGGATGTGTACACACGATGATGGTATTTATTTTATCCCTAATGTAAGTATAAAACAAATAAATGTACCTATAATTGAAGCTGAAAAAGAAATTATAAACAAAATAGAAAGTAGTGAAAAGGGAATATTATTTGCTGGTACCAACAAAGCCAAAATTTATTACTTACATAATAAAAATTGGACTACTATAAACATAAAACAATATGCAAAAGATTTAAGAAAATATTTGTCACAATTTGAAACGGTTACTAACTGCAACTCATTATATTATGATGATAAAGCTAATAAAATATATTTTGCCCTACCACATACAGGAAGTATAAATTTAACAACTAACCAACAAGAAAACAATAGCTATGGCATTGGGTATGATATTAGAAAAATAAACTCAAGTACCCTAGTTACAAGTTCTCAAAATGGCATAAAGGTAAATAGTAGTGTGGATAGTAGTAAGTATTATAGCATTGAAAGTGACGAACGTACCTATACAAGTATCCAATTTAAAAATAAAATATGGGTAGGTGGCGAAACGGGATTATACACTGTAAACAATGACCAAAATTCAAATATAAATGGCTTAAGCCGAACTAATGTATTTAATAAAAATACAAGAATAACTGATTTAGAAGTTTATGATAAGGAAATTATGATTTGTAGTACATTAGGCGATGGCATATTTATAACAGATGGTATTACAAGTAAATTTATAAATCTAAATCCACTAACACTTACTAACCATAAGGGTTATAATATGATAAACGATATAGAACTCAATAACGATACATTGTTTGCAGCAACCCAAAATGGTGTAGTATGGTTTAGTGTAATGCAACCCGTGCCAGAACTACATTATATAAGTAGTAAAACAGGCTTAATGCTTAATGATATAAAGAGCATAACGTTCAACAATAATCATTTGTACGTACTAAATCAAAATAAAATAATAGCTATAAATTTTGATGAACTCAATAAAGAGATAAGAGATGTTGATGTATTTATTAAAAACATATTCATTAACGATAGTAGTTATACCAACTTTACTAATATAATACTTGGTGCAGAAAAAGATAGACTAAAGATAAGCTTTGGTTCAATAAGCTTTAAAAGTGGTGACCAAATATATTATCAATACCGATTGAGTAATACCAAAACTGATTTTGATACTACGTGGCAAATTACTCAAAATAAAGAGCTAGAGTACTTTAGCCTCAAACCAGGTATGTACACTTTAGAAGTAAGAGCCATTAATGAAAATAACTTTCCTTCTGCAATAGTTAAAAAACTAAGTTTTGAGGTGAAAGCTCCTTTTTATAAGAAAAATTGGTTTATAGTTGGCTTAGTACTACTATTGGTGGCACTCATGTTTTTATTAAATCAATTACGATTAAAACGAGTAGAAAAAAGAAATACCTTACAGGAACAGTTGTTAAAATACGAACAGCAAGCTTTAGCAGCACAAATAAACCCCCATTTTATATTTAATAGCATTAATAGCATACAAAGTTTTATACTAAAAAAAGATGAAAGGCAAACTTTAAAATACTTAACAAAATTTAGCCGATTAATGCGCCTTAGCCTCGATAACAGTAGAGCAAAATGGGTAATACCAAATGACGAACTGGATTTAATAAAAGTATACTTAGAATTAGAAAAGTTACGTTTTGGCGACAAATTTGATTATGAAATAAATATAGACCCAGTATTAAACTCCCATAAATTTTTAATAGCTCCAATGTTAGCCCAGCCATTTATAGAAAATGCAATAAAGCATGGTGTTAATAATTTAGTTAACAAAAAAGGGCTTATAATTGTAAATGTTACATTACTATTACCTCAAAAAAATGTGTTAATAGAAATTGATGATAATGGCATAGGTAGGGCAATGGCAAAAAATAAAGTAAGTGAGTTAACAAAAAATCATTTGAGTGCTGGTGTAGATATTACCATAAGTAGAATAAAAATATTATGCTATGAAAGTAAAAGAGCATTTTATTTTCATATTACTGACAAACCGAATAATGGAGGTACAACTGTTTCATTTTACCTACCTCATAAAGTTAACCCCAATCACAAAATATAAATACTATGATTAAAGCTATTATTGTAGACGATGAGCTGCTAGCTATTGAAACCCTAAGCTTGTTGTTGCAAACCTATTGCACCTCAGTTACAATTGTAGGTACAGCAAATAATGCTATTAAAGGTGCATCACTTATTAATGACATTGAACCTGACCTTGTATTTTTGGACATTGATATGCCTGGCGGTAATGGATTTGATTTATTAGAAGCATTTAAAGAAAGAACTTTTAAGGTAGTATTTACCACTGCTAGTAGCGAATATGCAATAAGAGCCCTCAAATTACATGCAGAAGATTATTTGCTTAAACCAATTGATATAGATGAACTTCAATTTGCAGTAAAGCAAGTTGAAGAATACTGGCTCTTAAAATCAACCCAAGTTAGTGCTAAAGTTATAGCATTATCTACCGCAGAAAGTTTACAATTTGTAGCAATAGAAAAAATAATTAGACTAGAGGCTAATGATAATTATACACATTTTTATATAGAAGGAATAAAAAACAAAATTATTGTTAGTAAAACTTTAAAACATTTTGAAGATGAGCTTGACAAAAAAATATTTTGCAGAATACATCAATCACATATTATAAGCCTTAACTATTTGGATAAATATGTAAAAGGTAGAGGAGGTTACGTTACACTTAAAGATGGCACTAATTTAGATGTTTCTATTAGAAAAAAAGAGGATTTTTTAGCAAAACTTAACAGTTAAACCTTATGAATATGATAATGAACAAAAAACTAAAATTTAAACATGAACTTATTGAAAATTTATTAAAAACAGCTTTAGTAGTAGTATTCTTAACGTTACTGTACGTAATCTTTTTTAAGTAACAATACTTTTACTCAGTATGCCTTAGCTAATGTAAAAAAAATAAATGGACTATATGGTAGATGGCAAGTAATACAACAGCAGCCTTTGGTGGTGTTAGATGTGGCCCATAATGTTGATGGCATACAACAATTGCTATTGCAATTAAATGCATTTTGCCAAAAAAAATTATACAATAACTTACATATAATATTGGGTATGGTTAAAGATAAGGATATTGCTAATGTACTAATGCTACTACCAACTACAGCTACATACTACTTTACACAAGCCAGTATACCAAGGGCATTACATGGCATATTATTGCAACAGCAAGCAACAACTTACCACTTAATAGGCCATACTTATACCACTGTTAATGTAGCATTAGCAGCAGCAAAGCAAAGTGCAAATACCAACGATATTATAATAGTATGTGGTAGCATATTTTTGGTTGGCGAAGTGGAATTGTAAATATTTTTATACTTCAAAATTCAATTATCAATTCTCTAATTAGCATAACATGTACCCCCTTATGCGGTGTTATCAAATTAATTATCCTTTAGCATATTTCTATCTTTTCGCTTTATCAATCCCAACACTTTATTGGCTGCTTTAAAGTAGTAATCTATAGAGAATAATTGTGAGTCCTTACGTGCCAAATATACTAGGAATAAGCCAATTGGTGCTAATATAAATATGGGTAACCAAAGCCCTAGTAAGGGTGTAAACCTTGCTGAACTGGCACTTTTTTCGCCAATACTTTGAAATATAAAATACACTACAAAAAATATAATAGCAATAAGTAAAGGTGTACCCAAACCTCCCTTACGTACTATAGCACCCATTGGTGCACCAATTAAAAACATGACTAAACATATAACAGAAAATGTGAACTTTCGATGCCACTCCATATTGTGATACTTTAACGAATCGCCTTTGGAGTTATACTCAAATAAATCAATATCTATTTGGTTTTTTACTGCATTACACTTTTCGGCTATTGAACTGGCAATATTTTGTTTGGCACTATCAGGCAATATATCGTTGATGGATTGTACATTTTTTCCAAATTTTTCATGTGGTGTATCCTCCCAAGTAGTATCTTTTAAATAAGTTAAAAACAATAAGCTTTGTTTTAAATTTGGTTTTACTTTAGTTACAAAGTTACTCCGTACTTTTTGTAGTGAATCAATGTTGGTATTAAGTTGTGTAAGGTTAAGGGCTTTATAAAAATCTTTGTTTAAAGTGTCATTTGTATTTTTCATTTGCAAGTCGCTTATGTCAAATGTTTTTTTATAGGTTTTAAATTGTAGTCTAATAAACTCAGTATGTTGATCCATTGTTTTGCCTCGTTCCTGTACTCTTTCGCCGTTGTATAGTGTAAAGTCGAGGGTACGTTTATCTTTACTAATTTCCATACGGCCGCTATCGGCTATTATAAAATTATCTTGATAACTGTTATTAGAGTTTTCGTAAATTACTATTTTTTTAAGCAAATTTGTTTTGTCATCTTTTTGCTGTACTTGTATGGCATAGTTACCAATACCTGTATAAAATTCGCCCTCTTTTAAGTCAAATGCTGGTTTGCTTACCCTAACATCGCTTAGCATGGTATAAAATTTTAAATTGGCCTTAGGTATTATATAGTTATTAAATAAAAATGCTAAGCCACATATAAAAAGTACTAATATAAGTAACGGCCTCATAAACCTTAGCAGGCTTATACCAGACGATTTGATGGCTACTAACTCCATACTTTCGCTGAGGTTGCCAAAGGTCATAAGTGAGGCTAATAGCACCGATATGGGTAATGCAAATAATACACCTATGGATATACTTACTATACCAATCATTTTGAGTAAAGTAAAAAAGTCGATGCCTTTGCCTACCATTTCGTCAATATATTTCCAAAAGTGTTGCATTACTATTGCAAATACTGCTATAAAAAATGTAGCAATAAATGGTCCAATAAAGGACTTTAATATTAACTTATCGAGCTTTGGAATCAATGCAATTTGTATTTGTAGTTACACAAAAATAACTATTATGAAGTAGTGTGTTGTATTTATTGTTTGTAAAGTTTTGCTAATTCACTTTGTTGGCTTTTGGTAAGGCTTGTTACTACTAAGTTATAGCTATCGGTTATCCATTGTTTTAGTAGTGTTACATTTACTGTACCGTCCATTAGTACGGTGTTCCAGTGTTTTTTGTTCATGTGGTAGCCAGGTTGTACATAGCTGTATTGCTCCCTTAATTCAATGGCTTTGGTTGGGTCGCATTTTACATTTATGCTTACCACAGTATCATCAACACCTGTTATCAAAAACATTTTGTTCATTACTTTATACACCAAAGTATCGGGGCCAAAGGGTAAGGTATCTTCAGCACCGGGTAGGGTTAGGCAAAAGTCGTGGAGGTAGGCTAATTGCATATTATATAAAGTTATACCGAAATGATAAACAATATAGTCCAATTGCGGCTTCGCCTTATTGTACTACCTGCCTGCCGGTAGGCAAGTTTGTTTATTCAACCTGCCTGC